>JBEKHO010000017.1:0-175058 GCA_050012215.1 Steroidobacteraceae bacterium
GGCAGCACCGCCTTGCGGGCCGCTTCGTCGAGCGCGCAGTCGCCGTGCATCTCGCCGTCGACCTCGAGATCAGGCGCACGCGCGCTCAACAGCGCCAGGGTCGCACGCATCTTGAGCGCCGACGGCGCATCGCTCGTGCCGAAGTTCGAATGCGACAGCAGAGCCGCCTTGGGGATGAGGCCGAATGCGCGCAATTGTTCGGCAGCGAGCTGGGTGATCTCCGCCAGCTGTTCCGCGGTTGGATCCAGATTTACGTGAGTGTCGACCAGGAATACCTGGCGGCCCGGCAGGATCAGTCCACTCATTGCGCCATACACGTTCACACCGGAGCGGCGACCGATGACTCGATCGATGTATTTCAAGTGCCGTGACGTGGTCGAGATGGTGCCGCAGATCAGCCCGTCGGCCTCCCCTTTCTTAAGCAGCATCGCGGCGATCAGCGTGGTCCGCCGCCGCATCTCGAGCTTCGCGTACTGCGGGGTCACGCCGTTCCTGCGCGTGAGTCGGTGATAGGACTGCCAGTATTCGCGGTAGCGCTCGTCGTGGTCGGGGTTGACGACGGTCAAATGCTCGCCGATCCGGATCCGAAGTCCGCAGCGCTTGATGCCCCGCTCGATCACCGACGGCCGTCCGACGAGCACGGGAACAGCCAATTTTTCGTCGACCGCGATCTGCACCGCACGCAGCACCCGCTCATCCTCCCCTTCCGCGTAGACGATGCGGCTGCGTTCCGGCGCGATCTTGCGTGCGGCGGCATAAATCGGCTGCATCAGCGTGCCGCTGTGATAAACGAATTGCTGCAGGCGCTCGCTGTACGCATCCAGGTCGGCGATCGGCCGGCGCGCAACGCCCGAATCCATCGCTGCCTTGGCGACCGCCGGAGCAATCTTCACGATGAGGCGGGGATCGAAAGGTTTGGGGATGAGATAGCCGGGACCGAAGCTCAAATCCTCGACGCCGCCATAAGCGGCGGCCACGACGTCGCTTTGCTCCCGCCGCGCGAGATCGGCGAGCGCGTGCACGGCGGCGATCTCCATCTCCCGGGTAATGGTCGTCGCTCCCACATCGAGTGCTCCGCGGAAAATGAACGGGAAGCACAGGACATTGTTCACCTGGTTTGGATAATCGCTGCGGCCGGTCGCCATCACCGCGTCCGGACGCGCGGCCATCGCCTCGTGCGGCAGGATTTCCGGCGTGGGGTTGGCGAGCGCCAGGATCAAAGGTTTGGCAGCCATCTGCCGCACCATGTCCTGCGTCAGCACACCGCCCGCCGAAAGTCCCAGGAACACGTCCGCTCCGCCGATGATCTCTGCGAGACTTCTCGCGGAGGTAACCTGCGCGAACTTCGCCTTCTCGGGATCCATGAGCTCCTTGCGTCCGGCAAAGACCACGCCGGCGAGGTCGGTCAGCCAGATGTTCTCGCGCTTGAGACCCAGATCGAGCAGCAGCTCCACACAGGCGAGCGCCGCGGCCCCCGCTCCGCTGACCACGAATTTCACCCGGTCTATTTGCTTGCCGCAGACCATGAGGCCGTTGAGGACCGCGGCCCCCACCGTGATGGCCGTCCCGTGCTGATCATCGTGAAACACCGGGATCTTCATTCGCTTGCGCAGCTCCCGCTCCACGATGAAGCACTCCGGCGCCTTGATGTCCTCCAGATTGATCGCCCCGAACGTGGGCTCGAGCGAGGCGATGACCTCGACCAGCTTGAAAGGATCCGGTTGATCGATCTCGATGTCGAATACGTCGATGCCGGCGAATTTCTTGAACAGCACCGCCTTGCCTTCCATCACCGGCTTGGCCGCCAGCGGTCCGATGGCGCCAAGGCCGAGCACCGCGGTCCCGTTGGTGACCACGCCGACCAGATTCCCTCGGGCCGTGAAGCGGAAAGCCGAAAGAGGGTCCGCGACGATTGCATCACAGGCCGCCGCGACGCCCGGCGAATACGCGAGCGCGAGGTCGCTTTGATTGACCAGCTGCTTGGTGGGAGCGATCGAGATCTTCCCGTGCGTCGGGAATTCGTGGTAATCCAGCGCCGCCTGGCGTCGATCCTCCTTCGCATCGTTGGTCTTCATCGGCAATTCCGGGAGCTCAATGCGCCAGTACCGCAATCGATCGCGCAGTATGGCAGCAAGGGCCTCAAATTTGTATTTTTGGCCCCGCTCCTGCGCCGTTCGGCATGGTCAACCTTTTGGCGGCCGATACGTTATGCTCGATTTTGGAGGACATCATGAAGGCACGCCGTCACCCGCTCGCCGTCTCGGCAGGCATTGCCTGCGCCCTGGCCATCGCCGGCGCTTGGCTGGCATCCGCGACCGCTCGCGCCGACGACACCGCATCGTCGGCGACCCCCGGAATCTGGCAGAGCCACAAATATTCCTTCCAGTTCATGGGATTCACCTCCACTTATTCCTGCGACGGCCTGGCCGACAAGCTCAGGTTGCTGCTGCTTGCGGCCGGTGCACGAGCGGACGCGAAGTCGCAGGCCGGCGCCTGCGCTTCCGGATTCGGCCGGCCGGACAAGTTCGCGCGAGCCGACCTCACGTTCTCCACCCTCGCCCCGCCCCAGGGCGACACAGCGGCGGATGCCAAGCCCGTGAATGGTGAGTGGCGCCTGGTCACGGTCACGTCCCACTCGCCTCGGGATCTGCGCTTGGGCGACTGCGAGCTCGTCGAGCAATTCCGTTCGCAGGTATTGCCGATGTTCACAACTCGCAACGTCGTGAGCAACACGACCTGCATACCCCATCAGGAATCGGGGTCGAGCATCGATCTCAAATTCGAGGTGTTCGCGCCGGTTGCGCCTGTCAAACACTGATCGCTGTCAGAATCTGCCGCCCTTGAGCTCGGTGCCGATGCGCATGAACAGCGCGTTCAGCCAGCGGGTGAATGCGAGCATGCCGGGATTCGACCGGCGTTGCCGGCTGCGCAGCAGGTAGTAGCCGCCTCGCGCCTTGATCTTGGTGGAGAAAGGGGCGACCAGTTGGCCGGCCGCGAGCGCACCAGCGCATGTGATCTCATCACCCATCATGATTCCCTGACCCGCGATCGCCGCGGTTTGCACCAGCATCAGATCGGAGAAGATCACGCCCGGCCGCGCATGAAGGAGACCGAGGGCGCTTGCCGCCAGCCACTGCTGCCACTCGTCCTTTTGCCGCAGGTGCAGCAACGGATGACGCAGCACATCGGCGGGCTGGTTCAAGCCGCCATGCATGTTTTGCAGCGCCGGGCTGCATAAGGGAAGAAACTCGACATCGTACAAATGCTGCACGGTGTGGCGCGGCCAATTTCCGTCGCCGAAGACGATGAACAGATCGGCGTCGCGATCCGAGGCTGCGTCCAGCTCGCCGCCGGTGACGATCTGCAGGGCCAGATTCGGATATTGCTCGTGAAACGAGGCCACGTGGTTGCACAACCACATCGACGCGAAACCGGGTGTTGAGGAGATGCAGAGCTCCCCCTCGACGGGTTTGCCGGCGCCGTCCTCCTGCGCCCCGGCGAGGAGTGCCAGGGATTTTCGGACATCCTCGGCGTAGCGTCTGCCGCGCGGCGTGAGCGCCACCCCCTTGCCGCTGCGCGCCGCCAGCTCGAACCCGAGCGCGGATTCGAGCACGCTCAATCGATGGCTGACGGCGCTGCGGGTGATTCCGAGATCCTCCGCGGCCTCCCACACCGTCCCGAGGCGCGCGAACGCATCCAACGCCTGCAGCGCATGAAGCGGGGGAATCCGCGATTTCGTGGGGTGAGAAATATTCACCTCAAAATTGAAAATTATGCACTTCAGCGCGCGCCCCCTCAACCATACTCGGCCGACACCGCTCTCGGCGGCCCGGCCGCCGAGCGGCCAAAAAAGCAAGCGAGGGATCCCGAATGACTGATCCGAACCGGGCGATGCCGCGCACCGTGCTGTCGGGGCGCACACGCCTGGCGGCCGCGGTGTCCGCCGTGCTGGCCGCCGCGGCGCAGCTGCAGGCGGTGCAGGCTTACGCGGCGGACGATCTCGAGGAAATCGTGGTGACCGCGACCCGCCGAAACCAAACGGTCTCCGACATCCCGTACAACATATCGGCCGTGGGCGCGGCCGATATCGCCGCTGCGGGAGTGACGGATCTGCAGGGGCTCACCCACATGATTCCCGGTCTGGTATCGCCCGATCTCGGTCCGCGCGCGAGCAACATCAACGACACCCTGACCATCCGCGGGCTGAATGCCAGCAGCGTGAATGCGGAGAGCCAGGAAATCGCGGCGCCGCTGGTCTCCACCTACGTCGACGAGACGCCGCTGTTCGCGAACCTGAAGATGACCGACATCGCGAGGGTCGAGGTGCTGCGCGGACCGCAGGGCACGCTGTACGGATCGGGGTCGGTGGGCGGCACCGTGCGCTTGATTCACAACGAGCCGGATCCGACCACCACGGAATTCGACGTAGCGACACGCGCCTCGCATACCGCCAATGCGGCGAATCCGTCGGAGGCCGTGGACTTCATCGGCAACCTGCCGATCAGCGATACGATGGCCTTTCGCGCATCGGGCGGGTACGAGAAGCTCGCCGGGTTCACGGACGCGTTGAAGGTCGCGGAACTCGGGCCGAACGCGCAGCCCATCCTGGCCGATCCGGCAGATCCCGTCACCAGCCCGGCGCTGTTCAGCGAGCAGCGCGGCGTCGATCATTCCGAGACCTGGTACGCGCGAGCCGCATTTCTCTGGAAGCCAACCGATGCCCTCAAACTCACGGTGAGTTACCAGCATCAAACCGACCAATCCGGAGGCTATTCGCAGGTTCTTCCCGGCGAGCGCTACGACCAGACTCTTTATATGGATCAGCCCGGCTCGTTTCAAACGGACTTGGGTGCGGTGGACTTTTCCTACGATGCAGGCTTCGCGTCCGTCTCGTCGGACTCCTCGTACACCAGCCAGTCGGCGTTCAGCCAGTACGATCTGACCGGGTTGATCGAATCGCTGGCCGCCTATTACGGCAATTATCCGCGCATTCTCTCGCCCATCATCGACAATTCGACCGACAAGGCGTTCACCGAGGAATTGCGTCTGGTATCGAAGGAGTCGGGGCCCTGGGATTGGGTTGCCGGCGCGTACTACAACAACCGCACGCAGACATTGTCTCAGGTGGAGCCGATTCTCGGATTCGCGAGCTGGAGCCAGCTGCCGGGTACCGGGCAGCCGGCCGGCTGCACGACGTTCAATGCGGTGTCGTGTCCCTACCCCTCGTTCGGCGATGTGATCCAGTACTACAAGGGAGGCGTCAGACCGTCGCTCAATCCCTATCCCGATTTGAATTTCTCCCTGGACCGGCACGTACAATTCAGCGATTTCGCGCTGTTCAACGAAACCTCCTACCACTTCACCGACAAGTGGCAGGCGACCGGCGGGGTCCGGGTTTTCTGGCAGCATTACGATCAGAGCCTGATCCAAACGCTGCCGATGTGCGGAACGTTTTGCTCGCAATCGGGCACCGCAGAGAACGGCCTGACGGAGGATTCCAACGCCAAGGGATTCCGCAATCAGGTGTTCAAATTCAACACCTCCTATGAGATCGCCCCGCGGACCCTGGTCTACGTGACTTGGTCGGAGGGTTTCCGGCGTGGCGGCGTCAACGCCCTGCCGATCGGCAATTGCTACTACTGCGAAACGCCGGCGATCCAGACCTACAAGCCCGATGAGGCGCGCAACACCGAAGTGGGCATCAAGGGCTCCTTCGGCCACGGCTCGAGCTACACGTTCACCCTTTACAACATCGACTGGAAGGATCCGCAGATCGAGGCGTATACCGTCACCGGCGGGTTCGACTTCGTAACCAACGGCAACACGGCGCGCTCGAGGGGCGCGGAGTCGGAACTGACACTGGTGCTGCTCGACTCCACCAAGCTGGAGCTCGGTTATAGCTACACCGATGCCATTCTCACGTCCAGCTTCGAGCGGGGCATCATTCCGGATCTCGTCGGCGTGTCCGGCGACCGGCTGCCGGGAGTGTCGAAGCAGCAAGCGACCGCCGCCTTGGACTACTCGCTGCCGATCGCCGGCAACCGCGACTTCCATGCGCGTCTCGATGCATCCTACCGAAGCGATTTCTGGACCGCCCTGCCGCATTCGCCGACCGCGACCGATCTTCCCGGCTTCGCCCTGGTGAACGCCCGGGCGGGCTTCGGGTTCGCCGGGTCCTGGCGGGTCGATGCCTTCGTGAACAATCTCACCAATCAGGAGGCCGCGACCTCGGTTTCCACCACACCCGGCCCGGCTCACGACCGAGCCTATTTCGTGGGCCGGCCGAGGACGATCGGATTGGACCTGAATTATTCCTTCAAGGATCACCCATAGGAGTTGAACCATGATTACCGCCAAGGCTTCGGTGGCAACCGAACCATTCCAGCTTCAGCGCCGGCAGGCCGCCGGCGGCACCAAGCCCCTTGGGTTTTGGGGTTTCAAGAACGAGACCGACACCCTTACCGACGTGCTGCTCGGCCCGGCCGAGCACTTGAAGCACATGGCCACGAGCTCGCTGTCGCGTAAAACGCTGCGCGAGCACCCGGCCGACATCGCCGTCGCCAAGCAACAGCATCGCGAGCTACAGAGCGCGTACGCCCACTTTGGGGTGAAGATCCACTGGCACGAGGCGCAGGCTGAGCTTCCCATGCAGGTGTACTCGCGCGACTCCAGCGTCATGACCCCGTACGGCGCCGTCATCACGGCGATGGCCAATTGGTGGCGGCGCGGTGAGAACTTCGCAGCCATCCGCACCTACGAGCGCCTCGGCATTCCGATCTACGACATGGTCACGGCCGGAACCTTCGAGGGCGGCGACTTCAACGTCATCGAGGAGGGCTGTGTGTTGATCGGCTGCGGCGGCGGACGCACCCAGGAGGAAGGCGCCCGCCAGGTCGAAGCGTGGTTCAGGAAAGAGGGTTGGGAAACCCGACTCGCGTTCTTCGATGAATATTACGTGCACATCGACCTCATGGTCGTGCCGATCGCCGATAAGCTCACTGCAGTCTGCCTCGCCTGCACCGAGCCCGGCATCGTCGCGTGGCTGAAATCCAAGGGTCACGAGATCATCGATGTGCCCTTCGAGGACACGGTCAACTTGGGCTGTAATTTCATGTCGCTTGGGCGCGCTCGTGTAATCGTCCCCAAGTCCAGCCGTTCACTGATCGTCAAGCTCCGCGCGCATGGCTTCGAGGTGGCGGAGGTGGACATGAGCGAGATATCGAAGACCGGCGGCGGCATCCACTGCATGGCACAGGCCCTGCGCCGGGACCCGAACGCGCGGGGATAGGGTTGCATCGCGCGCGGCGCCGTGGATGGCGCCGCGCGCGGATCTACTCGATCTCAAGGGCCGTTGAGCCTACGACGTAGCGCCGGTCGAGCCGGCAAGCGATTGCGCCTGCTTCAAATGCTTCTTCAGCGTCGGCAGCGTGGCCGTGGCGAACGCCTTGGCATCCGCATCCTGGCCGGTGCCAATTTCCTTCTTGAACAGCGCTATCGTCTGCTGATGAGCTTTGATCTGGGTTTTGATGAAGGACTTGTCGTACGTGTCACCGGTGAGCACGTCCAATTTGGCCTTTTGAGCCATCTGACCCATGGTCGCGCTGGTCGGCAGCGAGATGTTCTTGGACGCGGCGAGGGCCTTCAGCTTGTCATTGGCGGCGGTATGGTCCGTGACCAACATCGAACCAAAATCCTTGATCTGCTGATTGTTGCTGCTCTTCGCAGCCTGATTACCCGTATCGACTTCGAACAGCCCGCCCTCAGCGGCCTTTTTGTAAAAAGTCGCATCGGGATCATCGGCTCCGAACGCGAGCGGGGCGAAGGCCAGCGGACCCGCCAGGGCGGCCAGCGCCAGTATTTTTTTCATCATCGTCTCCTTGAATTGGTTTCGGGCGCTGCTTCAGCCGCGCTTCTGCACAATCATTTTGTGCGTTAAGATTATTCGAAACATCGTAGGCGGTGTCATGCGCGCCGGAACACCAAATTGAGTAGGATAAAGACCACGCGATCGTCGGCCTTATCGTGCAGCCTCACCGTGGCATAGTACGACTCGACCTGGCCGGAGTGGACCATGTGGATCGTTAAAGTAGCGCTGCAACGGCCGTACACCTTCATCATGCTGGCCGTGCTGATCGTATTTCTGGGCGTCTATTCGATCCTCAGGACGCCGACGGATATCTTTCCCAACATCAAGATCCCGATTGCCGCGGTGATTTGGCGCTACACCGGGCTGCTCCCCGAGGAAATGGCGGATCGTATCGTGTTGTTCTCCGAGCGAACGGCGCAGACGGTAGTCAACGATGTGGAGCACACCGAATCGCAGTCGGTGAATGGCACGGCGGTCGTGAAATATTTCTTCCAGCCGAAGGCCAATCAAGACCTGTCGCTGGCACAGATCATCGCCGTCTCCCAGACCCAATTGCAGACCGCCCCACCCGGCACGACGCCGCCGTTCGTGCTCTCATACAACGCCTCGAGCGTCCCGATCCTGCAATTGGCGTTGTCGAGTGAAACCATTCCCGAACAGGAGATCTTCGACCTCGGAAATAACATCCTTCGGACCCAGCTCGCGACCGTCGCCGGAGCGTCCATTCCTTATCCCTACGGCGGCAAACAGCGCGAGGTGCAGGTCGACCTCGATCCGCAGCAGTTGCGGGCCCGCGGCCTGGCCGGTTCCGATGTGGTGAATGCCATCAGCGCCCAGAACCTGATCCTGCCCGCCGGTACCGAAAAAATCGACACCCGGGAGTATTTCGTCAAACTGAATGCCAGCCCGACGCAAATCGATCAGCTCAACGACCTGCCCATCCGGGCACGGAACGGCGGAGTGCTGTACGTCCGTGACGTGGCTCACGTGCGCGACGGTTATCCGCCGCAGACCAATATCGCGCGGGTCGACGGCAAGCGTGCCATCTTGATGACCGTGCTGAAGACCGGCAACGCCTCGACCCTGGACATCATCGACGGCATCAACGCGAAGCTCCCCGCCGCGCGCAGCACCATGCCCCAGGATCTGAAGCTGGTGGCGCTGAGCGATCAATCCGTGTTCGTGCGCGCCGCGATCAGCGGCGTCATCCGGGAGGGGATCATTGCCGCCGGCCTGACGGGCCTGCTGATCCTGCTGTTTCTCGGCAGCTGGCGCAGCACCTTGATCATCACCATCTCCATTCCGCTGTCCATTCTCACCTCGGTCGCCTGCCTCTCGGCGCTGGGCGAGACCATCAACATCATGACGTTGGGAGGCCTGGCCCTTTCCGTCGGCATCCTCGTGGACGACGCCACGGTGACCATCGAAAACATCAACTATCACCTCGAGCAGGGCGCCGAGGTGGAACAGGCCATCCTCGACGGCGCCCGCCAAATCGCCCTCCCGGCGCTGGTATCGACCCTGTCCATCTGCATCGTGTTCGTGCCGATGTTCCAACTCGCCGGAATCGCCAAGTACCTGTTCATTCCCCTCGCCGAAGCGGTCGTCTTCGCGATGCTCGCCTCGTACATCCTGTCGCGGACGCTCATCCCGACGCTCGCGAAATTCTGGCTCAACAAGCAAGACGAGGACTCACGGCAGCAAAAGGGCCGGCTGGCGCGCTTCCAGGAGAGCTTCGACCATGCCTTCGCGCGCATGCGCGACGGCTATCACGAACTGTTGAGCCTGGCGATCGACAGCGGCCTCAAGTTCGCGGCAATATTCTTGCTGGCCATGGCGGCGACCGCGCTTGTGGCGTTTCCGATCGGTCCGCTGCCCGGGCTCGGTCAGGACTTCTTCCCGACCGTGGATGCGGGCCAGCTCAAGCTTCACTTGCGAGCGAGCACCGGAACGCGCATCGAGGACACCGCCGTTCTCTGCGATCAGGTCGAAAAGCTGATTCGAGCGACCGTTCGGCCGGGCGAGATCACCACCATCGTGGACAATCTCGGCCTGCCGTACAGCGGCATCAATCTGGCGTACAGCACCTCGGCGCCCGTTGGGCCGGGCGACGCAGACATTTTCATCAATCTTGCCAAGAGACATCATTCCCTGGAGGACTATCAACGCGAACTGCGCGCCAAGTTGGCCGCTTCCTTCCCGTCGACACAATTTCAATTCCTGCCGGCCGACATTGTCAGCCAGATCTTGAATTTCGGGCTTCCCTCCCCGCTGGACGTTCAGGTGGTGGGGCAAAACGTCGAGGCGAACCGCGCGTTCGTCAAGAAGCTGCTGCAAAAGCTGAGAGGGATCGCGGGCGCCGTGGACTTGCACATTCAGCAGGCATACGACTATCCGCAGATCAATGTCGATGTGGACCGGACCAAGGCACAATTTCTCGGCCTCACGCAGCAGAACGTCGCATCCAACTTGCTCATCTCGCTGTCCGGAAGCTTCCAGACCACCCCGTCTTTTTGGATCGACCCGAAGTCAGGAACGCAATACAACGTGGTTGCACAGACTCCGCAATACCGCCTGACCTCGCTCAACGATCTCGGCAACACGCCGCTCAGCCAAACCACCGGCACCGTCCCCGCGGCAGACGGCACTTCCCAAATACTGTCGAACGTGGCGGCAATGCATCACAGCGTGGCGCCCGCCGTCGTCAGCCATTACAACTCTCAAGTAGCGTTCGACATCTACGGAAACGTGCAGGGCACCGACCTGGGCTTCGTGGCAGCGCAATTCAACGAAGTGCTGGATGCGGCCAGGAAAGACCTTCCCAAGGGATCCGCCATGCATCTGAGGGGCCAGGTCGAGACCATGCAGCAATCGTTCCGTGGGCTGCTGCTCGGGCTGATCGGAGCCATCATTCTGGTTTACATGCTCATCGTCGTGAACTTCCAGTCGCTGCTCGATCCCCTGATCATCATTGCGGCGCTCCCCGCCGCGTTGGCGGGCATCGTTTGGATGCTGTTCCTCACCCATACCACGGTAAGCGTGCCGGCGCTCACCGGCGCGATCATGTGCATGGGAGTCGCCACGGCAAACAGCGTTCTCGTGATCAGCTTCGCCCGGGAGCAGATGAACGATGGAATGAGCGCGAAGGACGCCGCCTTGGAAGCCGGCTTCACACGCCTTCGGCCGGTGATCATGACGGCCACGGCCATGATCATCGGCATGATCCCCATGGCGCTCGGCCTCGGTGAAAGCGGCGAACAGAATGCGCCTCTCGGCCGGGCCGTCATTGGCGGGCTCATTTTCGCCACTGCCGCCACCCTGTTTTTCGTGCCGACAGTCTTTACGCTGGTGCACGGCCGCAAACGCCATGCAAATTCGGAGCAAGCACATGGCTGAGCGCGATCAGCACCAAAAAACTCCGCCGATCGAACCTGCGCGGCGAGATGCACTTGGAAGGAAGATCCGGCGCTACGCCGTGATACTCCTCATCATCGCCGTGGTGCTGGCGGTTTGGGGGATCGTCAGCCGCCTTTCAACACGCTCCGATCTTCGCAAGACCAGCACCGAAGACGCCCTCCCGACCGTCGTCACCGCAAAACCCCAGTTGAGTGGCGCCGGAGATGAACTGGTGCTGCCCGGCATCGTGCAGGCCTACATCGAATCGCCGATCTTTGCCAGGACCAGCGGGTATCTCAGGGCTTGGCACACCGACATCGGCGCCAAGGTGCACAAGGGCGATCCGTTGGCGGAGATCGAAACGCCGGAAGTGGACAAACAATTGGCGCAGGCGCGTGCGGACCTCGCAACCGCTCAGGCGAACCTCGCCATATCACTGATCACCAACGAGCGCTGGCAGGGCTTGCTCAAGACGCAGGCGGTCTCCATCCAGGATGCGGACAACCGGGCAGCCGACGCCGCCGCGAAGAAGACCACCGTCGATTCGGCCCAACAGAACGTCGCGCGACTCAACGACCTCGAATCCTTCAAGCGGGTGATCGCTCCTTTCGACGGCGTCGTCACCGCGAGGAATACCGACGTGGGCTATCTCATCAATGCGGGTCAGGCACCCGGCACGGAGCTGTTCCGGTTGGCGGACATCCATCGATTGCGCATTTACGCCCAGGTGCCGGAGGCGTATGCCGCAGTCACCGCAACCGGCCTCAAAGCCGAATTGCACTTCGCGGAGCGGCCCGGCGTCACTTATGCCGCCGACACGATCCGTACGTCCAATGCGCTGGACCCTACCGCCCGCACTTTGCAGGTGGAATTGCAGCTCGACAACCGCGAATCGCAGCTATTCCCCGGCTCGTATACCGAGATCCACTTCAAACTCCCGTCGAGCACACAGACGCTGCGATTGCCCGCCAACACCATTTTGTTTCGCGGCAAGAGTGAGCAGGTTGCCGTCGTCGAGCGGGACCAGACCATCAAGCTCAAGAACATCGATCAGGGCCGTGATTTTGGCAAGACCATCGAGGTGCTGCACGGACTCGACCCCGATGACGCGGTCGTGGTCAATCCGCCCGACTCCATCGAAGACGGTATGAAGGTGCGCCTCGCACCGCCGCCCTCCGACAAAAGCAAGGCGGACCCGGCTTCATGAGGCCTGCCGCACTCATTTTTCAGGCGATCCTGTATGCGGCGGCGGCGGCCTGTTCGTTCGCACCGCCTTACAAGGTTCCCGATTCCGCCAAGACGCCTGCGCAATTCAAGGAGGAAACCGGGGACTGGAAGGTGGCGCAACCGCAGGATGCCGCGCCTCGCGGGTCCTGGTGGACTTTATACGACGATGCCGAGCTGAACGCCCTGGAAGAGAAGATTCGCGATTCGAATTTGACCTTGAAGGCGGCTTTCGCCCGACTCGAGTACGCCCGGGCACAGTACCGGGTCGCTCGAGCCGATCTATTTCCGGCGCTGACGGCCGATCCTTACGCAACGCGTCAGCGCTACTCGAGCAACGCCCCGAAGGAGCTGCCGGGCTATCCGACCCTGCTCACTGATTTCCTCGTCGGGGCGGATTTTTCCTATGAATTCGACCTCTGGGGCAGAGTTCGCAACGAAGTTGCGGCCGCCCGCGCGAACCGGCAGGCAAGTGCCGCCGACCTGGCATCGATCGAGCTCTCGCTGCGCGCGCAGCTGGCGGAGGATTACTTCAATCTGCGCGCTACCGATGCGCAGGTGAACCTGCTCGACCGAACGGTCGAGGACTACAAGAAGACGCTCGCTCTGGAGACCAATCTGTTCAAGGGTGGCGCGGCGGCATTGTCCGACGTGGCCCAGTCCCAGGCGCAATTCGACAATGCTCTGACGCAATCGGCGGATGCCCGCTTGCAGCGCGCGCAAGCCGAACATGCCATCGCGGTGCTGGTGGGCGAAAATCCCTCCACTTTCAGCCTGAAGGTCAACCCGCTGCCGATTGAAGTGGCGCCGCCCCGCATCGATCCCGGCCTGCCCTCGACGCTGCTCGAGCGCAGACCCGACATCGCCGAGGCCGAACGCCGCGTGGCCGGCGCCAATGCCCAGATCGGGGTCGCGCGCGCCGCCTATTTCCCGCGGTTCACGCTCGCCGCCACGGGCGGAATCGAAAGCACCCGGACATCGAATCTCTTCAATGTACCGAGCCGGTTCTGGTCGGTGGGCCCCCAGGTCTCGCTGCCGATTTTCGAGGGCGGCCGGCTGGTGGCGCAAACGGCGCAGGCCAGGGCGACCTATGAGGAACAAGTGGCCGACTATCGCAACACCGTGCTCACCGCTTATCAGGATGTCGAGGACAACCTGGCAGCGCTGCGTGAACTGAAGGCTGAGAGCGACACCGACGCTGAAGCCGTCAAGGCCACGAGCACCGCCTTGCAACAGGCACAAGATCGCTACACCGCCGGGATCGTGACCTTCTTGGAAGTGGCGACTGCAGAGACCGCGGCGCTGCAGGCGCAGATCACCGCCGTCAACATCCAAGCCCGGCGCATGAGCGCCAGCGTCCTGTTGATCAAGGCGCTCGGCGGCGGCTGGCAGTCACCGCTCGCGTCGCTCTCCAAGGATTGACGCGAACCCGCTCAACCGTGCTTTGCGTGGTCCGCCTCCACCTTGGCCACCGCGGGCCGGCTCGCGATCTTCGCCGCGTGCGCGCCGAGCGCCGGCACGCGGGTGAACAGACCTTCTTTCTCCGGAAACCAGGATGCGAGCATGTACAGGTACGGGTCCGCGAGAGAATAATCGGCTCCCAGCACGTACGGATTCAGGCCGCGTCCGACCAACGACAAATGGGCCTCAAAATCCGCCGCCGCCTGGTCGCGAATCGCCCCAGCGTCGGCTTCACCCCGCGAGGAATACCGCGAAGAATAGAAAAAACGCAACGCGGCATCATAGATATTCGCCGACATGAAACTCATCCACTGCAGGAAGCTCGCGTGTCGGCCGGTACCCGGTGGGGGCGCGAGCTTGGCTCCCGAATTTTGCAGCGACAGGTGGATGATCATGGCCGCGGATTCGAACATGACCGTTCCATCCGGCAGCTCGAGCGCGGGCACCTTTCCGGTGGGGTTGATCTTGCGGAACCGCTCCACATCCACCGTCTCGCTTCCCACCCAGACGCGCTCGTAGGGTACCGCCATCTCTTCCAGCGCGACTTGAACGACGAACGAGCCGGAACCGGGGCGGCCGTGCAACTTGAACGCTTTTTGCATGTGTGGATTGTCACCGAGTTGCCGCGCCCGTGCAATCGTGCACTAAGATACCTGGATGAAATTTGCCGTGCCGGGCGCGACCTTGATCATGCCAGGCGCTGATGCATACCCAAGAAAGATTCCGCGACGTTCTGTTCACACGGCGGGACGTCGACGCACACGCCGAGCGGCGTTACCACCCAGGAGAGCCTTGATGCTTGACATATCACGCTTCGAATTGCTGAATCGAGCAGCGCGTCTCGGCACGATCGACGGGATACTATGGACCGACGCCCGGCAGCATGGATGTGACCGTCAGGGCGTCGATTCGAAAAGTCGCGCGCAATGATGCGCGCGCATTCCCTGCGTATCATTCTCGCTGCGCTCGGCGCTTTGGTGCTCGCCGCCGCCTTGGCTGCGTGGCTCACCCTGCGCGCCAGCCTTCCGGTCATCGACGGCCGAGCCGTACTTCCCGGGCTCACCGCCCCGGTCACCATCGAGCGCGATGCGGCCGGCGTACCCACCATCACCGGTGCCGATCGGGCCGATCTGGCTCGCGCGCTGGGCTATCTGCACGGCCAAGATCGGTTCTTCGAGATGGACTTGATGCGCCGGGCCGCCGCCGGAGAATTGTCCGCGTTGCTCGGCGCATCGCTGCTGCCCGAGGATCGGCATCTTAGGGTGCATCGATTTCGCGACGTCGCCGTGCGCGTCATCGCGCGCGCCGACGCGTCCAGCCTGGCGATGATTCAGGCATACACCGCCGGCGTAAACGCCGGTCTGCAGTCACTGCGCAGCCGTCCTTTCGAATACTGGCTGCTCGGAAGCCGTCCGCAAGTCTGGCGCGACGAGGACACCATCCTATGCGTGCACGCCATGTTTCTGCAGCTCCAGGATTCTTCCGGTCACGGTCAGCTGCAGCGCGGTCTTCTGCGCTCGGCGCTGCCGGAAAGTCTGTGGAGATTCCTGGAGGCGGATGCGACCGACTGGGAGGCGGCGGTCGACGGCAGCCGCGTCGCTGCGCCCGCCATTCCCGGGGCGGCGGAAGTGGACATGCGCAAACAGATCGGGTTGCCGGTGCAACCGCCGGAGCGGGTGCTGCGACACCTCGAGCTCGGCAGCAATAACTGGGCGGTCGCGGGATCGCGCACCTCTAACGGCGCCGCGATCGTCGCCAACGACATGCATCTGGACTTCAGAGTGCCCATCATTTGGTACCGCGTCAGGTTGCGGCAGACGGGGGATGCGGCGTTCGATGCCGTCGGGGTGACACTGCCCGGCGCGCCTTCCATCGTCGCGGGAAGCAATGGCCACATCGCCTGGGGCTTCACCAACAGCTACGGCCAATATTCCCGAGTCATCACGCTGGTGCCGGCGCCTCAGGATCCCAACGGCTATCTGACAGCGGACGGCCCCCACGAGCTGCGCTACGTGGACGAGCCGATCGCCGTCAAAGGCGGCGCGACCGAGCATCTGAAGGTGGCGTTGACTCAATGGGGACCGGTGATTGGGAAGGATTGGCAGGGGCGGAGGTATGCGTTCGAGTGGACTGCGCAGGACCCCGACGCGATCAATCTGCACATGGTTTCACTGGAACGAACCCGATCCACAGCGGATGCCGTGCGGGCCGCGGCGCAGTTTGGAATCCCGGGACAGAACATCATGGTCGCGGACAGCGACGGCCACATCGGCTGGGCGCTCGCCGGCCGGCTGCCGCGGCGGGCGGCGCCCGACTCCGACGTTCCGTGGCTCTCCACCGACGCGTCCGCCGGGTTCGACGGCTGGCTGGATGCAGCGAATCAACCGCACGTGCTCGATCCACCGGACGGTCTGCTCTGGTCCGCCAATGCGCGGGTGGTCGGCGGCAACGATGCCATCCTCATCGGCGACGATGGTATGGACCGAGGCGCGCGTGCCGCGCAAATCAAGGCGGATCTGTACGCGGCTGGTCGTGCGTTCACGCCTCTCTCCAGCCTGTCGATCCAATTGGACGACCGCGCGATGTTCCTCGAGCGCTGGCGCACGCTGATGAGCGAAGTCCTCGAGCGCGTGCGCGCGCAGGGCGGCCACGATCAGGATGCGGCGCACGACGTGCTGGCGCGCTGGAGCGGTCACGCCGCAACCGGCGACCCCGCCTACCGGCTCGTCAATGCGTTTCGTCTTCAGGTCGAGGCCCGGGCGTTTTACATGCTCGTCGCGCCCGCACGCCGTGTTGCGCCGGATTTCGTGTTCGAGATTCCCGATTCCTTCGAAGGCGCGCTGTGGCGTTTGGTGCAGGAGCGGCCCGTGAATTTGTTATCGCCGGACTATGCGGATTGGGATGTCTTTTTGGGCGCTGCATTGACAGCGAGCGAGCGCATGCCCGCCGGCTGTGCCGAAATGGCCTCCTGTACCTGGGGAACCGTCAACGCGCTGCACGTCGCGCATCCGCTCTCCTCCGCTCTGCCTCTGCTCGCCAAATTTCTCGACATGCCAACGGTCTCGGTACCCGGCGGACGCCACGATATGCCGCGAATTCAAGGTCCCGACTATGGAGCATCGGAGCGCTTCAGTGTCGCACCCGGTCACGAACAGGAAGGATACTTTCAAATGCCGGGCGGCCAGAGCGGTCATCCGTTGTCACCGTTCTATCGTGCGGGGTTCAGCGACTGGGTGCAGGGCAAGCCGACTCCGCTCCTGCCCGGCCCGACGGCACACTCGGTGACGCTGACCGGCGCGAACTAAAGTTGACGTGCTCGCCTCGCGCCCGCGGCGCGACGCCGCTGACCATCTCCGCTTAAGGTTGCTTGGCCGATCCGAGCGACTTCGCCGTGCCTGCCCCTACGCAACCCCGCCCCTCGGCGCAGATCTGATTGACCGGGCAGACCATCGGACTGCCGCTGACGCAGCCGCGCGCGTCGGCGCCGGCCGAGTGAGGCGCGCAGCGCTCGCGTCCGTTGCAGGCTTTCTGATCGTCGCAATCCGCATCCGTCATGCAGCTCATGGTGCCCGCGTCGCGATCCAAGGTGGCGAGCTCGCCCTGTCGCGCAATTTCTCCCGACAACGTCGTGTCGAGCAGCAATTGCTGCGGCTCCCGGCCCGCCGACAAATCGACGTCCGCCGCAACGACCTCCCACGGCGGCGACAACGGGCTTGCGGCGCGGTAAAACAGGCTGAAGCGCTGCACGTTGCGCGGGTCGATGGCTTCGTTCAAGGTCAAGGGAATGACGCGGGTCGAATCGCGCGGCCACGCCTCTCCGTGAGTGAGCGCGACTCGCCTCACGGCCTTGCCGGCCTCGTAGATGCGCAGCTCCAGATAACTTCCCGCCGTGAGATCTGCCACACCCGTCACGATGCGCACCTGGATGTGCGAGACGGGCACCGCAAAGGATGCGGCCGAGCCCAACGCAAAAATGAGGGCGAGGGCGCACTTGATCGACGGCAGGCGTAATTTCACGGGGCATCCCCTAGCGCGAATGTGATTTTGAAGATGATCGATGATAGCCCATCCCGCCATGCTTGCCGCAAGCGCCGGCGCGCCGCCCGACTTAACTTATCGTGTCAGGGGTCTTTCTAATTGCTCCGCAACAGGCGTACCCTTGAAATTATTGTCAAGCACCCGATCGCAGGAGGTGTCCCATGAACAACTGGATTGCACTCGCCGCGGCATGCTGTCTGGCCGGCTGCGCATCGATGAACAACGCCCCCGCCCGCAACGACGCAGCGCCGCTTGCTGCAACGCGCGCAGGCTGCGTGAATCAGACCGGAAGCCGGATTTCCCAGGCCGGAACGGCCTGCACTGGCCCGGGACGTTCGTACTCGCAAGCCGACATCGCGAACACCGGCCAGACCACCGCCGCCGGCGCGCTCGGGTTGCTGGATCCTTCGGTCACCGTTCACCACTAAGCCGAACGCCCGCGCTGCTACGGCACTGCGTCCGCGAGACCCCGCTCCTTCAGCATGGCGTCGACCTTGGGCGCACGGCCACGCCATGCGGCATACATTTCTGCGAGGTCCTCGGTATTGCCTCGGGATAGGACCATATGGCGGAAGCGATCGCCGTTTGCGCGGGTCAGTCCGCCGTTTTCCTCGAACCATTGATAGGCGTCGTCCGCCAGCATTTGCGTCCAGAGGTAGGCGTAGTAGCCGGCGGAATATCCGCCCGCCCAGATGTGGCTGAAATAGGTCGAGCGATAGCGCGGCGGGACCGCCTCGAGATCGGGGTGAGTCTTGGTCAATGCCTCTTTCTGGAACACATCCGGGTCTTGCAACGGGGCGCTGGCCGGCAACATATGCCATTGCATGTCGAGCTCAGCCGCCGCCAGCAGCTCGGTCATCCGGTAGCCTGCGTTGAAATTTTTCGCGCGCTCGATCTTGTCGCTGAGCTCCTTCGGCATGACATCACCCGTTTTGTAGTGACGCGCATAGTGCTCGAAAATCTCCGGGTACGTCGCCCAGTGCTCGTTGAACTGCGAAGGAAATTCGACGAAATCCCGCGCCGTAGCCGTACCCGAGAGGCTGGGATACTGCGTGTCCGCCAGCATGCCGTGCAGTGCGTGTCCGAACTCGTGGAACATGGTCGTCACGTCGTCGAAGCTGATGAGCGCGGGCTCGCCCGGCGCAGGCTTCGGGAGATTGGCCACGTTGTAAATGACGGGACGGGCACCGAGCAGGTGCGACTGGGTGGCAAAAGTCGACATCCACGCGCCACCATTCTTGTTGTCCCGCTTGAAGTAATCGCAATAGAACAGCGCGAGCGGTTTCCCATCGGTGTCCGAGACCTCGAAGACGCGCACCTCGGGCTGGTACACCGGAATGCCTTTGAGCTCCTTGAAGGTGATCCCGTAGAGGCGGGTGGCCGCATAGAAGACGCCATTCACGAGCACGTTGCCAAGCTCGAAATAGGGCTTCACTTGCGCATCGTTCAGCGCGTACTTCGCCCGGCGCACCTGCTCGCTGTAGAAGTCCCAGTCCCAGGCCTCGAGCGCGAAATGTTCTGCGCTCGAATCGATCACGGCCTGGATGTCCTTGCCCTCCCGCTCCGCCCGGGCGGTCGCCAGCGGCACGAGCGCATCCATGAATTGGAGCGCCATCTCGGGGGTCTTCGCCATTTGGTCCTTGAGCGTCCAGGACGCATGGTTCGGAAAACCAAGCAACTGCGCACGCTGGGCTCGAAGCTGGGCGAGCCGCGACACGATCGTCCGAGTATCGTTCGCATCGCCCCGCTCGGTGCGGTTCCAGGAATTCTCGAAGATCGCCTGACGCGTCGAGCGCTCGCTCAAATAGGAAAGAGCGGGCTGTTGCGTGGTGTTCTGCAGCGCGAGTACGTAGCCCTGCGAGTGTTTGGCCTGCGCGGCCAGCGCGGCGGCAGCCAGTTGTGCGTCGCTCATGCCGGCGAGCGCCGCCGGCGCCGCAGTCGCGTACGCGCCCGCCGCGTTGGCGGCCAACAGCCGCTTGGAGAAGGTATCCGATAGCGTGGAGGCCTCCCCGTTCAGTTTCTTGAGCTTTTCCTTGTCCGACTCGGAGAGTGTCGCGCCGGCGCGCACGAACTCGTCATAGGTGACCTGAACCAGCCGCTTCGATTCCGCATCGAGGCCGCTGGTCTCGCGCTTCTCGTGGACTGCGGATACGCGTGCGAACAACTTCGCATTCAGATAGATGGCGTCATATTGCGCGGCCAGCTTCGGCGCCAGCGCAGTCTTCGCTGCCTGCAGCGTCGGATCGGTATTGGCACCGGTCACGCCATGAAACGCCTGGATGGCACGGCCGAGCAGCGCACCGCTCTTCTCCAAGGGAACCAGGGTGTTCTCGAAGGTCGGTGCGGCGGCATTCTCCGCGATCGCCCGCACCTCGGCGAGCTGTTGCGCCATCCCCGCTTCAATGGCCGGTTGATAATCCTCGTCCTTGATTTTGTCGAACGGCGGCGCATGAAAGGGCAGCGAACTCTGCGCGTAGAACGGATTGCCCGGTCCAAAGCCTGTCTTGGCCTCCGTCGCCCCATCGGCGGGTGAGACCGCCGCGGTCAATGCCGCTCCCGCCGCCAGCAGCGCGAATAAATTCTTCCGCATGTCGAGACTCCCGTGTGCATTCCTATTGCTCGTGCTTGTAGACCGTGCCTTCCTTCATGACGAAGCTGACGTGTTCCAGGACCTGGATGTCAGCCAGAGGGTCGCCTTTCACCGCCACGATGTCGGCCGATTTGCCCGCGGCGATCGACCCGAAAAGCTCCGAATGGCCGATGAGATCCGCCGCATTGACCGTCGCGGATTGAATCGCCTGCATGGGAGTCATGCCATATTTGACCATGAACGCGAATTGCCGCGCGTTCACGCCGTGCGGGCAGACGCCGGCGTCCGTGCCGAAGGTCATCTTGACGCCCGCACGGACGGCCTTGGTGAAGTTGCGGCGCTGAAGGGCGCCGAGGTCGCGGTCGTGGGCGAGGAAATCGGCCGGCGTGTCCGGCGCGGATTGAATGCACTCCTCATCGTAGATATCCATGTCCAGATACGTACCGTGCTGTTTCGCGAGAGCGATGCCCTCGTCGTCGATGAGCGTGGCATGCTCCACGGACGCGACGCCCGCACGGATCGCATTCTTGATGCCTTCGGCAGCATGGGCGTGCGCGGCGACGCGGAGTCCGAAATTGCCTGCCTCTTCCACCGCCGCACGCAGCTCCTCGGGAGTGAATTCGATGGACTTTGGGTTGCTCCCGTGCGTGAGCACGGCGCCCGTTGAAAGCACCTTGATGTGATCCGCGCCCCGGTGCGCAAGTTCCCGGATCTTCTGGCGAACCTCCCAGGGACCGTTCGCCACACCGTAATGCATGTCCCAGGGCAATTGAATATCGGGAGGCAGGCCGGTCATATCGCCGGCACCCTGACTGATGGTGACATAGGCTCCCGCGACGTACATCCTCGGACCGATGAACATTCCGTTCGCAATGGCGTCGCGCATTGCCACGTCGTTGAAGGCGCGGTACACGCCCACGTCCCGCACCGTGGTGAAACCGGCGAGCAGGGTGACCCGCGCGTTCGGAATGGCCGCGTAGGCGGTCTCCACCGCTGAGCGCTTCAGAACGTCGAGAGGCTCCGAATACGCGAGGTCGGCGAGGTGCGTGTGGCAATCCACCAGCCCCGGCAACACGGTCATGTTGGATAAATCGATGACCTCTGCACCCTGCGGAATCGGCACATCGGGCCCGACCGCTTCGATCACCTTGCCCCGGACCAGAATGAGCTGATCGGCCACGCTCTTGCCGGCCACCACATCGATGAAGTGCCCGGCGCGAATGGCGATCACCGGGAGGGGATCGGGAGCCGGTGCGGCGCGGGACGCGGCGGCGAAGATCGCCAGCGCAAAAAACCACGAAAACAGGCTGATTTTGCTCACGATGCTCCCTCGTCCGACGACCGTCGCGCATGATACGCCCACTCCCCCCTTGATATCGACGGCGCTTCGCCTCAGGCTTCCTCTGAGCGGCATACGGGAGTTTCAGCATGAGAATCCGAGCTTCGATGAAGGCAGCGGCGATTTCGGCCATGCTCGCCCCGGTCGTCTGCGCAGCGGCCCCCGACGAAGTCGCGTTCCGCGATCTTTATCGAGAACTCGTCGAGATCAACACGACGCGCTCGGTCGGCAGCTGTACCCAGGCTGCTGAGGCCGTGCGCGCTCGACTCCTGGCAGCGGGAATTCCCGAGGCTGACACCCGCATCCTTGCCCCGCCGGACCGCCCCGGCGACGGCGCACTGATCGCGGTGATCCACGGCCGCGATGCAAAGTCCAAACCGATCCTGCTCCTCGCTCACATCGATGTCGTGGAAGCGAAGCGCTCCGAATGGGAGCGCGATCCGTTCAAGCTCGTGGAGGAAAATGGGTGGTTCTACGCGCGTGGCGCGAGCGACGACAAGGCGATGGCGGCGGTGTTTGCGGACAGCCTGATCCGCTACCACCAGGAGGGATTCCGCCCAAGGCGCGGCCTGAAGCTTGCGCTCACCTGCGGCGAGGAAACGCCCGATGTGTTCAACAGCGTGAAGTGGCTTCTCGATACCCAGCCTGAGGTCCTGGACGCTGCATTCGCGCTCAACGAGGGCGCAGGAGGCGAGCTCGGCAAGGACGACAAGCCGGTCGCCTTGCAGATCCAAGCCGGCGAGAAGGTGTACCAGGATTTCTCGCTGGACACCGCCGATGTGGGTGGACACAGCTCGCGTCCCACGAAGAACAATCCCATCGTGCGCCTTGCCGGCGGCCTCGCTCGTCTTGGCACCCATGATTTCCCGGTCGCGCTGAACGAGGCGACGCGCGCCTACTTCGAGGCCCAGGCGAAGCTGTCGCCTGCCGACATCGCCTCCGACATGCGGGCGGTGCTCGCGAACCCGGCGGACGAGGCCGCCGTGGAGCGCTTATGGGCGGTGAACCCCGGCTGGAACGGGATGCTGCGCACGACCTGCGTGGCCACCGAGATCGCCGGCGGGCATGCACCTAACGCGCTTCCGCAACACGCGCATGCCAACGTCAACTGCCGGATATTGCCGAATGTGCCGATTGCCGACGTTCAGGCCGAGATCGTGAGAGTACTGGCCGACGACAAGATCACTGTCGCGCCGGTGGGAGAGCCGGGGATGCAGTCGCCCCCGCCGCCCCTCTCCGCCCGCATCATGAATCCCGTGCATGCGGTCGCCGGGCACATCTGGCCCGGCGTCGCGATCGTACCCACGATGGCGACGGGCGCCACCGATGGGCGGTTCCTGAACGCGCACGGTACGCCAACCTACGGCCTCTCGGGCATGTTCCACGATGCCGAGGGCTCGCGCGCGCACGGCTTGAACGAGCGCATCCGCGTAGTGTCGCTGACGAACGGCCGGCGATTTCTCTACGAAATCGTCAAGCTGTACGCGAACCAACCCTAGGCACCGGCGCTGTCAACCGGCGGCCGCCGCCTTGGTCTTGTTCGCCTGCTCGATCACCTCTTCCGCAACATTGCGCGGCACGGGATCGTAGTGTGAGAACTCCATGGTGTAGGACGCGCGGCCGCTGGTCATGCCGCGCAGATGTCCGATGTAGCCGAACATCTCCGACAGCGGCACGGTGGCGACCACCGCAATATTGGTTCCGCGCTCCAGCTGATCCACGATCGAGCCGCGCCGACGGTTGATGTCGCCGATGACATCGCCCAAGTAATCGCCCGGCGTCACCGTCTCCACCTTCATCACGGGCTCGAGCAAAATCGGAGCCGCCTTGCGGATGCCCTCGCGGAATGCGGCCTTGGCGGCGATTTCGAAGGTCAACGCGTTGGAGTCCACATCGTGGTAGCTGCCGTCGGTGAGCGTCGCGCGGAAGTCCACGGTCTGGTAATGAGCCAGTACGCCGTCTTCCTTTTGCATCTTGAGGCCCTTTTCGACCGACGGAACGTACTCCTTGGGCACCGATCCGCCCACGGTCTTGTCGACGAACTGGAAGCCCAAGCCGCGCTCCAGTGGCTCGAAGTCGATCCACACCTCGGCGAACTGACCGGCGCCGCCGGTCTGCTTCTTGTGTACGTACTGCTCGCTGATCTTCTTGGTGATGGTCTCGCGGTACGCGACCTGCGGCTCGCCCATCACGCCCTCGACGCCGAACTCGGTCCGCATGCGGTCCAGAGTGACTTCGAGATGCAACTCGCCCATGCCGCGCAGGATGGTCTGCCCGGTCTCGCGGTCGGTCTCCAGATGCAGCGATGGGTCGGCTCGCACCATCTTGCCGAGTGCGATGCCGAATTTCTCCTGCTCCGCCTTGGTCTTCGCCTTGACGGAAACGCTGATCACCGGATCCGGGAAACGCATGCGCTCGAGCACCACCGGATTCGCCGAATCGCACAGGGTGTCGCCGGTTTCCGTCTCCGCCAGCGAGACGAGCGCGATGATGTCGCCCGCTCGGGCCTCTTCCACCGGAATGGCTTCCTTGGCGAACATTTCGACCATGCGGCCGATCTTCTCGCGCTTGCCGCGCGTCGAATTCTGTACGGAGGCACCCTTGGTGAGCACCCCCGAATAGACGCGGATGAAGGTCAGCGCGCCGTAGGCATCGTTGATCACCTTGAACGCCAGCGCCGAGAAAGGCTCGTCGTCGGAGCATGCGCGCTCGCCGATGGGCTCGCCGTCGGCGTTCACGGTCTTGATCGAGGGCACGTCCGTGGGTGCCGGCAGATAGTCGACCACGGCGTCCAGCACCTGCTGCACGCCCTTGTTCTTGTAGGACGAGCCGCAGAGCACGGGGGTAAAGGCGGAAACCAAGGTGCCTTTGCGTATGCAACGCCGCAAAACGTCGGCGGACGGTGCCTCCATATTCGCGAGATAGGCTTCCATCGCCTCGTCGTCCTGCTCGAGGCAGGTGTCGATGAGCTCGGTGCGGTACCTTTCCAAATCGGCCAGAATGGCGCGGTCGCTCGGCACGGTGATGTGCAGCTTGTCGGCGAGATCCGGTGTCACGTCGAGCACCTGCCACACGGAATCCTTGTCGTCGGAATCCCATACCAGCGCCTTCATCTCGACCAGGTCGATCATGCCCTTGAAATTGTCCTCGGACCCGATCGGAATCTGCACCGGCAGCGGACGCGAGCCTAGACGCTTCTTGATCATGTCGACGCAGCGCACGAAATTGGCGCCGCTGCGGTCCATCTTGTTCACGTAGCAGAATCGCGGCACGCCATAATTGTCGGCCAGACGCCAGTTGGTCTCCGACTGCGGTTCGACCCCGGCCACGCCGTCGAACACGACCACGGCGCCGTCGAGGACGCGCAGGGAACGGTTCACTTCGATGGTGAAATCCACGTGTCCCGGGGTGTCGATCAGGTTGATCTTCTTGTCCCGCCAGAACGCCGACACGGCAGCGCTCTGAATGGTGATGCCGCGCTTTTGTTCCTGTTCCAGGTAGTCCGTGGTCGTGGACGTCTTGAGATCCTTGGTATCGTGGATGTCGATAATCGTGTGCTTGCGCCCGGTGTAATAGAGAATGCGCTCGGTCGTCGTCGTTTTCCCGGCGTCGACGTGAGCGATGATGCCGATATTGCGGATATCGGAAAGGGGGGTCGTACGGGGCATCTCGAGGTTCCATCACAGGGTTGAACGGGGGCGCAGAGTTTGCCACGGCAGGGCGGCCGTGTCGAAAAATTGTCAATCTTATCGCTGCTTTCGCGAAGCCGGGGCGGGCCGGCAGAATGGCTGCGAAAATCATGTCAAAGTCTTAATGCCGCCTTATCGCCCGTCCTGCAGGCCCCGGCCCGCGCGCATGGCCTCACGAACCGCCTGAAGTGCCTCCCGCGGTCAACGCGCTACCGGGGCCGGCCGTTGATTGTCGAGCCCGGGCCTCGATCCCGGGGCGTCGCCGACACTTTAGGAGACCCGTGGACCCGCACCTCCCATCGACCGCCCCGCCCCCGTCCCAGGCCCTCATCCTGGTCGGGGCGGCGCTCGCCGTGGCCTGGATGCTGCTCGCCGGCGGTTGCGCGAATCCCGGGCCGAAAACGCCGGCGCACGCGACGGCCGCGTCGCTGCCGGTGTTCCACCGTCAGGACCTGCTGTGGCTCGAACGCGTCAGCTTCGGTATCGACGCCGAAAGCGTGGGCGCATTGCATCGCCTCGGGCGCGAGCGCTATCTGGACCGGCAACTGCGCGGCCCGCAGGCTCCCTTTCCCGCCCCGCTCGGCGCCGAACTTGCGAACCTGGTCGCCGCGCGCCCCGATCCGGAGCGCGTGCTCGCTGATCTGTCCGCCGAATACAAGCGGATCAACGCCATGCCGGATGGGGCCGACAAGGAGCAGGCCAGAAAGGCATTGAATGATGAGGGCAACAAGCTCGCCAACCAGGCAATCCGCGAGGAGCTGTTACGGGCGGTCTATGCGCCGTCCCAGCTCGACGAACAGATGGTCTGGTTCTGGCTCAATCACTTCAGCGTCCATCAATACAAGGCCAATCTTCGCTGGCTCGTCGGCGACTACGTCGACCGGGCGATCCGGCCGCATGCGCTCGGCCATTTCAAGGACTTGGTGCTCGCCACGCTCGAGCATCCCGCCATGCTGCAATATCTGGACAACAATCAAAACGCCGTCGGACACATCAACGAGAATTACGCCCGCGAACTCATGGAGCTGCATACGTTGGGGGTGCATGGCGGCTACACGCAACAGGACGTGCAGCAACTCGCTCGCGTGCTCACCGGCGTCGGGATCAGCGCAGTAGATCCGCCGAAGCTCAAGCGCGAGTGGCAGAATCTGTATCGGCGCGATGGCGCATTCGAGTTCAACCCGGCGCGCCACGATTTCGGCGATAAGCTCCTGCTCGGCCGAACCATCAAGGGCCGCGGCTTCGACGAAGTGGACGAGGCCGTCGGCTTGATCGTGAGGCAGCCCGCCTGTGCCCGCTTCATCTCCCGCGAGCTCGCGCGCTACTTCGTCGCCGACGATCCACCCGCGCGCCTGGTGGATCGCATGACGCAGACTTTCATGCGCTCGGACGGCGACATTGCGCAAGTGCTGCGCGAGATGTTGCTCGCACCCGAGCTCGACGCGGCGCTCGGCGGCAAGTTCAAAGACCCCATGCGCTTCGTGGTCTCCTCGGTGCGTTTTGCCTACGACGGACGCACGATCAGCAATACCCGGCCGATGCTGAACTGGCTGAACGGCCTCGGGGAGGCGCCTTTCGGCCGGGCGACTCCCGATGGGTACCCGTTGACCGAACTCGCCTGGGCGAGTTCCGGTCAGATGAGCCGCAGGTTCGAGATCGCGCGCGCGATCGGCTCCGGCAGCGCCGGCCTGTTCGACGGGGAGGACGGCACCTCGCCCGGCGGCGCGGGCGGATTTCCGCAACTCTCCAACCGACTGTACTATGAGGCCGTTGAGCCGTTTCTCGGCGCGGGCGCAAGAGACGCCCTGGCGCGCGCCAACTCGCAGCAGGAGTGGAACACTTTTCTGCTGGCCTCGCCCGATTTCAACTACGAGTGAGAGGAGCGATTCGATGAAACGTCGTCACGCATTGCAATGGGGCTTTGCGGCGCTCCTCGGTGCCGCGTCCGGCCCGGCCCGCCTGTTCGCCGCGCCGGCGAGCGGTCCGCGGTTCCTGCTCGTGTTCTTGCGGGGCGGCTACGATTCCACGAATTTCTTGATCCCGTACTCGAGCGACTTCTATTACGAATCCCGCCCGAACATCGCCATCGCCCGTCCCGATTCCGCCTCGACCACGGGCGCGCTCGCCTTGAATGCCGACTGGGCGCTCGCCCCCGCCGTACGGGAAACCATCGGCGCCCTGTATCTGCAGCGGCAGGCGGCATTCATCCCCTTCGCGGGCACGGATGATCTGTCGCGCAGCCATTTCGAGACTCAGGACAGCATCGAGTTGGGACAACCGTCCGCAAGCGCACGCAATTACCGCTCCGGGTTTCTCGGCCGCTTGGCGCAGACGCTCGGCGGCACCGCCCCGGAGCCCGACCCCATCGCCTTCACGGACGCGTTGCCGCTCGCCTTCGAGGGAGCCTCCACGGTGCCGAACCTGTCGCTCAAGAACATCGGCAAACCGCCGTTCGACGAGCGCCAGGCGCGAATCCTGAACGACATGTACGCCGGCCACCATCTCGAGACGGCAGTGCGCGACGGTTTGGATCTTCGTCAGGAAGTCGCCCAAAAGATCGCGCAGGAGATGCTCTCGGCGAGCCGCAGTGCCGTCAACACCAAGGGGTTCGAGCTCGAAGCCGAACGCATGGCACGGCTCATGCGCGACAAGTATCGGGTTGGCTTCGTCGACGTCGGCGGCTGGGACACCCACGTCGGCGAGGGTGCTTCCCAGGGTCCGCTTGCCGCAAACCTCGCGAGTCTCGGCCGCGGCCTGCAGGTGTTTGCTCAGACACTCGGCACCGAATGGAACAACACCGTCGTCGTCGTGGTCTCTGAATTCGGCCGCACGTTCCGTGAGAACGGCAACCGTGGTACCGATCACGGGCACGGCTCGGTGTATTGGGTGCTCGGCGGATCCGTCCGGGGAGGCACCGTGGCGGGCGAGCAGCGCCCCGTCAACCGCGCCAACCTGCTGCAGGATCGGGATTTTCCGGTCTTGAACGACTATCGGGCGGTGCTCGGCGGCCTGTTCCGATCGATGTGGGGCCTTTCGGCCGTACAATGCGATGCGGTGTTCGCGCAGGTTCGACCGCTGGATCTCAAGCTCGTTTAGCAGAGGAATGCCATGTACGACATGCGAGTTGCTGCGATTGCCCTGGGGGTGATGTTTTGCGCCGGTGGCAATGCGCTTGCGGGCGATGGCGTCACCGTCAAGGTGTTGAACGACACGCCCGACGCCCTCACCGTGACCATATACGATCGCAATGCCCAGCCGCCGCAAGCGGTTGTGAGCGGCGAGGTCATCAATGGAAATGCCTCGGTATCCGTGTCCGTCACCCCGGACGCGTCCGGCCGCGGGCATCTCACCTGGACCGCCACGACGGGCGACCGCGACATGCGCCGATGCGGCCACAAAGACAAGCCGGGCGTCAACGACGGAGACACGATTCGCGTGCACGCGAATCGCCGCTGCCCGAGTTCGTAGAACGCTGTCTGGCGTTCAGGATGCGGTGTTGAACTCCTCGCTGTGCACGGCCGGGAGCGGCGTCTGATTCGCGCCGGCATCCGCATGACTCGACGACAGGCGCTTCATCAACGGCAGCATCGCGATGGCAATCGCCGTGCAAAGCACGCCGGCGAATCCAAGCTTGTTGAATAAACTGGTATAGATGTTCAACGACTCCACCGGATCCTTGAGTCCCTCCGGAATGTGCGCGAAGTTCGCGACCACGCTGCCGAGATATTGCGAGAGGCCGGACGCCACGTAGTACGCTCCCATCATGAAACCGCCCATCCGCGCGGGGACATAGCGCGCAATCATGGCGAGCCCCAGGCCGCTGACGAGCAGCTCGCCGAGCGAATAGAGCCCATATCCCCACACCATGATCCAGGACGACACCCTGCCATCCACCGCCCAGCGCGCACCCACGCCGTAGATGAAGAAACCGATCGCCACGGCCGCGAAGCCCCAGGCAAACTTCGCGGCAATCGATGCGTCCTTGCCCGCGCGGCCGAGCGAGTTGTAGATGAACACCAGCACGGGGCTCAGCACGACGATCCAGATCGAATTGAGATTTTGATACTGCTCCGGAATCCAGGTGAACAGGTGCCAGCCGAACAGGCTGAAATCGAGGTTCACGTTGTTCTGCGCGAACAAATTCAGCGAGGTCGACATCTGCTGATAGAAAATGAAGAAGAATATGGTCTGCACCACCAGAACCAGCGCCGCGATGAGGCCAGCGCGCTCGTCGCGGTGGCTCACGCGGATCAGGTGGACGAAGACGGCAAGGATGACCGCGCCCGCCGTGTACACGCACACCCGGGCCACCGCCTCGCTCTGCAGGATGACCACGGAAAGGAGCACCATGCCGAGGCTGCCCAACAGAACGCCGGCGAGCCGTTTCGGCGCGGGACGCGCGTCGTCCGCCGGAGAGCCGATGTGTGCCAGCGCGCGGCTCATGAGCGTGTAATTGAGGAGACCAAGAACCAGTCCTATCGAGCACACGCCGAACGCCGTGTGCCAGCCGGCGGAATCGCCGTAGTGCTCGCCGACGTAATCGCGTATCCATGGGGTCAAGGTCATCGATATCATGGAGCCGATGTTCACGGCCATGTAGTACATGGTGAAGGCGCTGTCGATCTTGGTGTCATCGCCCTCGTAGATCTTGCGCACCAGATTCCCGGAGTTCGCCTTGAACAGCCCGTTACCGACGATGATCACGCCGAGGGCCGTGTACAAAAAGAATTGGTTGTCGGTCGGCAGCCAAAGAAGCGCGTAGCCGATCGCGAGCACCACCGCGCCGATCTTCATCGTGCGCCGGGTGCCGATCAATTTATCCCCGATCCAGCCGCCGATCGCCGGCGTCGCATAGATGAGCGCGGCCGCGGCGCCCCAGACGAGGTTCGCCCGGGTATCGACGAAGCCAAGCTTCTTCATCATGTAGGTGACCATCAGCACCTGCATGCCGTAGAAGCCGAATCGCTCCCACATCTCGATCAAAAAGACGGTCGTGAAGGAGCGAGTTTGAGAAACCGTTGCGGTCGAGCGAGCCATGAGTCCATTACCCCCGGGTGCCGTCGGCGTGGCGGCAGCGTCGGAGCTTAACAACATCAATAAGCAAGCGCGATTCCGTCCGCGCGCATTTCGCTCGCGGCCGCGTAAACGCGCGCAGAACCCTCGCTCCGATGTTCGATGCACTGGTATCTGCCGAATCCGCCGTCGGATGCACCGATCGGCCAGCCGCGCTCCGTCAGCCGGCGGCGCGTCTGCTCCGGCACCCCGGACTCCAATCGCAGGACGCCGCAGGCCCCAAGGCCGGGCTCATCCTCTCCCATGGTTTGAGGCGACCCTTGGTGGTGCCAACGCGGAGCGTCGCCCGCGGCCTGAATATCCAGGCCGTAGTCGACCCGGTTCACGATGATCTGCGTCTGTCCCTGGGGCTGCATGTCCGCTCCCATGACGCCGAAGGACATCCAAGGACGCGCACCCACTGCCGCAAATCCTGGAATGATGGTCTGGAATGGCCGTTTGCCCGGCCGGTATGCGTTCGGGTGACCATCGATGAGCGAGAAAAGCTGACCGCGGCTTTGAAACATGAAGCCCAAGCCGTCGGCCACCAACCCCGAGCCGAGCCCGCGATAATTGGATTGGATCATCGACACCATCAGGCCGCCTGAGTCGGCGACCGTCAGATAAGTGGTATCGCCGCGGCTCGGGGCCTCGGCAGGCGCACCGGTGCGCACCCGATCCGGCCGGATGAGCTTCGCGCGCTCGGACGCGTATTCTTTCGAATTCAGCCGCTCGATCGGAACGCTCGAGAAATCGGGATCCGCGTAGTGACGGGCGCGGTCCTCGTAGGCCAATCGCTTGGCCTCCGCTTGCGTGTGGATCGATTCCGCCGATTGAAAGCCCATCCCGCGCAAATCGAAATTCTCGAGAATGTTGAGCATCTGCAGGGTCGCCAGGCCCTGCGTGTTGGCGCCCATCGCATAGACATCGACACCTCGGTAAGAGCTCACCAGCGGCTCGACCCATTCGCTCCTGTGCGCCTTCAAGTCTTGGAACGACAGCCAACCGCCGATGCGCTTGAAATAAGCGTCGATGGCGAGCGCGATGGGGCCTTCATAGAAGGCCTCGCGGCCGCCTTCGGCGATCATGCGATAGGTGTGCGCCAGATCGGGGTTGCGGAACAACTCTCCCTCGCGCGGCGCGTGTCCTTGCGGAGCATACGTGCGCATGGCATTCGCCCACTCCTCCACGCCGGAACTCGCCTCACGGAACACCTCAAGATCCCGCTTCCAGTGAAAACCGATGACCTGCGGCACCGGTACCCCGCGCTCGCACAGGTCGATGGCCGGCGCGAGAATCTCGGACCATTTCAGCCGGCCGAACCGCTGATGCATGGTCCACCACGCATCCAGCGCGCCGGGCGTGGATACGGCGATTGCACCGTAGGGCGCGATCAGCCCGTGCGGCGAGCGACTGCGAACCATGTCGAGGCTCAATGATGTCGGAGAGCGGCCGGATCCGGCGAGACCTGCGAGTTTCGATATCTTCGGATCCCAGATCAACGCATAGCAGTCGCCGCCGATTCCGGATCCCGTGGGCTCCAAGAATCCGAGACATGCGGCGGCGGCCACTGCGGCGTCGGCGGCGCTGCCGCCACGCTTCAAGATCTCGATCGCGGTCAACGTCGCGTAGGGATGTGCCGTGCCCGCGGCGCCCGAGCATCCATAGACGGCGGACCTCGACGCGAAACTCGCGCCGGCAGGACGATCGCCCGCGCGCACATCGTAGCGCTCGTATCGCTGCGCTTCCGCGGACCATTGATCACTGAGGTTTTCCCTGCACGTTATGTTCATTTTACAGTCCACGATTCAAGCGTTCGATTGAACAATACGCAGTCGATTGTGAGCGAAAAACCACGGCTTCGAGCGGCCGCAATAAATGAGTTCGCGCCTCGCCCGGATTGTGTGACGCGGTTAACTTCGCGCCATCCACCCAGGGCATAACTTGGACCCGAATTCGATGGCTGTCGAATTCGCTCCTGATTGTCGCCGGTGGTAATAGAGATGCAAGTTAGTCATCGATCACTTCTCTTGAGTCTCGCTACGCTCCTGGCGGTATCGGGCTGCGACATCAGTTCACCCTGGGGCAGCAGCAGCAGCGGCACAGCGTACGGTGCCGCGAGCCTCGCAGGCAATACCGGCGGCACCGGAGGTACCGGCGGCAGCGGTACCGCCACGAGCCCCAAGGGCGGCGTCGGCGGAGAAAGTGGCACCACGGGCACCGACGATACCGTCATCGCCACTGCTTCGAACTCCAATGTATCGGTCGCCGTGGGCTCGAACCAGACGATCGGCATCACATTCGCCTCGAGCGACGGGCGATCGATCACCGGATTCGGCATTTCTGGAAGCTTGAGCACGCTACCCGCCGGTTGGAGCGGTCCGCTGGCGTTCACCTGCAAGCTGGTCATGGCCGGCAGCGCGTGCGTGCTCAACTTGACCTACGCGCCCACGGCCTCCGACTCGGGCTCACTGGTCGTCAACTACGTCTATGTCGACAACGCGAACCTGTCGAAGGCACCCGGGGGTTCGGTCACGATCTCGTACCAGGCCATTGCCCAGAACAACGTCGTGGCGACCGCCATGCCCAGCGGTCAAATCAATGCACTCTTGGGCGCTGGCACACAATCGGTGAGCGTGAACTTCACCTCCGACACCAGCAACGCCACGATGGATGCGGCCATCACCAATTTCACGGTGAGCACCGATCTTTCCGCGCTGCCGGCCGGCTGGTCGAGCACATCGCCGTCCTTCTCCTGCGCCATCGTCACCACCGGCAACGGTTGCCAGCTCATGCTGAGCTATCAACCGGCCGCATCCGCGAGTGGAGTGCTCACGCTGAACTATGCGTACACGGACGATTCGGGCGCCTCCCGCGTCGGCAGCCTCAACATCCCGTACGCTACGACCTCTTCGAACAACGTCGTAGCGACCTCATCGCCCGCCGGGCAGATCAACGCCGTCGAAAAAACCGGCAGCCAGGCCGTCGCCATCGATTTCAACACCGACGACGGACGGGCTGCGAGCGGGCTCATCGTCACCTCGAATCTGGCCGCGCTGCCGGCGGGCTGGCACAGCGGATCCAACAGCTTTTCCTGCGGCAGCGTGAGCACCGGCAACGGCTGCCATCTCGGACTCACCTACGCCCCCACGGCGCTCGGCTCAGGGACGCTCACACTCGCTTACGCCTACAATGACGATGCGGGGAATCAACAGACCGGCACCTTGAACGTTCCCTATGCCGCGACCACCAACGACAACGTGGTCGCGACGCCCTCGCCCGCCGGCCAAATCAACGCCGTGGTCGGACAGGGCTCGCAGAACGTCGCGGTGGTATTTACGACGGACGACACGCGCCTCGCCACCGCGCTGCAGGTCACCAGCGATTTGACGACACTGCCGGCCGGCTGGTCGAGCGCATCACCCAGCTTCGCTTGCACCACGGTGAGTACCGGCAGCACGTGCCAGCTCAACCTGTCGTACACGCCGACCGCGTACACGACGCCCGGTACACTGATGGTCGGATACAGCTACAAGAACAACGCCAACCAGACAAAGACTGGGACGTTGAGCATCCCCTACCGTGCAATGACCAACGACACCATCGCTGCAAGCCCCAGCCAACCCTCGCTTGCGGTGATCATCGGCTCGCCCACCGCACCGACGCCGGTGACCATCACTTTCGCCACCGACGACGCCAATCCGGCCATCGGCGTGCCGGTCACCTCGAACGCCCTCACCATCACTTCGGGACTCAACCCGCTGCCGCCCGGCTGGAGCGCGACCTCGACCACGTTCAGCTGTCTGACCGTGAGCGATGGGACGGTCTGTCAGCTGCCGCTGATCTATGCGCCCAGCGCAGTCACGAACGGCGCGCAAACGCTCGCGCTCGGCTACAGCTACGTGAACGACGCGGGATTGGCCAACACGGGCACCGCCACCGTCAGCTATCGCGCCATGTCGAACAATACGGTCGTTGCGGGAGTCAATCCCGGCTCGCCGCTCAATGTCGCAAGCGGCAGCGTCAACACCGTCACGGTGAGCTTCACGACGAGCGACGGCAATCCTGCCACGGGACTGTCGGTATCGGGGCTGTCGCTGCCGGCCGGCTGGAGCGGACCAAGCACCTTCACCTGTCCCTCGGTCACCGGCAGCGCAGCGAGCTGCCAGCTCACGCTCACTTATGCACCGACCGTTCCGAGTGGCAGCGCCAACCTGGCGCTTGGATTCAGCTATACCAACAATGCCGGAAACTCAGGATCCGGTGCGGTGACCATCCAGTACAGCGCGAGTTGAGACCGGCGCCGGGGGCGGCGACCATCGGGCTCAATGCGGCGCGGGGGCCGGCTTTGCCGCCGCAGCGTGCTCGTGCGGCGCCGCTTCCGTACTGACCGGAATCTCGATATAGCTGTCGTTGTACCAGCGCACCTTGATTGGCGTGTTGCCGTCGTCGATCGACTCCTCGCTCACGTCGTTGCCGGTGCCGTAGTTGATCTCCCGATCCGGGCGCTTGCTCACGCGCAGCACGATCACCAGACGGCTGCCTGCCTCGAGCCGGCGGCTGGTCATGCGCTCGCCGACGAATGCCAATTTCTGCCGCTCCCCCGCTCTCAGCAGATGGCGGTGCACACGGTCGGCCGCATAACTCAAACGCAGCTCATCCGCCGGATTGAACAAGCGCACATAATCACCGGCCGCCGTCAACGCATAGGCGGCAATATCGATGTCCATATCCATCTTGTTCACTGAAAAATCCAACCGCCCCGACAGCAGGCCATTGAAGTCCGTCGGGGTCTTGAACGAGTTGCTCACGAACGTCACGGAGTTGTGCGTGACGAGATTTCGTGTGATGAGGTCGCTCGGCGGCAGCCATGCTGCATCGCTGCGGTCCGTGAGGCTCACGGTCTGAGCGACCGCGGCGGCCTTCGCGCTCTTGCGCCTGATGAGCCGGCGTCCTTCGGCCGCGCCGGCCGCACCGGCGCTCAAATAGAATTTGAGCGATGCGTCGGCCATGGCCCGCAGCGACGACACATGGCGCCACTCATTTGCGCCCATGATCTCGAAATTGACCCGGTCTTGGAGTTCGGCCGGGACCGCGCCGCCCTTCATTGCATGGTCGAGCCACTGATATCGCAGCTCGCGCAAATCGAGAAGCGCAGCCGCGTCCACGTCGTAGCCGCGCACCGAGGCGGACGCCCCGCGCTGCATGGCTTGATCGTCGTACGGTCCGATGAGCAAGGTATGGTCCGCACGAGGGTTGTAGCGATGATGCTCCGTGAAATAGTAGAGCGCGGCGGGCTCTGCGGCGGCGAAATAACCGGTCATCGTGAGCACGGGAAAGTCGACGCGGGCGAATTGACGCTGATACGGGATCATGCTCTGCCAAAACCGGTCGTAGCTCGGATGGTTCAACCAGCGGATGAAGATCGGGTTGGGCCGGCCATGGATCGTCCCCAGATCCCGATAGCGCCGTCCGCTTCGATACCATTTCTCGTCGAGCGCGCGCCAAACGGCATCGTCGCCGAAACTTGGATCGACCTCCTCCCGGGTGTGGGTGACTTCCAGAGACCAGCGGTACCCCGAATTCTGAAAGACGCTGCCGGACATCGGCATATCGATGCCGGGCGCGGTCGGATCCGAGACTGCGATGGCCTTGAGCGCGGGCGGCATGCGCCCCGCCGCCGCCCAGGCCGTGAATCCGCTGTACCCCTCGCCGTACATCGCCACCCGCCCGTCGCTCCAGCCCTGCTTGGCGATCCAGTCGATGAGTGCCCGCGCCACCTCACCGTCGTGCTGATACGGAACGAAAGCGGCGGTTCCTGCCGCTGCGCGGCGCATGTCCGCGAACACGCCCACGTAGCCATGCGCTGCGCTCTCCTTGGCGGACACCGTAGGTCGATCGATGCCGAGCTCGAGCAGCGCGGGAAGCGCGGTGGAGGCGCCCTGCGGGCGAATCACGGTTGCGGCGATGCTGCCGCGCCCGGGCACCTTGATGCTGACCTCGCCCTCCGCATAGCGTTTCGCCTCATCCACCGAGTTGAGCGGTCCCGCCAAAGGGGCCGATCCGCGGTAGGCCTCGAAGTACGCGTAGGCGGACAGCAGCGTCTCGGCCTCCTGCTGATTGATGATGTCCTTGGAGCGTTGCTCGTCGAGCAACCGCTGGAAATTCTCCTGAAACTCCTGGGCAGGAGCGGCGAGCCAGCCCGAGAGCATGAAGGCATCATGATCGTTGAGCTTGGAAAATACCTCTTGATACGCCATGTCGAACGCCTCGGAGAACGGCACGCGCCGTTGCGCCTCGATGGCCTTGGTGCGGACATAGATATCCAGCACCCTGCCGCGCCCGACCGGGCGGCCCGAATCCGCGCGCCGGCGGCGCTCGTGCAGGGATTCCCGCGACTCGATCGCAGCGGAATAGTCGGCCGCCGCCAATTGCAGCACCGATAGGTTCGCGAGATATCGATCTGGATCGGAGTCCTGATAAACGGGCAGCAGCCGCTCTGCCAGATCGCGCATGACCGCCGGCGTCTTTGCATCGACGGCCGAGAGCGGGGCGTGGAAGTCGAAGCTCTGAGCACCGCTCAACCGCGGCAACGCGACTGCGAACGCCGACACCAACACGAGACCCGCGAGGCGGCGGCCGAGCATCATCGGCGTCCCCGCGGCGTGCGCTTCCCGCCGGCGCCGGGCTGGGACGAAGCGGCTGGAACCGCCGGCGCGCGCGCCATCGCGTCGGGCCGCCCGGACTTGACGAGGTGAAGGACCGTCGAGAACAACGGGTGCGCCTCGCCCGGGCCGCCGATGTGAATGACACCCGTGTCCTTCAATTCCCCGTCGAACACGCTCGAGATGATCTCGAGCACGTCATCGTCGAGCGACCCGAACGTGCCGTCGATCAGCACCCAGGGCGGCGACTGAATCAGGATGCGCGCGAACACCAGGCACAGCTGCTCGTCCTGACTCAGCACCCGATCCCACCGATGGGTCTCATCGAGCATCAGCGCCAACCGCTCCACGCCCAGCCGGTAGAGCGCCCGCGTGTAGGAGTTGCCGCTGAAGCTCTCCGGCTTCAATGGATAGGCGAGCACCTCGCGCAGCGTGCCGCGCGGAAGATACGGCGTGCCGCGCGGCAGGTAAAAGATCTGTTCCCCGCGCGGGCGCGTGATTTCTCCGGAGCCCCACGGCCAAAGCCCCGCGAGCGCCCGGAACAACTGCGTCTTGCCGGTTCCCGGTGCGCCCAGAATGAGCACGCGTGCGCCCGCACCGATCACCGCTTGCGTCTCCTTGAGCCGGTCGGCATTGGCCTCCGAAACGATTTCCAGATTGGAGATCGCGATGACCCCGGGCTCGCCTTCCGTATAGGTGATCCGGCTTTCGAAACCTTGCGGCTCGTGCAGCGACACGAGCGCATGACGGAAGGTTGCGACGCGGAACAACGTGGCGCGCCAATCGGCGATCGAGCTGAAGTTGTCGATGAACCAGCGGAGCGAGGACTGCGCCTGCGTGAACGCGCCGGCCGCCATCATCAAACCGCCGAACGAAATCTTGCCCATGAAGTACAGCGGCGCCGCCACCAGGATCGGAGCGACGTTCGTGATCCAGCCGAAGCCGGCGGTCACCCAGGTGAGATGGGTATGACCCCAGATGATGCGGCGGGTGGCGGCGAGCACGTCGCCCAGGTTGCGCTCCATGCGGCGCTTTTCATCCCCTTCGCCCTGTGCCAGCGCGATGGCATCCACGTGCTCGTTTGCCCGGACCAGCGAGAAGCGAAAATCCGCCTCACGCGCGTACCGCTCGGCGTTGCGATTCACCAGCCCCCGGCCCACCCAGTAGCTCATCAACGAACCGGCGCTCGCATAGATGATGGCTGCCCAGACCATGAAGCCGGGAATGGCGTAATCCTGATCTCCAATGCGGAAGCTGAATGCGCTCGACAGCCCCCACAGGACGCCTGCAAACGTGCCGAACAGGATCGACGACTGAAGCAGCCCGATTCCCAGATCGGCGGACAGCTGCGTGAGATGGCGCGCATCTTCGTGCATCCGCTGGTCCGGGTTGACACCGATCGCTCCGGCGTTCGCCAGCCAGAATGCGCGCCGCGGCTTCATCCAATCGTCGATCAGACTGTGCACCAATCCTTCGCGGAGCTTCAACTCGAGGGTCTCGTTGAGCCAACGCTGCACGACATTCAAGATCAGCAGGCAGCAGGCGATCAGAAAAAAAACACCGAGCTGGTAGAGAAACTCGCGCAAATCGCGTCGTGATAGAGCGTCGAAGAAGGGCTTGTTCCAGCGATTGAGGCGGATTTGGCCGTACGATGTGGCAGCCACGATGAGCACGGTCACGATCATCAGCACCATGAGCGGCTTGCCGGCGCGTGAGGCAAAGATCGCGCGCGTCAGCATGCGGACCTGGGCCGTGAGGCCGGTCGGCGCCGTGTCGGCCTCCGAATCGGAGCGGGGGACGTTGGAAGAGCGATCAGTCACGGTGCCGGGCGCCTCGCCACACATCGATGGACCAGGATACCAGTCCTCAGTACGCGATGCAGAGAACCTCGGCGGGAGTCGAAGGCACGGCCACCGAGTCGCCGTCGATCCGCGCCGGCGCTCCGCCGACTCTCGCCTCGCGCAGCGCAGCTGCGAGCGGTGGCTTCACGATGATCCGGCAGTCCACGCCGGAGGCAATATCGAAGCGCACCGTGCGAGCGTCGATCCGCCGCACGGTATAGCTGAGCGCGCCATAAAGTGTCGGCATCGCACGCACATGCACGCCGTCGCCCTCGATCCATTCCGGTGCCACTCCCGCCGCCAATACCAGCGCGCGGTCGGCTTCCCGCTCGTAAGCGAACAGGCTCCGAATCGCGAGAACGTACTCGGCAGAAATCCAGGTGTGCGGGAGATCGCCGACGTGCGCGGGCGCCTTGCGATCGCGCCACGCGATTTCCGGCCATTGATTCCAGGCCCGCGGACGCCTGTCGGCCAGGAAGAAGCGCAACAATTCGAGCGCCGCGCTGCGGTGCCCGAGCCGGACCAGCGCTCCGATGATGCGGATCTCGTAGGGAGTGTAGTTGGGCGAGGTTGCGTCATCGGAGCGCTTGGAGCGCCAATCCGCAAGATACTTGTCGAAGGTACGCTCGACGGCCGCTCGATCGAGACCTTGCGGTACATCCAACAGGTAAATTGCATTCGCGGTGGCCGTGGGATCGAAATCCGCCCACTCGACGCTACCGGGAACAAAGTCGAGGTTGTGGGCCGCGCGGGTCGCCGCGACCGAGGCGAACAATCCCGTCCCCACCCGCTCGGCGAGCATCTGCGAGCGCCGCGCGAGATCATCGGCGCGCCGGGCGTCCACACGTCCGCCATCCGCCGCGAGAATTCGAGCGAGGTCTGCCGCGTCGGTGAGGCCGCGAAGCGCCCAAAAGTCGTCCCAGTACGAATGAACCGGCTGCGCGAGATAGCCTTCGTGGCTCACGGAAATCGGCAGCAGCCCGTCGCCTTCCAAGAGGCCGTCAATGCACTGCACCGCCTTCTGGATGAAAGGCCACGCCTCGTCGAGAAACTGCCGATCACCGGTGAACCGGTAATAATCGGCGATCAATGCGAGAAGCTGACCGTGGCTGTCGTGCTCCACCAGCCAATCGGGGCCCTCCCGGTCCACGCAGCACGGTACGAAGCCATCGTCGCGCTGATGCGGCGCGTACCAGCGGATGAACTCGAGCACCTCGCGTGCATGTCCCATTCGAAGCAGCGCCGCGCTCATCATGGCCCCATCTCGAATCCACGAGCGCGTATATCGCCTCGGACCCGGCTGCAGCGCGGGCCCCGATCGGGTGATCAAGATATGCGCCGTCGCAGTGAGCGCCGCGTCGATGGCCTCGCCCGCCCAACCGCTCCCCGACCACTGATCCGTGCGCATCCGCGACTTCCAGTCGAATGCCGGCAGGCCCGCCGGGCTGGCCTGTGCGGCGGGCCGCGAGCGCAGGGTCCGATCGCAGGAGGCGCCCGGCTGCAATGCGAGGTCGAATTCGAATGCGCCCGTCGCAAAGCCGAAGTCGTCGCGTATCGACCCGGCCGTCGGCAGTGCGCCGACGCGAAGCCTCGAGGCGACGAATCCGTCGTCGAACGACAGTGCGCCGAAGCGGACGCTCCCATCGGCCCTCACGGCGAGGCTTCTGTTCACCCGCAGCACCCCCTCTTGCCATTCAAGATCGTGAACGCGGCTGACCCCGCCCACATCGCGAAAACTTTGCCAGGGAGGCGTGACCTGGAACGGACGCACAATGACGTACAGGGCTGCCTCCAACGGCGCCCCGGTTCTGTTGTCGACGCGATAGCGCACCCGCACCTCGCCATCCTCGGCGGCTTGCGCGATCACGGTGAGGCGCCATTGTTCGGTCTCCCACAGCACCGCGGGGACGGGCACCCAGCGATCCTCGAGCGCGGGGCACGGCTCGAAATCCGCCCAGGTGAAAAGCCTCGGACCGATTCGCAACATGGGCTCGAGCGAGAACGACGCTTCGGCCACTTCCACCATGCCATCGCTGTTCATCAGCGCGCACTCGGTTCCGTTCGATCGGCCGATCGGCGTCCATTCGCTTTGCTCGCGATGCAACCAGCGCGGATGCCAACCTCGCTCCTCGCCTTTCGCGACCGCATACCAAAACGCCTCGATGGAGCGCGAGAACTCGAACGGTTGAACGCGCAGTGTCGCACCTGCGCAAGGACTCGACAGCTCCAGGCGCAGGAATCGCGTCTTGAGGTCCGGTAGATATACGTAGCTGCGCGCACCTCCCGCCTGCGCGGCGACGTGCACGACTTCCCACCGCTTGCTGGTGTTCGATGCGCAAATTCGGAATCCCGTGGACGGCGCGCCGTCAGGCCAGTCGATGATGAGGCCGCCGATCCGGCGCGGCAGCGCGCAATCGACCACGATCCAAGGCCGCCGATCGCCGGGATCGGGTTTCCAGCCCTGCCCGGTAAGCGCCGCATCGGCCCCAAATCCGGGCCGCTCGCTGGAAGCGCTCGCCGTCGGCGCCCGGTCCGGTGTCAAATCCTCGATCTCGAGATCCGCGATCCAGAGCGAGCCGCGGCCACCCTCACCGGCCACGATGGCGATTTCGACGAATCCCAGTTCCGTGAGCGCACTGCCGCTCGCGGGACCCCAGGCAAACTCGATCTCGCGGCTCTCGATGGTCCACCGTCGCCAGCGTGCGGGTGGACTCTGGTTTTTGGCGACGTGACGCCAAACGTTGCGGCCCGTGGCGTCGAGCAGCTTTATCTCGAGATCATTGGGCGGCCCGTGTCCGCGCACGCGCAGGTGCACGGCGTACTCGTTCGGCATGGGGCGGGGGCAGCTGCGCCTCGCGACCGCAAACCCCTTGCCGCCCTTGAAATCGAAATTGAGACGTAGCGCCGAGGTCTTTCCGGAGGGAACGACGGACACCTCGAGGGTGGCGTTGCCGGACACGGTCGGCTGCCACGCCGACAACGGAATCGGGTCGCGCGCGCGCGCCGGCGACATCAGGCGGCGGCGCCCATGTCCACCAGCCGGACCCGCTCGTCGGCCGCGGCGGACTCGAACTCCTCGCAGATCACGGTCAAATCATCCTTGTCCTGCGCGACCACCGCACTGATCAAGCAGGCGCGATTCCGGCCGCGGCGCTTCGCCTCGTAAAGCGCCTTGTCGGTGAGGCTGATCGCGCTGTCGAGCGAGATCTCCGTATCCGCCCCCGGCATCGGAAAGCACGCGTAGCCGATCGAAATCGTGCACCGGATGGCCTGGCCGTTCCAGAGCACCGGATCGCGGCGCACCGCCTGAAGGAGCCTCTCGACCGTCCGGTCCGCCTGTTCGGGCGTGATCGGATCGAGCACGGCCAGGAATTCCTCACCGCCCCAGCGCACCAGCTTATCGGTCTCGCGCAACGCCGCGGACAGACGGTGGCTCACGGTGGCGAGCACGGCGTCTCCGGCCGGATGTCCCAACGTATCGTTGATCCGCTTGAAATGGTCCAGATCCGCGAGCAGCACGCAACCTCCGACCGGCCGGCCGCCGTCGACGCTCAGTACGTGCTCGTTAAAATAACGGCGATTGCGCAGGCCCGTCAATGCATCGCGTTCGCTGTTGAAGCGCAGACGATCGTTCGCGCGCCGCACGCGTGCGAACGCCCAGGCGAGCGCCGCACAGATGAAGGTCACGAAGCCCGCCGCTGCCATGATCAGTTGTTGTTTCAGCCGTTGGCCACGCATTTCCGAGGCTTTGAGTGCGTTGTCCCGCCGCAGCAGCTCGAGCTCGCGGGCGCGCCTCTCGTCGTCGAACTTGGCCGAGAGCTCGAGGAATGCGCGTTGGCGCGTGCCGGTCATGATTTTCTCGCCCACTGCATCGTATTGATGATAGGCCTGAATCGCCATCATCAGATAGCCTGCGTGTTCGAGCGCGTCGGCGTACTCGCGCAGATCCTCCTTGGCGTCGAGGAGATTGTCGCCCTTGACCGCGTTGTCTATCGAGGCTTCGGCGAGCTTCTCACCCTCCTTGATGTTGCCGAGACCGATGTATGCCAATCCCTCGTTGAACAGCACGATGCTCTCGTCGCCGCTGCCGCGCATCTGGGACACCAATGGCAGCGACTGTTTCGAGTACTTGAGAGACTCGGCGTAGTCGCGCGTCTTGAGATAGGAATCGCCGAGATTCAGGTAGGCATGTGCGAGCCACTTGGTGCTGTCCGAGCGCGTGGCATGCTCGAGCGCCGCAAGACTGGCGCGCCGCTCCGCCGGCCGGTCACCCTGACGGTCCGCGATGTCCGATGCGCGCACTTCCACCTCGGTCAGCGCCGCCTCATCGCCGATCGCGGACGCCAGGCGTCGCGCGCTCTCGAGCTGGTCGGACGCGCGATCGTAGTTGCCGGTATCTGTGTAGATGAGCGTGAGCCAGAGCATCGCATGGATGCTGCGCTGATCGTCGTGCATGTCGCGGGCCAGGTCCAGGGACTCTTCGAGAAACGGCAGTGCCGCCTCAGCCTGTCCCAGGGTCCGCAAGGTATTGCCCCGAAGTATCGACACACGATAGCGCTCCGCGTCGGAGTCGATGGCCGTCATGTCGATCTGGTTGAGTTCCTCGCGAGCCGCCGCGGATTGCGCGTGCTCGTAGTGGGAATAGGCGCGCACGTAATGCTCGGCCAGAACGGCCGACTGATCCCCGTCCTCCGCGATCGCCTTCAACCGTGCAATCGTCGCATCGACATCCGCATCACGGCGGGTGTCGGCGTAGACCATCGCGCGGACCTCCAGGAACTGCACTTCGGAGGCGCGCCCTTTCGCGAGGGACGGCGAGTCGATGATTTTCTCCGCGCGCGCGGGATCCGACCAATCGAGCATCTCGATTCGATCAGAAAAGGACAGATCTGCCGCCCCCACAGTCGTGGTGGCAGTCCATGCCAACAGCCCCATCAAGGCCCATTTTCTAGAAAGGCGCATACCCGCCACCTAGCACTGCATCGCAGCATCCTCGTATAGCCAATCTGATCATGGGGTTGTCTCAGGTGGCGTGACGGAGGTCATCTCGTGAGCTTTTGTTGGCCGAATTTGCAAGCTATTGGCCGGGGATGTGATTCGAGTCCTCATGGCCCGATTCGGCGGTGGAGCCCCCGGTGGTCGCCCCCCAGGCGGACGCTCCTTCGGCCGCCAGAGCGGCATGCAGGCGCTCGCGAACTTCGCGGGTATGAATCGGCAGCACGATCACGAGGCCGGGCCCTGCCGCCTCCAGCAGGGCCCGGGCTGCGCTCTCTTCGTCGGCCTGCCGTTCGATGCGATCGCCGGGAACGCCGGCGGCCAAGAGGGCGCTCTCGAGGAGCGTGGGCACCTCGCCGAGCGAGCGACCCCGCAGCATGAGAGGCAGTTCCTTGATCATCACGCGGTCGGGGTCGAAGCGGGCGGCCGTGCGGGCGAGCTCGGCGATCGCCTGGTCGTCCCGATTGCCGGCCTGCCCCAGCAGCAACGACATGCGCCCCGCATGAAGAGACCGAGCCGCAGCGAGCAGCTGCTCCAGGCCGTGCGGATTGTGCGCATAGTCGATGAGCACGGTCGCTCCCCGGAAATCCCAGCGCTCGAGCCGACCGGGATTATCCTCGGGACGGCGGCCGAAATGCTGCGCGGCGCGCCGAATGTCGGGCACCGGCAGTTCCAGGACGGCGGCCGTCAAAGTGGCGGCGGCGAGATTCGCGACGTTGTAGCGCGCGGCGCCTCCCCAGGTCAGGGGCAGCGTCGACAGGTCTCCGATCTCGTGGTCCTCGCCCCGATGGTGAAGCAGCACAAGGCGGCCGCGCACGCCGCAGGTGCTGCCGTCGCGCCGTCGCAATGCCTCGAGCGCAGGATGCGCATGGTCCATGGCGAACAACGCACGGCGGGCGTGAGCCGCGTGCGGCAACCGATCGGCGGCCGCCATCAGGGTGTGATCGTCGGCGTTCAGCACCAGCGTGCCGTCCCGGCTTACGGTACGCGCCACGACCAATTTCGTTTCCGCCAGATCGTCCGCGTTTTCGATGCCGTATTCGCCGAAGTGATCCGCGCTGACATTGGTGACCACGGCCGCGTCCGCCCGGTTGACCGCGAGCCCGCGCCGCAGGATGCCCCCGCGTGCGGTTTCCAGCACTGCCAGCGCGACATCGGCGCGTCGCAGCACCACCCGTGCCCCCGCCGGTCCCGAATAGTCGCCAAGCGCCACGGCACGGCCGGCGACGAACACCCCCTCGGTGCAACTGTATCCGGGCACGGCTCCCGCAGCCGCCGCTATCGATGCGAGCAATCGTACGGTCGTCGTCTTGCCATTGCTGCCCGTCACGAGCGCGGTGGGAATGTCGTGCAAGGCGCTCCAGGGTACGGTATCGACGGAGGGCGGCGCCGCGCGCGGCCAACAGAGGCTTCCCGTTCCGGCGCCGATGGAAATCTCCTCGTCGTCCTCGAACAGCGGGAGCTTGTGCCGGGAGGCGGCCGCGCGCAGCTTCACCAGTGCGTGATTACGCTCAGCCGCCGCGCGCGCGGCGAGCACGGCAGTGGGGTCGCTGCCAAGATTTTGTGCGCGATCGAAGACGGTGACGCCGGCTTCGGCCGCCGCGCTCTCCCAGGCCCATTCGGATAGCTCGGTGGCGGTCAATTGCGCGTCGGGCGGCGCGCGAAAAACCAGGAAGGTGCTGTCACCGGCGCGATCGACCACCGGCGCGGGGTCGGGCCAGCCGAGCGCTTTCGACACATCCCGAACGCTCGCGGCCCAGCGCTCGAGCGCGCGCGGCTCCGTGGCGGCCGCTCCGATCGGTGTGAGCGTCACGGCGGGGCCGTCGAAGTAGCGGCTGGGTCCGGTCAGGCGCCGCGAGTCGATGAAGCCGTGGTTCGGTTCCGGCTCGGCGGGCTGCTCGGGCTCGGCGGCCCGCTCAGGCTTTGCCTGGGATTCCTCGGCCATCTCAATCAGCCGCCTCCCCGACGAATCGAAGACCTCGCTCCTCGCGCACGAACCCCTGCGCCTCGAGCGATGCATCGCCGGAACCCGCCCCCGATGCAGCCTCCTCGCCGATGATGAGCGCCGGCCGGCTGGCGGGGCGGGAGGGCCCGGATGCTGCCGGCGAATGCGCTGGCGCTACCGGGTTCCCGCTCGCGTCCGGCTTGAACTTGATGATCTGTTTCCAGGAGCGGATCAATGCATCCGCGAACACGAGCAACAAATCCCCGGGCCGGCCCATGGCGAGTGCCGCAGCGATGGCCTCTTGCTCATCAGGAATCACCTCGATCGCGGTTTCTGCGACTCCCTGCGCTCGCAGCGCCTCCGCGATCATGGTCGGCACCTCGGCCTCCGCGCGCCCGCGCAGACCGTCGTCGCGCCGGCAAATGTAGTGATCGAACCGCCCGGCGACCTTCAAGGCGATGGCGCGAATGTCTTCGTCGCGGCGGTCGCCGGGCCCCGCAACGACCACGATCCGGCGCCCGCGAACATCGAGGCGCGCGGCGAGATCTGCCATTGCGCCCACCGCGTGGGCATTGTGCGCATAGTCGAAAATCACCTTGAACGGGTGCTCGTCGTAGACGTTCATCCGACCCGGAGCCTGGAAGAAAGTGCTGTCGAAGGTGCGCAGCGCCTGCCGGATCGCGTCGAGCTTGATGTCGAGCGAGAATGCGAGCGCCGCCGCGAACATGGCATTCTGCACGTTGTGCATCGCGCGCCCCTCGAGCGTCGCCGGAATCAGATGCGTCCACATGAGCGGAATGTGCCGGCCCTTGTCGTACAAGGTGATCATCTGCCCGTTGACGCCTGCCTCGAGGCCGCAGGCGCGGCCGCCGGCCCGGATGTGTTCGCGCACCACCACATGATTGGGATTGATCGTCACGTAGCAGAGGTGCTTCGCATCGGTGTGCGCCGACATCCGGATGGTGTGCTCGTCATCGGCATTCAGCACCGCACAGTCCCGCGCCACTTCAACCACGATGCGCTTGACCTCGGCGAGCTGCTCCAGGGTATCCACGCCCTTCATGCCCAGATGGTCGGATTGCACGTTGAGCACCGCCGCAACGTCCGCGAAGGGCACCCCCATGCCGGCACGCACGAGCCCGCCACGGGCAACCTCGAGCACGGCGAGGTCGATGCTCGGGTCAGCGAGCACCATGCGCGTCGCCACCGGGCCGGTCATGTCGCCTTCGACGCTTCGCTGACCGTCGATGTACACGCCATCGGTCGTCGTCAGTCCGGGCGTGAAGCCCGCCATTTTGGCGATGTGGGCCAGCATGCGCGCGGTGGTGGTCTTGCCATTGGTGCCGGTGATGCACGCGATCGGCACCCTAGAGGGCGCACCTTGAGGAAACAACATGTCGATCACAGGGCCCGCCGCATCGCGCGGCGTGCCCTCGCTCGGCGCCACGTGCATGCGAAAACCGGGCGCCGCATTCACCTCGCAAATTCCGCCGCCCACGGTCTTGTAGCTCTCCGCGATATCGGGGCACAGAAAATCCACACCGCCCACATCGAGCCCGATGGCGGTTACCGCTCGGACCGCCATGTCGCGATTGTCGGGATGGATGATGTCGGTCACGTCGGTGGCGGTGCCGCCGGTCGACAGATTGGCGGTGCTTCGCAGCGGAACCACTTGATCCGCGGGAATTCTGGAGTCCGCCGTCAACCCCTGGCGCGCCAGCATCATCTCGGCCTGTGCATCGAGCTCCAGACGGGTCATCACCTTCTCGTGCCCGATGCCGCGCCGCGAATCTTGATTGACGATGTCGACCAGCTCGCGGATGGTGTGCGTTCCGTCACCGACCACGCGGCCCGGTGTGCGGCGAGTCGCGGCGATGAGCTCACCGGCGACGACCAGCAGACGATGGTCTTCGCCCTGCAGATAGCTCTCCACGATGACCGAATTGGAATGCTCGGCCGCGGCGAGGAAACCGGCGCGCACTTCTTCGGCGTTTTTCAGGCCGATGGAGATTCCACGTCCGTGGTTGCCGTCGTAGGGTTTCGTGACGACCGGATAGCCGAGGCGCTCTGCGGCTCGCACCGCCCGATCGGCCGAGCGCACCAGCTCCTGCCGCGGTACCGGCAGGCCGCAGTTCGCCAGAATCTTGTTGGTCTCCTCCTTGTCCTGGGCGAGCTCGACCGCGATGTGGCTGGTGCGGCTCGTGACGGTCGCCTGGATGCGCTGCTGGTACTTGCCGTGACCCAACTGAATGAGGCTCTGCTCATTCAGGCGCAGCCAGGGAATGTTGCGTTCCTCCGCAGCCTTCACCAGAGACGCCGTCGAGGGACCGAGCGCGCGCCGCTGCGCATAGCGAATGTACTCGTCGCGCTTCTCCTTCCAGTTCCAGTCCGCGGGAAGCGCGCCGTTCGTGCGAAGGGCTTGGGGCAGCAGCGAGCAAAGCAATTCGATCCCCAGTTCGCCCGCTGCGATCCCCTCATCGCGCTGCGCGTATTCGTACACGACCGTGTAAACCCCGCGCACGTCGGTGCTGCGCGTCTTGCCGAACGACACATCCTCGCCGGCGATGTTCTGCAGCTCGATCGCCACGTGCTCGAGCACGTGGCCGAGCCAGGTGCCCTCGCCTTCGCGCAAGCGCCTGATGAGCCCGCCCGGTTCCCGATAGGAGCATCCGTGCTCCACGAGCGTCGGCAGTGCCTCCACCAGGCCGTCGACGAATTGGCCGCCCAACCGGCCGCTGGGCCACTCCTCGAGCGCTCCCAGATCGAGCAACAGCTTGATCACCGGGAAGTGCGCGTACATCGATGGACCCACGTAGACGTTGCGTTCGAGGATGCGCATCGATATCCCTTCCCTGCTAGCGTTTGGTTTGGACCAGTGTACCGGCGTCCGCCTGTCGAGAGTGCAAATTGAAGGTGGCGCCCTTGGTGAGAATATGCATTTTCACGCCCAAAAGGCACACGGGCCGGCCTTCGGGCACGTTGTCCATGGAGGAAAACTGCACTTCGGCCGCATCGACCACGGTGATGGCGCCCGACCCCTCCACGTGCACCGTGTTGTCGGGTTCGATGAAAGCCGCAGTGTCCTCGTCGAGACCGATACCGACGGCGAACGGGTTGTAGGCAAGCGCGGTGAGCAACCGGCCGAGACGGTCGCGCTGCCGGAAGTGCTGGTCGATGATGAATCGATTGGTGAGCCCGAGACCCGGCGCCAGTCGGACGGAACCGGCCACGGGAGTGCTGCCCTCGTCGCCAAAGGCAATCATGTGCTCGCAAAGGAACGCGGCACCGGCGCTGGTGCCGGCGACCGGAACGCCGCCCGCGTTCAACAGCCGGACGGCCTTCGCCACCGGTGTGCCGCCGATCAAGGTTGAAAGCCTGAGCTGATTGCCGCCGGTGAAGAAAACTCCGGTCGCGCGCTGGAGCCGCTCGAGCCGGCCCGCTTCTTCGGCATCGCGCCGGGTGTCGAAATCGAGCGAGACGACGCTGCGCGCACCCATGTCGCCAAAAATGCGTTCGTACCGCGGCCCCGTATCGCTCACCAAGCTGGCGGTCGGGATGACGGCAATGTTTGCCTCACCGGCGCCCGCCAGTTCAACGAAGCGGCGCAGGATTTGCGGAGAGCTTTCCTTATCCTCGGCTCCGCCGATCGGAATGATCCACCCGCGCCGGCCGCCCTCTACCACCTTACTTGCACACATTCCTTCACCACCCCCAACTTTTGGACCGCGATCATGCCACGCGGCATGGGGGTTGGCCGACATCATTGTTGCGTTCGGACGGGCCCGGGAGGGGGGCGCCCTCCTACACGAGACGCCGCCGCAAGGAGCCGGCCGTCCTCTTATAATTCCTCAATTCCCGCCAATAAGGACGGGTTTTAACCGACATGGAGGCCATATCCCTATGAAGCTCATCCCGCTGACCCTGTTTCTAGTGTCGGCAACCGGCTTGGCGACCGGCGCGGCATTCGCCGACGAGCCCGTCGGGTTCCAAAACGGGATGAAACTTCTGACCAAGTACAATTGCCAGGCGTGCCACTCGGCGGATAAAACCATGACCGGGCCGTCATTGCACGATGTCGCGAAGAAATATGCGAGCGATCCGCACGCCCGCTCCGTGCTGAGTGAAAGCATCTTAAATGGCAGCTCCGGCGCGTGGGATAGCGCAGCGCCCATGCCGCCCACCAAGGTACCTGACTCCGACTTGAGGCCGCTGGTCGATTGGATACTGTCGCTCAGCCAGTATTAGCGGTAGCCATTAGATAACTATAATTTACTTTCTAAATATTATTTAAACAATTGAAATTAATGTTTTTTCCAGGTCGCCGGGAATCGTCGTGCCGTCCGTGTCCGTGCCTCGCGCCGATATACACTCGGGTATTGCTGGGATAGCATAAAACTGCCGGCGCACCGATGCTGCAAGATCTCGAAGTACTCATCCTGATGTTGTTCGTGATTGCCGGGGCTGCAGTCGCGGCCAATCGCCTGAAGATTCCGCCCGCGATCGTGCTGGTGATAACCGGGTTGATCCTCGCCGTTCTGCCGGGCCTGCCCAGCGTCGATGTGGCGCCCGACCTGATCCTGCTGCTGGTGCTGCCTCCCATCATCTACTCCTCGGCGGTCGCCATGAGCTGGTGCGACTTCCGCTTCAATTTGCGGCCGATATCCCTGCTCGCGGTTGGCTGCGTGTTGTTCACGACGACGTCCGTTGCCGCCGCCACGCACTGGATGCTGGGACTATCCTGGCAAGCGGGCTTCCTGCTCGGTGCCATCGTATCGCCGCCCGACGCGGTGGCACCGCTTGCCATCGCGCGACGCCTGGAGGTTCCGCGGCGGCTGATCATCATTCTCGAGGGCGAAGGCCTCACCAACGACGCAACCGCCCTGGTGCTTTATCGGTTCGCGGTAGCCGCCGTGAGCGTCGGCTCGTTCTCCTTATCGCACGCCGTCGGCACGTTCGCGTGCATCGTGGTCGGCGAGGTTCTGTGGGGCTTGGCGGTTGGTTGGGGGATGCTGCGCCTGCGTCGCTGGGTGCGCGATCCGCGCATCGAAATCATACTGTCCGTATTGACGCCGTTCGTCGCCTACTGGCCGCCCCAGCATCTCGGCGGCTCGGGCGTGCTTGCGACCATCTGCACGGGTCTGTACATCAGTTGGAACGGATTGCGCTTGATCAGCGCCGCGACCCGGCTGCAGGGCATTTTCTTTTGGGACTTCCTGATCTACGTCATCGAAGGGATGATCTTTCTGCTGACGGGACTGCAGGCGCGCACCCTGATCGAGCGCATTGCCGGCCACTCCTTCAGAGAACTCGCGCTCTCCGCCGCGGTGACCAGCCTCGTGGTCATTGCCACGCGCTTCATCTGGATGTATCCGGCAACCTACATCCCGCGCTGGATCCCCTCGATCAGGCGCAAGGATCCGGCGCCGCCGTGGCAGTGGCCGTTTGCGCTGGCCTTCACCGGGGTGCGCGGGCTCGTCTCGCTGGCGGCAGCACTCGCCATTCCGCTGACGATCGAGAACGGGAATCCGTTTCCGTACCGCGATCTCATTTTGTTCCTGACCTTCGTAGTCATCTTGGTGACCTTGATCGGCCAGGGGCTCGCATTGCCGGCCGTCATTCGGGCGCTGGGACTCGCCAATCAGGGGCGCCGTGAGCGCCGGCAGGACCGGGATCAGGAATTCGAGGCAAGGCGGACGGCGATCGAGTCCACGCTCGAGCGGTTGGATGAGGTGGCGGCCGAGCGGCACATTCCGGAGGATGTATCGAAGGGGCTGCGCGCGCACCTCAAGGGGCGACTTCGCCAGGTGAGCGATCGCAGCGATGGCGATGACGAGCACCGCGGGAGGAGCCGCCTCGTCGACGACATGGAGCTCAAGTTGCTGGGCGCGGAGCGCGAGACCGTCAACGACCTCTACCAGGACGGCAAACTGACGGCCGAAGCGCGCCTGCGCATCGAGCGTGAGCTCGATCTGCGCGAAGCCCGGATTTACAGTCAGATCGCGGAGATCGAACCGTGAGGATCCTGGTCGTCGAAGACGACGACAAGATCGCCTCGTTTCTCGCCAAAGGCCTGAAACAAAGCGGCTTTTCGGTCGACACGGCTTGCGACGGAGAGGAGGGCCTGTCGCTGTGCCGAACGGTCAATTACGATTCGATCGTCCTCGACATCATGCTGCCAAAACTCGACGGATTGTCGGTGCTGCGCGCGATCCGCCGGGAGAAGAAGCTGGTGCCGGTGCTGCTTCTGAGCGCCAAGGCGAGCGTGGACAATCGGGTGACCGGACTGCAAGCAGGCGCGGATGACTACCTCACCAAGCCGTTCGCGTTCTCCGAACTGCTCGCCCGGCTGCAAGCCCTCATCCGACGGGCGACGCACGTGGCGGAGCCCACGACGCTCGCGATCGGCGACTTGTCGATGAATCTGCTCACCCGCGAGGTCTTCAGGGCCGGGCAGAAGATCGAGCTGCAGGGCCGGGAGTTTGCGCTGCTCGAGCTCCTCATGCGGCATCCGGGGCGGCCGATCACCAAGACGATGATATTGGAGCATGTCTGGGATTACAGCTTCGATCCGCAAACCAACGTGGTGGACGTGCTGGCGCATCGGTTGCGCTCGAAGCTCGAGAAAGGCTTTCCCTCGAAGATCGTGCACACCATCCGCGGCGTGGGATATGTCATCAAGCCTCCCTAGCACCGGCTGGCGCAACATCGGCGGCTGGCGCAGCAACGGCGCCTGGCGCAGCGTGACGTTGCGCTTGAGTCTCTGGTATGCGCTGCTGTTTACCGCGAGCGCGGGAGTGCTGTTCGGCCTTTCGTATTTTTTGCTGGGCGCCGCTCTCGAACGCAAGGATCACGAGGTGATCGAAACCCGCCTCCGAGCCTGTGCCGCGATTTACGACGGCGGCGGCGTCGGGGCGCTGCAGGAATTCGTCCAGCGCAGCCGGGATACCGACAAAGCCAATGGGTTTTTCGTCAGGGTCGCAAACCCCTCGGGCAACGCCTTGCTGCTCGATGTACCTCAGGATTGGGTGCAGTTCGATCCCGCCGCCTTGAGCCCCGGCGGCGATCCGGCGCATCTCGTCTGGCTCAAAATTCCCAGGGACCAGGAAACGGATGTCACCGTCGCGTCGGCGCGCTTGGCCGACGGCTCGACGGTGGAAGTGGGGCGCAAGACCAACAACCGCGAGGCCATACTGCAGCCGTTCCGCCTGAACTTCCTCGCGGTGATGACGCCTGCCCTGTTGCTCGGCGTGATCGGCGGCGCTTTGTTTGCGCATCGTGCCACCAAACCCGTGCGCCAGGTCGTCGCCACCGCCCGTTCCATCATCGACACGGGCGATCTCTCGGCACGCGTCGAGGCCACCTCCGAACAGGGCGGTCTCGAGGAATTGGCGCGCCAATTCAATCGCGTGCTCGACAGAAACCAGGCGCTGATCCAAGGCATGCGCGAGGCATTGGACAACGTGGCGCACGATCTGCGCACGCCGCTCGCGCGGCTTCGAAGCATAGCGGAGGCGGCGGTGCAGACGACCTCGGACCCCGCCGCCGAGGAAGCGCTCGCCGACTGCGTCGAGGAGGCCGATCAGGTCCTCACCATGCTGACCGCGCTGATGGACATCACGGAAGCCGAATCGGGTGTCATGCACCTCAACCTGGAGGCCAGGTCGGTATCCGAATTGCTCGACGATGTGATCGACATCTACCAACTGGTCGCGGAGGAAAAGCGCATCGCCGTCACGGCGGACCTCGAGCCGCCCTGCACCGCCTCGGTGGATCGGGTGCGCATGCGCCAGGTGTTCGCCAATCTTCTCGACAATGCGCTGAAATACACCGCGGAAGGCGGCACCGTGCGCATCTCCTGCGGCAGCGACGCGGAGCGCGTGATCGTCGTCGTCGCCGACACGGGCATGGGCATATCGGTGGAGGAGCAGGGTCGCATCTGGGGGCGCCTATATCGCGGCGACAAGAGCCGCTCGCAGCGTGGGCTGGGACTGGGATTGAGTCTGGTGAAGGCAATCGTCGAGGCGCACGGGGGCGATGTGTCGGTGCAGAGCAAAATCGGACAGGGATCCACCTTCACCGTCTCGTTGCCGGCAAACTGACGAGGCGCGGCGGCGGCCCCGCCTCACCTCGGGTCGTTGGGGCCTGGGATCACCGCGGCGAGTTCGGTCGCGGCGACCCACCCCTCCCGTCCCTGCGAATCGCGAATCAGCTCGAAGCCTGCGTGCCGCTCGAGCACCCGCACCGCAGCCGCCGCCGGAACTTGGAACAGTGCATCGGCGCCTGCGACGGGCGAGACGCTGGCCGGCGCCGCTCGCAATGCGATGGACTCGGACAGCACGGCCGAAGTCGCGGCCGCGTTGAAGGCGCTCGCTCCCACCGCGGCGATGCCGAGCACCGTGCCGGCGAGCAACAATCCGCGAAAACGGGGACTGAATCGAAGCGCGAGCACACAGCCCCCGCCCAGCGCGAGACCGGTGATGCCGACCCAGTAGAGCGTGTTCGGATCGGCGAATCTACCGTTCTCGCCGAGCCAGCCGCTGCTCTCCGGCAGTCCCGCGGACTCCCGAACGCGATGCAGATTCCAGCGCAGATCCGCATCCGTCGGGTCGAGCACGCGAGCCCGCTCATAATCGAGCACCGCGAGGGGCGCATTACCCGAGCGCGCGTACGCATTGGCCGAGTTGTATAGTTGGGCCGCGGTATTACCGGCCGATATCGGCAAAACGGGTGGTGCCGGGCCTTGAGCCCTCAAGTCACCGCCGTGAATGCCGAGCACCATCACTGCCGCAAGTGATCCGGTGAGTCGCCTGATGCTCATGGCGATGTCCCATCATCCAAGTTACGCAGCACGATCTGTTTCCATTGACGGAAGTCCAGCGGCGTCAGTTTCAGATTCGAATAGGCGGCCTCGTCCGCGACCAGAAAGGTGCGCGCGATTTCATGGTCCGATCCCAATCTGGAGACGACTTCCTCGGTGGTCACTTCGGGGAGGGTGAGATTCCAGCGAGATGCCAGCACCGCGCCAAGCGCACGGCGCGCTGCCGCGAAGAAAGACTGCACGTTGCCCGCCGCCGCCCATGCGTTCATTTCCTCCCCGAGCGATTCGCTCGACGGCAGCATGAAAGGCTCCACGCGGACTGCCCGGTTTTGGCGCTCGTCCCGGCGCAGCCAGAACCAGGCCGTCGACAGCCCGATCAAGATCAGGGGCGGTAACGCCCAGTACGCGGGTTGGAAGTAGAAGGGCATCAGGGATCTTGTCCGGCCACTGCCCTCGTCCGGATGATCGGGCCGCCATGCCTGCAGCGCTTGCGGGCCGGCGAGGTTCGGTGCGGCACCGGAGGGGGCCGCCCCGGCGCCGCTCGCCAGCGGCACGCCTCCCGCTGCCGGCGTGATCGCCACGGTCAGAGGTTCCGTATGCGCTTCCTCATAACGCCGGGTGACCGGATCGAACCAGCTGAAATGCACTTCGGGAACGGGTCGAGTTCCCGGCTCGAGCGACATCAGGGGCTGCTCGAATACCTTCTCACCGCGATAGCCGATTTCGTCCTCGGGTTTGAAATTCGCGGTCGGTGTATAGGTCTTCCAGCCGTCGGCATCGTGCAGCATGGGGGAGGAGACGCGTTGGAAATCTCCTTCCCCCGACACCCGCATTCGCAGTGTGATCGGATCACCCTCGGCCGCCTTGTCTTGCGAGATCTCACTCGAGACCGCGAACTTCCCCACCGCGCCGCTGAACTCCGCCGGACGGCCCTCGGTCGGCAGAGGCAGCACGGTGAAGGTTTCCGGAGCGCTCGAGACCGTCACGTCGCGCTGCGTAGAGGCACCGAAAAAACTTTGAAAGGCGGGATCATTGAACAGGTCCTCGAAACCGGACCCGCTGAAGAATCCGCCGTCCGGGCGACCGGGAGCGCGGACGCGCACGGTAAGCGGTGTATCCATGGTCAACGAAAGCGTGCCCGGTTTGACCGCTACCAGGGCCGTGTGCCAGGTGAACACGATGAACGGTTTGCCGTCGACGGTTTCCTCGGTACGGGACGGATTTTCCGGCAACTTGCTCAAGGTGAACGCATCGCCGTTGAGGGTCGGCGGCCCGTTGAGCGAGGCGACCATTCCGTCGCGGGCCCCGACCTGAATGTCGACCGGCACCATCTCGCCCACATACAACTCGTGCTTGGACAGCCGCAGGCGGACAAAGGCAGCACCCGAGGCCCCCTGCCGCGTGGAGTCGGCCGGCAAGGAAGAAGATGGCTGCGCCGGAGTGCCTTGGACAGATCCGCCGGGCGCTTGGCCATTAGGGACCGATCCCGCGCCACGGGTCACGGTCAACACCACCGGCTCGGCGCCCGGCAAGGCGCTCGGGATGCTGAACACCCCGGCCTGCTGTGCGATCACCTGATAGGTCACCGTGGTTCTGGCGCTCGTGACTCCGTTGATGATCTGCACCTGTTGGGATTGTCCGACGGCTAGAAACTCCAGGCCCGGCACCATGGGCGGAGTAATGGCGGGCATTTCGCTGCCGATCGAGGTAATCGTCAATTGTGCGCTGTCGCCCAGGGCGATGGTCGACGGCTCGATGCTCTGTAACGCGGTGCCCGCCGGCGCCGCACACGCCAGCGCTCCCATCAGCACCAGGCCAATCATGGCGAACCACGCATTCAGCCCATACCGCTTCACGATTTCACCAGTCCTTCGAAGGCTGTTGCGGCCGCGCATCCGCTGCGGAGTTTCCGGCAGACGGCGCGGAGGGGGAATTCGTCGGGGCGCGACGCTCTTCGTCCTTCACCGAATCGAGCAACTCGCGGGCTTCCTCCGCACTCATCTGCCCAGGTATACGCTGCTCGTCCGCGTGCTCCGTGCCGTCGCGGTTTTGTGAGGTTTGCGTGTTGCCGCCGGCTGCGCTAACGGGCCCTTGTCGCGGCTGTTGAGACTCGCGTTGCTGGTCCTGGCGAGCGTCCTGTGGCTCGCGACCTTGGTCCTGCTGCGGCTGGCTTTGATCTGCAGCGCTCGGCTGATCCTTGTTCGCACTCCGATTTTGCGAACTGCCCGATGAGGCTTGCGATTGATCTTTCGATTCCCCTTGGTTTTGATTTTGGTTTTGATTTTGGTTTTGGGATTGCCCCTGCTGAGGCTGGCTTTGCTTAGGCTGACTTTGCTGTTGCTTCTTGAGCTGCTCCAGTTTCCTGTTCACGAGGTCACGGTTGAATTTACTGTCGGCATCGTCGGCGCGCAGCTGCAGAGCGGCCTGGTAAGCCTTCACCGCCCCTGTCCAAGTCTCCATGGTCTTAGCTAAGTCGCTCTTCTCCGTTTTCTGCCCTTCTCGATACAGGGTGTTGCCGAGGTTGTAAAACGCATCCTGCTGCTCGGCCAGGCGTTCAGCGGACCCGGATTTCGCGGCATCGAGCGAGGACTGAAAATGTTTCGCGGCGACGGGATAATCGCCCGCCTTGTAAGCGGCAGTGCCCGCGTCGAATTTCAACACGGGCTGCGACGGATCCCGAGCCGCAGCCTGCGCATAGTCGCGCTGCGCCTTGGAAAAATCCCCTCTCTGATAGGCTGATGCCGCGGTAGCAGGCGAGGCCTGCGCCGGATGCGCGGTCGCGAACCACAGAAGTGCAGTCGCGGCGCAGGACGCCGTCGTGGCGCCGGATGCGGAACGCTGCGAGGACCTCGAGGCGATCACTGCCTCGCGTGGCGATGGCGCGCGGCGCCGGGTGCCGACCAGCAGACTCGACAACAGGCAGCCCAGAGACAGGGTCAGCGGCCATTGATATCGCTCGATGTACACCTTCTCGGTGCGAAACTCCAAATCGTGCTTGGCAAGCGGCGCCAGCGCTTGGGCGTAAATCAGCTCCAGTCCCTGGTTCTGCGCGCCCAGAGGGGCATAGGTACCGCCGGTGGCTCGAGCCAGCGCTTTGAGCGCGGGCTCGTCCAGTCGCGAGCGCACGAAGCGTCCTTCGTTATCTTTCAGGAACCCGCCGCCCTGATCGGCGGGCAGCGGAATCAGATCCCCATTGGCGGAACCGACGCCGACGGTGTAGATCTTCAATCCGTCCTGCAGGAAGGCCGCCTTGGCCGTGCCCAGCGCGTCGCCCTCGAGGTCCTCGCCGTCCGTCACCAGAATCAGGACCTTGTCGCTACCCGCACGACTGTGCAGCGCGGACTGCGCAGCTCGTATGGCGCTGCTGATATCGGTTCCACCGCGCGGGATGACGTGCGTGTCGAGCGCGGCCAGAGACTCGTGAAACGCGCCATAATCGAGCGTCAGCGGACACTGCAGGAAAGCGCTGCCCGCGAACGCCACGAGCCCCACGGCATCCCCGTCCAAGCGCCCGACGAAATCGTCGATCGCCAATTTGGCGCGCACGAGACGATCGGGTTTCACATCCGGCGTCAGCATGCTTCGCGAGGTGTCGACGGCGAAGATGATGTCGTTGCCGCGCCGCTTCAGCTGTTCCCAGCGAAAGCCCGCCTGCGGCTCGGCGAGCGCCACGAACAGCAGCGCCACCGCGGCGATGAACAGGCCTCGCTTCAGACGACGGCGCGAAGCAGATATGGAGCGTGTCAGCTCCAGCCTCAGGTGAGCGGATACGAACACCTCGAGCGCCTTGCGCTGACGTGCATCGTATCTAAGCCACGTCAAAAGCGCAGCGAGGCAGGCCACGAATCCCACGGCAAGCCAGCCGGGATGAGCAAAGATCACGGAAGCCTCCGGAAGCGGGTGTGCTCCAGTCCGAAACCGAGCCCCAGCAACGCGAGCGCCGGAAACAACGCCCATCGATACAACTCTTCGTAGCGCTCGAACCGATGCGCGACCTGCGCGCTCTTCTCGAGGCGATTGATCTGCTCGTAGATCTCTTTGAGCGAGTCCGTATCCGTCGCGCGATAGAACGACCCTGCGGTCAGCGAGGCTATCGATTGCAGCGTTTTCTCATCCACATCGACCTTGGCCATCACCAGCCGGGTATTGCCGAAGTTGTCCCGGACGGGAATCGGCGCCTCACCGCGAACGCCGACGGCGATGGTATAGACCTTGACGCCGAGCGTCTTCGCGGCCTCGGCGGCGGCCAGCGGCGAGATCCGCCCCGAGTTGTTCATTCCATCGGTGAGCAGGATGACGATCTTGGATTTGGCGTGTGAGTCGCGCAGCCGGTTCACCGCGGTCGCGATGGCCGAGCCGATGGCCGTACCGTCATCGACGCCGCCCACCGCGACCCGATCGAGATTCTGCCGCAGCCAATCGTGATCGAGCGTCAGCGGGCTGACCAGGTACGGTGCACCCGCGAATGCGACCACGCCGATGCGGTCGTCGGGACGCTCGTCGATGAATCTCGACACCACGGATTTGACCACGTCGATGCGGTTGACGCGCTCGCCGTTGATTCTGAAGTCCATCGCCTGCATGGAACCCGACACATCGAGACCCAACATGATGTCGATGCCGTTCGCGGTAACCTCGGTGCGTCCATGTGCCAACTGGGGGCGAGCCAGCCCGACGATCAGGAATGCGGCGCCGAGCACCGGCAACAGCCACAGCCATCGGCCGATTCGGCTCCTGGCGTCCCGCGCAACGGCGCGCGCCAATCCCACACTCGAATATTGGACGGCAGCGACCTGCCCTTTGCGCCCGCGCCAAAGCAACACGAGCGGCAGCAGCGCCAGCAGCCACAACCACTCAGGTTGAAGGAAGTGAAACACGGGGCTTGCCCGAAGCGCTTGGGGTGGGCCGGCCGGCCGGCGCCGCGCCCTCGCTTACAGCCTCGGCCTGGTGGTCGCTCGAGGCTGACTGGATGAAACGGCGCGCGCTTTCGAGCATCGCGGTCATCTGGCCGATATCCAGATTCCAGCCGCCGAACTTGGCGAGATCGCACGACTGCAGGAAGTCACCGAGCAGCTCGCGGTGCGCCGCGAGTCCCGGGGCCGCGGAAACCACGAGGTCATGAAGGAATTCGTGAGTCGTGCGATGCGCCGCCATCACCTGGAAGCGTTGTTCGATGTATTCGCGCACGATGGCGGACACCTCGATGGAGAAGTCGCGCGCGCGTCCCGGCTGCATCAGGGTGCGCGCCGCCTCCAGTCGATCGAGGGCCACCTCGAGGTCGGACTTCTCCGGTGCTTTGCGCCGGCGCTTGATCCATCTCCACAGGGCGTAAGCCGACAACGCCAAGATGACTCCCCCGCCGACCAAGGCCCAAACGGTCCAAGCCGAGGCAACGGGCTTCGGTCCGCGGATATCGCGGATATCGTCGGCCGGCGCCGCATTCGCGGTGATCGCAAAAAGCATGCAACCAACCATGGCGGCGCCAAGCTGCGCCGTTCGGGCAGTAAAGCACCCCAGCAACCGCGCGTTCACAGCCGCCTTCTCTCGCGCGACCTGAAAAAACGCTGCAGTGCCGGCAAATAGGGCGCATCGGTGCTGAGTTCCAACGTATCGACGCCCTCCGAGCGAATGTCGGCGATCAGGCGCTGCGCGCGCTTCGTCGACTCCTCGCCGAAACGGCGCCGTATCGCCGCACTTCCGGTATCGATTTCGATCACCTCGCCGGACTCCGCATCCTCGAGCGCCAACACACCCAGATCGGGGAGCGTCCTTTCGCGTGGATCCTCGATGTGTACGGCGACGAGATCATGCCGGCGATTGGTCTGTTTCAAGGCCCTGCGCAACGGCGGCCGGGTCGCGGATTCGGGCCCGTTCGACTGGAAATCCGATATCAGAAACACCACCGCCCGCCGGTGCAGGAGTTGGCCGGCAACCTCCAGCGCCTTGACCGTATCGGTGCCCCGACCCTCGGCGGTGTGATAGAGAATCTCGCGCACCACGCGCAGCACGTGACGCCGCCCCTTTTTGGGAGGTATGTATTCCTCGACGCGATCGGTGTAGAGGAGCAGCCCCACCTTGTCGCTGTTGCGGATGGCGGACAGCGCCAGGAGGCTCGCCACCTCGCCCGCCAGGTCGCGCTTGCTCTGGCCTCCGGAACCGAAGTTGCCGGAGGCACTGATGTCCACCACGAGCAGTATGTTGAGCTCGCGCTCTTCGGTGTACTTCTTGACGAAGGGTCTTCCGGCACGCGCGGTCACGTTCCAGTCGATCGACCGCACTTCGTCGCCGGGCACGTACTCGCGCACTTCGTCGAAGTCCATGCCGCGCCCTTTGAAGACCGAATGGTACTCGCCGATCAAGCTGTCGTTGACCAGCCGCCGGGTGCGTATCTCGAGCTGCCGCATCCGGCTCAGGATGGTTTTCACGGAAGCCGTGGGCATCGGCCTATGCTCCAGTACCGATGGCGATCAGGGGACGGGAAGTTGATCGAGGATCTTGCGGATCACATCCTCGGCGGTGACGTTCTCGGCTTCCGCCTCGTAGCTCACCATGACGCGATGTCGCAGAACGTCGAGCGCGATGGTCTTCACGTCCTGGGGAGTGACGAAATGCCGCCCGCTCAAAAAAGCCACCGCGCGCGCCGCGAGGCACAGGTTGATGGTGGCACGCGGTGATGCGCCGTTCTGTATGTAGCCGTTCAAGTTGAACGACGCGGCCACGGGCGGCCGTGTGGCGAGCACCATATCGACGATGTAGTCCCGAATCTTGTCGTCGATATGGATGGCATTGACGACATGGCGCGCTCTCATGATCTGGTCGGCCGACACGATTCGGCGCACCGAAAGCGCGGGTTCCGAGGTTGCCATCGCGTCCAGGATGGCCCGCTCCTCGGCGCGATTGGGATAGCTGACGACGACCTTCATCATGAACCGGTCGATCTGCGCCTCGGGAAGCGGATACGTGCCTTCCTGTTCCAATGGATTTTGCGTGGCCAGGACGAGAAACGGATTGGGAAGCGGATAGGTCTCTTCGCCGATCGTGACCTGGTGTTCCTGCATCGCCTCGAGCAGAGCGCTCTGCACCTTGGCGGGTGCGCGATTGATTTCGTCCGCCAGGATCAGGTTGCTGAATATCGGACCGTGCTTGGTGCGGAATCCGCCGTCCTGCGGACTGTAGATCATGGTGCCCACGATGTCGGCGGGCAGCATGTCGGGGGTGAACTGCAGGCGCTTGAACTCCAGCGCCACCGTGCTCGCCAGCGTCTTCAAGGACAGGGTCTTCGCAAGACCGGGCACACCCTCGAGCAGCACGTGTCCATTGGTCAGAAGGGCGATGAGAAGCCGGTCCACGAGGTGCTTCTGCCCGACGATGACCCGGGATATTTCGTGCCGCAGAGGCTTCGTCCACGCCGAATGCTCCTGCACGGTGTCGCGCAGCGCGCGGAAGGCATCGTTGGACTCCTCCGGCACGCTCGATGCCGGAGCGACAGGTCTGTAGCGGGCGTCATTGACGCGCTTTTCAGCGCCGGCGGGCAGATCGGAACTCATATCGGCGGTCCTTCGGGTTGCGTGCTGCGCGTAGTACACCCGAGCCGGATGGCTCGAACCTTTCCGCAAAATTACAAAAATGAAAGGTGGCGCCTGATCGGGCGCCGTCTCGCCCCTAGGCCGCAGCCACCGCGGCCTGCGCCAAGGCGGCATCGTAGGTTCGCGAGTCGACCTTGAGATAAACCAACCGCTCCTCCGACACCACCACAGCCTCGGCCACTCCGGGTACTCGACGCAACCCTGCCACGAGCGCCGCGGCGTCGAAGGATCGATCGTCGGCGATACGGATGAAGCGGGTGGTCAGGTAGCTCGGCTGTTTCATGGTGGCGGCCAACAGGAGCCAGAGTATGCACAGCCCGAGAGAGGCGACGAAGACCGCGTTGCCGCCGAGCTTCTCGAGAATCGAGCCGCCGACGATGCCGCCCACGAAAATACCGAGAAATTGCGAAGTCGAGAAGATGCCGGCGGCCGTCCCCTTGGCGGCGGGCGGTGCGGTCTTGGTGACCAGCGAAGGCAGGGTTGCTTCCATCACGTTGAAGCCCGCGAAAAACAAGGTGATGGCAGCGATCACCACGAACGCGCCTGTCCCGGCGAGGAACAGGCATTGGCTCAACGCCAGCGCTGCAACCGATACGATGAAAACGGTCTTCATGCGCCGATACTTCTCGGCGACGATGATGGCCGGCACCAGTATCGCCACGGAGCACAGCAGCACCGGCAGATAGACTATCCACTGATGGTGGCTGTCGATGTGCAGACTCGAGCGGAGCAACGCCGGTACGCGTAAAAAGCTCGCGGTGAGCATCGCGTGCAGCGCGAAAACGCCGAAGTCCAGCCGCCGAAGCTCCGGCTCTGCGGCAATCGATTTCAGCAGCGAAGGCACGGTCTCGGCATCCCGATGCACGGCCAGCACCAGAGGCCTCGGCACCACGAAGGCCGTGATCCAGATTCCGACGAGTGCCAACCCGACCATGGACCAAAAGATTCCGGGCACACCGATGAGGCCGGCGAGCAGGGGGCCGGTGATCAGCGCGAACATGAATGCGCCACCGATGCTGACCCCGACGACCGCCATCGCCTGGGTGCGTCTGTCCTCCGCGGTCAGATCCGCCACCAGCGCCAGAATGACCGAGCCGACGGCGCCGCTTCCCTGCAGCACGCGCCCCACGATGACGCCGTCGATCGTAGAGGAGAGCGCCGCCACCGCACTGCCTGCGCCGAACAATATGAGCCCCAGCACGATCATCGGCTTGCGCCCCACCCGATCGGAGAGCAGCCCGAACGGTATCTGCAAAAGCCCCTGGCTCAACCCGTAAATGCCGAGCGCCAGCCCGATTTTGAACGGCGTCGCGCCGGATAATTGCCGCGCATAGTCGGCAAATACCGGGTAGATCATGAAGAGGCCCAAAAGCCTCACCGAAAAGACGGCGGCTAACGAGCCGACCGCACGCAACTCCTGCTTTTCCATAGTCAAACAGCCGATGGCTCTCAATCGCATCCGAAGCGGATCGACGCATACTACAAGAAGGGGCGGGCGGTACGCCTACCTTTGGCACGACCGCAGTCACATCCGGATTTATGCGTAGTTCGGCGGCCGTTGTTCGTATTGGAAACAGAGCGCCCGGACTTCATAAAGAGAGCATGGAACCGTCGATGAAATTTCCCCAGGGCCCACAGGGAATAAGCGTCGATGATGTCGCCAAACTGGCTCATTCGTTCCATGTCAGCCGGGAGGTCGTACTCGATCTGTACGATGCGCAATATCGGCGCTTGGCGCAGAGCGCCCGAATCCGTCAATACGTCGATCTGCTGGCCTTCAAGAACACCCGCCTCGCGCTGCATGAGATTGCCGCGCCCCATCGGATGTCGCTTCGACCTGAATGACGTCGGTCGCTAGTTAGTGTAACTTGGCGGGCTGCAATCCCGCGCCGCCCCGCCCTCACTTGGCACCCCACACCCCAATGTCGTCACCCGTGCCATCCCTCGAGACGCAGAACGCAACCGGTGGAGGAGCGGCGGCTCGCTCGTCGAAGACCGTGCGAATCGCCTTGTTGATACTCGCCCTTCTCCTCATCGGGTTGGCCGTCATCTGGTGGTTGGGCCGCCGTCATGTCGCGACCGAGCTTGCCCTGTACGGCAACGTCGATCTTCGTCAGGTGGATCTGCCCTTCAACGGCAGCGAACGCATTGCCGCCGTGCTGGTCCAGGAAGGCGATCACGTCAAGAAAGAGCAACTGCTCGCGCGTTTGGAAACGAGCCGGCTCGCGCCGCAGGTGGCCAAGGCCGAAGCCGACCTGGCCGCGCAGCAGCAAGCGGTGGATCGGTTGCATCACGGCAATCGGCCGGAGGAGATCGCGCAGGCTCGCGCCAACGTGCAGGCCGCCGCCGCCGACGCCGGAAACGCCGACGCGCAATGGGCGCGGCTCCGCACTCTCTCCGAGAGCTCTACGGGCCGCGGGGTGAGCCGCCAGGACATGGATTCCGCCAAGGCTGCCGTCGACACTGCCGAAGCCCGTCTGGAGGTAAATCGCAAGGCATTGGCGCTCGAGCTCGCCGGTCCGCGCAAGGAGGACATCGCTCAGGGCGAGGCGCAGCTGCGTGCCGATGAGGCAGAGCTCGCCCTGGTCCGTCAGCAGCTCGAGGACGCCGATCTCAAGGCGCCCCTCGATGCGGTCGTGCGCTCGCGCATCGTCGAGCCCGGCGACATCTCCTCGCCTCAGAAGGCGGCCTTCACGCTCGCCATCACCGATCCGAAATGGGTGCGGGCCTATGTGGCCGAAACGGATCTGGGCGCCGTGCGCGAGGGCCTGAAAGCCTCGGTCTCGGTGGATGCGTTTGGCGGCCGCGATTTCCCAGCCTGGATCGGATTCATATCCTCCGTGGCGGAATTCACGCCGAAATCGGTCGAGACGACGGAGCTGCGCTCGAGCCTCGTGTACGAGATCCGCGTATTCGTCAATGACCCCCGCGATGAGCTCCGTCTGGGAATGCCGGCAACCGTACACATCCCCCTCGGGCAGGGTCGCCGCAGCCAATGAGCAGCGCGGCTCGCGGTACGCCGGCCGTGATCGCACAGACTCTGCGCAAGGCGTTTACGCGCGAGCATGACGCCCCGGTGTGCGCCCTCGACGGCGTATCGCTCGAAGCGCTTCATGGGGAGCTCACCGCGTTGGTGGGCCCGGACGGGGCCGGCAAAACCACCCTGATGCGCTTGGCTGCGGGGCTGCTGCGTGCCGATACGGGCTCGCTTCAGGTGCTCGGTATCGATGTGGCGGCGGATCCGCAGAAGGTTCAGGACCGCATCAGCTACATGCCGCAGCGCTTCGGCCTTTACGAGGATCTAACGGTCGCGGAAAACCTGGATCTGTACGCGGACCTGCACGGCGTGAGCGCGGCGGAGCGGGCACAGCGCTATCCGGAGCTCATGGAGATGACCGCGCTTGGGGCCTTCACCACGCGTCTTGCAGGACTGCTGTCGGGCGGCATGAAACAGAAGCTCGGCTTGGCCTGCACGCTGGTCCGCTCGCCGGATCTGCTGCTGCTCGACGAACCGACCGTCGGGGTCGATCCCTTGTCCCGGCGCGAACTGTGGGACATCGTGCGGCGCCTGGTCGCCGATCGGGGACTGACGGTCCTGCTCAGCACCGCCTATCTCGATGAGGCGGAGCGATGCAGTCGCGTGATCATGCTGCATGAGGGTCACGTGCTCTCCCAGGGCTTGCCGCAGCAGGTGGCCGACAAGGCAGCCGGGCGCAGTTTCGTCGCCACTCCTGCGGCGGGCCAGTCGGCGCGCAGCCTCCAGGCACGGCTCCTCGACCGGCCGGACATCGTCGATGCGGTGCCCGATGGAGGACGCGTGCGCTTCGTGCGTGCTGCCACCGGCGCTGCGGTCGATGAGACGATGCCGGATCTGAACGCCCGGCCCGTCGCGCCCCGGTTCGAGGACGGCTTCATGATCCTGCTGCGAGAGCACTCCCCTCGCGAGCGCGTAAGCACCATCGCCGTCGCGCACCCTCTCGCGGTGCGCGATGAAGCGGCCGTCGTGCGGGTGCATCAGCTGGTGAAGCGATTCGGCACCTTCACGGCGGTTGATCGCATCGACTTCGAAGTGAACCGCGGCCAGATCTTCGGGCTCCTCGGACCCAATGGGGCCGGCAAGACGACCACGTTTCGCATGCTCTGCGGTTTGCTCACCCCGAGCGGCGGAGAACTGCGCGTAGCGGGCGCCGACGTGCGCGACGCACCGGCCTCAGCGCGCGCGCGACTCGGGTACGTCGCGCAAAAGTTCTCGCTCTATGGCCCCTTGAGCGTGACCGAGAACCTGGAGTTCTTCGCGAGCGCATACGGCCTGCGCGGCGAGCGCAAGCGCGAACGCATCGGCTGGGCGATGGCGCAGTTCGAGCTGGGCGCGCACGCGAGCGCCACCAGCGCGCAACTTCCCGGCGGCTACAAACAGCGCCTCGCCATGGCCGCGGCGTTGCTGCACGAGCCCGAGATCCTGTTCCTCGATGAGCCGACCAGCGGCGCCGACCCTCTGGCGCGTCGCGCTTTCTGGCGCCGCATCACCGCGCTCGCCGAGCAGGGCGTGACCATCATCGTCACCACCCATTTCATGCAAGAGGCGGAATACTGCGACCGCGTTGCGATCATGGATTCCGGCCGGATTCTGGCACAGGGTTCGCCGGCGCAGGTGCGCGAGTTGGCGCGCACCGACGCGAGGCCCGAGCCGAGCATGGATGATGCCTTCATCGCCGTCGTCGAGCGGTCCCGCGAACGGCCGAACGCACCCGTCGCGAGGTCCGCATGACCCAGGGCAGGAAACTTCAGCGCATCCGAGCGCTGGTTTGGAAGGAAACCCGCCAAATCGTGCGCGACCCCTCCAGCGTCGCCATCGGCGCGGTGCTGCCACTGATCCTCATCCTGTTGTTCGGTTACGGGCTGTCGCTCGACGTCAAGAATGTGCCCGTCGCCGTCGTGATCGAATATCCCGCTGCCGAGGCGATCGAGCTCGCGGCCGGGTTTCAGCTCTCGCCCTACTTCAAACCGGTGATGCTCCGATCCATGCCACCGGCGCAGCAGATGCTGCTCGAGCATCGAGTGGACGGCATCGTGCGCATCTCCGCGGATTTCTCCCGCCGCATCGCCGCCGGTGACGCCGCTGTGCAGCTGATCGTCCACGGCGGCGATGCCAACCGGGCACGAATCATCGAGGGGTACGTCCAGGGTATCGTTGCGGTCTGGTCGTCGCGGCTGGCGGCTCAAGGACAGCCGGGCGCGAGCCCGCCGGCCGGGGTGCAGACGCGCCTTTGGTTCAACGAAGCCGATGACAGCCGGTATTTTCTGGTCCCCGGTTTGATCGTCCTGGTGATGACACTGATCGGCGGCTTGTTGACGGCCATGGTCATGGCCCGTGAATGGGAGCGCGGCACCCTCGAGTCGCTGTTCGTCACGCCGGTGCGCAGCGATGAGATCCTGCTCGGCAAGACCATCCCGTATTTCGTGCTCTCGTTGTTCGGTTTCGCGCTTTGCGTGCTGTCTGCGAAGTTCCTGTTCCACGTGCCCCTGCGCGGCTCGATGTGGGTGCTGCTCGGCGCATCCATGCTGTATGTGCTCATCGCGCTCGGCATCGGATTGCTGATCTCGTCCTGGGTCAAGAATCAGCTGGTCGCGAGCCAGCTCACCATGCTGATCACCTTCATGCCCGCCTTCATGTTATCGGGCTTCCTGTTCGATCTGCGCAGCATGCCGACCGTGGTGCGATTGATCACCTACGTGCTTCCCGCACGCTACTACGTCGCGCTGCTGCAGAGCGTGTTTCTGGCCGGCGACGTATGGTCGGTCATCGTGCCGAACACGCTCGTGCTCGCGCTGATGGCCGCGGCGCTGGCGCTCGGCAGCCGCGCGGTCATGCACAAGACCCTGGCATGAATCGCGTGCTGGAAAGCCTGCTGCGCATCCTCGCCTTGACACGCAAGGAATTGCTCGCGGTGCTGAAGGATCGGCGCAGCCGGCTGAGTCTTCTCATACCGCCGGTGGTGCAGGCGCTGATCTTCGGATATGCGGCCACCTATGACCTCAACCACGTCACTTACGCGGCGCTCGATCGGGACCATACCGCCGCTTCCCGGCAGCTGCTTGCCGGGCTCGACGGATCGGGCGTCTTCGAGCGCGTCGCGGACGTGCAACGAGCGAGCGACGTCAAATCGTTGATCGACGCGCGCCGCGTGCTGCTGGTGGTGCAGATCGATCCCGAGTTCGAACGGCATCTGCTCTCCGGCGGGAGCGCCGACGTACAGGTGATCGCCGATGGACGCAACTCCAACACCGCGGGCACCGCGCTCGGCTACCTCACGGGCATCGTCCAGCAATTCAACGCCGTTTGGAGCGGCGACCATGGTTCGCCGTTTCAGCCGGTGCAGATCGTCACCCGCGCCTGGTATAACCCGAACCTCGAGACTCGTTGGTTCATGATTCCCGGCATGATCGGCACGCTGACGCTGATCCAGACCATGATGCTCACCGCCATGTCGGTCGCGCGCGAGCGCGAGCAGGGAACTTTCGATCAGTTGCTGGTGACGCCCTTTCGCCCCTTCGAGATCATGGCGGGCAAGGCGCTGCCCTCCATGGTAGTCGGCACGATCCAGGCCGGCGGGGTGCTGCTGGTCGCCCAGCTCTGGTTCCGCATCCCATTTGTCGGTTCCTACGCGACGCTCTTTGCGGGCCTGCTCCTGTTTCTGCTCGCCGCCGTGGGCATCGGTCTGCTGATCTCCGCCGTGGCCGCCACGATGCAGCAGGCGATGCTCTATTCCATGCTGTTGATCATGCCGTTCTCGCTGCTTTCGGGTCTCACCACCCCGATCAGCAGCATGCCGGCCGCCGTACAATACCTGACCGCGATCAACCCGCTGCGCTACGCGATCGACATCACGCGGCGTGTCTACCTGGAGGGAACGGGGCTCGAACTGTTGATCCCCGATCTGTGGCCGCTCGCGCTGATCGCGGCGCTCACCCTGACGGCGGCTTCCTGGATGTTCAGTCACCGCATGCAATGATCGCCGTGAGCAACCCGCACCGCCATACCCGAACCGCCCCGCTGAGTGTCGTCTTGATGGCGTTGCTCCTCGCGTCGTGCACCGTCGGACCGAACTTCGTTGCGCCCAAACCGCAGACCCCCGAACATTGGTCGGCTCCGGTTGCCGCCGACACATCCGCGCCGACGGGCAGCCTGCACGAGCAGCCCGCGCAGCTCGGCGCCTGGTGGAATGTGTTTCAGGACCCGGTGCTCAGCTCGCTGATCGAGCGAGGGCTCAACGCCAATCTGGACTTGCGTGCCGCGGTGTTGCGGGTCGAGGAGGCACGCACCCAGCGCGCGATCGCAGCGGCAGGCTACTGGCCTTCCATCACCGCCGACGCGTCCTACAGCCGACAACGGTTGAGTGAGACCACACCCACCGGCTCGCTGTTCAACTCGATCGGCAACGTTCGACTGCCCGGCGGAGCCGGCATCAGCATCCCCAATCCCTACAATCAGTTTCAGTTGAGCGCCGACGCCAGCTGGGAACTGGATCTGTTTGGCCGCGTGCGCCGCTCGGTGGAGGCCGCGGACGCCTCCGTTCAAGTCTCGGTGGAGGATCAGCGATTGGTCCGTGTCTCCGTGCTTGCCGATGTGGCGCAAAGCTATACCGAGCTTCGCGGCGCGCAGGCGCGGCTTCGAGTAGCCAGGGAGAACCTCGCCACCATCGAGGAGCTGCTCGACCTGACGCGGCAGCGGCGTGCGGCGGGACTGACCACCCACATCGACGTGAGCAATGCGACCGCTGAGGCGACCGCGACCCGCGCCGAGCTGCCCTCCTTCGAGCTTCAAATCACCCAGAACATCAATCAGCTGAGCAAGCTCCTCGCTCGCGAACCCGAGGCGCTGCGCGGCGAACTCGGGACGCCCGCACCCGTACCTTCCGTGCCCCGAGATGTCTCCATCGGACTGCCCGCCGAGCTGGCGCGCCGCCGGCCAGATATCCGCGAGGCCGAGGCGAACCTGCACGCCGCCACCGCACAGATCGGCGTCGCCGTGGCGGACCTCTTTCCCCGGCTTACGCTGTCCGCAATGGGGGGCTTTCAATCCGAGACCACGGACAATCTGCTGAGCTGGGCCAGCCGCTTTGGCTCGTTCGGACCCGCCCTCGATCTGCCCGTGCTCGATCGCGGGCGCTGGAAGACGGTGCGCCTGTACAACGTACGGGCCCGGGAATCCGCCCTCGCCTATCAGCGCACGGTGTTGAACGCCTTGCACGAAGTCGAGAACTCGGCGGCCGCGTATCACGCGGACCTGGAGCGGCGCACCTGGCTCGATGCGACGGTCGCAGAGAATCGTGACGCATTGATGCTGTCGCGTCAGCGCTATGAGAACGGGGTCATCACCTTCATCGACGTACTGGATGTCGAGCGCACGCTGCAGCAGAACGAGCTCTCGCTCGCCGACAGCACCACCGCGGCCAGCGCGGATCTCGTGGGGCTGTACCGCGCGCTCGGCGGGGGCTGGGAGCCGCCTCCCTAGCCTGACCCTGCGCGAACTTGCTGCGCCCAATCGGAGGCCGTCGTATCGACCCGAATGACGCAGGCTTCTTCCTCGGGTGTCAGCGTCTCCATCCGATCGAGCTGCGTCTCGAGCACGGCGACATCGGCATCCGAGGGATCGAGGGCCGAGCGAGCACCGATGCGGCGGATCAGTTCAGCCTTGGTTGCCATGCACGCAATGATCGAGAAACCGACCTGCCGACGAGCCGCCAGCGCGCGAAATGCCTGCCGATCGGCCAGATTCAGGAAACTCGCATCGACGATGGTGCAGAGGCCGGCGGCCAGCGAGGTTTCCGCGCAGTCCGCCAAATGCCGATACACCCGTTCACGCGCCTCGGCAGCATAGAGGTCCGCGGTCCCCGAGCCCAGGCGCTTGCGCTCCAGATCCGAGCGCATTCGAATGGCGCCGAGCATCGACACGAGACGCGCGCTCAACCAGGATTTCCCGGACCCGGACGCGCCATGCATGATGTAGAGGGTCGGCCTCGGCGGAGAGGTAAATTCCATCGCCGTGCGCGTCCGGGCGAGGAACCGGTCGGTGAGAGCGCGCGCATCCGCCGGCCGTTGCTCGGCGCTGAGCGCGTCGACCATGGCGCGGACCAAGGCCCGATACACCGCATGGAAGGTGAGCGTCTGCACCCCGGCATAATCACCGCTGGCTTCCAAGTAGCTGCTCAGCAGTTGCGATGCCAGATCCTTGCGCTGGTAACTGCTGAGATCCATATAAAGAAATGCGATATCGCTCATCACGTCGATGAAGCGCAGGTTGGGATCGAATTCCAGACAATCGAAGGGTGTGAGACGGCCCTCCCAGCGCACGATGTTCGAGGCATGCAGATCGCCGTGACACTCGCGCACGAAGCCGCGCGCCTGCCGCTCGGCGAACACCGGCAACAGATCGTGCAGTTCGTCGTGCGTCCAGTCGCTCAGATGCCCGAGCTCCGGCACTTTCGTGCTCGCGGGGAGGTGCGCGATGAGCGTTGCCAGATTGCCGAGCACCGATTGGCGCAGATGCCGCTGGTAGTCGAACTCGCCGGCCGCGGCGGCTAGCGCCGCACTCTCGTGGAATTGCGCCAAGCGCTCAGCCAGCGCCGCGATCTCGGCGTTGCTCACGTCCTCCCGTCCGAGCAATGAAGGCAACTCCTCGGACGCGTCGAACTGGCGCATTTTCACGGCATAGTCGACGATGGGTCCGGAGCCCCCGACGCGCAAACCCTGCGCGTCACGGGTCACCGTCACTACATCCAGGTACAGGTCCGGAGCCAGGCGCCTGTTGAGCCTGACCTCCTCCTGACAAAGCATGTGGCGATGCGACAAGCTCGTCATGTCCAGAAATTCGAGTTTGACGGGCTTTTTCAACTTGTAGCTGAAATCGCCCGTGAGGATCACCCAGGAGACATGCGTCTCATGCAACCGGATCTCGCCCACCGGGTGTGGGTACGCGGACGGCCGAAGGAGTTGTTGAATATCGATAGTCGGCGCCGCCGATTACCGGCTTCCATGTCCTGGAAAGTATTCGCGCACTTTGACGGTGATCTGCGGATCGGTCATTTTGTCCGCCGTTTCCACCCCGGCAACTCGCCCGCCGAGCTTATGCTTGTCGAGACGCTTCTTGAGTTCCCCCTTGGCCTCCCCCGGACCGAATATCACCAAGGCATCCACGTCGCCGAGCGCAGCGATCACCGCATCGTAGTAGCCGTCGAGCTTTCCCGTAAAAGACCTTTGACGCCGGTCGTCCGCGGGCACTTGACGCGCCTCGTAGGGACCTTTCAGGGGGGAGTCGCCCTCCCGCTCCGGGTGTTTTTCTACGTGTGACTCGAGATGGGTCGTTCGCACCTCCTCGGTGGGCCCGAGCAACACGATCACCGCATTTCGATGATCGATCCAAACGCCGCCTTTACCGCTCATCGCACTCTCCTTATTGGCGCCAGTATCTTCGGTTTGCCGGCAACAAGGATAAGGGATTTCGCGTAGGACGCATCCGCCCTTTCGGGGACTGCCGCAGCGCAACCGGTAGAATTCCTGATATCGCCCAGATCACGAAAAACGACAATTGCCAAGAAACCCGCACCCAGAGGCTCGCCGGCGGCAATGCAGCCCACCTTGACCCTGACATTTAGACACGTCGCGCGCTCCGCCGCCATGGAGGCCCATGCCCGGGATGTGGCGTCGAGACTGCAGCGCATCGAGGAGCTCATCAGCCGATGCCACATGACGATGGAGAGCCTCGCGGGCGGTGCGTATGCGGAGCCCACCTACCTGGTGAAAATCGAATTGACCGTGCCGGGCGCACAGATTCACGCCGACAGCTTGCGCGCCGACAGCAGTGGCCATGCCAGCCTCTACCAGGCCATGCGAGAGGCTTACGACAATGCCAGGCGCCAGCTGCATCATTTGCGCAGCGACCGGGCGAGGCCGTCTTGACCCGAAGGAGCTTCAGATGAGAGCCGATACCGAAATCCGTTCCGACATGGAGTCGCAATTGCTACGCGACGCGAGCATCGCCGACAGCGTGATTGGTGTGATAGTCCGCAGCGGCATCGTGACGCTGACCGGCGAGGCGGGACATTACGGCGCCAAATGGGCCGCCGAAGAAGTGGCCAAGCGCGTCGCCGGCGTCCGGGCGATCGCAAACGAAATCCACGTCAAGCTTCACGAGCACGGAGCGCCGAGCGATACCGACATCGCGGAGGCCGTCGCCAACGCGCTCAGCAACACTCCGGCTTCGGACGGCATTCAATGCGTCGTGCAGAACGGGATCGTCACCTTGAGCGGCCACGCGCCTGGCGGCGGCGATCAGAGAAGCGCCGTCGAGAATGCCGTGCGCCGCCTGACGGGAGTCAAAGGCGTCCTGAACTCCATCATGACGGTGACCGCGTCTTAGATTTGGCGCTCACAGCGTGAGCGAGTAGATGAGCTGATTGGAATCGCTCGGATCGCGCAGCGACTTCATGCCCAGTCCCCTTGCGAGCGCTGCCATTGCCGTGTTGCTCGCCAGATCGATCGAATATAACTGCCTGACTCCCTTCGCTTTTGCGGCCTCGATGAGGTGCCTCATCAACACCAAGCCGAGTCCCTTGTGCTGCCACTCGTCCGCCACGGTGATGGCGATTTCGCGCACATCCGCCTCGGAATCCTGTGCATAGCGGCTGACTCCGATCTCCAACTCCCGATCTGCGCGGCGCACCGTGGCAACGAAGGCCATGGTGTGGTTGCCGTCGACATCGCACAGACGTTTCAGCTCGTCGGGGGGTAATTCGCTCACCCCGCCGAGGAATCGGAAGTGCTTGCTATCCGGGGATAGACGCCGGATGAAGTCCCTCTCCATGTCCACATCGCTCTTGCGTATGGGCCGGACGGTCACCGTCTCCCCCGCTATCATCGGATAAAGCTCCTCGCTCATGATCACAAGACTCCCGGTTGAAGTTCAGCCGACAATAGATCGGCCGGCCTGTCGCGCGCCATCGTGGAATGCCGAAATCGACGCGCGCGTGCTGCATGACGTAGGATTCGTTCAGCGGGTCAAGCAAGGAGTGTCGGGATGGCCGGATATAAGTTGAATCGGATTCTCGTCGCGGTCGCCGATCCTTTGTCAGGTTTGAACAAGGCGGTCCGGCGTGCGCGAGCCCTTGCGCACCAGACGGGTGCCATCGTTGATTTATTCAACGCAATAGCGTCCTCCGTCTCCACCGGCATACTGCACGCCGAGTCAGAGCACTTCACGCGTTTGGAGGCGGAGCAGCATCGCCGGCTCCTCGAGCGGACGGCGAACCGGTTGCGTCGCGAAGAGATCATCGTCAACACCAAAGTCGAGACCGGATACCCGGTTCACGAGGCGATCCTGCGTGAGGTGCAACTCACCAAAGCGGATCTTTTGATCATCGAAGCGCGCAAGCACAGTGCCATCGCGCGCTTGCTGCTCACACAGACCGACTTCGAACTGATCCGGCACTGTCCGATTCCGCTGCTGATAGTCAAAGGGAACACCGCGTGGCGCAAGCCACACATCCTGGCGGCGCTGGACCCATTTCACGTCCACGATAAGCCGAGCGGATTGGATGACCAGATCGTGGATGCGGCGCGCACCTTTGCCACTCAGGTGGGTGGTTCCGTGCACGCCGCGCACATCTATCGTCCGCTCCTCGGCTTTGTTCCCGATCTTGCGGGCGCCACCGTGCTCACGACGATGCCGGAAAGCGACAAGAAATATAAGGCCACGGTTCGCCGACGGTTCTACGAGGCCATCGATCGATACGGTATCGCAAGAAGCAAGACGCATCTGGTGTGCGGCGATCCGGCGCCCGCGCTTGCGGCCGTCGCGCGCTCGATGCGGGCCGGCCTGATCGTCATCGGAGCAACGTCTCGCTCGGGCCTGAAGAGAGTCTTCATCGGCAACACCGCCGAGCGGGTGCTCGATGGCCTGAAGTGCGACGTCTTGGTCGTAAAGCCGCGCAGGTGAGCGCGAGGCAACCGATTGTTCGCTACGCCGCGGAGGCCTTGAGCGGCGGGCGTTTGGCCGCATCACCGCGCGGTTGCGGCACTCCCCGAACCAGCAGGACCGGCACCGAAGCGGAGCGCACCACCTCTTCGGCATCGCTCCCCATCGCGACCCGCGCGAGTCCGCGCCGCCCGTGGGTTCCCATGACGATCAGCTCCGCGCCCCATTCATTGGCCTGCGCGACGATCAGATCCGCCGCCCTGCCGCCCATCGATTCGAGCATGATGCATTCGGGGGTGATTCCCTCCGCCTGAACGGCGGCTTTCGCGCGCTCCAAGACGCTGCTTCCGCCCTTGCGCAGAAGCTCGATGACGTCCGTCGCATACACCCCCGAGCCGTAGGCGTAGTCCAGCACGAACTCGTTGACGAAATGCACCAGGCGAATCTGCCCGCCGACGCATTTCGCAATCTTGACCGCCTCCTTGAGGCCGAGGGCCGAGGTCTCGCTTCCGTCAACAGGAACCAGTATCTTGCCGTACATAGGGTCTTCCTCTCCGTACCGAAATCTTTCCGACGATTCGCCTCGATGGCGAATCGCATTTTTGCCAGGCTCATTTTTAACAGCCAAACCGCCGGCTGGCATGTGGGGATTTCCACGAAGCACTGCGGCTACTACTCATTGTGACGCCACCAGTCAAGCCTCAGCTTTAGACACTGCTGTTTGCCTGGACCCCTCTCCGATGCGTGGGATTCTCCACATTGCCTACAAGCTTTTGGTCAATGACCGCGCCAAATACGCGGCACTGCTCGTGGGGATCACGTTTGCCGTATTCCTGATGATCGAAATGACCTCCTTGTTTGCCGGCATCTTGATGCGCTCGTCCGCCACGGTCATCAATATCGGTGCCTCGATCTGGGTGATGGATCCGGCGATTCAGACGGTCGCCAACACCATCCCGCTTCCGGACTACGTGCTCGACGAAGTTCGCAGCGTACCGGGCGTGAAATACGCGGTTCCTCTGTATTCCGGCGCGGCGCTCCTGAAGCTGCAGGATGGCACCTATCAAGCCGCGAACGTGATCGGTCTCGACGATACCAGTCTTTTCGGACGGCCGACGCTGCTCAGCGGCAAGATCACGGACATCTTCGCAGAGAACGCATTCATCGCCGTCAAGGATTCCGAATTCTACAAACTGGGCAACCCGAAAATCGGCGAGCAGTTCCAACTCAACGACCATCGGGGAGTGATCGTCGGCATCGCCCACGTCGCCTCCAGCGGACTGTTCGGGGTACCCACGCTGTACACGACGTACAACCGCGCGCTTCAATACATTCCCAACACCCGCTTCACGATCTCCTACCTGCTGGTGGAGCCCAAATCTCCCGCAGATGTGGCATCGATAAAAGCCCAAGTCGCCAAAGCGGGATACCTGGCGCTCACCAAGGATGAGTTCACCAGCAAGATCGCTAAATTTTACATGTATCAGACCGGCATCGGCACCAACATGATGATCATGACGGTGATCAGCTTCATCATCGGACTATCCATCTCGGGACAGACCTTCTACACATTCGTGATCGAGAATCTGGAGAAGTTCGGCGCCCTCAAGGCGATCGGCGCCAAGGGACGTGAGCTCATCTGCATGATTCTGTTCCAGGCATCCTTCGTGGCGCTGACGGGCTACGGCTTGGGCGTGGGCCTCTGCACCCTCATCATCTGGCTCGCCCGTCTGTACCTGCCCGACTATGCGGCAATCATCACGGGCTGGAACCTGAGCGTCGCCTTTCTCATGGTGGTCGTCATTGCCGCAAGCTCGAGCTACTTCGGCGTGCGCAAGGTGCTGAAGATCGAACCGTTCGATATTTTCCGGGGATGACCGTGGCGGCGACAGCCATTCAGGCCGTGGGGCTCAACAAGTGGTTCGGCGAGGGAGGGGCCCGGACGCACGCCGTACGGGACGTGAACTTCGAGGCGTACTTCGGCGAGGTCCTCTATGTGGTGGGTCCCTCCGGCAGCGGCAAGACCACCATGCTCAGCATGATCTCGGGAATTCTGCGACCCAACAGCGGTACCGTCAAAATCGAGGACACTGATGTCTGGAGCCTCAGCAATGACGAGCTCGCCGAATTCCGGCTGCACAAGATCGGCTTCGTGTTCCAGGATTTTCACCTTTTCCCGCGCCTGACCACCGCCGAGAACGTGGCCATCCCGCTCATCCTGCAAAAGAAGGACTGGGACGAGGCGCTCAAAGAGGCCGCGGTGGATCTGGAAATCGTCGGCCTGAAGGACAAGACGCAATTGCCGCCGGTGAAGTTGAGCGGCGGCGAACAGCAGCGCGTGGCGATCGCCCGGGCCATCGTCAGCCGGCCCGACATTCTGATTCTGGACGAGCCTACCGCTTCGCTCGACGGCGATACCGGCCGGAACATCGTCAGGTTCGTACGCGAGCATATCCTCTCGGACAAACGCTGCATCGTCATCGTGACTCACGACAGCCGCATCTACGAATTCGCGGACCGTATCGTGAAAATGGAGGATGGCAAGATGGTGGGAATCGAGAAAGGGACCCTGGATGCGCAGTAAGCTCATTTTCGTGGCATCGGGCATCGGGCTCGTGCTCGCGCTGATCAGCGCAATCATCTCCGGTCAGCAACCTCAACCGCTGCCACCGGCGTTCAATCCCGCCGCCAATCCTTATGCCAAGGGAATCTACGCAGAAGGCATCATCGAGAGCAATCAAACGCACGGCGAGAACATCAATATTTATCCCGAGATATCGGGCCCCATCACCGAAGTGCTGGTGGCCGAGGGCGCCACGGTGAAGAAAGGCGATGCGCTGCTCAGGATCGACGAATCCGTGCAGCGCGCGACCGTCGAGCAACTGCAATCGCAGGCCGACGCGGCTCGCACGATGCTGGCTGAGCTCAAAGCGGAGCCCCGCCGGGAGAATCTCGATGTGGCCACCGCACAGGTCGACAATGCGCGGGCGACCCTCAAGAACGCCGATGACCAGCTCGAGAAGCAGGAACGCTCCTACGCCTTGGAACCGAAGTCGGTCAGCCGCGATGCCCTGGACAACGCCAGGAATGCGCAAAAAATCGCCGCCACCAATCTCGAGGTCATCGCCAAGCAGTACGCTCTGACCAAGGCCGGCGCCTGGATATACGACATCCAGAACCAGGAAAAGCAATATGTCGCGCTCTCGAAGGCCTATGCATCCGCCGCTGCGCTGCTTGCGAAATACACCATCAGGGCGCCGGCGGACGGCATGGTGCGCTCCATTCAAGCCGCGGTCGGCAGCTATGTCTCGCCGACGGGCGCCTACGACAGCTATACGCAGGGCATGGATCCACTCATCGTGATGAGCGCACCGGATGAGAACCTGCAGGTACGGGCATACATCGACGAGATCTTGATCGACCGGCTGGCCGATCCGAGCAAGCTCGCGGGTGAGATGTTCATCCGGGGTACCGACAAGCACGTGGCCCTGACGTTCGTGCGCGTGCAGCCCTTTGTGTCGCCCAAGATCGAGCTTTCGGACGAGCGGCAGGAGCTGGTGGACGTCCGCGTGCTCCCCGTCATTTTTCGTTTCGCCAGTCCCAAGAGTCTGCACGTGTATCCCGGGCAGCTGGTCGATGTCTATGTCAGCGCACAGTGATCGCCGCGGCGCTGCAAGGTGCGACCGGCGCCCGATGCTCGGGCGCGGGATGTGTTGGGCGGCATCTGCTGTTCTCACCGCAATGACCGGGTGCGCGGTGGGTCCCAATTTCCATCGTCCACCGCCGCCACCGACGACCCACTATTCGAACGGGAGCGATCCAAAGGCGACGGTCTCGGCCCACGGCACGGCGCAACGATTCGATACCGCCGCCGCGGTGTCCGCCGACTGGTGGCAACTGTTCCGCTCACCACAATTGGACGCGATCATCAAGGAGGGCGTCTCGAACAATCCCGGTCTCGCGGCGGCCCAAGCGAGCCTTCGGGCGGCCCAGAACGACCTGCGCAGCGGATATGGAATATTCTTTCCGTCCGCCGATGCGCAGGCTGCTGCGACCCGAGAGAGATACAGCCCCGCGTTGCTCGGCCAAAACGCTGCCTCCCATGTATTCGACATCTTCACGGTATCGACCTCGGTCAATTACGCGCTCGACATCTTCGGCGGTCAGCGGCGGCTGGTCGAGGGATTGCGCGCGCAGGCCGATGTCGCTCTTGCCGACGAGCGTGCCACTTACATCGCGCTGGCGGCCGACATCGTCAATACTTGCATTGCGCAAGCCGCCTATCGCGCCGAGATCGAAGCGACCGGCCAGCTCATCGAGCTCCAAAAGGAGCAGGTCGGCATCGCCCGGGTACAGGCCGACACAGGCACGGTGCCTTTCTCGAACGTTCTCAGTCTCGAGAGCCAGCTCGCGAGCTACGAAGCGACGATCCCGCAGCTGGAACAGAAACTCACCCAGGGCGACGACCTGCTCGCCGCCCTGGTGGGTCATACGCCGGCGGAATGGCAGGCGCCGCCGCTGCGGCTGGACGACTTGACGCTGCCCGGCACATTGCCGGTCAGTCTGCCCTCCAATCTGGTGCACCAGCGTCCCGATATCCTCGCCGCCGAGGCAACCGCGCACGCGGCGAGCGCCGGCATCGGCGTGGCAACCGCCGCCATGCTGCCCAGCATCACTTTGAGCGGCGCGCTCGAGTCGGCATCGAACTCCACCGCAAACCTGTTCACCGAAAATGCGAAAGCTTGGAGCATTGGCGCGAACGCAGCGGCACCGTTGTTCGAGGGCGGCACGCTGTGGTTCAAGCGCAAAGCGGCCATCGACCAGTATGAACAGGCGATGGCACTGTATCGGCAGACGGTGCTCGGCGCGTTCGAACAAGTTGCCGATACCCTGCGCGCCCTCGATCACGATGCGGCGGTGCTTTTGGCGCAAGACAAAGCCCTGTCGAGCGCCGAACAGGCATTGCACCTGATCAACGCCAACTACCAAGCCGGCATCGCGACCTACCTCGACGTGCTGAACGCGGATGCTCAATGCCGGCAGGCAAAGATCGCAGAGTTGCAGGCGATTGCCGTTCGATACCAGGATACGGTTGCGTTGTTTGCCGCCCTGGGCGGCGGATGGTGGAACACGTCGTCCCAATAAAACGGCCGCAGCACGACGACGCTGCCGGCTGCAGATGCATCAAGCTCCACTGAGTTCGGCTATGGCCGCGAGCAAAGATTTGGTGTCGACCGGCTTGCTCAGGAAACGGCATTGCGGAATCGACGTCTTGACAGCGCGCATCATCGATTGCAAATCGCCGCTGAGCAGGATGGCCGGCACGTCGCGGCCCTGTTGAATGCGCACCTGGGTGAGCATGTCCAGGCCGGTCAAAATCCCGTCCAGGTGGAAGTCGGTGATCAGGATATCGCCGGGGCCGATATCCGCCAGCAGGGTGTCGGCTTCCGCGATCGTCGCGGCTGAGCGCGTATCAAATCCCTCGAGGCTCAGGAATAACTCGGTCGCCATGCGCACCGAGTCGTTGTCCTCGATCAAGATCAGCCGGCGGCCGGATGTCGGGCTCGTCATTGGCGGCTCAGGATCGTTGCGCACCGGCACGTCCGTCGTCGGGACCAAGCGGTGACCCGGGACACGCACGCTCACGCACGTCCCTTTGCCCAGCGTCGAGGCCACCGAGACCGAATAGCCCAAAAGCCGGGACACCTCGCGAACGATGGCCAGTCCGAGACCTACGCCCAGACGCTGGGTGCCTTGAGGGCCAATCTGGTAATACTCGTCGAATATCCGTTCCAGCTTTCCCTCTGGTATGCCGACGCCCGAATCCTCGACTTTGAGCACCACCGCGTCCTGCTCGGTTGCCACCGAGATCTGGACGAAGCCCCGCTCGGTGTACTTCACCGCGTTGCCGATCAGGTTTTGCAGCAATTGGGTAAACAGCACCCGATCCGTGGAGATCACGGCTTTCGCATCGGCGAATTCCAGCTTGAGATTCTTGGCCGCCGCGGCCGGCTCGAACTCCCGTGAGAGGTCCGCAAAGGCGCCGGCGAGGCTGACCTGCGTCAGTTGGGGCTCGATGGCTCCGGATTCGAGGCGGCTGATATCCAACAACGCGTTGAGCAGCCGCGTCGCGGTGTCGATGGCGACCTCCTGGTGGCGCACCAGCACGCGCAGGTCCGGCAATGACGCCGTGAGTTTCTGCATCGACGCGTTGATCAAGTGGATGGCCTGCAAGGGTTGGCGCAAATCGTGGCTCGCCATGGCCAAAAACCGGCTCTTGGCACGATTGGCGTTGTCCGCTTCCTCGCGGGCCAGCACCAGGGCGTCGTTGATGGAGCGGCGCTCGGTCATGTCGCGGATCGCAGCCGCCACGAAATTCTCTCCGCCGTCGCTGAATGGAGAAAGCCTGATTCCCGCCGGGAATTCAACGCCGTCGGCACGCCGCGCAAACAAATCGCTGATCCGGGCCGCCATCTCGCGGCTGGTGGGATCGCGCAGATAGCCGCTCACGTGCGCGCCGTGGCGCAGATGGAATCGTTCCGGAATCAACAGCTTGATCGGCTGTCCGACGAGCTGGCCGGGTGTATAGCCGAACAGCGTGCTGCAAGTCTCATTGGCAAATTGAATGATGCCTCTCGCGTCCACGACGAGCATGGCGTCGGGGGAGAATTGCAGCAACCGCTGTGCAATGGATCTGTTCTCAGCCATTGCGCCAGATCCTTGATTGGAAAATCATGGAATTAGGTGGTCGACCATACCACCATTCTAGCGCGCCGCGGCAATGGGCGCGGCTCTACCTGGCGCGGCCGTTCCTCGAATTGACCCCGCCATTGGTCGGATCTATTGCGGAAAGCACCACATCGGCACCGGAGCACAAACCCGCCGCATTGCCCTCGTCGGAGTCGAGGTGCAATTCCAGGCGGAACGAGGGCGCTACCCGTACGATGACGTCGCCGAATATCAAGCGCCGCTTTCCGGCCATCACCACGACAGCGACCTCGTCGTGATTCTTGAGTCCGAGCACCTCGGCGTCCGCGGGGCTCATGTGGATATGGCGCAAGGCGCATATCACTCCCCGCTGCAAGGTGACGCTGCCCACGGGGCCCTCGATCACGATGCCCGGGGTATCGCCCAGATCGCCCGATTCGCGCAACGGCGCCTCGACCCCCAGGGCGATTTCGTCGGTATGCGCCAGCTCCACCTGATCCTCTGCACGCGGCGGGCCGATGACCCGGACATGCGTCAAGCGGCCCTTCGGACCGACCAATGTCACCACTTCTTCCGCCGCGTATTGCCCGGGCTGCGACAATGGCGAATGCACCTGCAAGAGATGCCCCGCCCCGAACAAGGTCTCTACGCTCGTCTGGGTCAAATGCACATGCCGCACAGAAATTGCCATGGGAATGAGAGCCGGCTCCGGCGCCAAGGATGTGCCTTGCTTCAAAATCTGATGTTTAGGCATGGCCGCAGATTAGGCCTCGGCATCGCCGACGCAAATGGGGGACGATACGTAACGACAGCGGGATTCCCGCTACCAACCATCGATTTCGGGGACTGCGCATGTGCTTGCGGAAACTCACAGCTGTCGGCAGACCCCCTATCCGGCAAACTTGGCCGCGACTCGTGACGTTCAGTCGCAGCGGGAAACCATTGTGAGCACAGATGCCGTCCCAGCGAGCATCGACTCGGGAGCCGCCACGTTGCGGCGCCTGGCTTTGGATCTGCGCTGGTCTTGGAATCACGCGACCGATGCGCTCTGGAGCGCGCTCGCGCCCGAACTATGGGAGCTGACCCACAATCCGTGGGTCGTTCTACGAACGGTATCGCACCAGCGTCTGGGTCAGATGCTCGGCGACCCACAATTTCGCGACAACCTGGCGCGGCTGGCGCGCGGCACCGAGGCGCAAGCGCAGGCATCGACCTGGTTTGAGCAAACGCACGCGCAAGCCGAGCTCACCGGCATCGCCTACTTCAGCATGGAATTCATGTTGAGCGAAGCTCTGCCGATCTATGCCGGCGGCCTCGGCAATGTGGCGGGCGATCAGCTCAAGGCGTCGAGCGATCTCGGTATTCCCGTGGTCGGCATCGGCCTGCTTTACAGCCAAGGATATTTCCGCCAGGTCATCGGTCGCGACGGTGCCCAAGAAGCCCTGTTTCCCTACAACGATCCCGGCCAGATCCCGATCACCCCATTGCGCACTTGCGACGGCGAATGGCTGCGGTTGGAAATACCCATGCCCGGATGCCGTCTTTGGCTGCGAGCCTGGCAGGTCAAGGTGGGACGGCTGCAACTTTATCTGCTCGACAGCAACGATGTTGCCAATTACCCCGCTCACCGCGGCATCACGAGTGAACTCTACGGCGGCGCTGCCGAGCTTCGCCTGCAGCAGGAAATCGTGCTCGGTTTGGGCGGCTGGCGACTGCTCGATGTGCTGAATCAACGGCCCGAAGTGTGCCATTTGAACGAGGGACACGCGGCCTTCGCCATCCTGGACAGAGCCCGAACCTTCATGCAAGCGACGGGCGTCCCCTTCGACGCGGCGCTGACGGCGACGCGGGCAGGGAACATTTTCACCACCCACACGGCGGTGCCCGCCGGCTTCGATCGGTTCGATCGGGCTCTGATGGAGCGCTATCTGGCGCACTACGCCGCCGATGCACTGCACATTCCGCTGCGCGAGCTGCTCGCGCTCGGCCGCGCGGATCCGTGGGATGACTCCGAACCGTTCAACATGGCCTATCTGGCGATGCGCGGTTCGGCCATGGTGAACGGGGTGAGCCGGTTGCACGGCGAGGTGAGCCGCCGCATATTTCTGCCGCTTTTCCCCCGGCGGCCGGCGATTGAAGTACCCATTGGGCACGTCACCAACGGCGTCCATACGCCGAGCTGGGACAGCCCGGCCGCCGATGCGCTCTGGACCACCTATTGCGGCAAGGATCGTTGGTTGGGAAGCCTCGCCTCCCTCGGCGCCTCCGTTCGCGATGCACCCGACGCCGCCATCTGGCAATGCCGAACGGCCGCGCGAAATTCGCTGATCGAGTACGCGCGACGCCGACTCTCGATGCAGCTCGCCGCCTCGGGAGGCACGGCGGTGGAGATCGAGGGCGCCAAGCGCCTGTTCAATCCTGAAATACTGACGGTGGGCTTCGCCCGACGGTTCGCAACCTACAAGCGGCCGAATCTGTTATTGAACGATCCAGAGCGCCTGGCCCGCCTGCTCACGCACGCGCAGCGGCCCGTGCAATTGATTCTCGCCGGAAAGGCGCATCCAGCCGACGCGCCCGGTCTGGCATTGATCCGCGAGTGGGTACAGTTCGTGCGCCGTCATGACATCCGCCCGAACGCGATTTTTCTGAGCGACTACGACATGTTGATGACGGAGCGCCTGGTCGAAGGCGTCGATGTCTGGATCAACACCCCGCGCCGGCCCTGGGAAGCCTGCGGCACCAGCGGGATGAAGGTGCTGGTGAACGGCGGACTCAATCTCTCCGAACTCGACGGCTGGTGGGCGGAAGCCTACGCACCGAGCGTCGGGTGGGCGCTGGGTGACGGCGGGGAGCACGAGGATGATCCCGCGCGGGACGCGGTGGAAGCTTCGCAACTCTATGATCTGCTGGAACAAGAAGTGGTTCCGGAGTTCTACGCGCGGGACGAGAACGATATTCCACGGCGCTGGGTCGCGCGGGTGCGTGAGAGCATGGCGACCCTGACTCCTCTGTACTCGGCGAATCGCAGCGTGCGTGAGTACCTCGAACGCTGCTATCTGCCGGCCGCGGCGTCCTACCGCCGGCGGGCGCAAAATGGCGGCAAGCTGGCCGTAGAGATCAGCGCGTGGCTTTCCGCGCTGAAACGCGACTGGGCCACGTTGCGTTTTGGAGATGTCGAGGTCGATACCCGGGCTGACCGGCATTACTTTACGGCGCAAGTCGGACTTGGGAAGCTGGACCCGCAATCGATCCGTGTCGAGCTGTACGCGCAACCCGTGGACGGGGCGCCGCCCGATCGTCAGCCAATGACTGGACTCGGCCGTTCCGACGAACGTGGAATGCAACATTATGCGGCGAGCGTTACCGCCGCCCGGCCGCCCGGCGATTACACGCCCCGGATCGTCCCCGCTCATCCGGACTTGGCCGTGCCCCTGGAAGTTCCCTATGTTCTTTGGCAACGATAACATTGCCCGGCGGCCCTGCGGTGCGGCAACGCGCTTCTACGCACTTACCAGGAGCGACTACGGGAAGCTCCGGTGATCACGAACGCTGCTCTCGTGACATCTTGATACCAGCCAACAGAGGTGACCATTGAACAAGCGTGCGCTCGAAACAGCCGGGTCCGAGGGAATATTGAACCAGGTGATCGATATCGCCCGGAGTGCTGCGCTCGGCGAGATGGCCAGCGGAATCGCGCACGAGCTGAACCAGCCCTTGGGAGCCATCGCAACGTTCTCGCAGGCCGGAATACGCATGCTCGACCGCCCGGAGCCGATGATTGCCCGCGCCCTGGACGTCTTCAGACAAATCAATAACGAGGCTCTCAACGCGGGAGAAGGCATCCGTCGAATCCGCCGTCTATTCGATCAGGAGGACATCGTCCGGAGCCATTGCCGGATGGACGAGCTGGTCCACGAACTGCAACCGGTGCTGGAATTGCTGTCCAAACGATGCAAAGGGCAACTGACCTTCACGTGCGCGCAAGACTCGCCCTATCTGAGCGTCGATCGGGCCAAGATCCAGCACGTGCTGTTTTCGCTGGTGCAAAATGGATTCGAGGCTGCTTCGGGGGGGTCCGCGCCTCCAGAGGTGCGCATCCTCGTGAGCAGCGATCGCTACGCAGTGGAAACCAGCATCGTCGATTCCGGGCCGGGAGTGCCCGCCGAGTCGCAGCCGCGTTTGTTCAGGCCGTTCTACACCACCAAATCGGGCGGCACCGGACTCGGGCTGGCGTCCAGCCACTCGATACTCGAAGCGCACCAGGGTTCGATCGGATTCGAGAATCTGGTCGGCGGCGGCTGCCGATTCTGGTTTCGATTGCCGGCGGCCGGGGAATGATCGGCAGCCAAGTCAACACGAGGAGCTCGCAATCACTGCCGCGGAATGGTCTCGAGATACAGAGACAAAGTTGTGCACCGTTTCCGTTCGCCGCGATATTGATACTATTGGCGCTCTCGCCCGGCGCGCGTGCGGCATCCGAGCAGGACGTCGCGGCTGCGATCCAGGCCGCCCTCGCCCCGCACACCCCGGCCCCTCTGCGGCATGTCGACAGCGAGTCTGCGGAGCTCCAGGTATACACCGGGCGCCAATATGCGGGCCTGTGGACCCACGGATCGAAAATAACTCCACAGGGACAACAGGTGCTCGTTCTCTTGAGCCACTCGCAGGATGTAGGACTCAAGCCGGACGACTATGGCATCGAGCCGCTGATGGCGGCCGGCATGCGCCTCGGGGCGAACGGCACGGCATCCGCGGCGCAGGCCGCTGCATTCGATATGCAACTCACGCAGAGCGCGTTGCACTATCTACACGATGCGCACTTTGGGCGCATCGATCCGCGCCGAGTCGGTTTCGAACTGGCGGTGCCGAGAAAGCCATTCGACTCGACCAGGGTGCTTCTCGATATGGCAGGCGCGGATTCGGGCGCCGTGCAAACGGGCGCCGTGCAAACGGGCGCCGTGCAATCGGGCGCCGTGCAATCGGGCGCCTTGAATACGGTCGCTCGTGTCGCAGCCTCGGCCGAGCCGCAGTTCTATCACTACACACTGCTCAAAAACTCGTTATCGGAATACCGTGCTCTGGCGCGCGACCCCCCTCCTCTGCTGACTGCGCCGGCGCATCCGATCAAGATCGGCAGCCCCTACGCACAGGCACCGGCGCTACGCCAGATGCTCGTCCGGCTTGGCGATTTGTCGCCCGACACGACTTCGCCGGCCGATCCGCTCACGTTCGACGCGACACTTTCCGGCGGGATCAAGCGATTTCAGGCACGCCACGGCTTGAGAATCGACGGCGTCCTCGATTCCGCCACCTCGCGGGCTCTCGCCGTGCCTCTTGCGGCGAGGGTACGGCAGATCGAGTTGACCCTGGAGCGCTGGCGCTGGGTGCCGGAATTTTCTGCTCCGCCGGTCATCGTCAATATTCCGCAGTTTCGGCTGTTCGCCTTCAATTCCCTGCAGGATCGCAAGTCGGATGTGCTGCAGATGGACGTGATCGTCGGCCGGGCATTTCGGCCGACCCACACCCCCGTCTTCGTGGCAGACATGACGTCGGTGATTTTTCGCCCCTATTGGCAGGTGCCGGAAAACATCGTAAAAAAAGAGCTGCTTCCCAAGTTGCAGCGGCAGCCCGAGTATCTGCAGGCCCAGCATCTGGAGATCGTATCGGCCAGCGATGAGGTATCCCACCCCCTGGAGCTCTCCAGCACCACACTCAACTCGCTCAGCGAGGGGCGTCTGAAGCTGAGGCAGCGCCCGGGCTCGGACAATGCTCTGGGACTGATAAAATTCTCCTTGCCGAATCCCTATGACGTCTACCTCCACTCCACCCCTACCCCGGCGCTGTTCAAGGAGCCGGTGCGGGCGTTCAGTCATGGCTGCATCCGGGTGAGCGACCCGGTGGCATTGGCAGTGCACGTTCTGCGTGACACCAGCGGGCAGTGGACCGCCCAGAAAGTCCAAGAGGCCATGGACGGCGAGGCCACACAGCACGTTCGATTGGCGCACCCTATCCCCGTGCTGATCCTCTATGGGACGGCGCTCGCCACGGAGGACGGAAAGACCCTCTTCTTCGATGACATCTACGGACACGACCGCCAATTGGCCGCTTTTCTGGGTCTGTAAGCATCGAACGGCGCGCAACAGACCTGCTCGCCGCTAGGTAAAAGCCCTGATGGCACGTCGCCTCGGTCCGCGCTGACGATAGATGCTTCGTACGACCACGAAGGGAAAAGTCACATGCCGCTTCGCATACGCCGCATTCTCATCGCCGTCGCAGATGGTGCCGCAACACGGGTGGTACGCCGTGCGGGCGATCTCGCAGTCAGGGCCCATGCCAAGGTGGAGCTGCTCAGTGTCATACGCCCCGACTCCACGGTGCTCGGGCTGCCCAACGCCACGTTGCTGCAAATCAATCGAGCGATCGCCGAGAGCCGCGCGCGCGAGCTCGAGAAGCTCGCGGGCCGCCTGCGGCGGCGGGGCATCGAGGTCTCGTGCACGGTCGTCACGAACGATTCGTTGAGCGAAAGCATCGTCAAGCGGCTGAAGGAAGCGCCCGCCGACCTCGTGGCGATCGAGGCACATAAACACAGTCTGCTGGCAAGATGGTTCCTGCTGCAAAGCGATTACGAGTTGATCCGCCACTGTCCGGTGCCGCTGCTCATTGTCAAAACAATGTCGACTGCGAATCGTCGGCCGGTCTTGGCGGCGCTCGATCCATGGCACCAGAACGACAAGCCGGCATCTCTGGATTCACGCATCGTCGATGCCGGCCGCACGGTCTCCAATTTATTGAACGCCTCATTGCATAGCGCTCATGCCTATTCGCCGCTGCTCGGATTGGTTTCCGATTCGGCCTTCGCGCCGGTGGCGATACCCATCTCGCCACCGCAGGAGGAGGCGCATGCCCGGACCATACGGCGTCGCTTCAAGGCGCTCAACGCACGCTATAGAATCGTGCCCCGTCAAGGGCACCTGCAGGTGGGCGATGCCAGATATGTACTTCCGGCTCTTGCGAGATCGCTCAAGGCGCAGATGGTGGTCATGGGTGCGATATCGCGCACCGCCCTGGACCGGTTGCTTCTCGGCAGCACCGCCGAGCAGGTCCTCGACGCGCTCCCCTGCGATGTCTTGGTGGTGAAACCCAAATCAACGGGTCCGGTCCGGAGACGCAAGTGATCAGGACCATTCTCGTCCCGGCGAGCGGGAGCTCCACGGACGATGCAGTGTTCGCGACCGCGCTCGCCGTGGCGCGGCCGCTGGCGGCGCACCTGGAGTTCTACCACGTCCACCTCACGGCCGCCGAGGCTGCGGTGTGCGCCCCGTATGCGGATTTGCGCGTGGGCGCCGCGTTGCCGGTCACACTAAATGTGCTGCGCGAGGAAGAGTCCGCCCTCTCAGACACCGCCTCGGCCCACGTGCAGTCTTTCTGCAGCAGATTTTCGGTGCCGATGCGCACGTGCCCCGAGCGATCCAATGCTGTATCCGCAACCTTCCTGGAGGAGCGGGATCATGCCCGCGACAGGCTGCTGATGCACTCGAGGCATAGCGACCTCGTGGTGCTCGGCCGGCCGTCGCACATCGATTACCTGCCGTCAAAGCTCATGGAGGATCTGTTGCTCAGTTGCGGGCGGCCGATCCTGATCGCTGCGGACTTCTCGCCGATGACGGTGACCGGCACCGTCGTCGTGGGTTGGAAGGAGACTGCCGAGGCGGCCCGAGCGCTCGGTGCGGCGTGGCCGTTGCTGGAAAAAGCGCACAAGGTGATATTGCTCCACATCGTGGAGGACGAGCCAAGCATCCCCGAGTCGCTCAAACATCTCGCCGAGCGGATCAAGTGGCACGGCATCACCGCGCAAATCGTGGTGATCTCGAGCGGCCACCACGCCTTGAGCTACCATCTCGCCCGGACGGCGGCCGATCTGAAAGCCGATTTGCTGGTCGTGGGGGGATTTGGCCACAGCCGTCTGCGGGAGCGCGTCTTCGGCGGCGTCACGCAATCGCTGCTCGAACACGCCAATGTTCCGGTATTGATGATGCATTGATGGATATGGCCGCAACATCGCCTCCCTATCCAATCGCCTGGGAGCGAGCCGCGCTGACTCGTGACAACGTGGCCTATCGGATACGTCCCATACGCCCCGACGATTCGGCCCGTGAACGGGCCTTTATCGTGGAACTGAGTCCCGAGTCACGGTACACGCGCCTGATGACCGCCATGCGCGAGCCCACGGCCGCTTTGGTGGAGCGGTTGGTACACGTCGACTACCAGCGCAACATGGCGTTCGTGGCGGTCCTCGGCGCGGGGACCGAAGAGCGCATCATCGGCGTCGCGCGCTACTGCGAGGACAGAGTCTCGGGCAGCGAATTTGCCGTTGTCGTGATGGACGATTGGCAGGCGCGTGGTGTTGCGGTCGCGCTGTCGGAGCTCTTGTTCGAATACGCGCGTGCCCATGGCGTCCGCGACCTGCACGCCACCATGCTGGCCACCAACACCCATATGATCGAGCTTGCGCACTGGCTCGGCATGACCACCCATCGTCAACCGGATGATCCCACGTTGGTCACTGCATCACGCCGCCTGTGAGCTAGTCGACCACCGAACCATCGCGACGCATGAGCTTATGAACCTCGCCGGGCCCGGACAGCCGCGATAAATAATCGGCGGTACCGAGCACGTCCCGCTCCTCCAGACTCCGCCAAAATCGGACCAGATCCTCATCCACGTTGTGGCGGCGCCCTCCGGCCAATTTCTTCAGCTGAGCAACCAGGTACGTGTACTGCTGGTTTCTCAGGGACGGCACGAAGCCCTCATCATCCCCATGGGCGTCGAGGTGATGACAGGAAGCGCATTGCTCGTGGAATATCCCCCGCCCGAGCCCGACCCGCTCACCGTTGCCGTTGCCTGCGGGAACCGTGATCGGCAGATTATTCAAGTAGGCTGCGATATCGACCCAGGTTTGCGGCTCCTTCAACGCCTTGTGCGCGAGGACACGCTGCATGATGTCGCTATCGCGCTCCTCCGAGGAAAAGTTCGCCAGCTGCCTCACGATGTATTTGAACCGCTGCCCCGCCAGGGAAGGAATGGCCTGCGCGGCATCCCCTTGCGCCGCTTCACCGTGACACCGTGCACAGGAGCGGCGAAATTCCACCGCACCGCGCGCTCTGTGCGCATCGAGATCCAGGGCGGATTGGGTCAGGCGATCGGCGGATTCTTCGGAGGCCGACGCATGCAGGCTCAGGAACAGGCACAATGCGGACAAAAAGCAGCCTTTGATCACCCGAAACCCCCGATGTTGAGCGGAACCGCGTCCCAGTATCCCCGAACCGATTGCGCCGGAGGATAGGGGATTACCCGTACCGGCGGCGCTCACGCTACACTGTTGCCGTCCAGCCTTCGGAGAACACGTATGGTCCAACCAGCTGAAAAGGCCGCCGCGCCCACCATTTACGTCGTCGACGACGATGACGGGATGCGTCGCGCATTGGATACCCTGTTGAGCACCGTGGGTTACAAGACCGCGGTGTTCGCGCGCGCAAGCGACTTCTTGGAACGTTACACGGCGGACTCGCAAGGCTGCCTGGTGCTGGACATCCGCATGCCGGAAATGAGCGGTCTCGAGGTTCAGAAGCAACTGAATCGCATGGGCTCCATGCTGCCGGTGATTTTCATCACGGGACATGGCGATGTACCGATGGCCGTACAAGCCATGAAGGAAGGCGCCTTCGAATTCATCCAGAAGCCATTTCGGGATCAGGAATTGCTGGACCACATCAATCACGCCCTCAAACAGGATGCCGAATATCGAAGCACCGCCGCGCGCCGCTCCGACGTACAGCACCGGCTCGACTCACTGACGCCCCGCGAGAAGCAAGTCATGGAGCTGATCGTCGAGGGCAATGCGAACAAGGTCATCGCGATCGATCTCGGGCTGAGCGAGCGTACGGTCGAGATTCATCGCGCGAAGGTGATGGAAAAGATGGGTGCGCGCTCCGTCGCGCACCTGGTCAAGCTGCACATGACCTTGGGTGACGAAAGCTGAAGACACCGTGCCAAGCGAGGCCTCGGCCGGCCGACCGTTGGCGGCGCGCCGCTCGTTTGGGAGTGCTGTCCTTGGTGGTGCTGCATTGCCAGTTTGGATTTGCGGCTGATGCGTCCCCTGCACTTCTGGATCGCGCGCTCGCGGCCACGCCGGATGTGGCGCATGGGCAGGCGGTCTATGAGCGCTACTGCATTCGCTGTCACGAAGCCCGCGGCAGCGGAGGGGGCGAACGCGAGGTCCCCCAACTGGCCGGGCAGCAGCGCCAATACCTCTTGGCCGAGCTCACGCAGATCATCGCCACTGACCGCGTTGCTCCGAAAATGCATCAGGTTCTCGCTCAACCGGATCTGTCGAATCCTCAAGTTCTCAGCGACGTGACGGCCTATCTGACGGCTCAGCCGCACGACACTCACGGGGAACATGGTGATGCGCTTCGGCTCGGGAGAGGACGTGAGCTGTACAACGCACGCTGCGCGACGTGTCATGGCGCGCTCGGCGATGGACGGGTGCAGGGGGCGATCCCCGCGATTGCGGGTCAAAACTACACTTACTTGGTCGACCAGATGAAGGGCTTTGCCGCCGGTCATCGCTCGAAGGCGGACCCGGCGGTGATCGATGCCGTGAGCAAGCTCGCTCCCGACGACATGAGGGCGGTTGCGGACTTCATGTCGCGATTGCCGCAGAGCGCCGATGCCCGTTAGCGAGGGGTCCTGTAGATCCCGGATCGACGCTAGGCAGTTACCGAATAAATCTTCGGCAAGCCATCATTGCCAAAAGGACCCGTGAAAGCTCAGTGTCGAAGCATACGGCGGAGGCCGCCAAGGATCGGAGATCGCGGCGATGTATTCGAGAATCCTGGTTCCGGTCGACGGAAGCGAGGCATCCCTCAGCGCTCTGAACGAAGCGGTGCAGCTGGCCAAGGAACAACGCGGCGAGCTTCGGCTGCTGCACATCGTCAAGGCACCGATACTCGAGTATGGATTCAGCCCGGCTGACTCGTCGCGGCAAGACATCGTCGCCGCGCTGTCCAAAATCGGGAAAAGCATACTCGGCAAAGCGGAAACTACCGTACGTGAGCAAGGCCTGACCCCGCAGTGCCAGTTGATGGAGTCCGTTGCAGGCTCGGCCGCGGCCGTGATCCTCGATCAGGCGAGGCAATGGCGTGCGAACCTGATCGTGATGGGCAGCCAGCCGCGCGGCGGCCCGAAGGCTGTGGGCAGCGATACCGCGGAAGTGCTCAGCAGCTCAGCGGTTCCCGTGCTGTTAGTTCGCGGAATACCGGCATGGGCGGAAAAAGCGGATGAGCGCCCGACGGAGCATCGCGACCTCAACTACGCGTCTGCGTTCCCCGGCACCGCGGCGGTGTAACCCTACGTCTCGAGGAACAGCTTGTGAAGCCGCCTCGACTCATCCTCGGCCAGGCTTTCCAGTAATCCATCGAGCGGCTCGGGCTTTCCGAAAGCATATCCTTGAGCATAATCGACGCCCAGGCGCCGAATCTCGGCCGCGATTTCGTCATTCTCGACATATTCCGCGACGGTTTCTATTCCCAGCCCCCTGGCCAGCTCGACGATGGCTCTGACGGTCGCTTGAGAATTCCGGTCGGACAGAACATCGCGCACGAAACTGCCGTCGATCTTGACTCGATTGACGCTCAATGTCTTCAAGTACGTGAGCGAATTGGCCCCGGTACCGAAGTCATCCAGGGCAAACCCGCACCCCAGTGCGCCGAGACGGACGACCATGCTCTTGGCGCTCGCGAGATTGGTGATCGCGGCCTGCTCCGTGAGCTCCACGCTGATGCAGTGCCTCGGCAGATTGGCGTCCTTCAGAAGCTGGGTGAATTGCTGGATGAACATTTCATCGCCGATGGACTGGCCGGACACGTTGACCGAGATCGTGAGCCCGCGGCTTGCCAGCATCGCGCGGTAAGGCCCGAGCGTCTGCAGGGCCTGTTTCACCACCCACCGGTCGATGGTCGGCAATAGCTGATAGCGCTGGGCGGCATCGACCAGCGGCCCCGGTGAGAGCAGCGAATCGTCCTTGTCCCGAAGGCGCAGCAGCAGCTCGTAGCCCCCCGGCAGGCCGGGATCTTGCAGTGGCGTGATGCGCTGTGCGTACAACAAGAGGCGGTCGGACTTGAGCGCAGAGCGCAACTGGCCGACCGCGAGCATATCGGCGTGGCGACGCATCATGCTTCCGTCCTCGAACACGTACAGTTCCACCCGGTTCCGACCACGGCTCTTGGCGGCTTTGCACGCGAGCTCCGCCGCCGCGATGGCCCTTGCCAGGCCGTCGGGCATCGGCACCAACGACGACACACCGCAACTGATCGACACATCGAAGCGTTCTTTCGAGGGACCGATGGCGAGCTTCGCGACCGCCTCTTGCAGCGATTGGGCGAGCTTGAGCGCCTCCTCGGGGATCGTACCGGGCAACACCACGGCAAATCGATCTCCCGATATGCGCGCGGCCAGCGCACCATCCGGCAAGAACGGCGTCGACAGCAAATCGGCCACGCGCACGATGAGCTCATTCCCGAGCTCGAATCCATGGAGCTCGTTTGCCACGCGCACATGGTCGATGTCCACATAGAGCACGCTGCTTTCACCGCTGTCCCCGACGTCGGGAAGATCCGAGTACATTTGATCGAGGCCGCTGCGCGTGTATAACCCGGTCATCAGGTCGAACTGTGCTTCAACGAGGCTCGCCGCCTGCCGTCCGACGTGCCGCGCCAGAAATATCTGCCGGCTCGTGTAGTTTGGCGCATGCGGCGGGTTGTAGAAAATCAGCGCTCCATTTACGTGGCCCGCATTGCGCTCCATGGGGACGCACAGTACCTTGCACCGGCCGCGATGCGCGCCCGAGCGGCCTGCGCCATTGACCACCATGGGACGGCGCTGCCGTTGAACCCAGGTGATCAAGTGTTCTTGCATTTGCGACCACTCTTCGAGAAGCGCCGCCGCCACCTCCTTGTCATGTTCGCATCTGATCGTCAGGCGCTTGTCGGGTACGTACAACACCCCGAGTGCGCTGTTGAGACGCGCCGTCGCCTGGGCAACCAGTTGCTCCAATATCCTCTTGTCGTCCACCGCACCCTTCAGGTCTGCCGTGAGGTTGAACAGCCACTCGAGTTCCGCCGCCCTCCCCGTGAGCACTTCCAATCGCGCGCGCGCCGGCACCGCGGTCGACAATTCCCGATGAATGCAATCGAGCAGCGGTCTCAGGCGAAGCGCGACATCGGCCGCGACACGTGCAGGCTGCGTGGCAGACTCTGCAAGTCGTTGGCTGACGCAGAACACCCCGAGCAAAGAGCCGTCGGTTTGCTGCAGGGGAATGGCGGTCCACCATCGATAGGCGATGCGTATGCCCGCCGGCGGCTGAAGGTCGTGCGATTCGGTCCAGTCGAGCGAGCGCACCCACTTCACGATGGAGGCCCCGGTCAGCTCGCCGTGTTGACCGCGGGGCTTGAGCGAGCCGTCGAGCAGACAGATGCCGGTGAGGTCCGCGAGCAGCCCGTTCGCCAGAGCGACATAGGATTCGAAACTCGAATCAGCGGGCCGCGGGGAGTGTGACGCGTTGCTCATTCTGACGCTTCATTCACGCTGATTGCTCCCACCGCACCGTGCCGTCGATCAGCCTATGTCGGCCGGATGCAGGGGGTATTGAGTAAATAGCGGTGCCGAGGATTAGAATGTGAGGGGTTGCTCACCGGCAGGACCCATCGATTGCCGCTTTCCGCATTTGACATCGGCAAGCTCAAACTTGCGGCTCACGTTCGCGAAGAACTCGAACGGGCCGGAATTGCGGCTCAATCAATTCGCTGTAAATCCGGCGGCACCCATACCAACAGCAATACCGCCAGGATCATCGTAACGGTCGAGGGCGTCGAATCCCACATGGATTTGACCGCCCGCGAGGTCGAGGACTGTGAGTCCATCGTCGCCGGCGAAACCTGGCATGTCATCGCCGCATTCATAAACCGGCTCAAAACGCCACGCCCCCGATGATGGAGCGGCGGCGGGCCGGCGTGCGGCTCGTCGGTGTTGTTTGGCGGTGGGAGTGAGATTCGAACTCACGGAAGGGTTGCCCCTTCGGTAGTTTTCAAGACTACTGCCTTAAACCGCTCGGCCATCCCACCTGGTTTTCGAGCCGCATCAAGCCGCCCCTGGGGGAAGTTTACCTCAAGGCGCATCGCTCACGCGCAATCCGGTCCCGGCGATGCGGTTGGTGAGGGGCAGGCCACTGGTCGATGGACATTGCGACTCCCTTCCCATTATGCTGCATTGAAACCGACGGCTACCCGAACCGCATAGGCGCGAGTCTGACAGTCCCCTTCGCCCGCCACTCCGCAGGATTTTCCATCGCTCACGGCGCCCGGTCGCATGGAGGATAAATCAGCCCTGCTGAACCAGCTGCGCATCGATCGCGACAGCGAGCCGCCGCGCTCCGCTGGGTGGGGCCTATGGGTCATTGCGGCCGCGGCAGTGCTGGCTGTCGCTGCCCTCGCCTGGTTCTGGCACCGCCCGAAAGGCATCCCGGTTCATGTGGCGGTGGCGCAAGCCGCCGCCGATGACGGCTCCGCGGCCGCCTCCTCGATCCTGGATGCATCGGGATACGTGGTCGCCCGCCGGCAAGCCACGGTCGCATCGAAGATCACGGGCAAGATGGTGGAACTCGACATCGAAGAGGGGGACCACGTCAAGGAAAGACAGGTGATCGCCCGGCTCGACGACACGAACCTGCGCGCAGCTCTGAACGCGGCCCGGGCCCAGCTGGACTTCGCCAAATCCGGTCTCGCCGAAACCGAGGTGAATCTCAAGAACGCCAGGCGCGATTACGATCGTCAAAACAGCCTGCTCGGCGGCCACTTCGTCAGTCAGTCGGCCGTCGACAATGCGCAAACGGCGATGGATGCCCTCGCCGCGCAGCTCGCCACCCAGCGCAGCAACCTCGAGGTCGCGCAGCGAAACATCGATCTGGCGCAGCGCAATCTCGACGATACCGTGGTGCGCGCCCCTTTTTCGGGCATCGTGACCGTGAAGGCCGCGCAGCCGGGCGAGATCGTATCGCCGATCTCCGCCGGCGGCGGGTTCACGCGCACGGGCATCGGAACCATCGTGGACATGGAGTCGCTCGAGATCCAGGTCGACGTGAACGAGAACTTCATCAATCGCGTCCAACCCGATCAGAAGGTGACGGCGAAGTTGAACGCCTATCCCGACTGGCTGATTCCGGGTCACGTCATCGCGGTGATCCCGACCGCCGACCGCAGCAAGGGCACGGTGACCGTGCGCATCGCCATCGACCAGAAAGATCCCCGCATCCTGCCGGAAATGGGTGTCCGGGTGGCGTTCTTGGGAGAGGCGCCGGACGCGGGCGGCGCGCGAACGGCAATTGGAGGTGTGGCGCTGCCCCCCGGCGCGGTACAGTCCACGGGCGACACCGGGGGGGTCGTGTACGTGCTCCACGATTCGACCGTCGAGCGGCGTGCGGTCAGGCTGGGTGCATCGAACGGCGAACGCGTCATCGTACTCTCCGGCGTGACACCGGGTGAGCGCGTGGCGGTCGGCGATTTCAGCCAGCTCAAGGATGGCGCCGAGATTCACATCGAACCCTGACCGCGGCGGCCGCGGTCCGAAACGGAGCGAGACATGAGCGAGACCATCGTGAGCCTGCGCAACGTCGTCAAGCATTACACCCGCGGCAAGCAAGACGTGCCCGTGCTCGACAATCTCAATCTGGACATCGCCCGCGGCGAATTCGTCGCGCTCATGGGCCCGAGCGGTTCAGGCAAGACGACGCTGCTCAACCTCATCGGTGGCCTGGACACGCCCACCTCGGGCGAAATCACCGTCGCCGGCCAGCGCCTGGACCGGCTCAACAGCGGACAGCTCGCACACTGGCGCGCCAACAACGTGGGATTCGTGTTCCAGTTCTACAACCTGATGCCGATGCTGAACGCGCAGCGCAACGTCGAGCTGCCTCTGTTGCTCACCCGCCTGTCCGCGGCGCAGCGGTCGGCGAACGCCACGGCCGCGCTCACCTTGGTCGGGGTCGCGGATCGCGCCAAGCACAAGCCCGCCGAACTCTCCGGCGGCCAGGCGCAGCGCGTGGCGATCGCTCGGGCTTTGGTGGCGGACCCCAAACTTTTGGTCTGCGACGAACCCACCGGCGATCTCGACCGCAAATCCGCCGACGAGATCCTGCAGCTGCTGCAAATCTTGAATCGCGATCACGGCAAGACCATCGTCATCGTGACCCACGACCCGAAGGCTGCCGAATTCGGCAGCCGCCACCTGCACATGGACAAGGGTGCATTGCTGGAATCCGCCACCCTGGCGGCCTGAGGCGGCCGGCAGCGTCATGAAATACTTGCCGTTGATATGGGCTTCGCTTTGGCGCAAGAAGCTGCGGACCATCTTCACGTTGATATCGATCGTGATCGCATTCCTGCTGTACGGCGTCCTTCAGACCGTCGACTATGCGTTCGAGAATCCCGGCACCGGCGTGACCGGCGCGGACAAGCTCATCACGACCAATAGATTCTCGCGACCAATAGATTCTCGCTCACGCTGCTGCTGCCTTTTTCCTTCAAGCAACAGATCCGAAGCGTACCCGGCGTCGCGGAGGTCACCTGGATCACCTGGTTCGGCGCGTACTATCAAGAGTCCAAGAACTTCGTATTTGCGCTGCCGATCGACACCGACACGTACTTCAATTTGCACAAGGACGAGTTCGTCGTGAGTGCCGATCAGATGACCGCATTTCGCAACGCTCGGGCGGGCGCGATCGTGAACGTCGCGCTCATGAAGAAATTCGGGTGGAAGATCGGCGATAGATTGCCGCTCCATTCGACTATCTGGACGAACAAAGCCGACGGCTCGCTCAATTGGACTTTCGACATCGTCGGCACCTTCGACGCCAAGGACCCGACCGCGGCCAGCCAGCAAGCCTCCACCGTCTTGTTCCATTACGAGCTGTTCGACGAGGGGCGCAGCTTCGGCAAAGGTCAGGTCGGATGGTACGAGGAACGCATCGACGATCCCGCGCAGTCGACCGCAGTGTCCTCAAGGATCGACGCCCTGTTCGCGAACTCTCCGAATGAGACGAAGACGCAGCCGGCGAAGGATTTTACGATCGCGTTCATCAAACAATTGGGCGATGTGGGCTTCGTCCTGCGTGCGATTCTCGGCGCCGTGTTCTTCACCCTGTTGTTCCTGACCGGCAATACCATGATGCAATCCGTGCGCGAGCGGATCCCGGAGCTCGCCGTGTTGAAGACGCTCGGTTTCACGGACGGCAAGGTGCTCGGGCTCGTCATCGGCGAGTCGCTCCTGCTGTGCGTGTTGGCCGCGATCGCCGGGCTGGCGTTGAGCTACGCGGTGATGCCCATCGTGCAGCTCGGCCTTGCGGGGGTCGACTTGTCGCATGGCGCGCAGCCGCTCGGCATCGGGGTCGCCGTGCTGTTGGCGCTCATTGTCGGGCTGCCCCCCGCGGTGCGTGCCATGCGGCTCAACGTGGTCGATGCCCTCATGGACAAGCGCTGAGCGCGGCGCCCCCAAGGAGTCATCGAATGTTCAAGCAGTTGTTCGCGGTGAGCTCGATGAGCTTGAGCACGTTGCCGCAGCGTCTCGGCTCCTCGAGCGTGATCGTCATCGGGATCGCGGGAGTGGTTGCCGTGTTGGTGTCGGTTCTGGCGATGGCCACCGGCTTTCGCCACACCGTGGCGGACAGCGGCCGGCCCGACCGCGTGATCGTGCTGCGCGGCGGCTCGGACGCGGAGCTCAACAGCAACCTGACCCGCGAGGAGATCGACACCATCGGCAACGCCCCCGGTCTCGCCAAGGACGCCGCAGGCAAGGCGTTGCTCTCCGACGAGCTGCTGACCGTCGTGAACGTCCCGAAAATCGACACCGGCTCGGATTCAAATGTCACGCTGCGCGGCGTCGGCCTGCAGCTTTTGAAGGTGCGCCCGGAGATCACGATGGTCGAGGGCAGCATGTTCCATCCTGCCGTGCGGGAATTGATCGCTGGCGCCGGCGCGGCCAAGCAATTTCGCGGTCTGAAGGTCGGAAGTGTGCTGCATCTGCGCAACGCGGAGTGGACCGTGACGGGTATATTCTCGAGCAACGGCGACATTCACGAGTCGGAACTCCTCGCGGACGTGGATACCGTGGGTTCGGCCATTGGACGCAACACCGGTTACAGCTCAGCGGTGGGTCTGTTGACGGGTGCGGACGCTTTCGATCGCTTCAAAGATGCGCTCACCACCGATCCCCAGCTTAAGGTCGACGTGGAGCGCGAACCCGACTACTACGCGGCGCAGTCCAAGCAACTGACGCATTTCATCAACGTCGTGGGCAATACGGTCGCCATCATCATGGCCATCGGAGCGATGTTCGGAGCGCTCAATACGATGTATTCGGCGGTCGACGCCCGCGGGCTTGAGATTGCCACGTTGCGAGCCATCGGCTTCGGCGCAGCGCCCATCCTTTTGTCGGTGATGATCGAGGCGCTGGCGTTGTCATTTTTGGGAGGCGTGCTCGGAGGTGCGCTCGCGTGGCTCTTTTTCAACGGTCACAGCGTATCGACGCTCGGCGGTGCCTTTGCCCAGGTGGTGTTCAAACTGACCGTCACCCGCACGCTGTTGATCGAAGGTGTCCTCTGGGCATGCGCCATTGGCGTGCTCGGCGGCTTGTTTCCCGCGCTGCGCGCCGCGCGCTTGCCCGTGGCGCAGGCGCTGCGCGCCGCCTAAGGGGATTTCTGCCCTTGAAATGCTCATGCGTAACCCCATGATCCGCAGGTGACTTAAGGCGGGTTTCCCGTCTATCGGCGAGCGGCCCGTCAAGGTGGTAAAATGCCGCCAGGTTCAATCGTTAAGGTCTCCAAGGAGGTCTTCAGTTCCATGGCTAATTTCCCCAGCAACAACACGGCGTTCCCCCAATCACAGGTCGACAGCCGCAGTGTGTTCATCACCCGCACCTACACCCACGTGGTGGGCGGCATCTTGGGCTTCATTTTGATCGAAATGGGCCTGTTCGAGTCCGGCATCGCGAGGAACGTCGCGAGCTTCATGATGGGACTTCCGTGGCTCCTCATCCTGGGTGCCTTCATGCTGGTCGGGTGGTTGGCAACCCGCACCGCCCAGACGAGCACGTCCCTCGGCATGCAGTACTTTGCCTACGCCATGTACGTCGTGGTCGAGGCGCTGATCTTCGTGCCGCTCCTGTACTTTGCCGAACTCAAAGCCCCAGGCACCATCGACAGCGCCACCTTGATCACCGCGCTCGGAGCCGGCGGCCTCATGGTTGTCGCGCACCGCACGCGCAAGGACTTCTCGTTCCTGCGCGCGATCCTGATGTGGGGCGGCATCATCGCCCTGATCGCCATCGTCGGGGGCATAGTGTTCGGCTTCCAGTTGGGCACCTGGTTCTCGGTGCTGATGATTGGATTCGCGGGCGCGGCGGTGCTCTATGACACCTCCAACATCATCCACCAGTATCCGGAGGACCGTTACGTGTCCGCCGCGATGCAGCTCTTCGCATCGATTGCGCTGATGTTCTGGTACGTATTGCGCCTGATGATGGGAAGCCGCAACTAACGGCCCTCAAGGCTTGGCCCGCCAAGGGGCTGCGCCGAAACCCAAGCCCCGCGGCCGCGCATTGGCGCTCGCCGCGGGGCTTTTTTATGCCCGCGCCGGACCGTCCAGCAGCATCGATCCCGTCATGTAGGGACCGAGCGCCGGTGGCACGATGACGCTGCCGTCCGCCTGCTGGCAGTTTTCCAGTATCGCAACCAACGTACGACCGACCGCCAGGCCCGAGCCATTCAGCGTGTGCACGAGCTCAGGCTTCCCGGTGGAAGGGTTTCTCCAGCGCGCCTGCAAGCGACGCGCTTGGAAGGACTCGAAGTTGCTGCAGGAGGAGATCTCGCGATAGCGCTTCTGCGAGGGCAGCCACACCTCGATGTCATAAGTCTTCGCGCTCGAGAACCCCACATCACCGGCGCACAGCGCCACCACGCGAAAAGGAAGTTCCAGCGCCTTGAGCACCGCCTCGGCGTGGCCTGTCAGCTCTTCGAGCGCGTCGTAGGAATTCTCCGGACGAACGATCTGCACCAGCTCCACTTTCTCGAATTGATGCTGGCGGATCATGCCGCGCGTATCCTTGCCCGCGGCACCCGCCTCCGAGCGAAAGCACGGCGTGTGCGCCACAAATTTGACGGGCAGCGTGCCCGCCTCCAGAATTTGATCGCGAACCAGATTCGTGACCGGCACTTCGGCGGTCGGGATCAGGAAGTATCCGGGATCGCCCTTCACGGCGAACAGGTCCTGCTCGAACTTCGGCAGTTGGCCGGTGCCTCGAAGCGCGGCGGCATGCACCATATAGGGCACATAGGCCTCCCGATAACCGTGCTCGCGCGTGTGCATGTCGAGCATGAACTGAATCAGCGCCCGATGAAGTCTCGCGAGATTGCCGGTCATGACGACGAAGCGGGCGCCCGAAATACGGCTGGCGGCCTCGAAATCCATGCCGAGGCGTGCACCCACGGCCACATGGTCCTTGGGCTCGAACTCGAAATCGCGCGCGGTTCCCCAGCGCCGGACCTCGACGTTGTCGGCCTCATCGCGGCCCGCCGGGACGCTCGCATGCAGCAGGTTGGGGATGCTCAATTGTACGTCGGACACCTCGGCCTGAATGCGCTCGAGCTGCGCCTCGAGCCCCGTGAGCTTGGCGGACAGCGACTCGCCGAGCGCCAACAAGGGCGCCGCATCGCGCCCCTGAGCCTTGGCCTGCCCCGTCGCCTTGGCGTTCGCATTGCGTTCGGCGCGAATGCCGTCCGCTTCCACTTGAGCCGCTTTGCGCCGCTCCTCGAGCCCGGCGATGGCGTCCACGTCGAGCACAAACCCACGGCGCCCCAACTCGGCCGCGACCTTCGGCAATTCAGCACGCAATAACTTCGGATCCAGCACCTTATTCTTTCCTCGAGTATTCCGGGTTCTTGCCCGCATTGTAGGCGTCCGGGCGGCACTCGCCCAACAGGACGGCGATCTATCCCTCAGGCTGGGCGCGTTCGCGATCGCGATCCCGCGCGCGCCGCGCCGCGAGAGCCTCGCCGATCTTGATCTCGAGCCCGCGCGGGGCCGGCACGTAGTAGCGCCGCTCCGCCATGCCCTCGGGAAAATAACGCTCGCCGGCGGCGTAGGCGCCAGGCTCGTCATGCGCGTAGCGATAGCCCTTGCCGTAACCGATTTCCTTCATCAGCCGCGTGGGGGCGTTGCGCAGGTGAAGAGGAACCTCCAGTGAGCCGAGACTCGCCGCATCGGCCTTTGCCGCATTGAACGCCGCGTAGACCGCATTGCTCTTGGCCGCGCACGCCATGAAGACGATAGCCTGCGCGATGGCGAGCTCTCCCTCGGGACTGCCCAAGCGCTCGTACACCGCACACGCTTCCAAGGTCAGGGTGAGCGCGCGCGGATCGGCATTGCCGATATCCTCGCTCGCCATGCGCACGGCGCGCCGCGCGATGTACATGGGATCGCAGCCGCCTTCCAGCATGCGGCAGAACCAATACAGCGAGGCATCGGGATCGCTCCCGCGAACCGACTTGTGCAAGGCGGAAATCTGATCGTAGAAATTCTCCCCGCCCTTGTCGAAACGCACGTAGGTGCTGCCGATCACGGCGCGCATGGTGTCCGTGTCCAGACGGCGGCCGCCCGGCATGGCAGCGGCGCCCGGTGCGGCCAGATCGGCCGCAGTTTCCAGAAGGTTCAACATTCGGCGCGCATCGCCATCGGCCGCCGCGAGCAACAGCTCGCGGGCGCCCGCGTCGAGCTCCAGCCCGAGCCGTCCGAGGCCGCGCTCGGGATCGCTCAGCGCTCTATCGAGCAGCCGGCCGAGATCATCGGCCGTGAGTGCCTTGAGCACGTAAACCCGCGCCCGCGACAGCAGCGCGTTGTTTACCTCGAACGACGGGTTCTCAGTGGTCGCACCGATGAAAATCAGCGTGCCGTCTTCGACATAGGGCAGAAAGGTATCCTGCTGGGACTTATTGAAGCGATGCACCTCATCGAGGAACAGCACGGTGTCGCGCGTGCCGCGCAGGCTCTTGGCCTGCTCCACGATGGCGCGGATATCCTTGATCCCAGCGAGCACCGCCGACAGCGATAGGAACTCGGCATTCGCGCCCTTGGCAACCAAACGTGCGAGGGTCGTCTTACCGGTACCCGGAGGGCCCCAGAGGATCATCGAGTGCGGCCGGCCGCTCTCCAGCGCGCGGCGAAGCGGCGCGCCCGGCCCGAGCAGGTGCGATTGGCCGACGTACTCATCCAGGGTCTGCGGCCGCAGCCGGTCGGCCAGCGGCCGATAGGTGCCGTCGCCTATCGTGGTCACCGTGAGGTCACTTGGCGTTGCGCCCGATCACATCCACTCCCGGCGGCGGCACGAAAGTAAAGAGGTCGGGGGCAAATTTCGGATTCTTGGTCGGGTGGGTGAAAGACAGCTGGGTGATCTGATCGAGCTTGTCCGCCAGAAACATCGAGGAGAGCTCGCCGTCCTTGTCGAAGCCGATGCGCACCAGTTGGAAATCGCCGTTCGGATGCTTCGGCACGAGCTGAAACCAGCGCAACCCGCCGTCGTTCGGCAGCGCCTTGATGTCGAACTCGGTGCTCACGGAGCCGGTTCCCGACAAGAGCATGGCGGGCGTGCTTGCGAGCGTCGAGTCCGCGTCGCGCACGTTCGCCTGCGCGAGGTCCTTATCGTAGAACCAGATCTGCTTTCCGTCCGCAAGGATGAGCTGCGCCGACGGGTCGGAGTAATCCCAGCGAAATTTTCCCGGGCGCTCGAGATAGAACTTGCCGGCGGCGCTGCGCAACTCCTTGCCGTGGCCGTCGGTGATGGTTTGCTTGAAGTCCGCGGACCAGCTCGACAGGCCCGCGAGGTAATGATCGACCTCCGCTGCGGGCGTTGCGGCGGCTGGCGCTGCAACGCCGGGTGCGGAACGCAGCACGAAGAGGAGCGCCAAAGCGGGCAAGGTGAATCGGGAGGTATGCACGGTATCTATTCCTCCGGCGGCGGAGCGCCGAAAATCTCGCGCGCCCCGTTGGGTTGCAACGGGCCAACCAGGCCCGCGGCTTCCATTGCCTCGACCAGTCGCGCGGCGCGGTTATAGCCGATCTTGAGGCGGCGCTGCACGCCGGAGATGGACGCCTTGCGGGATTCGGTGACGATGCGCACGGCCTCGTCGTAGAGCGGATCCGATTCGGCATCGCCCGCACCGCCCTCGCCTCCCTCCTCGTCGTCCGACGGGAAGCCCGGAATGGCGTTACGCGGACCGTCGAGAATCTCGTCGATGTAGGTGGGAGCGGAGGCGGCCTTGAGCCCGGCCACCACGCGATGCACCTCCTGATCCGAGACGAACGCGCCGTGGACGCGCGTGGGAATGGACGTGCCGGGCGGCAGATACAGCATGTCTCCGTGCCCGAGCAGAGACTCGGCGCCCATCTGGTCGAGGATGGTGCGCGAGTCCACCTTGGCGGACACCTGGAACGCGATGCGTGTCGGGATGTTCGCCTTGATCAGGCCGGTGATCACGTCCACCGAGGGACGCTGCGTGGCGAGTATCAAGTGAATCCCGGAAGCGCGCGCCTTTTGCGCGAGACGCGCGATGAGCTCCTCGACTTTCTTGCCGACGATCATCATGAGATCGGCAAGCTCGTCGATGATCACCACAATGAAGGGCAGACTGGTGAGGTCCTCCACGTCCTCGGCGACCACGCCCGGAACCCCCTGCGCGATCTTTTGCAGGCGAATCGGGTCCTTGATGGGCTTGCCGGCCTCCTCGGCCTCCTTGACCTTGCGGTTGAAGCCGCCGATGTTGCGCACGCCGAGCATCGACATGAGCTGATAGCGCCGCTCCATCTCGGCGACGCACCAGCGCAAGGCATTCGCCGCCTGCTTCATGTCCGTGACCACCGGCGAGAGAAGATGCGGTATCCCCTCGTACACCGACAGCTCGAGCATCTTCGGATCGATCATGATCATCCGCACGTGCTCGGGGGTCGCCTTGTAAACGAGGCTCAGCACCATGGCGTTGATGCCGACGGACTTTCCGGAGCCGGTGGTGCCGGCGATCAACAGGTGCGGCATGCGTGCGAGATCCGCGACCACCGGAACGCCGCCGATGTCCTTGCCGAGAGCGAGCGCGAGCGGCGAACTCACCTCGTCATAGGGCTTCGACTTGATGATTTCGCCCAAGGTGACGATTTCGCGCTTCTCGTTCGGGATCTCCAGGCCCACCACCGATTTGCCCGGGATGATCTCGACCACGCGCACGCTCACCGCCGACAGCGCGCGCGCCAGATCCTTGGACAGGTTGCTGATCTGGCTCACCTTGACGCCCGGCGCCGGGCGCAGCTCGAAGCGCGTGATGACCGGGCCGGGTTGCACCGCCACGACCTCGGCCTCGACGCCGAAATCGCGCAGCTTCAGCTCCACCAGGCGGGACATGGCTTCCAACGCCTCGTCGGAATAAGACCGCTCCCGCGCGGGCGGCTCATCGAGCAGGGACAGCGCAGGCAGCTCGCTCGACTTTGGCGCGTCGAACAAAGGCACCTGCCGCTCGCGCTCGACCCGTTCGCTCTTCTCGGGAACGGGAGCGAGCGCCTCGATTCGTGGCGGCGGACGGCTTGCGACCTTCTTTTGTTCCTCGCGGACGACCTCCTGGCGCGCCTGCTTGCGCTGCTGGCCGGAGGCGAGCTCGCGCTTCTGTTCCATTCGCGCGCGTGTCCATTCGACCCCCTTGAGCACCCAGGCCCCGAGCTGGTCCATGACGTCGAACCACGAGACGCCCAGGAACAGCGCCACGCCCGAGAACCATAGGCCGAGAAGCAGCAAAGTCGCGCCGAGGAAGCTCAAGCCCTGGGCGCTGCCATTGCCGACCAGATATCCCAGCCCCCCGCCCGCGGTGTTGGGAAGCGCGTGGACCTCCCAATGCAGAGTCGCGAGACCGCAGCTCGTGAGCAGTGTCAGAATGAATCCGGCTGCGCGTAGCAGCGTGTTGATTCTCGAGCGCGCATCGGGCAAAGATTGGTTTTTGTGCACCAGCCAGCCGGCATATCCCAGCATGAGCGGGAACAAATACGCAGGCCGGCCGAAGAGAAAAAAGAAAAACCCGGCGAGCCATGCGCCGATCGGTCCGATCCAGTTGCCCACCGGGCCCGCCTCGCCGGTGTTGGCGAAGCTCGGATCGGTTCCGTGATAGGTGATGAACGACAGGAGCAACATCAAGGCAAGCGAGCCGAGCGTGACCAGGGTACCCTCGCGGAGCGAGCGCGCGACGGCCGCCGACAACTTGACACCGGATTTGGGCTTTTTCAGAGCTGCTGCTTCACTCAACCTAGATCCCTCAAGATGTTTAGCGTTTAACCAATTGAATATTATGCCAAACCGAAAGCGATAGTAGCTTAGCCGGTGGGCGGTTACCAACCTTGCGCCGCGGCGAATGTCCGGCCGCGCGGCGGCAGATGTGCGCAGTTCGTTGGAACTGGCTGGCGCGGGCGGTTTTACTTACCATGATCCGGCGCGATAGAGAGGCAGATCATACATGAGCGTTGTCAGGCACAGTCGTCTAATCATCCTCGGGTCGGGTCCCGCCGGATATTCGGCCGCAGTTTACGCGGCCCGGGCCAATCGCGCCCCCCTTCTGATCACCGGACTCGAACAGGGCGGCCAGCTCATGACCACGACGGACGTGGACAATTGGCCCGGCGACGTCGAGCATTTGCAGGGCCCCCAGCTGATGGAGCGCATGCGCCGGCACGCAGAACGCTTCAAGACGGACATCGTGCTCGACCACATCAATCGCGTGGAACTCCGTCAACGGCCGTTTCGGCTGCATGGGGACAACGGCGAATACACCTGCGAGGCGCTGATCGTTGCGACCGGGGCGTCGGCCAAGTATCTGGGACTGGCGTCGGAGGAAACATTCCGCGGCAAGGGTGTGTCCGCCTGCGCCACCTGCGATGGTTTCTTCTATCGGGGCAAGAAGGTCATCGTGGTCGGCGGGGGCAATACGGCGGTGGAGGAGGCTCTGTATCTGTCCAACATCGCCTCGCACGTCTCTCTGGTGCATCGGCGCGACACGTTGCGGGCCGAGAAGATCTTGCAGGATCGGCTGTTCGCGCTGGAGGCGTCGGGCAAGGTGGCCCTGGTCTGGAACCACACGATCGACGAGATCCTGGGTGACGATACGGGCGTTACCGGAGCGCAGCTAAGAGGATTGCATGGCCAGAGCTCACGGGTCATCCCGGCGGATGGCGTTTTCATTGCAGTCGGGCACCAGCCGAACACGCAGCTGTTCGAGGGTCAACTCGACATGCGCGCCGGCTACATCGTGGTCAAGGGCGGGAGCGAGGGCGATGCCACGGCGACCAGCGTGGCGGGCGTGTTCGCAGCGGGCGACGTCGCGGACCACGTTTATCGGCAAGCCGTGACCTCGGCGGGCACGGGCTGCATGTCGGCGCTCGATGCCGACAAGTACCTGGAGCGCATCGAGGCCGACCATCAGGCGCAAGCCCGCATCGCGCACGCTTGATCCTCTCGCGCGCTCGATTCCTCGACAGCATCACAGAGGTCAGTGAGGCCGACTGGAACGCGCTTGCCGGCTCGGCGCAGCCCTTTCTGCGCCACGAGTTCCTGCGGTCGCTCGAGGAATCGGGCTGCACCACGCGGCGCACCGGCTGGGCCCCGCGGCATGCCGTCCTCGAGGACGCGCAAGGCCGGCTCAAGGGCATCCTCCCTCTGTACCTCAAGAGCCATTCCCGGGGCGAATTCGTGTTCGACTTTGCCTGGGCCAACGCCTACGCCCAGTATGGGATCAAGTACTACCCGAAGCTCCTGTCGGCCGTGCCGTTCACGCCGGTAACGGGTCCGCGGCTGCTCGTGGACCCGGCGCTCGACCGCGATGGCGCGAGCGCTGCCCTGATCGGCGCGGCCACCGAGTACGCGGCTTCGGAAGGGCTCTCCTCGTGGCATGTGCTGTTCCCCTCGGGCGGTGATCTCGGCGCCTTGTGCAAAGCGGGACTCATCGAGCGGCGGGACTGTCAGTTCCACTGGTTCAACCGGGGCTACGGCTGCTTCGAGGATTTTCTCGCGACGTTCACCGCGGAGAAGAGAAAGAAGGCCAAGCGCGAACGGCGCCGGGTCGCGGAGGCCGGCATCGATTTCGACACCCGCCTGGGCGGCGAGATGACCGACGCCCTGTGGAACACGCTATACGAGTTCTACGCCGATACCTTCTACCGGCATGGCCACGAACCCTACCTCAATCTCAATTTCTTCAAAATGGTGAGTGCCCGGATGCCGGAGCGCCTGATGCTGAAGATCGCGCGCCAGGGCCAGACGCCGATCGCGATCGCGATCTTCTTTGTCGGCGAAGATGCGCTCTACGGCCGCTATTGGGGCGCCGGGGGCAATTACCACAGCCTGCATTTCGAGGCCTGTTATTACCAAGGCATCGAATACTGCATCGAGCACGGGCTTAAGAGCTTCGAGCCCGGCACCCAGGGCGAACACAAGGTGCCTCGAGGTTTCATCCCGACGCTGACCAGCTCCGCCCATTACATTGCCGACGAGCGCTTTGCCGCCGCGATCCGTGATTACGCGGCGCGGGAGGCGCGCGGCGTGGATCATTATGCCGCCGCCGTCAATGAGCACGTGCCGTACCACCGGCCGGCGGACGAGGAGCTGCACCTCTGACACGGCTCGTTTGGCTTCCCCCGCATGTCGATCCGGACTGGTTTCCGCCGGTGGAGCAGGCGCTGCGCGAACCGTCCGGACTTCTCGCTGCGGGAGGCGACTTGAGCGCTCATCGCCTGCTCGCGGCGTACCAACGCGGCATATTTCCCTGGTATTCGGACGAGCAGCCCATCCTTTGGTGGTCGCCAGACCCGCGCATGGTATTGTTTCCAGAGGAATTCAAGGTTTCCAGAAGCCTCGCGAAGACCCTGCGCAACGGCCCCTACTCGACCCGGCTCGACACGGCCTTCGAAGCCGTCATGCGGGCCTGCGCGGCGCCGCGGCGCTCGGGCGCGGATACCTGGCTCAACGACGACATGATCGGCGCCTACGGCGAGCTGCATCGCCTGGGCTTCGGGCACTCCGTGGAGACCTACGTCGGAGATCGCTTGGTGGGAGGCCTGTACGGCATCCAACTGGCAGGCGTGTTCTTCGGCGAATCGATGTTCAGCCTGGAGCGGGACGCCTCCAAGGCGGCCATGGCGCGGCTGGTCGCGGAGTGCCGCGGCCGCTCGATCCGGCTCGTCGACTGTCAGGTTGCGAGCTCGCATCTCTCGAGCCTGGGCGCGCGCGAGCTTCCACGCAGCGAATTCGTCGCATTGCTCGAGCGCTACGCGCAACGCATCCCGAGCGGCCGCTGGGCGGCCGAACGCTGCTGAAATTGCATTACCAGGGTGCTTTATGCACAATGCGCCCGGCTTCGTGTACACCATAAGGACGCATGTCAAAAGAAGAGGCAATCCAGTTCGAAGGCGAGGTCGTCGAGACCCTGCCGAACACCACATTCCGCGTGAAGCTGAAAACCGGACATGTGGTCACGGCGCACATCTCGGGAAAGATGCGCAAGAACTACATCCGAATTCTCACCGGCGATCAAGTGACGGTCGAGATGACGCCCTACGACCTGACCAAGGGGCGGATCGTCTACCGCGGCCGATGAGCGCGCGCGCCGCGTCTCCCGCGGACCCCTGACCGCCGCGGGCCCCACTTCCCCGTTATGGAGTCTCCTGGCTCGCGTGCGATAGCAGCGCCGGTGCGGCCGCCGACCGCGACTCGAGCTTGAGCTTCTCGCCGTCCTCCATGACGGTCACATCGACGTGTCCGCCGTTGACCAGCTTGCCGAACAACAGCTCCTCGGCGAGCGGCCGCTTGATGTACTCCTGGATGAGCCGTGCCATCGGCCGCGCCCCCATCTTCGGGTCGTAGCCGCGCTTGGCGATCCAGCGCCGCGCCGCCTCGTCAACGGTGATGGATACCCGCTTGTTCTCGAGCTGCGCCTCGGCCTCGACCAAGAGCTTGTCGACCACGCGCTCGATCGTGTCCGAGTCGAGGGCGCCGAATTGGATTACGGCATCCAGTCGATTGCGGAACTCCGGCGAGAACAAGCGGCGAATCGCCTCCATACCGTCCGAGGCGGTATCCGACTGGGTGAAGCCGATGCTCGGGCGGCTCATCTCGAAAGCTCCCGCATTCGTGGTCATGACGATGATCACGTGGCGGAAGTCGGCCTTGCGCCCGTTGTTGTCGGTGAGCGTGCCGTGATCCATGACCTGCAGCAGGAGGTTGAACACGTCCGGGTGGGCTTTCTCGATTTCATCGAGCAACAGCACGCTGTGCGGATGCTTGGTGATGGCCTCGGTCAGAAGGCCGCCCTGGTCGAAGCCCACATAGCCCGGAGGCGCGCCGATCAGCCGGGACACGGTGTGTCGTTCCATGTATTCCGACATGTCGAATCGGACGAACTCGACTCCCATCGCGATCGCAAGCTGGCGCGTGACCTCGGTCTTGCCGACGCCGGTCGGCCCTGAAAACAGGAACGAGCCGACGGGCTTGCGCTGATCGCCGAGCCCCGACCGCGACATCTTGATGGCCGAAGCCAGCGCCTCAATCGCCTTGTCCTGGCCGAATATCGTGAGCTTCAAATTGCGCTCGAGATTCTTCAGCACGTCGCGATCCGACAAAGAGACGTTTTTCGGCGGGATGCGCGCGATGCGCGCCACGACGTTTTCGATGTGTGTGACGGTCACGGCGGGCTCCCGGTTTTCCACCGGCCGCAGCCTCAAATTCGCGCCGGCCTCGTCCACCACATCGATCGCCTTGTCCGGCATGTGCCGGTCGTTGATGTGGCGCGCCGCAAGCTCGGCTGCGGCCCGCAGAGCCTCGTCCTCGTACTTGATCCCGTGGTGCTCTTCGTAGCGCGACTTCAGCCCGCGCAGGATATCGACCGTGTCCTGGATCGAGGGCTCGGTGATGTCGATTTTCTGGAAGCGCCGCGCGAGCGCGTGATCCTTCTCGAATATCCCGCGATACTCGTTGTAGGTGGTCGAACCGATGCAGCGCAACTCGCCGTTGGCAAGCGCCGGCTTGATGAGATTGGAGGCGTCCATGACGCCGCCCGAGGCCGCGCCGGCGCCTATCACGGTGTGGATCTCGTCGATGAACAGAATCGCACCCGGTTGTTTCTTCACCTCGGCGAGCACGGCCTTCAGCCGCTTCTCGAAATCGCCGCGGTACTTGGTACCCGCGACCAGCGAACCCATGTCCAGGGAATAGATGGTGGCATCCAGCAACACCTCCGGGACCTGGTTCTCCACGATCATGCGCGCCAGCCCCTCGGCGATCGCCGTCTTGCCGACCCCCGCCTCACCCACGTAGAGCGGATTGTTCTTGCGCCGCCGGCAAAGAATCTCGATGGTGCGTTCGACCTCGAGCTTGCGCCCGATCAGGGGATCGATCTTGCCCTTGCGTGCGGCTTCGTTCAGGTTGGTGGCGTACTTCTCCAGCGCACTCCCGCCGCCGTCGGCGTCGCGCTCCGCATCGCCGGATGCGCCGCCGCCCTCTTCGCGCTCGCTGCGCTCCTCGCCGCCCGCCTTGGACAGGCCGTGCGCGATGAAATTGACCACATCGAGCCGGGATACGTCCTGCATGCTCAATAGATAGGCGGCGTGGGACTGTTTCTCGCTGAATATGGCGACCAGGACATTCGCAACCGTGACCTCTTTCTTGCCGCTCGACTGGACGTGAAACACGGCCCGCTGCAGAACGCGCTGGAAGCCGAGCGTCGGTTGTACGTCGCGATCCTCGCCGGTCGGCAGGCGCGGCGTGGTCTGGTCGATGAACTGCTTGAGCTCCGTCTTGAGCTTCGTGGTATCGGCCCCGCAGGACTTCAAGATTTCGCGCACTTTCGGGGTGTCCACGATGGCCAGCAGGAGGTGCTCCACGGTCATGAATTCGTGGCGCGCCTCACGGGCTCCGGCAAAAGCGTCGTTCAAGCAAAACTCGAGTTCTTGACTAAGCACTGGTTACGCCTCTTCTAGCGTTGCCATCAGCGGATGCTGATGTTGTCGCGCATATGCGATCACTTGAGCCACCTTGGTCTCTGCGATCTCGTAAGTAAAGACCCCGCACACTCCCTTTCCCTTGGTATGAACCTCCAGCATAACCCGGGTTGCCTTGGTGCGGTCCATTGCAAAGAATCGCTGCAGGATGTCCACGACGAATTCCATGGGGGTATAGTCGTCGTTAATGAGCACGACCTGGTAAAGAGGCGGGCGCTTGAGCTTCGGCGCCGCTTCCTCGACGACCAAGCCTGTACCTTCCCGCCCGCGTTCAACGTCGCTCATGTCTTTACGGTTTATAGGGCGCAGTTTCGCGGTTTACAAGCGCTGCAAGCAAAAGTCCGTCGGCGGCGCCACTGTCGCCAATCGGTGTCACTCGACTTTAACAAGGAAAAACAAATGCTTGAGCACACTAGCAGGTAGTCCTATGATTAAACGTTCCGGGCGCGCGGCCATCTGCCGCGCGCGACCCTTTTTGAAGCAACGCGCGCGACCTTAACTACATGCTGGATACGCGGAATGAATGGCTGGCCCGCTTACAGAGCAACGGCCCCTATGCGGTTTCGATCGCGCTCGCGGTGCTCATCGCGATCGAGTTCGCGCGCATGGCCGTGGCCCTGGTGGGCGGCCACGTGAAAACCCCGGAGCCGGTGATCAGCGCAGCCCCGGCCGGTCATCAGCGTTCCGCGGCGAACGTTCAGACCGTGATCTCGGCGCATCTGTTTGGCGTCGCGGTGGCGGACCCGACCACCCAGGACCCCAATAACGCGCCGCTCTCAAGCGCCAACCTGGTGCTCGCGGGCACCATCGCGACGCAGGATCCCAAGCGCGGGATCGCCATCATCAGCGACGGCGGCCCCTCGAAGGTGTACTCGATCGGAGATAATGTGAACGGTGCCTCATTGTATTCGGTCTACCTCGACCACGTGATCCTCGACCGGACCGGAACGCTGGAGACGCTGCTCCTGCCCCGCCTGATCACGGGATCCCGGGCGGCTCCGCGAATGTCGCGCCGGATCGGCGCCGATCCGCGTACGGCCGAGGCGGTCGACAACGTGCGGCGCATGGTGCAACAAGACCCCGGTATCCTGGACCAGGTCATGCGCACCGTGCCCTCGTATGACAACGCCGCCGGCAAGCTGCGCGGCTTTCGAGCCTACCCGGGCAGGAATCGCGCCATTTTTAATAAACTGGGTCTGCAGCCTGGAGACTTGGTCACGGCAATCAATGGACAACCGCTCGATGATCCACAACACAGCCAGGAGGTTTTCAATACGATCCAAACCTCCAACACCGTTGCCGTCACCCTCGAGCGCGGCGGCCAGAAGCAGGAGATCACCCTGAACATTGCCCAGGTGGCCGCTGAAGCCACCCGCGACTTGGAAGGCGACAACCCCGCGGGACGCGGTGCGCCGAGCGTGGCAGCACCCCCCGGTTCACCGCCGACGCCCCCTGCGGGCGCCACGCCTCCAAACATCACCGAAGTTCCAAACGAATGAAGAGTCCGATGGTCGAAATGCGCTCGAGCTGGCCAAGCGCTTCATTCACGGGTAACCCATGACGAATTCGTTTTCGAGCGATCGCGTAACGCCCAAGCCCGCACGGCGATGCCTGGCGCTTGGCCTTGCGGTGTCGATCCTTATCCTTGTGGCGCCGGCGGCACGGCCTGCGCCTCCCGGAGCGCCGCAGATGCCCTCGCGGGGGCAGCCGTCCCAGGATGGGGCGACGATTACGCCGAACTACAAAGACGCGGACATCAACCAGATCATCCAGGCGGTCGGCGAGGTCACGGGCAAGAATTTCATCATCGACCCGCGCGTGAACGCCAAAGTGACGATGCTGTCGTCGACGCCGATGTCCCCGGAGGCCTTCTATCAGGCGTTCCTGTCCGTGCTTCAGGTATACGGTTACGCCGCGGTTCCGGCGGGAAAGATCATCAAGATCATCCCCAACACCGACGTGAGACAGTCTCCCTCGCTCGATCTGCCGGAAAACGTGAGCTCCACGTCCGATGAGATCGTCACTCAGATCATCACCATGAAGAACATCAGTGCGGCGCAGCTCGTGCCGCTGTTGCGCCCGCTGATTCCGCAGCAGGGCCATCTCGCTGCCTACCCCGCCGGCAACATGCTGATCATCTCGGATCGGGCCAGTAACGTCGCGCGCATCATGAGGATCATCGAGCGCATGGACCAGAGCGGCGACGAGCCGATCGAGGTCATCCCGCTGCACAATGCCAGCGCTTCGGACGTGGTCCGCACCCTCAACCAGCTGAATCAGGGCGCGGGCGCCGCCGAGGGCGGATCCCCCGTCAAGCTGGTTGCCGATGAACGCACCAACAGCGTGCTGGTGAGCGGCGAGAAATCGCTGCGTCTGAAGCAGAAGGCGCTGATTCTCGACCTGGACACGCCCCGGGCCGGCGGCGCCGGCGACACCGAAGTGCGCTATCTGTTGTATGCGGACGCCGAGAAGCTGGCCGACAAGCTCAAAGGCCAGGCATCCGCCACCTCCAAGGCACAGGGCGGCCCGCAGTCCGGTGGCGGATCCGGCGCGGCGAGCGGCGGTGCGGGCGCCAGCAGCAGCGGCGGCGGATCGAACGTCGATGCAAGCGTCACCATCTGGGCGGACGTACCCACCAACGCGCTCATCATGACGGCGCCGCCGAAGATCATGAAGAACCTCATGGCGGTCATCGACAAGCTCGACATCCGCCGGGCACAGGTGGAAGTCGAGGCGTTGATCGTCGAAGTGGATGTCAACAAGAGCGCCAACATCGGCGTGCAATGGCTCCTCGACGGCGGCTCCTCGCTCGGCTACGGCATCACGAATTTTCCGGGCAGCAGCGGCTCAAGCATCGTCGATATCGCCGCAGCGGCCTTGGGCGGGGTAAGCGGTCTCACCAGCAGCGCCACCAACAGCGCGACGAACACCACCGGCACCACCGGCCTGTCGTCGGGCGCGACAGCCGCCTCCAGCATCTCCTCGGTGATCCCGAACGGTGCCACGTTCGCCGTCGGCACCTACAATTCCAACACCGGAAAAGGGTTGGCGGCGGTGATCCAGGCCATCCGTAGCGACGGAGCGAGCAACATCATCTCCACGCCTCGCGTGATCACCATGAACAACGAGGAAGCGGAGGTCAAGGTCACGCAGGAAATTCCGCTCATCACCGGCCAGTACACGAGCTCGACGGCGGCCGTGAACGGCACGACGAGCCCGTTCGAGACCATTCAGCGTGAAGAGGTGGGCACCATCCTCAAGGTCACGCCGCACATCAGCGAAGGCGACGTGATCCAGCTCAAGATCGAGCAGGAAGACTCCTCGCCGGGTGCGAAACTCGCGGATTCAGCCGACATCTCGACCAACAAGCGCTCGATCAAGACGACCATCCTGATCGAGGACGGTGGCATCATCGTGCTCGGCGGCCTGATGCAGGACACCGTGACCGAAAGCGAGGACCGGGTGCCCGTGCTCGGTGCCATTCCGCTCCTCGGCAACCTGTTCAAATCGCGCTCCGGATCCCGGCAGAAGAGCAACTTGCTGGTCTTCCTGCGCCCGAAGATCCTGCGCGATCAACCGGCGACCGAGGCCATCAGCGCTGCGAAATACAACGAGATTCGCGAGCAGGAACGAACGCTGCACAAGGGCAAGATCACCTTGTTGCCGGGTGAGAAGCAGCCGTCGATTCCGCCCATCCCGAGCAAGCAAGGAGCGTATCCAAACGGCACGGGCACCATCGTTGCGCCGGCGCCCCAGCCGGTGCCGGGCGCCCAGCCTGTGCCCTCGGGGCAGATCGTAATGCCGCCGCAGCCGGCACCGCCGAGCTCTCAGCCGGCTCCCGCGACGCAACCGGCGCCGGGCGCCCAACCCGCCGCCGGCGCGGTTCCGGCCCCCGCCCCACAGCCGGTGCCGCCGCAATGAGCGCCGCGCTCGAACAGCCGCTCGAGCAGCGCAAGCTCTCGTTTCCGTTCGCCAAACGTCACGGCATCCTGGTGCGGGGAATTGCGGACAACCTTGCGGACACGGTATGTCGTCCGGGCGTCACCCCGCAGGCGCTCGCCGAGGTGCGGCGCTTCGTCGGTGTGCCCTTGAAGCTGGAGCGCGTTTCGGCCGAGAAGTTCGACGCCTTGTTGCGCGTGGCCTACGAGGCCGGGTCCGGCGCGACGATGCAGATGCTGGAGGGACTCGACGAGAATACCGACCTCGCCCATCTCGCCGAGGACATTCCGGAATCGTCGGATCTGCTCGAAAGCGACGACGAGGCACCGATCATCCGGCTGATCAATGCCCTGTTGACGCAGGCGGTCAAAGAGAACGCCTCGGACATCCATATCGAGCCCTACGAGAACCGGCTGGTCATCCGCTTCCGCGTCGACGGCGTGTTGCGCGAGGTGCTGCAGACCAAGCGCGCGGTCGCACCGCTCGTCGTGTCGCGCATCAAGGTCATGTCGAAACTCGACATTGCGGAGCGGCGCCTGCCGCAGGACGGCAGAATTTCCTTGCGCATCGCGGGGCGCGCCGTGGACGTACGCGTCTCCACGCTCCCGTCGGGGCACGGCGAACGCGTGGTGTTGCGTCTGCTCGACAAGCAAGCCGGCCGGATCGAGCTCACCTCGCTCGGCATGGATTCCAGGACGCAGGACACCATGGATGAGATCATCCATAAGCCCCACGGCATCATCCTGGTGACCGGGCCCACCGGCTCGGGCAAGTCCACCACGCTGTACGCCTCGCTCGAGCGCATCAACGACAACACCCGCAACATCATGACCGTCGAGGATCCGATCGAGTATTACATCGACGGCATCGGTCAAACTCAGGTGAACACCAAGGTCGAGATGACCTTCGCGCGCGGCCTGCGCGCGATTTTGCGCCAGGACCCCGACGTGGTGATGATCGGCGAAATTCGCGACCTCGAAACCGCCCAGATCGCCGTACAGGCGAGCTTGACCGGACATCTGGTGCTGTCCACGCTGCATACCAACACGGCGGTGGGCGCCGTGACGCGCCTTCGCGACATGGGCATCGAGCCGTTCCTGCTCTCCTCGAGCTTGATCGGCGTGCTCGCCCAGCGCCTGGTGCGGGTGCTGAACCCGGACTCCCGGGAACCGTTCATGGCGGGCGAATACGAGCGGCGTCTGTTGAATCTCGAGCCCAAGGACGGCCCGGTTCAGCTCTATCGCCCGAGCACCGAGCCGGGCATGGGCTATCGGGGCCGAACCGGGATTTACGAGCTGATCGCGGTGGACGATCACATGCGGACCATGATCCACGACGGCTCCTCGGAACAGGATCTGGAGCGCTACGCCCGGTCCGCGAGCCCCGGTATCCGCGACGACGGCCGGCGCAAGGTCATGGCGGGCGAAACCACCCTGGAAGAAGTTCTGCGCGTCACCCGCGAGGACTAGCATGGGCGCGTTCGAATATGTGGCCCTCGATGCCCAGGGGCGGGAACGCAAGGGGCTGATCGAAGGCGACACCCCGAAGCACGTCCGGCAGCTGCTGCGCGAAAAGCAGCTGCTGCCGATGGAAATTCAGGAGGCCGCGCAGCGCGAGCACCAGAACCAGGGCAAGCGGCGCCCATTCATGCGCCGCGGACTGTCGACGCTCGATCTCGCGCTCCTCACCCGCCAGCTCGCCACGCTATTGCGCTCCGGGCTGCCGCTCGAGGAGTCGCTGCAAGCCGTCGCCGAACAGACGGAGAAGCCCCGGGTCCAACGAATCATCCTCGGGGTGCGCAGCAAGGTGGTGGAGGGCCATCCCCTGGCCGACGGGCTGCGCGACTTCCCTCAGGCATTTCCCGAAATCTACCGGGCCACGGTGTCCGCGGGCGAGCAATCGGGCAAGCTCGATTCGGTGCTGGAGCGTCTGTCCGACTACACCGAGTCGCGGCAGGTGATGGGACAGCAGGTCAGCAATGCGCTGGTCTACCCCATCGTGTTGTTGATCCTGTGCTTCGCCATCGTCTCGTTCCTGTTGGCCTACGTGGTGCCTCAGGTGGTCGCGGTGTTCGAGTCGGGGCACCAGGAGCTGCCGCTCGCGACTCGGATCCTCATCGCCATGAGCGATCTCATCCGCCACTATTGGATTTACGGTCTTATCGCGATCGCGGCAGCCGTTTGGGGCTTCATGCGCTGGGTGAAGGCGCCGGAGGCCAGGCTCAAGGTCGATCGCGCGCTTTTGCGCACGCCCCTGGTGGGGAAGCTGATTCGCGGCCTGAACACCGGGCGGTTCTCCCGCACCTTCAGCATTCTCACCGCGAGCGCGGTACCCGTGCTCGACGCGCTGCGTATCTCCGCGGAGGTGGTCAGCAACATGCCGATGCGCCAGGCGGTCGAGGAAGCCGCCCTGCGCGTGCGTGAGGGCGCACCCATCGGCAAGTCGCTGGCGGCGCGCAAGCTCTTCCCGCCCATGATGATCCACTTGATATCGAGCGGCGAGAGCAGCGGCGAGCTCGAAAAGATGCTCGAACGCGCGGCCAGCAATCAAGAGCGGGAAATGGACGGCCTGCTGTCCACCATGACGAATCTTTTGGGTCCGTTCATGGTGGTGTTCATGGGAGGCATCGTCATGTTCATAGTAATCGCCCTGCTTCTGCCGATTTTTCAGCTAAATGATCTGGTGAAATAAAAGAGTGCGCGTCAGCCTATTGCTCTAGAGGCGTCTTTCCGTTTATAAACCGCGCGTGGTCGATGGGAAGCCGTTGCAGCATGAGCGAGAAACCCGAGTCGGATGAGTTCGAGGAAGAGGATGCGGAAGACGCCGCACCTGTGGACGACGTCGATGTCGACCACATCATGCGCGACGTCGAATCGCAGCGCCGCCGGGCGCCCAAGGGCGCCGAGCCGGCGTGGCGGCGGCTCGAGCGCGTGATGGAAGAGCGGCGAACGGCCGAGCTGATGAGCGATTTCGACGACTACGAGATCGGCGACGATTCCGGCGAGGCTGAGGAAGAGCCCGACGAGAAGGCCTCCCGCAAGAAGAAAAAGCACCGCTGAGGTCCCTGGCCGCAGAACCCCCGTGATCACCGTTTTCACCGAAGAGCATTTGCTGCGCAACGCCAAGACAGAGCTGTACGGAGGGCGGCTGGTGCCCCCACACGAGTGTCCCGAACGCGCCGAGATGGTCATCGAGCGGGTCCGCGCGGTCGGGCTCGGAGAGGTCATGGCGCCCTCGCGCTTCGGCCTCGTGCCCGTCCTCAAGGTTCATGACCCTGGCTTCGTCGAGTTCCTGAAGAACGCATGGTCCGAGTGGACCGCCGCCGGCAACCAGGGCGAGGCGATCCCGGACTGCTGGCCCGCCCGTCGCATGTCGCAGCGCTGCCCGAACGGCATTGCGGGGAAGCTCGGCTATTACGCGATGGCCGGTGAGACCTCGATCAGCGCAGGCACTTGGGAAGCGGCCCGAGCCGCCGCCGACGTCGCGCTGACCGCAGCCAGCCACGTCGAGAAAGGCGCGCGAGCCGCCTTCGCGCTGTGCCGCCCCCCCGGTCATCACGCGGCACGGGACCTCTATGGGGGCTATTGCTTCTTGAACAACGCGGCCATTGCGGCACAGTTCCTGCGCGACCGGGGTGCCGATCGCATCGCCATTCTGGACGTGGACTTCCATCACGGCAACGGGACTCAGGACATCTTCTATGACCGGGCCGATGTTCTGTATGTCTCGCTGCACGGCGATCCGGCGCAAGCGTTCCCCTACTTCTCCGGCTACGCCGACGAGACGGGTGCGGGCGCCGGTACCGGCTGCACCATGAATCTGCCGATGCTCCCGGGCACCGGGTTTCCCGCCTGGTCGCAGGCGCTCGCAAGCTCGCTCGAGCGTATCCGCGGGTTCGCGCCCGACGCCCTCGTGGTGTCGCTCGGAGTGGATACCTTCGAGCACGATCCGATCAGCTTCTTCGGGCTCAAGTCCGAGGATTTCTCCACCTACGGGCGCATGATAGGCGCGTGCAAGTGGCCCACGCTGTTCGTGTTCGAGGGAGGCTACGCGGTCGCGGATGTGGGGGTGAATGCGGTGAACGTGTTGACGGGTTTCGAGGACGCCTGATCCAGCTATATGGGACGCGGGTCCCCAACCCTAAGTGATTGATGCGGTTAGGTATAGCCCTCGGGACGTTTCCGCGGAAACGCGCCTCGACCTGGATTGCCCTGACGAGACTTCAGGACCGCGGTTTAACTGGTACTTGAATTGCCTCCCTCACAAGGGCTGCCAGTTTCAATGCCTCCGGATCATGGGAAGCGGGCAGATATCCGTCATGACAGTTCACGTGCGCCACGCCGCCGAAGCGCATGCCAAGGTAATCGAAAGTTTCGCGGAACGCTTCCATGAACGCTGCGGACGGTTCGTCGCTGATCGATGTGCACACGACGTATGCTGTCTTTCCCCTCAACCGGCGACCCTCGGACTTAAGGTCCGGTAATTCAAGCAGATCGGAAATCCGATCGATGAACACCTTCATCGCGGGGCTTACTGCATACCAATAGATCGGCGTCGCAAAGATGATCTGCTCGTGCTCCAGCACGCGCTTCATGAGAGGCTCGAAGTCATCATCCCTATTGAGGTGTTCGTAGTCATACGATGACATGCGCTGATTCGCGAGATCGACGACTTCGATGTTCAGCTCTAACGCGATGCGATCCATCAGCTGACCGGTATTACCGCGACGCCGGGAACTTGAAAATAAAGCTATCGCGCTGAGCATCGTTCGGACCTTGGCTTTGCCGTTGTCGGCATCGTACAACCTCAACTGCACTTGAGGTCAAGAGGAAGGCCACGCCACTTACGGCGCGCGCCCTAGTGAAAATTCCGCGATTCCACCACGAGCCCGCCGAGCAGCGCCGACAAATTGACGAGGCGCCTTGCGATCACGTGCAGCACGTCGCCGTCGCGCTGCAGCTGACCGCGAACCTCGAGGAGCCGTGATTCGAGCAACGGCGCACGCTGCTCATCGGCCACCCGTTTCCACACGATCACATTCACGAAGCCCACCTCATCCTCCAGCGTGACGAAAGTCACGCCGCTGGCGCTGCCAGGCCGCTGCCGCGTGATCACGAGGCCGGCCGTCTTGACCCACCGGCCGTTCGGGAGCTCCCAAAGAGCCTGGGTATCGATGAGACCGCGCTTTTCGAGCCTATCGCGCAGGAGCGCGAGGGGATGGCGCCGGAGCGTGAGACCGAGGCTGGCATAATCGGCGACGATGTCATGGCCTTCGCGCGGCGCGCGCAACAATGGGATGCCTTCGGGGCCCTGGGTATCCGCCGGCAGCAAGGGCAGCGGCCGCTCCACCCCGCTCACCTGCCACACGGCACGATAGCGATGGCCGCTGAGCCGCGCCAGCGCATCGCCTGCGGCGAGCGCCTCGAGATCGCGGCGGTCGAGCGCCGCGCGCTCGGCGAGATCCTCGAGGTCCTCGAACGGACGCACCATGCGCGCCGCGAGCAATCGCCTGGCACCCTCCTGCGACAGATGCTTCACCAGCCGGAGCCCCAAGCGCAGCGCCGCCCGGCCATCGTCGCACCGCTCGAGCGTACAGTCCCATTCGCTCACCGTGGCGTCCGCCGGACGCACCTCGACGCCATGCGAACGCGCGTCGCGCACCAATTGAGCCGGCGCATAGAAGCCCATGGGCTGGCTGTTGATGAGCGCCGCGCAAAACGCCGCGGGCTCGTGCGCCTTGAGCCAGGCGGAGGTGTAGACCAGGAGGGCGAAGCTGGCGGCGTGGGATTCAGGAAATCCATATTCGCCGAAGCCCAGGATCTGATTGAAGATCTGATTCGCGAAGCTCTCCTCGTAGCCCCGCTCGCGCATGCCGTCGATCAATTGGCGCTGGAAGGGCTCGAGCCCGCCTTTGCGCTTCCACGCCGCCATGGCGCGCCGCAGAGCGTCGGCCTGTCCGGCAGAGAAGCCGGCGGCGACGATCGACAGCCGCATGACCTGTTCTTGAAAGATGGGCACGCCCAGGGTGCGACTCAGGACCTCCTCGACTTCCTTGCTCGGATAGGTCACCGCCTCCTCGCCGCTGCGGCGGCGTAGATACGGATGCACCATCTCGCCTTGGATCGGTCCCGGCCGCACGATCGCCACCTCGATCACGAGATCGTAGAAATTGCGCGGCCGAAGACGCGGCAGCATGGCCATTTGCGCACGCGACTCGATCTGGAACACACCGGCGGTGTCGGCGCGGCAAATCATGTCGTACACCGCCGCATCCTCGCCCGGCACCGTGGCGAGCGTGAGAGGCTCGGCGTCGCCCGACGTGCGGCCGAACTCGTTGATCAACCCGAACGCCCGGCGAATGGCGCTCAACATGCCGAGTCCGAGCACATCCACCTTGAGCAGTCCCAGGGCGTCCAGATCGTCCTTGTCCCACTCGATGACGGTACGCTCCGGCATCGCGGCATTCTCGATGGGCACGAGCTCGTCCAACCGCCCGCGGGCGATGACGAAGCCGCCGACGTGCTGCGAAAGGTGTCGGGGAAAGCCCAATATCTCGGCACTCATCGTCATGAGACGACGAACCCGGGGATCTTCCGGATCGAACCCCGTGGCACGGATGCGCTCGGGGTCGATGCGCTGGCCATCCCACCATTGCATGCCGCTTGCCAACCGGTCGACTTCGTCCGCCTCGTAGCCGAGCGCCTTGCCGACATCGCGAAGCGCGCTTCGCGGGCGGTAGCAGATGACGGTCGCCGCCAGGGCCGCGCGCTCCCGGCCGTACTTGCGATAGATGTACTGAATCACCTCCTCACGCCGCTCGTGCTCGAAGTCCACGTCGATATCGGGAGGCTCGTTGCGCTCCTTGGAGATGAAGCGCTCGAACAGCATCGACATGCGCGAGGGATCCACTTCGGTGATTTCCAGGCAGTAGCACACCGTCGAATTGGCTGCCGAGCCCCGGCCCTGGCAAAGAATGTTCTGCGAGCGGGCGTACTGCACTACGTCGTGCACGGTGAGAAAGAACGGTTCGAACTTGAGTTCGGCGATGAGCGCGAGCTCGTGCTCGATCCCATTCCGAACGGCGGCGGGCACCCCGGCCGGCCAGCGCCTGGCGCAGCCCCGTTCCGTCAAGCGGCGCAAATGGCTGGTCGGCGTCTCACCCGGGGGCACGATCTCCTCGGGATACTCATAGCGCAGCTCGTCGAGCTTGAACACGCAGCGCCCGGCCACGCTCAAGGTTTCCTCGAGAAGCGCGGCCGGATACAGTTCTGTCAGGCGCGCCAACGGCCGCAAATGACGCTCGCCGTTCGGATGGAGCTGGGTGCCCGCCTCGCTGAGCGGGACCTTGAGGCGGATCGCCGTCAGCACATCCTGCAGCGCGCGGCGGCCGCGCCGGTGCATGTGCACGTCGCCCGCGGCGACCCGCGGGAGCTCGAGCGTCTTGCCCAGCGCCTCGAGGAGCTCCAGGCGGCGCGCATCGAAACCGCCGGTCAGCAGCTCGACGCCGATCCATAGGCGCCCGGCAAATCTCTCTCGCAGCCAACGGCCGTCGCTTTCGTGCCGCGGCAAGGGAATGCGCCCGGCCGGTGGCAGCCAGAGAATCAGACATCCGTCGAGAGCGTTCTCGAGATCCCCACGCTCGAGCCGATAACTGCCCTTGGCGCCGGCGCGGCGCGCGCGGCTGATCAGACGGCAAAGCGCGCCATAGGAGGACCGATCGGTGGCGAGCGCGACGAGTTCGAGATCGTCGGCACCACGCTCGGGTCCGGTGCAAAGGTCGGGCCCGGCGCCGCAACGGAGCTCTGCGCCGATGATGAGGGGCAGCTCGCATCGCTTCGCCTCGGTGTGCGCGCGCACCACGCCCGCCAACGAGCATTCATCGGTCAGGGCGAGCGCTCGATAGCCGAGCGCCTTGGCTTGCGCGACCAGTTCCTCGGGCTGCGAGGCGCCCCGCAGGAACGAGAAATTGCTCAAGGCATGCAGCTCCGCGTACATCCGGCAGCCTCAAGCGAACACACCGTGCACATACCAGCACTTGGATCGTCGCTCCTGAAAAATCCACAGCCGCGCGCCGCCCGCCTGACGCACGATGTAGTAGTCGCGCGCGACATCTTTGCCGTCCCACCAGCCGCTCTCGATGCGCTCCGGGCCTTCCTCGAGCATCGAGCGGCTTCGATGCAGCTCAACGATGTCCGCATCGGCGAGTCGCGCCGGTTCGTTCAAAAGCCACACGGGCCGCGGCATGTCGGGGGCCTCATCGGCTCGTCGATGGTTCCGCCGGACCGCGTGCGGTACAGCGTCCGTCTGCAATGCATGCACTCGCTGCCAGGCCGCTTCGGGGCGGTGTTCCGGCACGGGGCAAATGCCATAGACCGCTTCCTCCCCCAGCCGGGCGCGCAAACGTTCCACCAGTTGCGGCGCGGTGTCTCGGCCGCCGGCACCGCCCAGGCACGCGAACACATCGAGAGAATCGGCCGATAGCGGCTGCAACCGGCCGGATCGAAGCTCCATGGAGAGAATCGGCGCGGCGAGCTCCAGGCGCGACAGCTTTTGCATCGAGACATCCGCCAGGCGCAGAGGGTCGCCGGTGACGCTTGCCAATCCCAGGCGAACCCGGGTGACGGGCTCGGTACGATGCTTGAGCTTGAGCTCCAGAGCCTGCACGCCAGCCTGCCGCTCTCGCAAGAATTTGGCGCAGCGTTCGATGATCGGGTCGAGCGCCTTCTGCACGTAGGCGACGGTCTCGACCTCGGTCTCGAAATCGCAGCGTTCGCGAAAACGCTCGCGAGCCGCGAAAGCGCGGCGCGGCGCGGGCTGGCGCGCCAGCGCGATATCGAGATCGAGCACTGCGGCTCGGCCGAAGCGACGCGCGATGCCTGCACGCGGCAATCGCATCAACTCGCCGATCCGGCTGACGCCCATGGTGCGCAACGTGGAGAGTCGCGCGATATCCCAGGAGGTGCACGCCACCGGCAGCTTCGCGAGCCGCCCCGCGAGTGAGCCGGCATCCTCGATAAGGGCCTTTTGGCCGGCACGGGCCAACCAGAGCGCCGCCAAAGTCGAGGGTGCCGTCGAGCTTTGCGCACGGAGTTTCAATGCGCTCCATGCTGCATCGATGTCCGCATGCAGTGCCGCGAGTGAGCCGAAGAGCTTGACGCTCCCCCGGATCTCCAGCAGCAGCGCGTCGGGCGGCTCGATACTCACCCACGGCGTGAATCGTTGTGCATGCAGGCACAGGCGTTCGAGGCTCACGTTCATGCCCTCCGGACCAGCCGGAAACACCACGGCGTACCAGAGATGTCTCGGGCGCGCGCGAGCGGTCTCCTGCTGGGGCGGGGGTGGGGGCGAGACCGCCGCCGACGGCGCAGTGGCGGGACGCCTCGCGTCCGGCGCCTCGGCGGCTGCGAACAAATCCGCCATGGCGGTCACGCGCGACCTCATGTCAGCTCGAGATGCTGGCGCTCAGCGCGACGGGCGCAGAACAATCGAGCTCGACAGGTCCGGGCCGTCCGCCCTGTATCTTGAGGATATCGAGACGCGGCTGGTCGTTTCCTCGAGTGAGCAACAGGCGCAGCGCCGCCGGCGAAGATTCGAACCGATGACGCTCCGGCCGAAACAGAACGCCCAAAGCACCCCCCGCCTCGGCCGCCAACTTCAAACGTCTCAGCCAGCGGTCGTCGGTACCCTTCAGCCAAAGCAGTACGGCCGCGCACACCCCGGAGCCCAACGCTTGCTCGGCGGCCCACAAGGCTTCCGTCGCGCTGACGGGTCTTACCACCAATAACCGGTCGAGATCGATTCCGTGTTGTGCCAAGGCGGGCGCGAAAGGTTCATGCGGAGGGGCGATCCAAACCAGCCAGGGAGTCTCACCCGGGACCTTCTGGGATTGCACCAACGCCGGCAGAAAAAGCTGAACTTCGCCGAGGCCCGGCGCATCCAGCAAAACCTCGATGAGCGACGCCGTCGGCCAGCCTCCGCCCGGTAAGCGCGCATCGAGCGCGCTGCGTCCGGTGGACCAAACCGGACGAGATGGCGAGTGACCGGCCGAGGCGTCCCGGAAACTTGAAGATAACTTCCAGACACGCGCATCAGCCAGGATACTGCCAAGCGAGAGTGCTTCACGCGGCATCCACGTCTTTACCGCGACGAAGCACCCCGACCACCACCCCTTCGATCATCATGGGCTCTTTTTTCAAATCGACGCGGATGGGTTCGAAATCGGCGTTCTCGGGCATCAGCCACACGATGGTGCCTTCTTGCCGATAACGTTTGACGGTCACTTCGTTCTCGAGGCGCGCGACGACGATCTGACGATTGCGCACCTCGGGCGTGCGATGCACGGCGACCAGATCGCCATCCAGAATTCCGGCGTTCTTCATGCTCATGCCCTGCACTTTCAACAGGTAGTGCGGCGCAGGCTGGAACAATTGAGGATCGATTTGATAGCGCCGCTCGATGTGTTCTTCGGCGAGGATCGGACGCCCGGCGGCCACTCGGCCGATCAGCGGCAGCCCCAATTGTTCCCTCAAAATATCTTTGAGCTGAATGCCGCGTGAAGCACCCGGGATCAAATCGATGGCGCCCTTTCGTTGCAAGGCACGCAAATGCTCCTCGGCCGCATTCGGGGATTTGAAGCCCAAGGTGCGTGCAATCTCCGCACGCGTGGGAGGCATGCCGTTTTCGGCGATCGATGCCTGGATGAGCCTCAAGATCTGAGTTTGTCGGGGCGTAAGATCCGTCATGACGTCACCTGTATATGCAGCCAGCTAACTGTCATTATATACAGTTCGAGAATACTGGCAAGCGCCTTGGCGGCGCGGTAACTTGCCGGATCCTCAAAACAACCTAACCCCCAGGGAATCATGAAAAAAGACCCCCAGTTGGAGCGGGCGCTCGGCATGGATCGCCCGATCACGAGGCGCGACTTCTTGAACGGCGTCGCCATTGGAACGGCCGCGCTGGCCGGAGGACCCCTCCTCGCCGATAGCCCGACAGACCCCACCACCCCCGCGACTCCGACCGCGCCGGTCTCGACCGCGGCCCAAGATGCCCCCGGTTATTACCCACCGCTGCTCACGGGCATGCGCGGCAGTCATCCCGGATCCTTCGAATCCGCCCACGCCTTGCGCGATGGAAAAACCTCTCCCGCGCCCGTCGATACCGGCGAACAATACGACCTCATCGTGGTGGGGGCGGGCATCTCGGGTCTTGCCGCCGCGCATTTTTACCGCGAGCACGCGGGCCGCGCGAGCCGCATCCTCATTCTCGACAATCACGACGACTTCGGCGGCCATGCGAAGCGCAACGAATTCAATCTCGACGGCCATCTCAATCTCTTGAACGGCGGAACGCTGGAAATCGACAGCCCGCGTCCTTACAGCAAGGTTGCGGACGGCTTATTGCGTACCCTCGGAATCCAGGTCGAAAAGCTCATCAAGACCACGCAGCATCTGGACTTCTACGCACAAATGGGACTCACGGAAGGCACCTTTTTCGATCGCGAGACCTTCGGCACCGACAAACTGGTTTTGGGCATGGGCGGATTCCACTCCGATAAATCGGCGTTGGCCCAAGCGGTCTCGCAGGCGCCCCTGTCCGATCGCGCGCGCAAGCAGATCGTGCAGATCGAGACCGCGCGAATCGACTACATGCCCGGCATCTCCTCGGCGGAGAAAAAGCTGCGTCTGTCGCGCATGAGCTATGAAGCTTTCCTGCGCGATGTGGTGCAGGCGGATCCGGCGGTGGCCGCCTATTATCACGCAACCACCATGGGCGAATGGGGTGTGGGCACGGATGCCGTATCCGCGCTCGATTGCTGGGGTTACGGCATGCCGGGTTTCCAGGGCATGAAGCTCGCCAAGGGATCGACAGCGCGCATGGGGCCGACGCCCGCGGGCTACGAGGACACCGGAGGCTCCTACAAGCTGCATTTTCCCGACGGTAACGCCACCATCGCCCGCTTGCTGGTGCGCGACCTCATACCGCTGGCCGTCGGCGGACGCACCCGCCCGGCCAGCGGCGCGGAAGAGATCGTCACGGCGCGCGTCGATTACTCGCAACTCGATCGCGCCGGCGCTCCGGTCAGGCTGCGCTTGAGCAGCACTGTCGTTCGCGCACGTCACCTCGGCGACCCGGGTGCCGCCCGCGACGTGGAAGTGACGTACCTGCGCGGCGGAAACGCCTACACGGCACGCGCCCGCGGTGTGGTACTCGCGTGCTACAACATGATGATCCCCTATCTTTGCCCGGAACTGCCGCCCGCGCAGAAGCAAGCGCTGCACAGCCTGGTGAAGACGCCGCTCGTCTATACGAGCGTGGCGCTTTCCAACTGGCAGGCGTTCGCGGCGCTCAAGCTCTACGGCGTCTATTCACCCGGGAGCTACCACAGCTATTTTTACTTGAACCCTCACGTCACCATCGGCTCCTACCAGAGCACGAAGTCACCGAGCGAGCCGATTCTCGTGCACATGGTGCGCACGCCGTGCAAGCCGGGACTGCCTGAACACGATCAAAATCGCGCCGGCCGTGCCGAGCTGCTCGCGACGCCCTTCGAGACCTTCGAGCGCAACATCCGCGACCAGCTCGGCCGCACGCTCAAGGACGGCGGATTCGATCCGGCGCGCGACATCACCGCGATCACCGTGAATCGATGGCCCCACGGCTATGCGCCGGAATACAACGTGCTGTTCGAGCCCGAGCTTCCCGAGGATCAGCTGCCGCACGTGGTCGGTCGAGCGCCATTCGGCAGGATCACCATCGCCAACTCGGACGCCGGAGGTGCCGCCTATACGGATTCGGCGATCGATCAGGGTCATCGAGCCGTCATGGAGCTGCTGCGGAGCTGACTGGGGCTCATCATCCGCGATCGGCTGTAAAACTTACATGGTCGCTGATGGTGACGCCGAAGTTTTCTTACGATGGGTTAATTTCAGGCGCAAAATTGGGTAATATCGTCGCCGACCAGCGACATTAAGATGCTTTCAGTTGCAATCAACGCGCGAATTTGGCTTCATGTGTGACTGTGTTGCGACGCATTCGAGCCCGACTCAGCGACTGGACTTGTGTGCTAGGACACGCTCGGATGTTCCGAAACGAATGAATTAACAACCCTAGGGGACTATCTATGACATTTTCCACGACACTCAAGGCCTCAGTCGCCGCGGCCTGCCTCATTGCGTTCGCAGGATGCACGGACCTGAAGCCGATCCAGGCTCAGATCGACGATCTCAAGTCGCAAGTGGCGAAGCTGCAGAGCGACACCGCGAAGGCTGAAAGCGATGCGCAGTCCGCTCAGAGCGCGGCTCAGAGCGCCTCCTCCGCCGCTTCCGGCGCGCAGAGCACGGCGAACCAGGCACTGTCGACCGCCCAGCAGAATTCGCAGGCGATCGAGCAGATCAACGAGAAGATCGATCGCATGTTCAAGAAGTCCGTCTCGAAGTAATTCGACCGGTACGTCTTTTGCGAATGAACGCCGCGGTCACTCCGCGGCGTTTTTCTTTGCGCCGTCGGTGGGGCGCGAGTGTTCGGTATCAGTAGCGGATGAGAGCCGAGCCCCAGGTGAACCCGCCGCCAAACGCCTCCAGCAGCAGCAGCTGACCGCGCTTCACGCGGCCGTCGCGAACTCCCGTATCGAGTGCCAACGGCACGGAGGCCGCCGACGTGTTGCCTTGGTCGGCAATGGTCACGATGACGCGTTCCATCGGCAGATCGAGCCGCCTCGCGATGGCCTCGATGATGCGGATATTGGCCTGGTGCGGTATCAGCCAGTCGAGATCACTCTTGGAGAGATGGTTCGCGGACAAGGTTTCCGTGACCAGGTGTCCCAAGGTATTGACCGCGACCTTGTAGACCTCATTCCCCTTCATCTGCACGGCAGCCTTGCCCTCGCGCACGAGATGAAATCCCTTCGAGACGCCGTCGGGATACATGAGAAGGTCCTTGTAGCGGCCGTCCGAATGCAGGCGGGTGCTGATGATTCCAGGCTCATCGGAGGGCTTCAAGATCACCGCGCCGGCGCCGTCGGCGAACAGCACGCAGGTCCCCCGGTCGGTCCAGTCGACGATTCTGGTCAAGGTCTCGGCACCGACCACCAACGCGCATTTGGATTCGCCCAGGCGCACGAACTTGTCGGCGACGCTGAGCGCGTACACGAAGCTGGTGCAGGCAGCTTCCAGGCTGAACGCCGGACAGCCGGTCTGAATCCCCAGACGCTCCTGCAGCAAGGTGCCGACATTCGGAAACACCAGATCGGGTGTCGTGGTCCCCACACAGATCAGATCGATGTCCGCCGCGGCAACTCCGGCAGCCTCCATGGCGCGCCGGGCCGCATGCTCGGCCAGATCGGTGGTGGTCTCGCCTTCGACGACCACGTGCCGCCGCTCGATGCCGGTGCGGCTGCGTATCCACTCATCGCTGGTATCGACCAGCCGCGCGAGATCGGCATTGGTCAATATCTTCTCCGGCAGATAGCTGCCGGTGCCCGCAATACGTGAATACATTTTGACCCTTTATGTTGTCAGGGCGGTGCGCTTAAACGTTGCGCGATCTTTGCCGGCACCCCGTTCCGAGCTTCCAGCACGGCGACCTCGATCGCGCGCTGAAATCCGAATAGGTCAGCGCCCCCGTGGCTCTTGATCACGATCCCGTTCAATCCCACCATCGTGGCGCCATTGTATCGCCTCGGGTCGAGCCGGGTACGCAATGCCTTGAGGCTCGGACCGGCGGCCAGCGCCCCGAGCTTGCGTGTCATGCTGCGGGTGAGCTCCTCGCGCAGGGTGTCGGTGATCAGCCGCGCCGCCCCCTCCATGGTCTTCAGCGCGACGTTGCCCGTGAAGCCGTCGGTGACCACTACGTCCACCTTGTCCGAAAAAATATCGTGCCCCTCGACGAAACCCACGTAATTCACGCCGCTCGCGGCGATCAAGTTATGCGCGCTCTGCACGGTCTCGTTGCCCTTGATCTCCTCCTCGCCGATGTTGAGCAAACCCACCCGAGGCCGTTCATGGGCGCCCTCGAGATCTTGTGCGAGCACCGACCCCATGACGGCGAATTGGCAGAGCTGCTGGGGAGTGCACCAGGCATTCGCACCCAGGTCGAGCATGAAGGTGTGGCCACCGCGCGAGGGAATGAGCGACACGATGGCCGGTCGCTCGACGCCCGGCAGCATCTTGAGCACGAAATGCGCCATCGCCATCAGCGCGCCGGTATTGCCCGCGCTCACACAGGCGATCGCCTCGCTCGTCTTGACGAGATCGAGCGCCCGACGCATGGAGGAATCTTTTTTGCGCCGTAGCGCCTCGCGCGGATGATCGCTCATCTCCACGACCTGCTCGGCGAACAGGCATTCGATGTTTGCCGGCGAGGAGGCGCCCAACCGGCGTACGAGCTCCGACTGCCTGCCGACCAACGTGAAACGAACGCCCGGGAACTCCAAGGCAGCCGCGAGGGCCGCCGGTACGCAAACCGAAGGCCCGCAGTCGCCGCTCATGGCGTCGATGGCAATGTGAAGGGGCGCGGACACGGAATTGCGCGTCTTAAGAAAGCCTCAAGCGGCGCTCGAGCCGCCGCCGTGCAGCTCGCGATCTATTCTTCGGCCCCTTCCGCCTCGACATCCGCCTTGGTCTTCAAGACCTTCTTGCCGCGATAGAAACCATCGCGCGAGATCCGATGCCGGGAGTGGGTTTCGCCGCTCTTCGAGTCGATCGACACGGCCGGAGCCGCGAGCGCGGAGTGCGATCGGTGCATGCCGCGCTTCGACGGAGTCTTTCTGCTTTTTTGAACTGCCATGGGTGCTATGTCCTGTCACGTTTTCTTCAACAACTCTTTGAGCCCGCCGAATGGACGTCGCATCGCGTCCGAATTCTCGGCGCGCTCCGCATCTCCGAAGAGGCTCGGCGCGTTGCCGCAACCTTCCGGCTCATCGCAGGCCGGCACGATCGGCAACGCCAACAACAACTCTTCCTCGGCCAGGTCCCGCAACGAGACCTTGCCCCCTATCGCGCGATAAACCTCGCGCTGCGCGTCCGAGGGATCGGCCGATTCATCCTCCACGAACTCGACCTGACTCCTGCCATTCACCGGCCGGGCGAAACTCTGCATGCAACGCTGACATCGCAATAGCGGCTCGGCGCGCACTTCTATACTCGCACCCGGCCTTCCCGGGCGCGTGTTCGAAAACGCAAATCTGGCGTGAACGACGCCGCGCGTATCCGTGAGCACGTCCTTGAGCCGATCCAAGTCGGCCAGTCCATAGACGCGCTCCAGCACCGCGGCATTCTCGGCCAGCTGTGCGCAATCGACGAGGTCTGGCGGGCCGGCTGCCATGGGCCGCGTATAATAGGGCCCGTCCCAACCCCTGTCAAAACAAGCGCATGGTGCAAGTCGTTGTTTTTGAAGTCTCCGCCTGAGCTAATTTTGGCCTCCACGTCAAGCTATCGGCGCGCGCTGCTGGAGCGCGTGTGCGCCACCTTCCGCTGCGTGCCGCCCGGCATCGACGAGCGGCCGCACGAGGGGGAATCGGCCTGGATGCTCGTGACCCGGCTGGCGCTGGCCAAGGCCCGTGCGGTCGCCGCGCTGAATCCGGATGCCTGGGTGATCGGATCCGACCAGGCCGCCGTGCTCCTGGACGCCTTCCAGCAGCAACGGGTTCTCGGCAAACCCGGCAACGTGGCCGATTGCATCGAACAGCTGAGAAGCTCATCCGGCAAGACGGTTTCCTTCCTCACCGGAGTCGCCGTGGTGCGCGGCTCCTCAGGCACCGAGATGGAGTTCGTCGATACCACCCGGGTCACCTTCCGGACGCTCGATGAGTCGACGATCGAGCGCTATGTCGCTCGGGAATCCCCCCTGGACTGTGCCGGAGGCTTCAAGAGCGAGGGACTCGGCATCGCGCTCTGCGCATCGATCGACAGCGACGACCCCAGTGCGCTCATCGGGCTGCCGTTGATCCAGCTATGCACGGTGTTGCGGCGCGCGGGCTTCGATATCCCCTAAACCGCTTCACGATCGATGGAGCCTCAAGAGCGGCGGCGGCTTGCCCGCCGCGGCGAGTTGCGTTTGGGGACCGCGATGGCGTCCAGCACGGCAGCCAGATCGTCCGGCAACGGTGCGCTCGCGTGAAACGGCACCCCCGAGCCGGGCCAATCGAACGCCACGGATTGCGCGTGCAAGAAGATGCGTTTCAGGCCAAGGTGCTTGAACTCCGCATTGCGATCGCGATCGCCGTATTTATCGTCTCCCAGCAAGGGATGGCCTGCGAACGCCGCATGGACCCGGATCTGGTGCGTGCGACCGGTCGGAATGTCCACCTCCATCAACGTCGCCGCGCTGGCAAAGAACTGCACCGGTTTGAACACGCTGACCGAATTCTTGCCGGCGGCAGCCACCCGCACGTGGCGCTCGCCATGGCTGCGGCCATCGGTCGCCAGCGGAGCGTCGATTCGCTTGGTGCCGAGCTGCCAGCTGCCCGACACGAGACCCAGGTAGGTCTTGTGCATTCCCGACTCGCGGATCAGCGCATGGAGCGCGACGAGCGTCGCGCGGTCACGCGCCACGCACAGGCAGCCGCTGGTATCCCGGTCGAGCCGATGAACGAGCTCCAACGTCTCGCGCGGACGCGAGGCACGCAGCGCCTCGATGACGCCGAAACTCATGCCGCTACCGCCGTGCACCGCCACGCCCGGCGGCTTGTTGATCACCAGCAGGTGCTTGTCCTGAAAGATCACCGACTTCTCGATGAGCTCCTGCAGGCTGGTCGACGGCCGGCCCGGCTCTTCCGAGGCCTCGAGGCGCACGGGTGGCAGCCGCACTTCGTCGCCTGCCGCCATCCGATATTCGGCGTCGACGCGCTTTTTGTTGACACGCACCTCTCCCTTGCGCAGCAGCCGGTAGACGCGGCTCCGCGGTACCGATTTGAAGTGCCGCATGAGGAAGTTGTCGATCCGCTGACCCGCTTCCTCCTCGGTGATGGTGCGCATTTGGAGAGGGCTTTTCGGCCCCACATGTTGCATGGGTGCCGCAATTTCTTCTTTCATATCCGTCATCTTACGCTCGTTGATCATCTAAGACATTGATTACATTGACCCTAACAGCCAGGTTATGGTAGTGTTACTGAACCGTGTCGAGCGCCTACCTTTTTTGAAGGGGAGCGAGGGCTCGAATATCTATATGGGTAGGACGAGCCGACACCGGTTTCGGCGGCGGCCCCAAGCATTTGGGGGCGCCGCATATTAGTTGGTTCTGGACATCCAGACCATCGCTCGGCCGATGAGCCAATGCTGGATACCCTTCGGGATTTCCCCGGATATCCGACAGGCGTTAACCGAGAACAAGGCCCCGGGCTTGCTGTATACGTTTTGGCAGAATTGGGTTGAATTGATGCCGCTCGCATGGCTCGCGTTCGGCGTTTCCCTATTCATTGCTGCTGTTGTCATTACGGCGATGGGCCGTGTCGCGGCCCCGGCTTTACTTCTCGCACCCTCCTCGGCCTCTACCATCTTAGTTGGGGCACATGAAAAGAATGCTCGTCAACGCAGTTCAAGAAGAAGAACTGCGAGTCGCACTTGTCGACGGTCAGAAACTCTACGACTTATCGATTGAGATCCCGTCCCGGGAACAGAAAAAATCCAATATCTATAAGGGGCGTATCACCCGCGTAGAGCCCAGTCTCGAAGCGGCGTTCGTCGAATACGGCGCCCAGCGCCACGGCTTCCTTCCGCTGAAGGAGGTGTCCAAGGAATACTTCCGTTCCCAGCCCGCGTCGGGCGGACGGCTCAACATCAAGGATCTCCTGCAAGAGGGCCAAGAGCTCATCGTTCAGGTGGAAAAGGAGGAACGCGGCAACAAGGGCGCCGCCCTCACGACCTTCATCAGCCTGGCGGGCCGCTTCCTCGTGCTGATGCCGAACAATCCTCGCGCGGGCGGCGTCTCCCGGCGCATCGAAGGCGAAGATCGCGATCAGATGCGCGAAGCCATGAACGAGCTGGTGATTCCCGAGGGAATGGGAGCCATCGTGCGCACCGCGGGCGTCGGCCGCTCGAGCGAAGAGCTGCAGTGGGATCTGAACAATCTCAAGGCCGCCTGGGATGCCATCGGGCAGGCGCACCAGGGCCGCCCTGCTCCGTTCCTCATATTTCAGGAGAGCGACGCGGTCACACGCGGTTTGCGCGATTATTTCTCGGATGATGTGGGCGAGTGCCTCATCGACCAGCCTGAGGCGTTCCAGAAAGCGCAGGAGTACATGCAGCGCTTCATGCCCCCGGATGCGCAGCGCAAACTCAAGCTTTATCAGGATCCGGTGCCGTTGTTCACGCGCTACCAGATTGAAAGCCAGATCGAATCGGCGTACTCGCACAAGGTCACGCTGCCCTCCGGCGGCAGTCTCGTCATCGACCACACCGAGGCGCTGGTCTCCATCGACATCAACTCCGCACGCTCGACGCGCGGCGGAGACATCGAGGCAACCGCCCGCAACACCAACCTGGAAGCGGCCGAGGAGATCGCACGGCAGCTCCGTCTGCGCGACATCGGCGGGCTGATCGTGATCGATTTCATCGACATGGAGTCGACCGCCAATCAACGTGCGGTCGAGGACATGCTGCGCGATGCGGTAAAAATGGACCGAGCCAGGATCCAGTTGGGCCGGCTGTCGCGCTTCGGACTGCTGGAGCTCTCGCGCCAGCGGCTGCGTCCCGCACTGAGTGAGACCACCCATATCAACTGTCCCCGCTGCAGCGGCATGGGCACCATCCGCGGCGTCGAGTCCATGTCGCTCGCGCTCTTGCGCCTGATCGGCGAGGAGGCCCGCAAGGAACGGACCGGCCGCGTCATCGCCCAAGTGCCGGTGGATGTGGCCACGTATCTCATGAACGAGAAACGCGAGTGGATGAATCAGATCGAAGCGAGAGACAAAGTGTCGCTGGTGGTCGTGCCGAATCCTCATCTGCAGACGCCCGCGTACAGCCTGCGCCGCATCCGCGACGACGAAAAGGAGCTGCCGGAAAACACCACCGTCAGCTACGAGATCGCCGAACAGCCGATACTCGACGATTCCAACATCGGCACCCGCGACAAGAAGCCGCAGGGCGAGGCGCCTCTGGTCCCGAGCATCCTGCCGGTCGAGGCATCGCCCATCCCGACGGCGCCGGAGCCCGAAGCGCCTGCAGCGGCACCGGCGGCTGCAGCGGCCGCTGGACCCCAGGTGGGAATATTCGTGCGCCTGTGGCGTTTTTTGTTCGGCAACCCGGCGCCACAAGCAGAAGCCAACACCGCATCGTCTGCGGGTTCGCAGTCCCAGCGCGAGCGCTCCTCGGCGCGCGACGCGCGCCCTGACCGCTACCGCGGCGGGGATCGTGGCCGGGACCGCGATCGAAGCCGGGACCGGGATGGGCGCGGCCGAGACGGTGGCGGGCGCGACCGAGATGTCCGGCGCGACGGCCGAGCACGGATGGATGCAGACCGGCCGCGAGGCGAGAGCGACCGGCCGCGCGGTGACAGCCGCGCCGATGGAGCGCGTCGCAGCGACAGCCCACGTGGAGGGGAAACTCCCCGGGGCGAGACTGCTCGCAACGAGACTGCTCGCAACGAGGCGCCGCGCAGCGACGCCTCACGCAGCGAGGGAGCGCGAAGCGAGTCACCACGCGGCGATGTGGGCACACCCCGGACGGAGCAAGCCCCGCGCCCAGAATCGCAGAATCGAACGGCAGAAGCCGGCGGTGAACGCCCGGAGCGCTCCGAACGGGGTGGTCGGGGCCGACGGCGGCGTGGCCGCGGTGGACGGCGCGAAGGCGGCGAGGGCCCCGGCAGCGGACAAGGCACCGCGACATCCAACGGCGAGCCGGGCGCAGCCAATGGCGTACGCGGTGACAACGGCGCGCGCGAGGTCAACGGTCGTCCTGATCAGGGTCGCAGCGACACGGAGGCTCGGCCTCAGCCCGCGCCCGCATCGCATCCCGCCGCGGCGGAATCATTTTCGGCGCCGTCAGCACCCACATCGAGCGCATCGGTGAGCGCTGCCGCAACCTCCCCAGCGGCAGCGTCGCGTGGCGAACCCGCTCGGGAGCCTGCCAGTGTGGCGCCGGCCGCGGCAGCGCCCCGCCCGTCCTCCTCCACGGACGAGAAGTACGTGGTGTGGTCGTCAGCGCCGAGTGAAGTGCCGCGCAGCGGACCGGATGATCGATAAGGCTTGAGGAGGTGCCCCCGGCCGGTCTCAACCGGGCCGTCGGGGGTGCAGCCGCAATCGTAGGGCCAGAGCCGCGCTGATCGCGATCAAAGCGGCGGCGGCGCCCCGCAGGAATGCGATCGCCGCGCCGTTCAACGTGGTGCCGAAGGCAGCATGGCGGCCGAGGAAGAACAGCCCGCTGAGGGCGGCGGCCGCGATCACATAGACGAATATCCAGATCCACCGCTCGCCTCGACCCAAGCGGCGCGCCGCCAGCTCATCGCCGGGCCTGCCGGGACGCAATCCGTACACCACGATCGCGATCACCACCACCAAGCCCAGGATGGAATTCGCGTCCTGAAGCAGGTGCGCCCCGCCGAGCCGGTGCCCGCCGAAATCAACGACCGGCTCATCCAGCACAGGGAACAGGCGCACCCCGCGCGCGCCCTCGTGGGTGAAGGCATCCCAGACGAGATGGGTCACCGCACCGAACAGCACACCGCAGGCCGCGAGAATCCACTGCTTGAGGCTCGTGACGTCGGCGGGCGCGGAGGACCCTCGCCAGCGTGCATAGGCGCCCGCAGGCAGGAGCTCAATCAATGGCCGCTTGATCAGCCATTGGAACAACCAGTACGTGACGAGGCCCACGGGCAGGCAGAACGTGAGCAGCGCATCCGCGCTGTGGGTTTCGAATCGCGCCGGCTGCCATGGCAGGAAACGCCCGAAATCCGGAACCATGCTGCCGACGACCACGGCCGAGAGGAGGCGCCAACGGGCGAGCAGGCGGCCGAACGGAAGGACGGTAGCCGGGTGGGATAAGGTAAACGGCATCAAAGGTTCAACATGTCATCTCGTTGCAATATTACACATCTATAAAGACCGCAGAGTTTACCCCGCGCTGAGAGCATCCATGGCCACCCACGCAGACGCCGTCCTTCCGAGTTCGAAGGCCTCACCGCTCATCGGTCACCGACCGAGTCCCTGGTTCAACATCCTCGCGGGTGTCATCGTGGTCGCCGGCATCATATATGCCGGCTATCACCTCGCGGAGGACTTGTCGGTGGTCCGGGACACCCGGGCCTATCCCTTCGTGCTGCTCGGGATTGCGCTTTTCATCGCGCTCGGATTCGAGTTCGTCAACGGGTTTCACGACACCGCGAATGCCGTGGCGACCGTCATCTATACCCATTCGATGCCGCCCAATTTTGCCGTCGTCTGGTCCGGCGCCTTCAACTTCCTCGGAGTGCTGCTCTCCACCGGTGCGGTTGCGTTCGGTATCGTGTCGCTCCTGCCCGTCGAGCTCATTCTGCAGGTCGGGAGCGGCGCGGGATTCGCCATGGTGTTCGCGCTGCTCATCGCAGCGATCCTGTGGAATCTCGGTACCTGGTACTTCGGCCTGCCCTCCTCCAGCTCCCATACTCTGATCGGCTCCATCATGGGTGTCGGTCTGATGAACCAGCTCATGGCTTCGGGCAACAGCGGCACGAGCGGTGTGGACTGGGGTCAGGCGGCGAAGATCGGCGAGTCGCTGCTGTTGTCTCCCTTGGTTGGATTCAGCCTGGCTGCCGTCCTGTTGCTCGCGGCCATGAAGCTCATCCCCGTTCCGGCGCTCTACAGGGAACCGAAGGGCAATGCGCCGCCGCCCGGTTGGATCCGGGGATTGCTGGTGTTGACCTGCACCGGCGTGAGCTTCGCGCACGGCTCGAATGACGGACAGAAAGGCATGGGGCTCATCATGCTGATTCTGATCGGCACCGTACCCACCGCTTATGCGTTGAATCGCACCATGCACGAGCAAGACGTCGACAAGTTCATCGCGATCTCCACACAGGCGCAGACCGCGCTCGGGCATTACGCCACCGGGCCGGCGCCGTCCGATCCGCACGCAGCCGCGGTGGACATCGTGCGCGCCCGCGCCATCACCCGTGAGACCCTGCCGGCGTTGGTGTCGCTCGCAGCAACCATCCAGCAACAGGTCAACGCTTTTCATTCGCTCGACAAGGTACCTGCGGACCAGATGGTCAACATCCGCAACGAGATGTACCTGGTGAGCGAGGGACTGCGATTGCTCGGCAAGTCCGCCGCCGTTGGCGTCGCCGATGCCGACAAGAAGGTGATCGGCCGGTACAAGGCGGAGCTCGATCAATCGACCAAGTTCATTCCGACCTGGGTGAAGGTCGCGGTGGCGATCGCGCTGGGTCTCGGCACCATGATCGGCTGGAAGCGTATCGTCGTCACCGTCGGCGAGCGCATCGGCAAGACCCATCTGACCTATGCGCAGGGCGCGTCCGCAGAGCTCGTCGCCATGCTCACCATCGGAGCCGCCGATATGTACGGCCTGCCGGTGAGCACCACCCACGTGCTCTCATCCGGTGTCGCAGGCACCATGGTCGCGAACCGCTCCGGGCTGCAGTGGGCGACGGTGCGCAATCTGCTGATGGCCTGGGTTCTCACGCTGCCCGTCTCCATCGCATTGGCCGGCGGCCTGTACTGGTTGCTGCGCCAGCTCCTCTAATTCCGCAGCCTTTCGATCAGCCGTCGGGACGCCGCCGTCACCAGATCGAGGACGTGTTCGAAGTCGCGCGCATCGCCGGTGTAGGGGTCGGGGACCTCCGATATCCCCGGCTCGCCCGCGTAGTCGAGGAACAGCCGCACCTGCGCGCGCGACCCTTTCGGCTTCATCGCCTGAAGATCGCGCAGGTTCTGCCGGTCCATGGCCAGGATCAGGTCGAAGTCGTCGAAATCACGCCGGGTCACTTGGCGCGCGGTGAGCGCGCAGAGATCGATGCCGCGGCGCTTCGCGGCGCTCTGGCTGCGCATATCCGGCGGCGCGCCCAGATGGTAATCGCCGGTCCCGGCTGAATCGACTTCAACGCGGAGGCTGTCCCCCTCCTCGGCCAGCAGATGACGGAGCACGCCTTCGGCGGTCGGACTTCGGCAGATGTTCCCCAAGCAGACGAACAAAATCCGCGTTTTCTGTTTGCCATCCAATCCGTTCAGCGACCTCACTCCGGGAGTGTTTGTCCGGAACCGCCCATTTCCGCTGGCATATCCCGGAACTTCGGTTTTCCGTCTTTGATCGGCAGCACGCTTTCCTGATAGTGGACGTGCACGGTCGGCTCGAATTTCAAGTCGGGCAACATCGCTGCGAAAATATCAACCAGGCCGAACCCGGGATGTTCGGTGAACAAGTGACCGCCGCATCTCGTGCACCACTTTCGGCCGCTTCCCGGTGTCTTGTTGAATGTACCGATGCTCGAGGCGCCCTTGGTGACCTTCAGCGAATCAGGCTTCCAAAGAGTGAAGGCGTTAACCGGTCCCGCTGACCACGTCCGGCAGGACGTGCAATGACAGTAGCCTTGGGCCTGCGGTGTCCCGCTGACCGTAAACGTTACCTCTCCGCAAAAGCAGCTTGATACGTGATTCACGACGAGTCCTCCCCGTGTATATCCCACCGCGAGCTTACTACCAAACCGTCATCGGCTCATCGGTCCCGAACCCCCGCGCGTACCCGCTCCAGATCCTCCCGCGTATCGACCCCCGCCGGCGGCGCCTCGCGAAGCACCAGCACGTGAATGCGCATGCCGTATTCGAGGGCGCGCAGTTGTTCAAGCCGCTCGGTGATTTCGAGCGGCGTCGCCGGCCAACCCGCGAACCGCAGCAGGCTCTTCACGCGGTATGCGTACAAACCGATGTGCCGTAATGCGCCCTCATAGGCCGCCGGCCGCCCGTCCACGACGCGATCCCGGGGCCAGGGTACGGGAGCGCGGCTGAAATAGAGCGCGCTGCCGTCATGGGCCCGCAGAGCCTTCACGCAGCTCGGGTCGAGAAACTCCTCCAGGCTCAGGATCGGCGCAGCGACCGTGGCGATATCGACCTGCGGACGCTCACCGAGCGCGGCAGCGGCATCGGACAGCACGTGCGCCGGCATCAGCGGCTCGTCGCCTTGCAGATTGACGATGATCTCATCGGCACCCAAGCCTCGGGTACGCGCCACCTCGGCAATGCGGTCGGTCCCGGAGGCATGCTGTGCGGAGGTCAACGCCACGTCGGCTCCGAATCCGGCGGCGACCGCCTGGATGCGCGAATCGTCGGTCGCCACGATCACCGATGCGGCCCCGCTCGCACGAGCGCACTCCCAGACCCATTGAATCAGCGGGCGACCGCCTATATCCGCAAGCGGCTTGCCCGGTAAACGGCTCGCTCCGAACCGGGCTGGAATGACGACGTGAAAATCCGAGCTCACGCGGGCCGGCATTGCAAGCGGCGGCTGCGGCCCCCGGCCGCGCTCACCGGATCACGAGCGGATCGTCCGCTCCCAAAACTCGCGCCTCTTCCGGCAGCATCATCGGAATGCCGTCTCGCACGGCGTAGGCCAGCCGGTCGGAACGGCAGACGAGTTCGAGCGAACCGCCGGCGCCCGCCGTTCGCAACGGTCCCTTGCAAATGGGGCAAACGAGCAATTCAAGAAGACGTTTATCCATCGACGGTCTCCCGCGGCGGCCCGCCGCGTTCGGCAATTCGCGCGATCACGATTTCGAGCAGTGTAGTCGATTCGCCGCCCTCGAAACACGCACTCACCGGCACGTACCAGTGCCGTTCGTCGGCCGCATGTCTGCATTTTACGGCATCTTTCTCGGTCATGAGCACCGGCTTCAAATCGGGGAAATCTACATCCGCGGGCGTGAGCCGCGCATGGTCGGGCAGCGCATGACCGATGACCTCGATGCCGTACGCACGCAACATGTTGAAGAAGCGCTCGGGATGACCGATGCCCGCCACCGCGTGAACCTCGAGGCCGGCGAACGCCGGAAGCGGTCTCGTGCGCTCGCCGGTGAGACCCATCGCGCTTCTGGCTTCGAGCCGCATGCTGAGCGCTCCGTCGAGGAGCGCCCGCCCGCCGTTCACCACGACGACATCGGCGGAATCGAGCCGGGCACGCTTCTCGCGCAGCGGACCTGCGGGCAACAGCCAGCCATTGCCGAAGCGCCGATCACCGTCGATCACCACGATCTCGCAATCGCGCGCGAGAGCGTAATGCTGTAATCCATCGTCGCTCACCACGACATCGCATCCCAGGTCCACCAGAAGCCTTGCCGCCGCGGGACGCTCGCGGCCGACCGCCACGGGCATGCCGGTGCGGCGCGCCAGCAGAATGGGCTCGTCCCCCACCACGGTGGGATCGTCGGAGGCGTTCACCTGGCGAACCCCGCGCAAGGAGCCTCCGTAGCCGCGGGTCACTATTCCCGGCCGGTAGCCGCGCTCGGCAAGGCGCGCCGCCAGCCAGCAGACGAGCGGCGTTTTGCCGGTGCCGCCGACGGTCAGGTTGCCTACGACGACCACCGGGCACGGTAGCCGGATCGAGCGCCGCACGCGCTTGGCGTAGAGGAAATGGCGCGAATTGGACACCGCGCCGTAGGCAAGCGACAACGGGATCAGCCACCACGGCGGCGCCGGGCGGTCGTACCAGATTCGATTGAGCCAGGATTCGGGGGACATCGGTGCGTGGAGGCGCGGCGGCTACTCCGCGAACTGCATTCCATGGAGAGTGGCATACAGTCCGCCGCGGTCGAGAAGCTCGCGGTGGCTGCCCGTCTCCACGATGCGTCCTTTGTCGAGGACGATGATGCGGTCCGCGCCTTCGACAGTGGACAAGCGATGTGCGATGACCAGCGTCGTGCGGCCCTTCATCAAGGTGGTGAGCTCGGCCTGCACCCGGCGCTCCGACTCGTTGTCGAGCGCCGCGGTGGCTTCGTCCAGAATCAGCACCGGGGAGTTCTTGAGGAGCGCCCGCGCGATGGAGATGCGCTGCCGCTGGCCGCCCGACAGGTTTTGTCCTCGATCCGAGAGCGGCGCATCGAACCCTTGTGGCTGTTGCGCGACGAACTCCATCACGTTGGCCGCACGCGCGGCAGCCTCGAGCTCGGCGTCGGTCGTATCCACCGCGTTGAAGGCGATGTTGTTGCGGATGGTGTCGTTGAACAGCACGACATCCTGGCTGACCAGGCTCACCTGCGCACGCAGATCGGTCAGCCGGTATTCCCGCACATCCACCCCATCCAGGAGCACCGCGCCCGACTGCACGTCGAAAAAACGCGGCACCAGACCGACCAAGGTCGTCTTGCCGCTGCCCGAACGGCCCACGATGGCCACCGTCTCGCCCGGCCGCACGTGGAAACTCACATCGTGCAGCACACCACCCTTGTCGCTTGCGTACATGAAGGACACATTGCGAAACTCGATCTCGCCCCGCGCCCGCTCGAGCGGACGGGTTCCGCCCGTCCCCTCGGTGGGTTCGTCCAGGATCTCGAACACGCTCTGTCCGGCGGCGATGCCCTGTTGCAGAGGGCCGCTCATGTTGACGAGGCTTCGGAGCGGCGACGGAATCTGGACCAGCGCCGTGAGAAATCCGAGAAAATCCGAGACCGGGATGTTGTGCGAGAACACCTGGCGTATGGCAACGTACAAGACCCCGGCGAGCGCGATGGAAGCGATGCAGCCCACGACCGGATTGCTGATCGATTTGGCGAAGGCGAGCTTCATGTTCGAGGCGCGGTTCGACTCGTTGACACGCTCGAAGCGATCGACCTGATGCTGATCCGCATTGAAGATCTTGATCAGCCGGTGCGCATCGATCGCCTCCTTCGCGACCCGCGTGATGTCGCCCATGGAACTCTGGATGCGCTCGCTGTAGCGTCGAAAGCTGCGGTTGGCGATCTGCATGAGCCACGCGATGACCGGCGCGGCGAGGATGCAAAACGTGGCGAGCCGCCAGTTCATGTAGAACATCATGATCAGCAGCCCGACGATGGTCAGGCTGTCGCTGATGATCGAGATCACGGCATTGGTGGCGGCGCCCGCCACGAATTCGACGTTGTTCGTGAGCTTCGACAGCAGATGCCCCGACTGCTGCCGGTCGAGATAGGCCGTCGGGAGCCTGAGGTAGTGTGCGAAGACGTCGTGGCGCAGTCCCTTGACCACCTGCCTTCCGACCCAGCTCGGGTAGAAGTTGCCGACGAAATCGCCAATGCCGCGCAGGGTGAACAGCACGACCACGGCGAGCGGCATCTGCCAGATGATGGCCGGGTCGCGCACGACGAAGGCGCCGTTCAGGAACGTCTTGACCAGATAGGCGAGCGACGCGTTGGTCGCCGCGAACAGGATCATGCCGAGGACGCCGATGGCGAACATCCCCTTGTATGGACGGGCGTAGCGCAAAAGCCGCCAGTAGATCGACCAGGTCGTTTGACCGCGTGGCGCGGGCACTTGGCCCGCTGCAGCGGTCGCGCTCAAGGCGAGTTGTCCTGATGCACGGTGGCGATGTTGAGCTGGGCGAAGCCGAGCCGGCCCGCGACATCCATGGCGGTGACGACCGCCTGGTGCGTCGAACGCGCGTCGGCCCGAATCGTGATGGGGCCGCGATCCGCACCGGCCTCCTTGAGGATCGCCGCCCGCAGCGTGTCGGGACTCGAGTTGATGAGCGCGCGCTCATTCACCCGATAACCGCCCTCGGCCGTCACCGTGATCACCAGCGGCTCGTGCGTGCCGTTCGGCACGGGGATCGCGCTCGCCTGCGGCAGCTGGACCTTGACGCGTCCCTCCTGGTTGAACGTCGTCGACACCATGAAGAAGATCAGCAGCACGAGCAGGACGTCGATGAAGTTGATCAGATTGATTTCGGGGTCGTCTCGATGGCGCGACCGCAGATTCAGATCCATGAGCTCACGTCTCGGCGATCAGCCGGCTGCGTTCGTCGAGCGCATCCACCAGCTTCATCGCCTCCTTTTCCATCTGGATGACCAGGCGTTCGACCTTGCCCCGAAGGTATCGATACGCGATCAGCGAGGGGATCGCAACGGTCAGACCGGCGGCCGTGGTGATCAACGCCTCGCCGATCCCGCCGGACAGCGTCCTCGGATCGCCGAGCCCGTTGGCGGTGATGGCGTTGAACGCGTGAATGATGCCCGCCACGGTACCCAAAAGGCCGAGCAGCGGCGCGATCGACGCGATGGTGCCGAGTGTGTTCAGAAACCGCTCCAGGTCGTGCACCACGTGTCTGCCGCCATCCTCCAGGCGCTCGACCATCAGTTCGCGCGGCTTGAAGCGGTTTGTAAGGCCGATCGCCAGCAATTTACCCAGCGGGGAATTCTGCTCCAGGGCAACGACGAGCTTGTCGGAAAGCTGATCCGCCTCTATCCAGTTCCAGACCTTCTGGGAAAGATCGCGCGGTATGACCCGGCTCGATTGCAGTGTCCAGAGGCGCTCCAGGATGATGGCCACCGAAGCAATCGAGCACAGGATAATCGGCCACATGAAGCCGCCGCCGGCCCGGATGATCTCCCACATTGTGACCTCGTTAAGCTCTTTGAACTCGCGGCATGATACTTGACCGTTCGGGCTTGAGATACCGTCATCGACAGGCGACGGCGGCGCTTCAGGCCGAGGCTCGGGAACGCTCGACCAGGGAACCGTCGACCAACGTCAGCACCCGATCCAGGCGCCCCGCCAGGCGTTCGTCGTGGGTCACGATGACCAGGCTCGTGCCCAGCTCGCGGTTCAGCTCCAGCATGAGCTCGAACACGTGCGCGGCATTGACGCCGTCGAGATTGCCGGTCGGCTCGTCGGCGAGAACGAGCTGCGGCTGGGTGACCAGGGCGCGAGCCACCGCCGCGCGCTGGCGCTCGCCTCCGGAGAGCTGCGAGGGGCGGTGGGTGAGGCGTTCGGCGAGCCCAACCCGCGACAGAATCGCCGCCGCGCGCTGCTTCGCCGTCCTTGCGTCCATCCGCCGCACCAGCAAGGGCATCGCCACGTTTTCCAGCGCCGTGAATTCAGGCAGCAAATGATGGAACTGATAGACGAAACCGACCGCGCGGTTGCGCAAACGGCCGCGCTCCGTGTCGCTCAATCGGTTCATCGCGGCGCCGGCGATCTCGACGGTGCCCCGGGTCGGCAGATCGAGGCCGCCGAGCAACTGAAGCAGCGTCGTCTTGCCCGAGCCCGACGCACCGACGATGGCGATGCGCTCGCCGGAGCGCACCGTGATCGACGCGCCGCGAAGCACCTCGAGCCTCACCGCACCTTGGATGAAGTCCTTCGCGAGGTCGGTACCCTGGAGCACTATGTTGGAGTTCTGCATAAGTTGGGTGAAGCCCTCAATCGTTTCGCAGGGATTCCGCCGGCAACAATCGCGCGGCGCGCCAGGCGGGATAGATGGTCGAGATGCAGGCCAGAACGAACGCCACGCCGCAGATTTGCACGAGGTCGCCCAATTGCACATAGGCGGGCAAATCGCTCATGAAATACACGCGCGCATCCAGAAATTTGAAACCGAGCAGATGCTCCAAAGCATGGACCAGCCGCTGCAGATTCACCGCGAGCAGCACCCCCGCCACGAGGCCGACCGCGATGCCCAGACCGCCGATCAGGCTTCCCTGCACGATGAACACCGACAGGATGCTGCGGGGCGAGGATCCGAAGGTCCGCAAAATGGCGATATCCCGCCGTTTGTCCTTCACGACCATCACCATGGTCGAGACGATGTTGAACGCGGCGACAGCCACCATGAGCGAGAGAATCACGAACAGCATGTGCTTGGTGATCTCGATCGAGCGGAAAAAGTTGATGTGCTCCTCGGTCCAATCGTTGACGAGGTACGCCTCCGCTCCCTTGGGGAGCGAGACCGCGGCGTCGCGCACGATGCGCGGCGCAGCGTAGGGATCGGTGACGCTCAGGCGCAGCCCGGTGATGCTCTCGCCCATGCGCAATAGCGTCGCCGCATCCTGCAATGCGACAATCGCGACGCGCCGGTCGTACTCGTACATGCCCACCGACAGGATGCCGTCGACCCGGAATGCGCGCATTCGCGGCAGCACGCCGATGGGAGTGACATCGCCCTCCGGCACCATGAGGACGACGCGATCGCCGACCCTTGCACCGAGAGTCTCCGCCAGCGCCTTCCCCAGGATCACGCGATAGCTGCCGGGAACGAGATCGGCGAGACGGCCCGACTCGAGATGATCGCTCAAATCCGTGACGCGGCGCTCCTCGTCAGGCAATACGCCGCGCATCAGCACGCCGGAGGATTTGCCGTCGTGAACCATCAATGCCTGTTCCTCGATGTACGGCGACGCTGCGGCAACTCCCGGGAAGTGCTCCAGTCTTTGAAGGTCGGGGCGCCAGTTGGGGATGCTGCCGTCGAGCCCCGTGATGGTGGCGTGCGCGGTGAGACTCAAAATCCGGGTGCGAAGCTCGCCCTCGAATCCGTTCATGACGGACAACACCACGATGAGCACGCCCACACCGAGCGCGAGACCCAGTATGGCGATGCCGGCGATCAGCGAGACGAAGCCGCGCTTCGGTGATGCCCGAAGATATCTCAGCCCCAGAAAGCCCTCGTACCAGCCGAGCATCATTCGTACCGCAACGCTTCGGCCGGCTGTGTTTTGGAGGCCTTCCAGGCGGGATAAAGCGTGGCGATGAGGGACAGCAGCATGGCCGCGGCGGCGATCCGGATCACGTCGCCCGGATGCATCTCGCTCGGCAGCCCGGTCGTGTAGTAGACCTCCGGATCGTCCATGATGTGAACGCCGAAGAGGTGCTCGATGAAGTGCGCCACCGCGCCCACATGCAGCGCGAGCGCCACGCCGAGCGCGACCCCGATGAGCGTGCCCAGCCACCCGATCAACAAACCCTGGGTCATGAATACACCAAGGATTCCCCGTGGAGTCATGCCGAGCGTGCGCAGGATCGCGATGTCCGTGCGCTTGTCGCTCACCACCATCACGAGCGTCGCAACGATGTTGAATACGGCGACCGCCACGATCAGCATCAGAATGAGACCCATCATGGTCTTCTCGATGCGAATCGCCCGGAAATACGCCTCATTCTCCTGAGTCCAGTCGCGGACCGCGAGCCCCGGCGGCAGCCGTGCCGCGGCCAGGCGGGCGAGTTGCGGTGCCTTGAGCACGTCGGCGAATTTGAGCCGGATTCCCGTGGGGCCGCCGAGGCCGCGCAGCGCCTCTGCGTCCTTGAGATTGATCAGCGCGAGCACGCTGTCCTGTTCCTCCAAACCCACTTCGAAGATTCCCGCTACTTCGAAATTCTCCAGGCGCGGCACGATCGAATCCCCCGACGCTGAGTCGGGGATCATGACGGTCACGCTATCCCCGACACCGACCTGCAGCTGATAGGCCAACATCCGCCCGAGAACGATCCGATTGAGGCCCGGCTGAAGGTCCGCGAGTTTGCCCTCGCGCATCGCGCCGTGGATGTTCGACACCTTCGGCTCCAAAGTCGGGTCGATGCCGCGCACGATGGCGCCTCCCATCGCCGGCGGGTGGCTCAGCATGGCATCCGTATCGAGAAACGGCGCGGCACCGGTAAGCCCCAGCGCGCCATCGAGTTGCTTCAGCCGGCTGCGCCACTCGAGTATGGGGGCGCCCGCAGGGTCACCCGACGCCGTGAGGGTCGCATGTGCCGACAAGCTGAGAAGACGCGTCCGGAGCTCGCTTTCGAAGCCGTTCATCACCGACAGCACGGTGATCAGCGCGAGTACCCCCAACGCCAGGCCCCCGAGCGACACCCAGGTGATAAACGACACGAAAAAGCTATGCTCGCGCGCCAGGGAGTACCGCAGGCCCACGAAAACTGGAACGGGCTGGAACATTCGCGGCGATTAAACCACAGCCGCGGGGCGCGCGGGACTGCCCGCCCGGAAATGCAACATAATCAGAGTGTTAAATGGTTCAAACAATTGCCCCTCGGCTCGGTGTTATAGTCCGCCGAAGGCAACGAACGAGGTCTGCCATGCGTCATCGAACCCTACTGATCAGTGCAGTTCTCGCCGCCGGTGCGGGCCTAGGAGGCTTGGCGCAGGCGGACATCGTAGCGGTGGACTCGGGCATCGCAGTCAGGGATTCCGATGGCGTCGCTCCGGCCCGTGGCTTGACCATGAGCCAGGTGGCCTCGAAGTTCGGCGCCCCGGTCAGCAAGGTACCGGCCATCGGCAACCCACCCATCTCCCGTTGGGAATACCCGGGTTTCGTCGTGTATTTCGAGCGCGATCACGTCATTCATAGCGTGGTCTCCGGATCAGCGGCAGCCCCTGAAAGCCCGGCAGCTTCGGAGACCCCCTCTGCGCCGCCCCCCGCGGCAGCTGTCCCGGCACCCGCGGCGGCCGTTGCACCCGCGGCGGCCGTCACGCCCGCGGCAGCCGCTGAATTGACAGCGGCGCCCCCGCCGCCGGCCGCGGCCGAGCCGGTCGAGCCCCCGCCAGCCCCCTAGATCGCGTAGAATCGCCGGCTCGAAGCCTTACCGCGACTCGTTCGCGGCGGGCGTTTTTTCGTTTCGAATTCCCAAATCAATGCCACCGCTATTCGACCCTCTGCTGCCGGCCGCCGAACTCAACCTCGTCAGATGGGGCCAGCTGTATGGAGCGGCCGCGGCGCTCGCCATTGCCGAAGCCGCGGCCAAAGCCTCGGGCCCGCTGATCGTCATCACGGAGACCGCGCGTGCCGCGGAGACCCTGAGCGAGGAGATCGGATTCTTCTCGAGTGGAACGATGCCCGTGCACGTGTTCCCCGATCTCGAGACGCTCCCCTACGACAGCTTCTCCGCGCACCCTGACATCACCTCGGCACGGCTGCGAACGCTGGCGGAGCTGCCGCGTGCGCGGCGCGGCGTCTGGGTGGTGGCGATCGACACCCTGCTGCAGCGCCTCGCCCCGCGCAGCTACATCGAGGCGCATTCCTTGCAGGTTCACGTCGGGGAGACGCTCAATCTGGATGCCCTGCGCGAGCGGCTGGCGCTCGCGGGCTATGCCGCAGTGACGCAGGTTGCGGCACACGGCGAGTTCGCCGTCAGAGGATCGTTGCTCGATGTGTTCCCCATGGGCTCGGAGAGTCCCTACCGGATCGATCTGCTCGACCGGGACGTCGACAGCATCCGTTACTTCGACCCGGACACCCAGCGGTCGGGCGACAAGCTGGAGCGGATTCACCTGCTGCCCGCGCGCGAGACGCCCCTGAGCCCGGACGCGGTGCGCGAATTTCGGCGCCGGTACCGGCTGCGATTTCCCGGAGATCTCACCGAGCACGCGGTCTACCGCGACGTGAGCGCGGGCCGCGCGCCCGGCGGGTTGGAGTTCTATCTGCCGCTTTTTTTCGAGCGAACGTCGCATCTGTTCGAGTATCTGCCGCCCACGAGCCTGCTGATCGACCTGCAGGAGGCAACCTCGCACGCCGATAGACTCTGGTCGGGCATCGCGGAACGGCACGATCAACTCTCGCACGATCGGTTCCGTCCCATTCTCGATCCGGCGGAGATCTATTTAAGTTCCGCCGAGGTGCGCGCAGAACTTGCCGCGTGGCCGCGGATCGAGCTTCGATCCTTCGAGTGGCCGCCCGAAACCGAGGGAACCTCCGGGATACCCGTCCAGAACTTCTCGAGCTCGGTCCCGGCCGTGGTGCGCATCGATCCGCGCGCGGAGCAGCCGGCGGCGGAGCTCGAAGCGCATTTGGCTTCGCTGGGCGGCCGGGCGTTGCTTGCGGCCGAATCTGCGGGGCGGCGCGAACTGCTGCTCGAGCTGCTGCGCGGCCGCGGCATCAGGCCCCAGGTTTTCGAGAGCTTCGCGGCGTTCATGGCGGGGGATGCGAGTCTCGGCATCACCGTGTCGGCGGCGGCATCGGGCCTTCGCATTCTATCCCCGCCGCTCGAGATCCTGACCGAATCGCAGCTCTTCGGCGATCGCGCGCGGCAGGAACGCCGGCGGCGAAGATCCGAAAGAGACCCGGCGAAGATCCTGAAGGAACTGTCGGACCTGCGCGTCGGCGCCCCCGTGGTGCACGAGGCCTACGGTGTCGGGCGGTACGTTGGACTACAGACCATGGACGTCGCCGGCTACACCGGCGAGTTTCTGGTGCTCGAGTACGCGGACGGTGACAAGCTTTACGTGCCGGTCCAGTCTCTGCATCTGGTGTCTCGCTATACCGGGGCGCCCGCCGACACGGCGCCGTTGCACAAGCTCGGCGGCGAGCAATGGCAGAAGGCGCGCCGCAAGGCGGCTCAACGCATCCGCGACGTAGCCGCGGAACTGCTGGATCTGTACTCGAGGCGGGCCGCCCGCGAGGGCGCCTCGATGCAGGCCGCCGAGGCGGACTATCGGGCCTTCCAAGCGGCGTTTCGATTCGAAGAGACGGCCGATCAGGCAACCGCAATCGACCAGGTACTCGCGGATCTGAAATCCGGCAAACCCATGGACCGGGTGATCTGCGGCGATGTCGGCTTCGGCAAGACCGAGGTGGCGCTGCGGGCCGCGTTCGTGGCCGTTCAGGCGGGCCGGCAGGCGGCGGTGCTCGTCCCGACGACGCTGCTGGCCCAGCAGCATTACACCACTTTCGTCGATCGCTTCGCCGACTGGCCGGTACGGGTCGAGAGCCTGTCGCGTTTCAAGACCAACAAGGAGGCGGCGGTTGTCATCGAGGGCATCGCCGCGGGGTCCGTGGACGTCGTGGTCGCAACCCACCGGCTGCTGCAGGGCAAGGTGCGCTTCAAGAATCTCGGATTGGTGGTGATCGACGAGGAGCATCGCTTCGGCGTGCGCGACAAGGAAAAGCTCAAGGCACTGCGCGCGGAGGTCGACGTGCTGACCCTCACGGCAACCCCGATTCCGCGCACCCTGAATATGGCCATGGGGGGCTTGCGCGATCTTTCATTGATCACGACCCCTCCCGCCGAGCGGTTGGCAGTGAAGACCTTTGTGCTGGAGTGGAACGAGACCATCGTACGCGAGGCATTGACTCGCGAAATACGGCGTGGCGGCCAGATTTACTACGTGCACAATACGGTCGAGACCATCGAGAAGACCGCACAGGCGATCAGAGAGCTCGTGCCCGAGGCAAGCGTCGCCGTGGGCCACGGGCAGATGCGCGAGCGCGATCTCGAACAGCTCATGCTCGATTTTTACCATCGGCGCTTCAATGTGCTGGTCTGCACGACCATCATCGAGAGCGGCATCGACGTTCCGACCGCGAACACCATCATCATCGACCGCGCCGATCGCTTTGGTCTCGCGCAGATTCATCAGCTGCGGGGACGCGTCGGGAGATCTCACCACCGCGCTTACGCTTATTTGATCACCCCGCCGCGCAAGGCGATGACGGCCGACGCCGTCAAACGGCTGGAAGCCCTGGAATCGCTGGAGGAGCTCGGCGCGGGTTTCACGCTCGCGACCCACGATCTGGAGATTCGCGGAGCCGGGGAACTGCTCGGGGACGAGCAGAGCGGCCAGATCCAGGAGATCGGTTACAACCTGTACATGGAGCTCCTGGAGCGCGCCGTCGCCGGATTGAAAGCAGGCAAACCGGCCGACCTCGAAAAGCCGCTCCATGCCGGACCCGAGGTCGAGCTGCACCTGCCCGCGCTCATTCCGGAGGACTACGTGCCCGACGTGCACCTGCGGTTGGTTCTCTACAAGCGCATCGCCGGCGCCGAATCGCGCGATGAGCTCGATGAGCTCAAGGTCGAGCTGATCGATCGCTTCGGTCCGCTGCCGCCCTACGCCCAGTCATTGTTCCGAACGGCGCAGATCAAATTGCGCGCCGCCCAGCTCGGCATCCGCAAGATCGATGCAGGAGCAAGCGGCGGTTACTTCATTTTCGACGAGGACAACAAGATCGACACGCGGCGGGTTCTGAAACTCATTCAGACCCGCCCGAAAGACTACCGTCTCGACGGTCCCCTGAAGCTTCGATTCACCCACGACGCCCGTACTGAAGAAAATCTATTCACGGGCATCGAGATGATGGTCGAACTTCTGGCTTGAGCCGCGCGCTACATCGACCCGAGGAAATCCATCTTGCCGACCTCCACGCCGTTCGAGCGCAGCAGCGCATAGGCCATGCTCTCGTGGAAAAAGAAATTCGGCAGTGCGAAATTGGTGAGATAGGACAAGCCGGTGAAGGTGACCGTACGGTTCGGGAACTTGATTTCGATGGCCTTGGCTTCCGCGTCCTTCATCTGGTCGGCCTTCACGCTTTTCACGAAGTCCAGGGTCTTGGCGATGCGCTGCTTGAGTTCCTCGAGGGTCGTCTCGGTGTCCTCGTGCTTCGGGATGTCGACGCCGGCCAGACGCGCCGCAGCCCCCTTGGCGGTATCGCAGGCGATCTGAACCTGGCGGCTGAACGGAAACATGTCGGGGAACAGGCGCGCGTGCGCGAGGACGGCCGGATCGAATTTCCGGGCCGCAGCATGGGCAGCCGCTTTTTCCAGCAGTACGGATAAGTTGGTGAGACCGCGCGTGAGCACGGGGATGGAAAGATCGTAAATGGAAATGGTCACCGTCAGCACTCCCCCTGTCGCCCGGAATTTCCGGGGCGCCACTTTAGCGAAAGATAGGCGCAATGAGTAGAATATCGGTGCGGTCGCGCGAGCTCGAGGGGGGTGGTCTATGTTGCCGGTGTCCGATGCCTGCGAACGTAACAAGGAACCGATTCTCTCGGTGCTGCGCGTATGCTTTGCCGATCGAACCCACGTCCTCGAGATCGGCAGCGGAACGGGTCAGCATGCGGTGCATTTCGCGCACCACCTGCCGCACCTCTCCTGGCATCCGACGGAACAGCTGAGCTATCTGCCGGACCTGGCCGCCCGCGTCCGCTTGGAAGGAGGCACCAATCTGCGTCCTCCCACCGTCCTCGATGTGCGTCAGACAGTCTGGCCCGCCCGATCGGTGGATGCGGTATTCACCGCCAACACGCTGCACATCATGTCGTGGACCGCGGTGGGCGCGCTGTATCGGGGGGTCGCAGAAGTCCTGGCGGCGGGTGGAGTGCTCTGCATCTACGGCCCGTTTCGCTACGGCGGCGAATACACGTCAGCGAGCAACCGCGAGTTCGACCTCATGCTTCAGGAACGTGATCCGCTCTCCGGCATGCGCGACATCGAGGCCCTGTCCATGCTCGCCGCTCCCTACGGTTTGTCCTTGGTTGCCGATCACGACCTGCCCGCCAACAACAGGCTGCTCGTGTTCCGCAAGGAACCCGGCTGAGAGAATAATTGGAAAAGGGCTCGCGCCGAATGCGCGAGCCCCTTTATGCCGGTCGATTATGCCCGTCGAGGGGCCGCTGAGACAGCCGCCCTCAGTTCGGCGCTACTTCGATCTCGTTGTTGACCGAGTTCACGCCGTCGGTCTGCTTGGCGATCATGCCGGCCAGGTCGCGCGCGTCTTTGGTGGGCGCGGTGCCGCTCAACCAGACCACGCCATTGGCATCGGTGTCGACTTTCACGTGTGTGAGCGTCGACATGTGCTTCGCAGCCAGCTTGGTCTTCACCTTGGTCGTGATCACCGAGTCCTTGACGTAGTGATGATCGCCGGCGTCGTCGCCGAACGCCAAGGGCAGATATGCCGCACCAGCCGCCACCAATCCGATCAATACCAGTTTTTTCATTGCTTTTCCCTCTGAGTTAGGACGCTGTGAGCGTCACTGGCCGAAGCTCGTGCCGCGATCAGCTTGTCGACAGCGGTTTGTACGAAAATTTCTGACCGGCAACGGCCGCCTGGTACATCAGACCACCTTTCGCGATGCTGAACACCGCCATGCCCTTGTACCAATGGCCCACGGTGGTCGCGTCCTTCTCGCCACCGCTCGCCCCAGCCTGCTCGCCGGTCGTGCTCGCGCTCGCGTCGGCGCTCGCGGTGATCGCCGTCACGCTGGCATCGGCCCCAAATTCGAAGTTACCCGACTCGAATTCATCCAAGGCCCGCTTGTCGCGGAAGAAAATGATTTCGCTGAACGCCTTGCCACCGGCCTGAAAGCCGACGCTGACCTGCGCGAGCGTAGCCTCGCCGACCTGCTGGCCGCCGACGAACACGCCACCCTTGCCGCCTGCACCGCCGACGACGAACGCGCCCTCGCCGACCGTGGGGAATATCGCGTAGGCGTAGCTGTGACTGAAGAAATGGGCGCTCTTTCCGGCGTGTTTGAAGAGTGAAACGGTGTCGGCATACTTCTCAGCCGATGGCTCGGCTTGAACTGCAGTGGATAAGCAGACGGTCAATGCCGCTGCCGCTGTAAAGGCACTTATTAAGTTTTTCATGGTGGCCGTACGATAAAAGGGTCGCCGCGGCCGGTCTGTAGGAGGCGGGATTCAGATCCGCGAGGACGATTCCCACAGACTCATCGCCGGTGCGGCGGCCTTGCGCCGCCGCACCCGGCGGGACCGTCCTAGCCTTTGGCCATGTTCTCGGCGGCGAACTCCCAGTTCGCGAGCTTTTCGATGAGCGCGTTTGCATAGTCGACGCGCTTGTTCTGATAGTCGAGGTAATAGGCGTGTTCCCATACATCGATCGTGAGAAGCGGCTTTTGACCGTGCGCGATGGGTGTATCCGCATTCGCGGTTTTCACGATTTTGACTTTATCGCCGTCGAGCACGAGCCAGGCCCAGCCGCTGCCGAACTGTTGCACCGCTGCGTTCGAAAGCTCTTTCTTGCAAGCCTCCACGCTGCCGAACGCCGCGTCCATCTTGGACTTGAGCGCGGCGGGAGGCTCACCACCGCCTTTGGGCTTCAGGCTTTTCCAGTAAAAATCATGATTCCACGCTTGCGCGGCATTGTTGAAGATTCCCACCCGATCGGCTTTGCCGGCCGTCGCACGCACGATCTGATCGAGGGGCAAATCGGCAAGTTCGGTGCCGACGATCAGCTTGTTGGCGTTCTCGACATAGGTTTTGTGGTGCTTGCCGTAGTGAAAGCTGATGGTCTTGGCCGAAATCACAGGTTCGAGAGCATTCTCGGCCCAGGGTAGCGCGGGAAGACTCAACGGTGAGGAAGTGGATGCTGCAGATGCCATGGATGCTCCTTGGGTTTGGTGGAAGGATGCCAAGTGAAACATGACGTCATGCACTCGGCCAAGTTCACTGATTGGGCCACTCGCGGTCGGTTCGGCGCAAGCGGGGTCGTTGCGGCCGCCTAGCGGCGCCCGGTTTTGGTGCGCCCGGGCACTGCCCGGGGCGGGGCAGCTGCGGATTTCGCCGGCCCAACGCCGGATTTCGAATCCCCTTCCTCGCTCACATCCGGCTGGAGATCGTTTCTTTGACGATGTTCCAACGACCGGCCGCTGTGGTCGTATTTTTCCCGCTCATCGAAAGTTTTCCGGTTGGGCATGGCACGCTCCGCCAGCGAGGACGGGTCGACGCTAGCGGGTCGCCCATCGGAAATCTGCCCGCCTCTACCCCGAGTGTTCGTAGGCGGGCACCGACGGGCTCTACGCGGCAGTGGCGGGCAGCCTGACGAGCGCCCCGGATCCGTCAACCGATGATGGAGCGAAGACGCTGAGTACGGCTGCCGCCGGTGGTGTCAGCGGCGCGGCGTAGCAGATTCTCGGCGTCCGCGGCCGGCAGTGGACGGCTGAACAAAAAGCCCTGCGCCTCCTGACAGGAATGCTCCTGCAGGAATAGCAGTTGTGGGAAGTTCTCGACACCCTCCGCTGTGACGTTGATGCGCATCGTCCGCGACATCGCAATGATTGCGGCGGCGATGGCGCGGTCGTCGCTGCATTCCACCAGACTCGTCATGAACGACTGGTCGATCTTCAGCCGGTCCACCGCGAAATTGCGCAGTCGACCGAAGCTCGAATAGCCGGTACCAAAGTCGTCGATTGCCAGCAAGATCCCAAGCGCCTTCAACTGCGCCAGCGCCTGCTCCGCCCAAGCCTCGTCTTTCATCACCACCGATTCGGTGATCTCGAGCTCGAGCATCGACGGCGGGATCCCCGTCTCGCGGATGATGGACTCGACCAGCGATGGAAATTCCTTGAGCGAGAATTGCTGGCCGGACACATTCACCGCCATGCGCACCACGGGCAGCCCCTCGTCGTGCCAGGCCTTTGCCTGACGGCATGCCGTCCGAAGCACCCACTCGCCGATCGACAGGATCAATCCGGTTTCTTCGGCGATCGGAATGAATTCAGCCGGCGCGACCTGGCCGAGATCGTCGCTTTTCCAGCGCAGCAGCGCCTCCATGCCGGAGATCGTTCCCGTGCTCACGTCGAATTGCGGCTGGTAATTCAGCATGAACTCGCCGCGTTCCAAGGCACCGCGAAGCTTCGCTTCCAGAGTAAATCGGTGAAGCGCCGCATCGTTCATCGCGCTGTTGAAAAAGGCGAACATCCCCGGACCCTTGCGCTTTGCAAAATACATGGCGAGATCGGCGTTGCGAAGCAGCGTGTCCACATCCGTGCCATCGGTGGGGAAAAGAGCGATTCCGATGCTGGGCGTGATCACCAGCGTATGCAGCGCGAGATGCATCGGCTGCTGCAGTTCGGCGATCAACCGGGCGGCGACAGCCGCGGCATCTGCCTGGGCCCGTATACCCGGAAGGATGACGATGAATTCGTCGCCGCCGAGCCGCGCGATGTGATTCGTGCGCGGGCTCGAACGATCGTCGGCGGCCGCGCCGTCGTCCGCGCGCAGCGAATTGCGCATTCGCGAGGCCACCAGGCAGAGAAGCTCGTCGCCCACCGCATGGCCCAGGGTATCGTTGACCCGCTTGAAATTATCCAGATCCAGGTACAGAACCGCGACATTGCGCTCATGCTGCTTCGCGGCGGCAAGTGCGCTCGCGAGACGGTTGCGGGATTGCTCGCGATTCGGCAGCCCCGTGAGCGCGTCGAAATAGGCGAGCTTCACGATTCGATGCTCGGAGCGCCATTTGCTCGCCAACGATATCGTCATCTGGCGGATTTCGTGCGGATGGAATGGCTTCTGCAGGTAGGAGAGCTTCTCCTCCGGCGGAACGATCGAGCCCATCTCCGCAGGGTCCACGTCCGAATATGCCGTGCACAGCACGATCTCGATGGCCGGGTCCAGCTCGCGGATCCGCGCCGCGGCCCATATCCCATCCGGGCCCGGGGGCATGCGCATGTCGAGGAAGGCCACCGCGAACGGCTCTTCCGCCGCGACCGCGTCGCGCACCGCGGCGACGGCGGCTTCGGCGCCTTCGCAGAACACCGGCGCGAACGTCGTATTCGGCGAGGACAGCTTCCTCACGACCTGGTCCGCAGCGGGCTTCGTGAACAGGCGCTCGCGCAAATTGCGGAACACCGCGGTCTCTCCGCTCATGTCCGCATCCGTCAGAATCTCCCGATAGGCGTTGCGCACCTCCGCCTCGTCGTCGGCAATCAGCACTCGAATCGCTCTTTTTTTCTCAGTCACGGATCCATCCTCACGTTTCACGAACCGCCAGGGGCAGCATCAGATGAAGCGATGCTCCAAGCCCCGGACCCTCACTCGCCGCCCAAATCCTGCCGCCGAGCGCCGACATCGCGTTGGCGCACCAATGTAGGCCGATGCCGTAATTCGTATCGCGGGGCTTGGTCGAAAACCCCTTGTCGAAAACGCGTGCCAGATCATTCTCGGCGATTCCCACACCGTCGTCCTTGCAACGCAGATGAAGCTGATCGCAGTCGTCCTCGCGGACGATCTCCGCGCTCAACTTCAGCACGCCTTTGTCCCTGCCGGCATCGCGCACCGCATCGGCCGCGTTGATGATCAGGTTCTGCAGCACCAGGCGAAGCACGGTGCGCGCGATCCGCACGGCGCCCACCTTGCCGAGCGACTCCTCCGAATCCACCACCAGCCGCTGGCGGCAGGCGTCGGGTACGATTTCCAAGGTCTGATTGACGAGGTCCGGCAAACGCACCGTCTCGATCACCGCATCATTGCGGGTGGAGCGCATCAGCTCGCTCAACGCGGACCGGACGGTCTGCGCCTGGCGCTGGATCACCTCGACATCCGCCTTCGACTCGGTGACGTCGGATGACACCTCCCGGCAGCCCAAGCGCAGAAACTCGACCAGGTCCGCGTGGCGCGGCGAGAGCAGCGCCGCACCTTTCAGCTCGGCACAGGCTAGCTCCAGATCTTCCATCGGCATGTCCCGCAGGCGGCTCTCGAGTCTTGCGAGGCGCACCGACAACGGGGTCATGGCATTGCCCAGGTTGTGGAGCACGCCTTTGGCGAGCTCGGCAAAACCCGCCTGAAAGGATTTGTCCACCAATTCGCTGCGTGTCTCCTCGACCCGCGCGACCATGCTGTCGAACTCGCGCGCGAGGAGCCCGATCTCGTCCCGGGTGTCGAGATCCAAACGCGCCGTGAGGTCGTTTCCCTCGCTGATCGACACGGCATGACGGGTCACCCGGGCCAGCGGCTCGAGCACCACCCGGTTCAAGATCACGACGAGCAAGATCAGCACGACGACCGCGGCGCCGATGAGATAGGCCGACGCATAGGTCACCGCGGTATGCCCTTGTTCGGTGATTCTTCGCGGCACATCGACCGCCAACACAGCGAGCGGCCGGCCGTAGATGTCGGACAGTTGCTGCTCGATGCGCGTCGTCGAATCGGTCTCCCTCACTTCGTCGCCCGAGAGCGGCCGGGTTACCGGTTCGACGGTCAGAGCCGCTTGGGCGCGGGCAGCCAGCGCCCGCACGTTCTGGGGGGTCATGAGCTGACCCATGATCACCATGCCCAAGTGCTTCCCGCCACCGCTGCCGTCGAGAACCGGAGCCGCGGCGATCATCATCAAACCTCGGTTGGTCCGGATCAGCCCCTTGGCGGACTTGCCGGCCGCTAGGTTCGCACGCCAGGGAAAATCGGCCGGCAACCGGTTGAAATTGGCGAAATCGAGGGCCGACGCCGGGCCGACGACGACACCGGCGCTCGACAGCACCACGTTGCCGTCGAGATCGGCAATCATCACCGCGTCCACCTGCAGCTGTTTCAGGGCAACCGGCGTGATGTTGGTGCGCACGAACGCCTCGCTCGGCGCCTGCACGTAGCGGTACACGTCGTCCCAATTTCCCCAATCGGCTGCCGTGAGTTCCAAGCCGTCGAGCGAGACGTCGAGCGCGTAATCGATGCGCTTCATGGACACCTTGGCATCGTCGCGCTCGAGCTCGGCAAAGCTCGGCATCAATACCTCGCGCTGAACCGCGATCTCGATGGCGATCAAGATCACGAACAAGATCGCAAGCAGCGAAATCACTTTCGTGCGGATGTTCATGGATTCTTGTTATCAAATTCCCGGAATCGGCGCCGAAACCGAGTACCGATTCGGGTCGCGCCCGGCGGATGAAATTACAGGGTGTTGAACCGCGTCACATCGCGGAGCCGGGAACTGCGAACTGGCTCACGCGGTCCCAAGGCTTAGGCGGCTCGGTTGCGGCCGGATTTCTTGGCGAGTTTGAGCTGAAGCTGAGATTTCTCGACGAGCGCTGCCGGGTTCTCCTCGGCCTCCGGCACGGCGGCGCAAACTCCAACGCTGACACTGACGTAGCGCAGCACGCCGGAGCGCGGATGATGGATTCGCAGCTCGCGCACGCGCTCAGCCATGACGTGGCCGAGCGCGAGAGCCTGCTCCAAGGTCAAGCCCGGAGCGAACGCCATGAGACTTCCGCCGTCGATACGCGCAGTGACGTCGCTCGATCGCCGCAGACACCCCGATATGCAATGCGAGACGCGCCGAATGGCCGAGTCGCCCGCCGCGCGTCCGAAAGTCGCGTTGTACAGATCGAGCGAGTCGATGTCGATGGCGAACACGGCAATGCTGCGCTTCTCGCGCTGCGCGATCGCCCAATCCCGCTTCAGCAGCTCCTGCAGATAAGGCAGCGTGAACAGGCCGGTCAAGCGATCATCGCGCACCGCGACGCCGGTCGGTTGATGTGCGCCGGAGAGCGAGTCGCGGGTGAGCTTCGGATCGATGCGGAGGCGGTCGCCGGCATCGCGATGATGTCCAGCGAAATGCGTGACCCGCCCGCCGGCATCGCGGAGCGCAAGCACCGTGAGCTCGTTCCAGAACAGCGAGCCGTCCTTGCGATAGTTGCGCAACAGCACGCGGCAGGAGTCGCCTTGTTTCATGGCGTCCCGAAGCCGATGCCGGCCATCCTGTTCGCGGTCGTCGCCCTGCAGCAGACGAAGATTCTTGCCGAGCAATTCGGCGGCGGCGTATCCGGTCAACGATTCGAACGCCGGATTGACGTAAACGACCGGCTGATCCTCGGCCAATGCATCGACCATCGCGACGCCTTCAGGTGAGGACTCGAGCAGGCGGCGATACAGGTCCGCATCGAAGCGCATCATGATTGCCTTTCGCTCAAGGTCAGCGTTGGCGCGGCAGAAAGCTCGACGACCACGGACGTCGCATCGCGCCACTGGCTGCTGCTGCGCAGCCCGGACGGACTCTCTCCCCGGGCGCGCATGCGCACCAACCTTGCCTGCGCAGCAGGTCCAACCGAGTCGGCGTCCAGATGTCGAAGCGCGGTGCGCACGGCTTCGCGATCGTTGCAGATAGGCAGCACATCACATCCGGCCGCCAGCGCAAGCCGCGCGCGCTCGAGCACGTCACCGAACGCCGCAGCGCCCGCCATGCTGAGGTCGTCTGCGAACACACATCCGTGAAAGCCGAGCGTGCCGCGCAAAATGTCCGTAATCCAGCGCCGGGACAGGCTGGCGGGCTTGGGGTCGACCGCCGAATATTCGACGTGCGCCGCCATGATCCCGGGCAATTGGTTCTCGATCAGCGCGCGGTAGGGGGAGAGATCGCCCTCCATGTCGGACAGCGGCCGCCGATCCACGGGAAGCGCCAAGTGCGAATCCGCGCGTACCGCACCATGACCGGGGAAGTGCTTGGCGACGGCAGCCATCCCCGCTTCACGCATTCCCGCCATATAGGCCGTGGCGAGAGCCGTGACGGCCTGCGGATCGCGGTGAAACGCTCGGTCGCCGATGATCTCGCTCAAGCCATAATCGAGGTCGACGCAGGGGGCAAAGCTGAAGTCCACGCCGACCGCCCGCAATTCGGCCGCCATCAGCCAGCCCAGCGAATGCGCCTTGCCCAAGGCGTCGCGCCGATCCTCGTCATAGCGGCGCCCGAGCAAGCGTACCGGCGGCAGCCGCGTGAACCCATCGCGGAAGCGCTGCACGCGTCCGCCCTCGTGATCCACGGCGATCAGTAGAGGCGGGTTGCGGACCTCGCGTATTGCACCGCACAGAGCGGAAATCTGCTGGGGATCTCGATAGTTACGGGCAAACAGGATGACGCTTCCAACCAGCGGGTTGCGCAGGATGTCGAGATCTTCCGAGCTCAGTTCGGTACCTGCGATATCCACCATGAGCGGACCTAGGCTCATGCGCCTCGCTCGAACACGGCGATCGATTCGACGTGCGTTGTATGCGGAAACATATCCATCACCCCTGCGCCGACGAGCTGGAACCCTTTAGTTTCGATCAAGATTCCCGCGTCCCGCGCCAAACTCCCTGGATGACAGGAAATATACACGACCCGCTTAGGGGCCCACTGTGCCATACGTTCCATGATTGCAAGGGCGCCCGCCCGCGGAGGGTCGAGCAACACCAGGTCGTAGGGACCAGAAGCCCAGGGCCCGAAACCGGCAGGCTCGAACAAGTTATCCGGGTGAAATTCGGCGTTTCCGATGAAGTTGCGGTCCGCGTTGGCCCGCGCTTTGGCCACCAGCGTGCGGTCTCCTTCGACCCCGACCACCCTTCCCGCCCGCCGTGCGATGGGCAAGGTGAAATTACCCAATCCGCAGAACAAATCGAGCACGCGGTCGGTGGCCGACGGCTGCAGCAAGTTCATCGCCGCCTCGATCATCGCCACATTGATGTCGCGATTCACCTGAATGAAATCGGCGGGTCCGAATTCGAGGGTCACCCGGCCGCCGTCCACCGTGTAAGTGAGGGGCGCGGCAGTGCCCAGCGGCGTGATGGTGTCCAAGCCACCGCTTTGAAGATAGATCGAGACGCCCTGATGCCGGCCGAATTCCTCCAGCCGACCGAGATCCTCCGCAGTCGGAGGCTCCATGACCCTGAACACCAGGGCCGCCGTCTCGTCGCCGGCCGCAACCTCCACCTGAGGGACCCGATCGCGGATGGTGAGCCGTTCGACCAAGGCGGCAAGGTCCTCGGGCAGCGTTGCGAACCGCTCGATGAGGGTCTCGCACCGGCGCAGTTCCGCGATGTAGGGCTTTTCGCGTTCGCGAAACCCCGCGAGCACCCGGCCCTTCTTGTGCACGTATTTCACGCCCAGGCGCGCCCGACGGCGATACCCGAAGGCCGGACCGCGGATCGGCTCGAGCACGTGCCGCGGCTTCGCGTGGCCGATGCGTTCCAGATTGTCGAGAAGTTGGCGCTGCTTCGCTGCGAGCTGTGCGGCGGGCGACAAGTGCTGCAATGAACACCCTCCGCATACGCCGAAATGCGCGCATTTCGGATCCACCCGATCCGGCGAAGCTGCCAAGATCTCCACCAGCAAGGCCTCGTCGAAGGTTCGCCGACGTTTGAACACCCGCAACCGGACGCGCTCCGTGGGCAGCGCTCCGTCGACGAATACGGTCTTACCGTCGACGCGTGCGATGCCCCGGCCGTCGTGGGCAAGATCCACGACGTCCGCCTCTTGCACTGCGGCGGACCTCAGCTCGGAAGCCACGCGGCGGAGAACTCTCGAAGATGGGCGGCGGTCGACTCCGCCAGCAGCTGCCGGACGCGCGCGATTTCGTTGGCGTGCTCGACGGCATTTAAATTACCGCGCAGCAGCTCGAATCGAAGATAGATGAGATAGGTGTTGAGCACGTCGGTCTCGCAGTAATCGCGGATGCGCTTGATACCCCCCTGCAGGAACACCTCCCAGACTTCCGAACCATGCATACCGAGCTTCCCCGGCAATCCGAGAAGACAGGCCATATCCTCCAGGCTGGCGCGGCCGCGGCCTTGAAAGCCGGACAAGATGTCCATCAGGTCCATGTGCCGCCAGTGATACCGGCTCAGATAGTTGCTGTACCTGAAGCTCGCATCCGAGCTGCCGGTCTCCCAGTAGCGTGCGGCGGTGATGCCGTGCAGGAGACTTCGGTAATGCAGCACCGGCAGATCGAAGCCGGCGCCGTTCCAGGACACGAGATCCGGTGTATATCGATCGAGGCCATCGAAGAAACGCTCGATCAAGTCTTTTTCGGATGAGTCCTCGTCTCCGAGGCTCCAGACCTTGAGCGCATCCCGCGAGCGCATCACCACTGAGATTGCGACCACGCGATGCTGCTCGTGCGACAGAAACTCGCTGCCGACTTCCTGGCGGCGCTTGGTGAACATGATCCTGCCCACCTGTTCGTCGGTCAGATTTTGAAGCCCGTAGAGCCTGCGGCCGAGTGCCGTGTCCGGAACGGTCTCGATATCGAAGATCAGCGTATTCACGCCCAAACCTTACGGGGCCGCCGCTCGCCGCATCAGCACCGCGACCGCCACCACGAGTCCTGCCTCGTCGGTGAGCGTGACGTGACCTTCGCCGATGCCGAGACCGTCGCGCACGCGGGCTCCTCGCGCCGAGTACACGACCTCCGGTTTGCCCCAGGAGTTCTGCACGATGCCCACGTCGCGGATCCATACGCCATGCGCGAATCCGGTGCCCATCCCCTTGACGATGGCCTCCTTGGCGGCGAAGCGCATCGCCAGAAAACGCACTGGACGTGCCGTGCGCTCGAGCTGGACGCGCTCCTCGGGCATCAGCAGGTGCGAGACGAATCGTTCCCCGTGCTTCCCGAACACGCGCTCGATGCGATCCACCTTGAGCACATCGATGCCGATGCCGAAAATCATCGCGCCGCGCGCATCAACGCTTTCATGTCGCCCACCGCCCTGGCGAGGCCGTCGAACAAAGCGCGCGCGATGATCGAATGGCCGATGTTGAGCTCGACGATCTCCCGAATCGCCGCGATCGGCTCGACGTTGTGATAGTGGAGGCCGTGGCCCGCGTTCACGGTGAGCCCCAAGGATGCGGCGAGCTTCGCGGCGGAGCGCACGCGAGCGAGTTCCACACCCAATGCCGGGCCGGACGCATTGGCGTAGGTCCCCGTGTGCAGCTCGACGACCGGGGCACCCGCGCGCACCGCAGCTTCGACCTGCGCGGGCTCGGGATCGATGAACAGCGACACCCGGATCCCCGCCGAGGCCAGCGCCGCACACGCCGAGCCCACGCGTGCCATCTGGCCGGCGACGTCGAGGCCGCCCTCCGTGGTGACTTCCTGGCGCGACTCGGGGACCAGGCAGCAATCCTGAGGCCTTATGCCGGACGCGATCCGGATCATCTCGTCGGTCACCGCCATCTCGAGATTCATCCGCGTCTGCAAAAGCTGACGCATCAGCGTCACGTCGCGGTCCTGGATGTGGCGTCGATCTTCCCTCAGATGCAGCGTGATGCTGTCGGCTCCCGATTGCTCGGCCAACAAGGCGGCATGAATGGGATCCGGATAATCGATGCGCCGTGCCTGACGAAGCGTTGCCACGTGGTCGATGTTGACTCCGAGGGCGAGGCCACCGGTCGCGCTGAACGATGATGCGGTCACGGGGCGCGCCGCCGCATCGCCAGCATCACCTCGCGGGATTTCAGCGCCCGCCCGTCCAGACAAGCGTCGAGGGCTGCGCGCAGCACGCGCTTTGCGTCCTTGAGCGAGCGGGCGTCCGCGAACGCCTCCGCCTCCAGATCGGCGAGCGACCGGCCGTAAACCGCGCCCGGTGCGTCTGCCACGCAGGGTTGCGGGCCGCGCTGCGCCTGAAATTTGTAGTATCCATCGATGGCGACGGGCTCTCCGTCAGGCGTGCGGGACAACTCCAGTCCATACCCCAGGTTGTCGAGCAAGCGCTTCTCGAAACGGCGCAGATGCTCCTCCTCGCCGGCACCGCTGCACAATGCCTCCATGCAGGCGCCGTAGGCGGCGAAGATCTCCGGGTGAGGGTCACAGCGCTCGGTGAGCTTCAAAATGAGCTCATTCAAGTAAAATCCGCTCATCAGCCGGTCGTTCGGCAACGCGGTCGCTGCGCCGTCGATCTCCGCGCTCACGAGCTGGCACGCCTCGCCTTTGCCCGACCAGGATGCGAGCAGCCTTTGAAACGGCCGCAGTACTGACTTGAGGCTGGACTTCCCGCCGTTTGCACCGCGCGCGAACAGCGCGAGACGCCCTTGTTCGTGGGTGAAGACTTCGACGATGCGACTGGTGTCGCGGTAGGCATATTGATGGAGAACGTAGACCGGGGCGAGCCAGACGCGGCGGGAGGACGGACGGGGAAAAGACGACTTCACCGGCTCGCCCCGTTACGGGCACCGCGTCCTGCACTTGGTAGTGGTCGTGTCACAGCGTCTCGTAACCGAATTGGCGCAACGCCATTTCACTGTCCGCCCAGTTTTCCTTCACTTTGACCCAAAGCTCCAGATGCACCGAGCGCTGCCACAGATCGTTGAGCTCGATACGGGCGAGGCGGCCGATTTCCTTGAGGCGCTCCCCACCCTGGCCGATGACGATGGCCTTTTGCCCGGCTCGCTCCACCCAGATGACGGCGTTGATGAGCACGCGCCCGTCCTCTTCCGCGAATCGCTCGATCTGCACGTTGATGCCGTAAGGCAGTTCCTCGCGCAATTTCAAGGTGAGCTTCTCGCGGACGATCTCCGCCGCATGAAAGGGCTCGTCGCGATCGGTGAGCACGTCCGGCGCGAACAACGGCGGCGCCACCGGCAAACGCGAGCCCACGAGCTCCGTCAAGCGGTCCAGATTATCGCGCTCGAGCGCGGAAATCGGCACGATTCCCGAGGCGGGTACGCGCTCTCCCAAGTCCTTGATGAACGGCAGCAATTGCTCCTTCGGCACGACCCGGTCCACCTTGTTGACCACCAGAAAGAGCGGCTGTTTCAAGCCCCGCACGCGCTCCCATACCCAGAGGTCCTCCTCGGTGAAGCGCATGGCCTCGATCACGAACAGGATCACGTCGGCATCCTGCGATGAGGAGATCGCGACGCGGTTCATGTACTGGTTCATGACGCGGCGGGTGCTTTCATGCAATCCGGGCGTGTCGACCAGCACGAGCTGCGCCTCCGGACGGTTGACGACGCCCAGAATGCGGTGCCGGGTGGTCTGCGGCTTGGCGGTGACGATGCTGACCTTGCGGCCGACCAGCGCGTTCACCAGGGTCGACTTGCCCACGTTGGGGCGGCCGACGATGGCCACCATGCCTGCCCGAAATGCGGGTGTGGTCACGAGGAAGACCCGCGTACGCCCGCGGGCAGAAGCTCGAGCGCATGCTGCGCAGCCATTTGTTCGGCGCGGCGTCGGCTGACACCCTCGCCCGAGGCCGTCAATCCGAAAGCCGGCACCTCGCAGGTGACGGCGAACGATTGGGCATGCGGCTCGCCGGTGGTCGCCCGCAGCGTGTAGATCGGCAGCGCCAATCCGCGCGCCTGCAGGACCTCCTGGAGCCTGGTTTTCGCATCCTTGAGAGATTCCGCTTCCGGCAGGCCCGACAGACGCGCGCCGATGATCTGCCTGACCGCCGAGAACGCGGCATCGAAACCGGAATCCAAGAAAATCGCTCCCACCATCGCCTCCAGGGCGTCCGCCAAGATCGACGCCCGCCGAAAACCGCCGGATTTCAGCTCACCCGGGCCGAGCCTCAAATAATCCCCGAAATCGAGCTCGCCCGCGATCCTGCCGAGCGTCTCGCCGCTGACGAGCGTCGCCCTCAAGCGCGACAAAGCCCCCTCATCGGCGTCCGGATGCGCATCGTATAGCATGCGCGCCACACTGCAATTAAGAACTGAATCGCCGAGGAATTCGAGCCGCTCGTTGTGCTCGCCACCCGCACTGCGGTGCGTGAGTGCCTGGCGGCATAGTCTGGAATCGACGAAAGTGTGGCCGAAGGAGCGTTGCGCCCACACCGAAAGCGCTTGCGCGCCGGGGCCGTCCGCGCCGGCCTTTGCGCTCACTGCACCTTCACGGTCTTGTCGAAATGCACCGAGAGCGACACGTTGGCGACGTAGGGAACCGTCTGGTCGTAGCTGACGTGCAGCTGGGTGCCCTCCGCGTCTTTGGTGATCTCGACCTCCTTGTAATCCGGAACGTCGATATCCTGGATTTCCCACTGTTTGGCCAACGCGCGCGACAGGCTCGCTTGATCGGGATTGTCGCCCTTCGCGTCGGAGGCCGCACCATCCATGCTGCGCGCGACCTTCAGGTAGTTGAGGTAAACGGGAGTGAGCCGAATGCCTGCGTACACCACCACCCCTACCAGGGCGAGGACGCACAGTAGGCCAATCATCGTCATCCCTTGCTGATGTTTGCGCATAAACGCCTCCCGAAACGGCCCCTTATTGAATCGCATTACCGATCCGATTCCAGAGAGGTCCGTCACGAGTATCGAGATTAAGCCAGATTCTGACCGCTTTACCCACGAGATTCTGCTCCGGAACGAAGCCCGGAGCCTCCGGATCGCCCTGCCAGCGGCTGTCCTTGCTGTTGTTGCGGTTGTCGCCCATGAAGAAATAGTGGCCGGCCGGTACCGTCCATTCCCCGCTGGTCACGCTACCCCGGGCGAACATGATCTGGTGGCGCTTGGCCGTGAGCTGCTCATAAGCGGTCGGAACTCCGGCGTAGTTCCATTGGCTCTGCTTCGGGCCGCTGTACAGGGGGCCCGGCGTCTGCGGCTGCAGTACGCCGTTCACATAGACCTGGTTGGCCTCGTCCACCCGGATCCGGTCGCCCGGCAGCCCCACCAGCCGCTTGATGTAGTTGATCTTGGGATTCGGCGGCAGTCTGAACACGATCACGTCGCCGCGCTGCGGCGCCCCCGTCGGGACCAGCAGCGTGTTGGTGACCGGCAGCCGCAGCCCGTAGGAGTACTTGCTGACGAAGATGAAGTCGCCGTCGAATAGCGTAGGCATCATGGAATCGGAGGGAATTCGAAACGGCTCGAACAGGAACGAGCGGATCACCAGCACGAGCAGGATGACGGGGAAGAACGAGCGCGCATACTCGACCGCGACGGGCTCGCGCACCCGCTCCGGCGGCGTGCCGGCCCTCGCCGCCAGCGCCTTGCGTCGCCCGGCGAAGAACGCCTGGTCGAGACCCCAGATGGCGCCCGACATGGCCCCGACCAGCACCAGCATAAAACTGAAATCCACCGCCTCGTAGCGGAACAGCCGCCACAGCATCGCGAGCGCCAGCGCCACGAGCGCGTAGCCCGCGATGCGCGGCAACAGGGGCTCGGTGACACTGGTCGCGCCGGGGTCCCGCTGCGGACGTAAAAACCACCCGTCGATCAGGATCACCAGGACACAGACGATCGCCGCACAGAGCAGGACTACAAAAAGGCTGTCGCCGTCATTCACGAAGAACCCCCGACCTTGATTCGAAAAAAGCTTGCATACATCGTCAATTGCCCTTCTTGCCCACTTGAAGCACCGCAAGAAAAGCCTCCTGCGGGATTTCGACCTGGCCGACCTGCTTCATGCGCTTCTTGCCCGCCTTTTGCTTCTCCAACAGCTTGCGCTTGCGGGTGATGTCGCCGCCGTAGCATTTTGCGAGCACGTTCTTGCGCATTGCCTTGACCGTCGCCCTTGCGATGACGTGGCTGCCGATCGCGGCCTGGACCGCCACCTCGAACATCTGGCGCGGAATCAGCTCCTGCATTTTGTCGACCAGTTCGCGCCCGCGCTGATAGGAGTGGTCGCGATGCACGATGAGCGACAAAGCATCGACCGGATCGCCGTTGATCAACACGTCGAGCTTGACCAGCGGAGCGGCCTTGAACGAATGAAACTCGTAGTCGAAGGAAGCGTACCCGCGGGTCGCCGACTTCAGCCGGTCGAAGAAGTCGAGAACCACCTCGGCCATGGGCAGCTCGTATTGCAGCGATACCTGGCTTCCCAAAAAAAGCATCTTTTTTTGCACGCCGCGCTTCTCGCTGCAGAGCGTGAGCACCGCGCCGACGTGGTCCGGCGGCACCAGGATATTGGCCGTGATGATGGGCTCGCGCATCTCGGCGATCCGGTCCTGAGACGGGAGCTTGGTCGGGTTGTCGACGTACTCGATCGATCCATCCGTCAGCAAGAGCTCGTAAATCACCGTCGGAGCGCTCGTGATCAGGGCCAGATCGTACTCGCGCTCCAGCCGCTCCTGCACGATTTCCATGTGCAGAAGGCCGAGAAAACCGCAGCGAAAACCGAAGCCGAGCGCCGTCGACACCTCGGGCTCGAAGTGCAGCGCCGAGTCGTTGAGCTTCAGCTTTTTCAATGCGTCCCGAAACTGCTCGTAGTCGTCCGAGCTCACCGGGAAAAGCCCGGCGAAAACCCGCGGCTGCACCTGCTTGAAGCCGGCGAGCGCCTCGCTCGCGGGGTTCGCCTCCAGGGTGATGGTGTCACCCACGGGGGCACCGTCGATCTCCTTGATGCCGGCGACGACGAAGCCGACCTCACCGGTATTCAGCGAGTCGCGCGTCACGGGCTTCGGCGTGAACCGTCCCAATTTGTCGACGATGTGGCTGCGTCCGGTGGACATGACGCGGATCTTGGCCCCGGAGTGCAACGCTCCATTCATGACCCGGACCAGCGAAACGACGCCGACATAGTTGTCGAACCAGGAATCGATGATGAGCGCCTGCAGGGGTCCGTCAGGGTCGCCTTTCGGTGCCGGGATCCGCTTGACCAGGTGCTCCAGGAGCTCCGCAACGCCGAGCCCGGTCTTGGCGCTCACCAGCGCGGCGTCGTCGGCCGGGATACCGATGATCTCCTCGATCTCGTGAATCACCTTCACGGGATCGGCGGACGGCAGGTCGATCTTGTTGATGACCGGCAGCACTTCCAGTCCCTGTTCCAGCGCGGTGTAACAGTTGGCGACGCTCTGGGCTTCCACACCCTGCGCGGCGTCCACCACCAGAAGCGCCCCCTCGCAAGCCGCGAGCGATCGGGACACTTCGTAGGAGAAGTCGACGTGTCCGGGCGTGTCGATGAAGTTGAGCTGATAGACTTCGCCGCTCTGCGACTTGAAGTCGAGCGTGACGCTCTGTGCCTTGATGGTGATGCCCCGCTCGCGCTCCAGATCCATGGAATCCAAAACCTGCGCCTGCATCTCGCGCGCCTCGAGGCCGCCGCACTCCTGAATGAACCGATCGGCCAGCGTCGATTTGCCGTGATCGATGTGGGCGATGATGGAGAAATTGCGGATATTTTTCATTAAGGAGGGAAGGCCTGGGCAAACCTCCGATTATACCGGTCGGCGATGGTAAGTTAGCGCTTTAAGCAACTCTTCCTCGTCCAGCCTGCCGTGGCAGACCAGTTCGCCGCCGAGAAGGAGCACGGGAATCTTGTGCCCATAGCGCACGCGCATCGCCGGATCGGCATTCACGTCCCGCACCTCGATGGGGTAGTCGCGCGCTGCCGGCATTTGGTTGAGCTCGGCGAGCATTTCGTCGCACAAACCGCAACCGGGCCTCGAGTAGAGCAGAAAACCCACCATGTTGGCGGTGCCCAGCCTCCAGGCTGGCTATCGGCTCGGACTGGCGCCGAAGGATTTGACCGAATGCGCGATGGACTCGACGGTCTGAGCCGGGACCTCGCCCACCGCCGTGACCTGGTGCCCCTGCACCACGGTGGAGAAAGCGAATCCCGAGCCGACACGGGCCAGGCCCTGCATGGGCGGCTCCGGCGGGGAACTGGTCGACTCATTCGCACCCGAGTTCAACGTCGGCGTGGCCTCGACGAACACCGAGACGGTCGCCAGGCCGTCCGAATAGACCAGGTGAGCCGCAGGGACGGTGGCGTCGCCGAGCGTCTGAGTTCCCGACACGGTCAAATGAAAGCCCGGCGGCAGCTCGCTCGCTCGATAGGCCGATAGAGCCGGTACGGCACTGTCCTCGGAGGCGCCCTGACGCACCCACCGCATGCCCTCGGTGCGCACTGCCGGAGTGAGGTCGGCATCGGAAATGGTCTCGGGCATGTCGAGCCGCGCAAACAGGATTTGCTCGATCACCTGGCCGCGCGCGTCGCATAATTGCGTTTTGAGCGGCATGGCCGTTTTCTGATCGAGCCACAAACGGTAACCGAACCGGTATTGATCCTTGGGATTGACTGCGATGACGCGCGCGGGCCGCCCGAGCACGTGAGTATCGGGAAGCGACTCGATCAGATAGAACTGATCCACGTCGGAGCCGAATCGCGGCAGCGAGCCCAGGAAGGGCCCTCGAACCTGGCGAGGTTCGACCAGCACCGTATGCTGATCGGGCAAGTAACAGGTGAGCTCGTCGTGATCGCGTACGAATTCGCGACCCGATCCGTCCAGGGATTGCAGCCGCTCGGTAACCAGCCCGGCTTTGACCCGATGCACGATTCGCATGGTCTCAACGCGGCCTTCGCTCAAATGAAAGAACGTGCCGTCATAGTTGCGTGTCGCCAGCGCCTGGTTCATTTTGTCGAGCCACGCCCGCGGATCGTCTGCGCCGAGCGAGCGTTGCACCAGGCTGAACGTCAAAACGCCGGCCGCAGCATAGGGCAACAGCCAAGCGGCGCGGTAACGCAACGCGTTCCTCATGGAGCGATGCGCGGATCCCGTGACGACCGCGATGCCGCGGCATCGCTGCCGACGCCTCGATTCACTGCCGGCTGATCGACCGCCGCCCGCGAATCCGCGGGAGACTGCTCATCGGCATCCGCCAGCAGGCCCGACAAGACGTTACTCTGACCAAGGACCGAGGAATACCGACTATGCGCAAACACGTAACTAGTCAGACGCGCCGCCGGCAGCATGGCGGGCGCTTCCGCCGGTGCGACTGCGGGAACGGTATAAGAGAGTGCTTCCTTGGGCTTGGCGACGTTTTGCGCCATGACGGGCACCACCGCCCGCAAGGAGGGAGAGACCGTACGTTGCTGTAGCGCCACGACCGCCACGGCCGCAACGCCCGCAGCCACCGCCGCTCCGGCGACCGGCCTCCACCAGCGCGGAGCACGAGAATTCATCGCGGGCGAACCCGCCGGCACCGCTTCACCGTTGATGGCGGCAGTGACCCCCGCGGCAAAACCGCGGCTCAAGGGATGGCCGCCAGCCCCACTTCCGGCTCCGCGCAGTGCTTCGCCGATCAACGCATAACGGCCGAAGCTTTCGCGCAGCTCCGCATCGCGGGTCAGCCGCTTCAGCAACAACTCGGTTTCCGAACCCGGCAGCTCTCCGTCCAGGAATGCCGAGACTTGCTCACGAATTTGTTCGCTCATGGTTCCTCGGGCCGACCAAGGCCGCCGTCAAAAATGGGTCTCAGCTTCTTGTCTATAGCCTCGCGCGCGCGAAAGATCCGCGAGCGCACCGTGCCGACCGGGCAATCCATGGTCTGCGCAATGTCCTCGTAGCTCAAACCCTCCAGTTCCCGCAGCACGATGGCGGTGCGCAGGTCCTCGGGCAAATTCTCGATGGCGCGATTCACCGTATCGCGGATCTCGTCGGTGAGCAGCAGCGCCTCGGGCGTCTCGGACTCGGACAGGCGCGAATGCAGATCGTATTGCTCGGGATCCTGCAAATCGAGGTCGTAATCCATGGGGCGGCGTTTGGTGGCGACGAGCGCGTTTTTGGCGGTGTTGATGGCGATTCTATACAGCCAGGTATAGAACGCGCTATCGCCGCGAAACGATTGCAGGGCGCGGTAGGCCTTCACGAACGCCTCTTGCGCAATGTCCTCGGCCTCGGTTGCATCGTGCACATAACGCATGATCAGCTTCAGCACCTTGTGCTGGTATCGCAG
>JBEKHO010000018.1:0-97249 GCA_050012215.1 Steroidobacteraceae bacterium
TCCTTGGAGTTCGAGTCGATGCGGACCGTGAGGTCGCCTTCGGCGAGCCGCTGCGCCACATCAAGCGCCTGTCCCATCGGGCGGGTGATGGCGCGAGTGATCCAGATGGCAAGGCCGACCCCGAAAAGGAGCGCCCCCACCGCAAGGCCGACCGTGATGTTGCGGCCCCAAGCGTACTGCTCTGCGTCGCTTTTTTCGGCCTCATCCATCAAATTGCCCTGGAAGTCCGCCAGCTTTCTCACCGAATCCAAAAATTTGTCCTGCGCCTGGCTGCGCTCGCCGAACAGCTCTTTCGCGGCCTCCTGCTTCTTGCCTGCAAGCGCCAGCGCGAGCACGTCGCTGGCGAGCGAGCGGTAGTCGACCAGGTCCGCTTGCATGGTCTTGAATAATTCCCGCGCCGCCGGCACTTTGAGCTTTTGATCGAGTGCCTTGAAGTTTTCGTTATCCGCGACCACGTTCTCGTCGTACTTTGCCTTGTACGCGTCAATCTTTTGCTGATCCGTCAGGATGATGATGTTGCGCAAGTAGCGGCAATTCTCCAACACCCGGATGCTGATGTCGTTGATGATGACGGTCTTTGGGTATTTGTCCTCGACGACGAATTTCATACTGCCGTTGAGCTTGGCCATCTGTAGTACGCCGAGACCCGAGACTATCGTGAGCAGCAGCAGTAACGCGCCGAATCCCAGCCCCAGCCGCGCACCAATCTTCATATCTTTGAACATCAAACTTCTCCAAAAATGCGAGCGTCAACTTGAAACTTTCGCGAGCGCCGGACTTCCGGCGGTCTGCGCACGGTGCGCGCGAGTGTTCTGCGCATGGCTGCGCTCGATCAAGCCTGGTACATCGAGGATCAATGCGACGCGGCCGCTGCCCAGAATCGTCGAGCCCGCCACGCCCCGAAGCTGTCGAAACAACCGCGACAGGGGTTTGATGACGGCCTGCAGTTCACCCAGCAATTCATCGACGACGATGCCGGCTTTCTTGCCAGCGCCGCGCACCACGACGACGCTCTGGCGCCGCCCGGCGCCGCCGCTCACATCGAACATGTCCCGCAGGCGAATCAGCGGCAGCACCGAGCCGTGTAATGTGATGCTGCCGCAAGGGCCGTCCGTTTCGGAGTGTTCTGCGGGATTCAATTCGACACATTCCTCGACCAGATCGAGCGGTATCACGAAGGTGGAATTGCCGATGCCGATTTGGAAGCCGTCGATGATCGCGAGCGTGAGCGGAAGCCGCATACGGACCTTGGAACCCACGCCTTCTTCGCTGTGAATCTCGACCGTGCCGCGCATGGCGGTCACATTGCTCTTGACCACGTCCATGCCCACGCCGCGCCCCGACAGGTTGGTGACCTGCTCGGCCGTGGAAAATCCGGGCGCGAAGATCAGCTCATACACCTGCTCATCCGTGAGCTCCTGGCCTTCGCTGACCAGACTGCGCTGACGCGCCTTGTCGAGAATGCGGTTTCGGTTCAGCCCCGCGCCGTCGTCGGACACTTCGATCACGACGGAGCCGGCATCGTGGTAGGCGTTGAGCCGTACCGTGCCGGCACCCGGCTTACCCTGTGCCTGACGAATGGCCGGCATTTCAATCCCGTGATCGATCGCATTTCGCACCAGGTGCGTCAAGGGATCGGCGATCCGCTCCACCAGCGTCTTGTCGAGTTCCGTATCGGCGCCGCTGATGGCGAGGTGGATCTCCTTGCCGGTTTCGCGGGCTACCTCGCGCACCACCCGTTGAAAGCGGTTGAAGGTGGGGCCAATTTGCACGATGCGAAGCTTCAGCGCTTGATCGCGAACTTCTTCCACGATCTGCGCGAGGTGCAGAGCCGACTCGTTGAGCCTCGCGAGACCCGCGCGCCGCGCCTCGGACCCTGTCGCCGCGCCCGCGATGATGAGTTCGCCGATTAGATCGATGAGCCGATCGAGCTTGTCGCCGTCCACCCGGATGGAGCGCTTCTCGGAGTCTTTGGAGTCGTTCGGCGAGCGCGCCTCTTTCTGTTGCTCGACCGCCGCAGCCACCACCGACGGCTGCACCATTTTTTGCTCGACCAGCAACTCGCCCAGGCGTTGCGAGGAGGCCTCTGTGCCTGATAGCGCGCTTTGACTTTTCAGGCAGCGCTCGAGCTCGGCGGCGGTGATGGTTCCACACGCAACCAGCATCTCGCCGAGTCGTGCCGGCACGCCGGGCAGATCGCGGATCAGCGAGACGTAATCGGATACCAAGGATCGCGGCGGCAGAATGTGCAGTGTGCAGTCGTCACGCACGAAGTCGAAGGCTGCCTCGATCCGGGTCTTGGGCGCGTCGGTCTTGAGCCCGATCTCGAATCCCAGATAGCACACTTCCGGGTCCACCTCTTCCAAGGGCGGCAACGCGTCGTCGACCACGGTCAGACCGGTGATGCTGCCGAAGGTGGTCAAATAGCGCACGAAGGAGAGCGGATCCATCCCATTTCTGAGCACATTCGCGTGGAAGCGAACCGAAATGTGCCAGCTGTCTCCCTGCACTCGCAGGCCATCGGCGGGGCCCGGGATCAGAGGCGAGCTGAGCGGCGGCGATCTGAGCAGGGGCGGTACCGCAACGGCGGTCGTCGTGGCCGGTGCCGCATTCGCAAATCCGGTTTGGCGGGAGAGCTGCTCCAGCAGGGCCGCCCCCGCCATGCTGACTTGCGGATCCACACCTGAGCTGCCGCCGGCGACTGATTCGACCAAGGCAGTAATATGATCGCCGCATGCGAGCAGTACGTCGATCAGCGCGGGGGGTATGGCCGAACCTTCGATGCGAATGCGATCGAGCGTGCTTTCGACCACATGGGTGAAAGCGACAATCGCATCCAGGCCGAAAAGTCCCGCCGTGCCTTTGATGGTATGGGCCGCGCGGAACAGCTCGTTCACTACATCCGCGTCTCCATCGCCCCGCTCGCACCGCAGCAGCATCGACTCCATGTCGCGGAGCAGCTCCTGACACTCGGTGACGAACAGATCGAGGGGGGAATCGTCACTCACCGGGCGGTTCCCCGCTGAGTTCCGGCTGCCGCCATATTCAGCCGCAGCAAGCCGAGCAATTCGCTCACCGCCTCGCTGGGATCAGCTACTTCGAACGGAAGGCGGCGTGTTGCGCAGGCGCGTTCAACCAACAGCAGTATTTGCAGGCCTACTGTGTCGATTTCCGTCACTTGGGACAGGTCCAGCACGCAGGCAGGGGCCTCCTCGGCGAGCGCGGCAAGCAGCCTCTCCTTGAGGTCGGCGGCCGCATAAATGGTCATTTCCCCGCCGATGTGAATCGAGCGGCCCCGGCGTTCAACTTCGCAACCCACTGCCGCAACCTCACAGCCGGCGTTCCCGGCCGGACAAAACATGGCCGCGGGCGAATAGGTCGCGGTTTACCCAGACTTGTTAGCGGCGCAGGCCTGCAAAGCTGAATGGCGCCGGCGGGGAGAGGGGGTCGACGGCGCCAGCGGCACCGCCACTTCAGGCATAATTTCCGCGCGGAGGCGCGAGTGACTGCGGAATGCCGAAAGTGTATAGGTACTTCCCCTTAGAGCCCCGATGAGCCTTTCCGGCAAAGCCAATGGTGGGAAGTTAAGATGCGGTCAAAATCTGAACGGCGGGATGGAAAAGGCGTCGCACCCAAGCGGCCGTTTCGACGGGTAGCCATGGTCGTCTGCTTCAGCCTCTGCGGGTTTCTCGGCCGCACCCTGGCGAGCGAGATCCTCATCCGCCGCGAGGCGCTGCAAACGCTGGTGGTGGCATCGGTATTCAAGGATCAGGGACGCTGGTATCTGGCCAAAGGCAAATGCTACGCGTACCTCGAGCGTCCGCACGTCGCGCTCGATGCGGGCAGAGTCATCATCGATGCCCACCTATCGTCGCTATTGGGGCTGACGGTCGGCGGCTCCTGCCTCGGCACGGAGATGATGTCGGATGTGAAAGTGTCCGGAAAGCTCGTGGGCTCGGGCACCCACATCGAGATCGATGACATTCGCATCGATAACGTCCAGGACGAATCCACGCGTCAGGTGATTGAGCTGCTGCAATCCGCCACCGGCCGCTCGCTGCCGAAATCGGTGAATATCGATCTGTTGCCGTTGATCAAGCCTACGAGCGTGCCGGGAACGGATATCAACGTGGCGGCGACGAATCTCGCGATCGCTCGCGTAACGACGCTCGCCGATGCGGTCGACGTCGAGTTCGAGATCAAACTCACCGCGCGCTGATAGAGCTCGCTCAATCAGCGCCAGTTTGTCGTTTGGGGCGGCGCACGACTCGGACCGTTCCGCTGCTTCCGCCCCCGCAAAAAAATTGCTCGTTACCGTCGGATTCGAGTCCCGAGACTCCGCTTCCGGGCGGCATCTCGATCCGCTCGAGCACCTTCCCCGTCCCGGGATCGACTCGCCTGAGATCGCTCTCGTTGCCTTCCCACGTGCCGTGCCAGAGCTCTCCATCGGTCCATGTGACCCCGGTGACGAAGCGATTCGACTCGATGGTGCGGAGAAGCGCCCCTGTGTCGGCATCGATCTGATGGATTTTCCGCTCCCGCGCATGCCCTACCCACAGCGACCCCTCAGCCCACGCGAGACCGGAATCCCCGCCGGCGCCGGGCGCGGGAATGGTGCTTAGGACCTGACCCGTTGAAGGGTCGATCTTCTGGATGCGGTCCTCGGCGATCTGATACAGATGCTTCCCGTCAAACGCCGTGCCGGCGTGGGCCGGTACATCGATCGTGCGCACAGGCTTGCCCGACTTTGGCTCGATGGCCATCAGTTTGTCGCCCGTGGCGAGCCACACCTGCTGACCGTCGTACGTCACTCCGTTCACGCGATCGACCCCCGGGAACGGGCCTAATTCATCGACGATATCGGCGGATGATTTCTTCATGGAATCGACTCTAGTCGCTCGGGGAAAAGACTGGGAGTAACAAGGCGGTCGTGATTCCGGGTAGCGGTGGCGCAGTCCAGCGGCGAGCCGGTCCGCGACCCACCGGTTGAACCTTGCCGGCCTTCGCCAAGGAGTCCAGTCCGCGCTGGACGGTGCGCTGACTCGCTCCGAGGGCCAGCCCAAGAGCCGAACTGGTCCATGACTCGCCGTCCGAGAGCAGCGCCAGCAACGCCGCGTTGTCCCCGTCGAACGGCTGCGCCAGCAAGACCACGCCCCGCTGACTCCGCGCCGTCAACGCAAATCCCTCGTCCGTCGCATCGAGGCGGGCGACGGAGCGCAATACCTGGCGAAGGCGGCCTATCTCGACGCGTAATCTCGCGCGATAGGATTCGTCGGCCTGTCTGCCACGAAAGGCCCGTGCCACCAGCACACGCCTCGGCGCGTCACCAGGCCACGCCTCGGCGAGCGTTTGGGCGAGCGCAAAGAGCACAGGCCGCCTCGACAGCGAAACCACCGTGTTCTCGCGACGCACGATGTGCCGGCACGCATCCACGATCAGCGCGTCGGAGGCGAACAACTTCTCCACCTCGCAGAGCGCGAGCGGCCGCTCCAATCCCCGCGAAACCAATCGAGCGGCGGGGCCTTGCAATCCCGATGCTGCTTCGTCGATCTCCGCCACCAACGCGCCGATTCCCGCTTCCTGTGCCGCCTTTTTAGCCCGTGCAAGGGCCTCTTGGGCCAGCGTCGCACGAACACGCCGGATTGCGATCCCAGCCCCGGCCAGTTCGTAGGCAGCGCGCAGCAGCGGCGTGAAGGGCGACGGATCGAGGCGACGCATCAGCCGCTCCGCTTCTGCCAGTTGGCCCACCAATAAGAGTCGACGCACCTGCAGAAGCCGCGCGTGGGCCGAATTCAAATGGTCGTGGTGCGCTGCCAACACCTCGCGCGCAGTTTCCAGGGGCCTCGCGGGCCACGCCAGATCGCGCGACACCAGCGCGATTTCAGCCAATGCGACCGCGCAACGCGCGCGGGCAACCGCTTCCTTGCCGCTGAAGGCCCGCGCAGCGCGCTGCAGCAGCGCCTTGGCTCGCTCGAAATCGCCAAGTTGCGCCATCGCAATGCCGCGCAGGGCCAGCGCCGGGGCGTCGTTTCGAAGGGCAACGCGCCTCAGCGCCCCGAGTACGTCACCTCGTGCGAGGGCACGCCCCGCGGCCGTGATCAGTGAGTCCATCGCAAGCCCGCCACACTTGTTACTCCCGCGTCATCGCAGCTTTTCTCTATTCTAATCCACGAGAACCACCCGACACGGCCGGACCCAGGAAGAGCAGTCATGAAAGGAACCCACACAACGCATTGGCTTTCACTCGCCGCCGCCCCGAGCTTTGCATTGATGGCGGCGCTTACAGCCTCTCTGGGAGGCGGGGCGCATGAATCCTTATGCTCTGGGGGGGCACCTGCGTCGGTGCTGTTGGGAATGATCCCGATGTACCTGCTCATGAGCGTCTTTCATGCCGCCCCGTGGTGGAAGCTCATTTGCCGTTTTCGAAACCGCGCCTTGCGCGGACGGTCTCACTACGAAGAGTCACTGCCAGCGCAAAAGCGCACAGCAACAGGAGAGAATTATGGATAGGTCCAAAGCGATAGGCACGCAACACGACACATTTCCGTGCGGCATGAACACGCCTCCGGTCGTGTCGCCGCAAGCATGGGAAACTGCGCGCCAGCAGATGCTCGTGAAGGAAAAGGCGCTGACCCGGGCTCGCGATGCGCTAGCCGCTGAACGCCGCCGGATGCCGTGGATGGCGGTCGAGAAGGCGTACGAGTTCGACGGTCCCCAGGGCAGGGTCACCCTCATCGACCTGTTCGAGGGCCGTCGACAGTTGATCGTCTATCGCGCCTTCTTCGAGCCGGGGGTGTTCGGTTGGCCCGAGCACGCCTGCCGCGGCTGCTCGCTGGGCGCCGATCAGGTTTCCCACCTGACCCATCTGAACGTCCGCGACACGACGCTCGCCTATGCCTCGCGGGCACCGCAGAAGGACATCGAGCGCCTGAAGGCACGAATGGGTTGGAAAATGCCCTGGTACACCCTCACGGACAGTTTCGACACTGACTTCGGCGTCAACGAGTGGCACGGCCACAACGCGTTCATCCGCGTCGGCGACCAGGTGTACCGCACTTACTTCATCAACAACCGCGGCGATGAGGCGATGGGCACCCTCTGGAGCTATCTCGATCTGACACCACTCGGCCGCCAGGAGATTTGGGAGGAATCGCCCGAGGGTTACCCCCAGACCCCGCCCTACAAGTGGTGGAACTGGCACGACAACTATGGCGCCGAGGCCGCGCCCGATCCGAAGTGGGTCAAGGTGTCCGATGCCGGAGAAGCCGCCTTCCGCAATTCCGCTGAGAATTCGAAGTCCGCGTAGCAGGGGAGGGGAAAGGGTCCGCTATTGGTCGGTTGCCAGCGTGATCATGAACCGCCGGCCCTGTTCGGGCAGCACCACGTCGAGGCTCGACACGTGCAGCCCGCGGGCATCAGTGAGGTTGAAGCCGTCGAGTCGCAGCGTCCAGGGGCGCGACCGCAAGGTCCAGTGACACCGTACACCCGCGGTCAGGGTCGATAACGCCGGTAGGTAGATGCTGTCGTCCGTGGTCGCGACGCGCGGCGAAAGGCGATTCCATTGAAGGGATGCTGCCCACGGACCCCAGCGCGCCGGTGCGTAGTCGACATTGGCCGTCACCGTCAGCGGTACCGGTCCCAGGGGCACATCGCCGGTCGCCCCCGGTTCCGGGATCACCCGGGTCACACGCGGCCGCACACGCACTCCGCCGACCAGCACCGTGAGCCCCGCATCGCTGTAAGACAGCGATGTCTCGAGTCCCCGGTATTCCAGCCGTCCCAGCTGGGTATAGATATTCTCAGCGTCGACATTGAAGTACGGCTTGTGGATGTCGAAACCGCCGACGATCAAAGCGAACTTTTCCGAGGGCGTCCATCGCAGTCCGCCATCGACCTGGCTGCTGCGCGTTGCTGGCGGCGGCTCGTTGCGATTGTTCGCAGAGACGGGTGCCAGTGCCGAGTCCTCGAGACCCTGCACGAAGCTACCGTAGAAAATCAGGGGCCGCCCCGCATCGATCGTCAGTCGCAAGTTCACCAGCCGCGGACTCGTGCGGTCTACATCGTGTCCCTCGTCAGGAACCAGGACGCTGCGGTGATAGTGGTCATCCAGCACGCCGACGGCGAATGAGCCCACACCCTGCCAGCGCTCCTCGAAGGTGAGCCCGAGATCGAGTTGTCGGGTGCTGTCGCGACTCACGGGCCCGAATGCCAGGCTCGGCCGGGCAATGCGCGACTGGGCGGTCAGGTCGATGGTGCCGAAGTCCGTGATCGAATCCCCGCCAAAATCGCGGTTGACCGTGCGGCCCCGAACGGCGAGCTGCAGCTCTTCCCGGTGTGTGCCATTTGAGAATAGCCGCGAGAGTCGCCACTCCCCCGACGTCGATTCGGCCATGAACGGTGGCACGACATCCATGACCGAATCGGCGGTCTGAGGGGTCAACAAGGTCAGATACGGGTCGTAACCCAGTGGGTCGCGCTCGAGAGAATGGAATAGACCCGCCGCGAGCATCCAACGATCCGCTGCGAGGTCGCTCTTCACGACCGCGCCATACGTGGTTTGGTGCCACCCCCAGCCGGTCCAATCCTGGGGGCCCAAGTCCTGGGTTCGAAACAGCGGCAATGGGAGGGTGCCGTCGGTGTAGACCACCGGTACGATCTGGCGCGCTCCGCCGGTGACGTAGGACCAAAACGGAACAATCTCGGTGCCCACCGCAGGGCGCCAGCGGAACGTCGTGCCGTATACCGAGGCGTGGGACTTGCGGAAGACGTCGACGTCGAAGTCCTCCCGATACCCCGCGCACAGATCAACGCCGAGCGTGCTACCGAGCAATGGAAGCTGCGCCTCGAGATCCGCGCTCGCGGCATCGAACGGACCGCGGGTCAGGATCGCGCTCGCCAGCGCCTTGTCTCCCGGTGTGCGCAAACTCAAATCGGCGATGCCCGTCGGCGCGGGGAAGCTGTAGGACTGTGCCGCGATCCCGACACGCATGGTCGTCTCGCGGACCATGCAGCCACCAGTCGTCCAGGTCTGCTGGTCGAAGTACAGACCCTCGATCCTCAAGTTTCCCGCCTGCTGCGGACTGAATCCGCGCGCATCGTCCGGGGAGTAGAGTCCGACAGTCTGGAAGCCGATCGACGTTCCAACTGCATCCTCAGCCGCAGTTAGGGCATTCTCGTCGGCGCGCTGTGCGACGCTCATGGCAGGCAGCGTGAGCGAGGCAACTGTCGCCAAGAGCCGCGGGAGTTGTCCTATGGAGATCAATGACTATATCGCCATATCCTTCTGCGCCTCCATCTCCAGCATGGGCAGCTCCTGCTGCGCCAACCCCTGGATCTCCCCGCCGATGCTCAATAGTTGCGTCATTCCGCCCTGCAACTGCTTCTCCCGCCGCGCCCACCGCTGCATCGTCACACTCTTCTCCGATTCCAGCTCCTCGCGCATCTTTTTGAAGGTCTCGTAGACTGCTTTGAGCTTCTGCGCGAATTGGGGGGACGTGAGGTAATCGTACAACGCCTCCATTTTCTCACCCTTGCCGGCGGACACGGCGCGTTGCCGGTGTAGATCGATGAGCCCGACGCGCAGCGCCTCGGCGATCCCGAGTGCACATGAGGCCTGCGTCACCCAAACATCGTCGTGGAGCGCGAAGTAGGCAGATTCCGGCCACTCCTTGGGGAGCGCCCCCGGCGTCGTCACCAGAATACCCACCGCCGCGCCGCAGGCGCGCATATCTTCCTTGAGTTTGGAAGTCCACTGCGGGCTCCAATCCTTCGCCCGCTTGGTTTCCCATAAAATGGTCCCCGCCGCCTGACCCGTCCGGGTCGTGACGTGTTGTAGAACATCGCCGCCCCGCTGACCCTTCTTGACCTCTTCGATGTGATCGAGCGGAAACGCACGACGAAGTCCCTCTTCGATTGCGAGCTCCAGAACCTCTCCTTGCAGTTGTTGCGACCCTTGCTCCATCTTGCGTTGCGCGGCCGCCAGCTGTTCCCCGGCATCGTCCAGTTTCTTTTGCAGCTCGGCCTTGTCGAGCTGAGCCCGGGCCTGCTCCTGCGCGCGAACCACCGCCTCACGTTGCTGAACCTGGGCATCCACCTGTTTTTGAACCTCGAGTGCCAAAGCCGCCCTCTCATCCTTGAGCTGCTCCCGTTCCTTGCGCAGCTGCAGTTGCTCGTTGCGAAGCGTCGCCACCTGCCCGTCTCGCTCAGCGAGCTGCTGCGCGAATGCCTCGCGCTCCACACCGAGCGACTTCTGCATTTCCTCGATCCGCGGTGCCACCGATTTTTCCGTCAGCGCGCGGACCTCCGCAAGCGCCACAGCATGGACCTCGCCCTGTTCCTTGAGCAGCCTCTTGAGCGACTCCGCCTCTCCCTGCGCCGCCCGCGCCCTCTCGCCGGCCAGCTGCTGCGCACGCTTCTCGACTTCGGCGCGTTCGGCATCGCGCATGGCCGCGATCGCATCCGTGCTCGACTCCTGCAGCCGCTCCAGAGCTTTCTTCGCAAATCCCTCCTGAAGGGAGAACTCATGCGCACAGCTCGGACAAGTCATCTTGATGTCCAAGGTCAGGAACAATCGATTGATGCGCAAGGGCGCCTGCGTTGACACTACCCACTCCGCCATGAATTTGGATGTCGAATCATACTCCGACCACCCAAATGGGCGACGTCGGGCCGTCGACGTCGAATTCGAGCTCAAATTCACCGCCCGCTGATGGCGTTGATTGCCTAGAATTGCATTGTCGCCTCGAACAATGACAAAAAGAGGGCTGGTGCTCGATGAAACGCTCGAATTGCTTTCCGTTCAGTCTCCTGATCTTGACCCCGTTTGGAGTGCCGCTGGTCTCGGCCGCTGAAGTGCCGGCCGTCGATACCGTGCTCGACGCCTTGAACTCCGTTCATCCGTTCAGTGAAGTCGCCCTGTCGCCCGACGGCAAGCATCTGGTGTACGGCAGCATCAGCACCGGCCAGCGGGGCGGCTCCGACGTCGATGTCTCCGTGCTCTCGCTCGTCAATGCGCGAGATGGATCTGGCGCCGTTCGACTCACCGCTTGTCCGGGGTCGGTATGCGACGAGCATGGCGCCGTCTGGTCGGCCGACGGCACGAAAATCGCCTTCGTCACCACCGACGCCCAAGGTCAGGTGCAGATCGCGGTGTCGGATGCCGCGGCAGGCCATGTCAAGATACTCACGCATGCGCGTGGGCCGCTCGATACGCCCCGGTGGGCTGCCGACGGCAGGCGGATTGCCTTTTTGTATTCCGAGGGGGCGCCCAAGCTTCCGGGACCCCTAAACCCGCTGAGCCGCGATGAAGGCGTTCTTTCCTCAACCATCTACGAGCAGCGCCTGGCCGTGGTTGCGGCGGAAGGAGGCGCGGTCACGGTGCTCGGGCCGCCGGACCTCAACGTCTACGAATACGATTGGTCGCCGGATGGGACCCAGTTCGCGCTCACCGCGGCGCACGGTTCCGGTGACGACAACTGGTGGATCGCCGAGCTCGACCTCATGGATGCCGGCAGCGGCGCCGTGCGCACACTGCTGAAACCGCCGTTGCAGATGGCATCGCCGCGCTGGTCCGGCGATGGCTCACGGATCGCGTACATCGGCGGCCTGATGAGCGATGAGAGCATCACCGGTGGCGACCTGTATGTGATCGGAAAGAACGGGGGTGCGCCAATCGACGTGACGCCGGGCCTCGCCGCCTCGCTGCACACGTTCACCTGGAACGGCTCGGGGTCGAGCATTATCGCCACGGAGTTTTCGGCCGGGGAGGAGGTGCTCGCGCGCATCGATGTCGACGCGCGCAAGCAGCATGAATTGTGGCGGGCGCCTCAGATGATCTGGGCAAATAACATCATGGGCTTTACGCCGGGAGACAGTGGAATCTCGCTGTCGAAGGACGGGAAGAACTCCGCGGTCATCCGGCAATCGTATACGATGCCGCCCGAAGTGCAGACCGGGCCGCCGGGCGAGTGGAAGCCGATCACCCACGACAACGCGCAAGTACATCGGCTCACCGGCGAAGTCAAGAATGTCTTTTGGAAGAGTGCGCCTTACAACGTGCAAGGCATGCTCATCGCGCCGCCTTCCGTCGAGGCTGGAAAGCGCTATCCCCTGGTGGTCGATGTCCATGGAGGCCCCGCGTTCGCACACTATCCCATTTTCCCGACGGCGCTCGAGTCGTTCGACGCGGCACTCGCGAGTCATGGCTATTTTGTGTTCAAGCCCAATCCGCGGGGCAGCTATGGCCAGGGCGAGGCGTTCACGTCGGCAAATGTGAAGGACTTCGGATACGGCGATCTGCGGGATGTGCTCACGGGTGTGGATACCGTCTTGAAGGAAGCACCGATCGATCCGCAGCGGGTCGGAATCACGGGTTGGAGCTATGGGGGCTACGTCACGATGTGGGCGCTGACACAGACCGCGCGCTTCAAGGCCGCGGTAGCGGGTGCCGGCCTGTCGGATTGGCTGAGCTATTACGGGACCAACAACATCGATACCTGGATGCTGCCGTACTTTGGGGCATCGATTTACGACGACCGAGAAGTCTATGAACGCAGTTCGCCGATCAACTTCATCAAGAGCGTGCACACCCCCACCCTGATGCTGTCCGGTGACCGGGATGCAGAAGTGCCGATCACACAGTCGTACGAATATTGGAACGCGCTGCGCCGCCTGGGCGTCACGACCGAGTTCGTCGTGTACCCCGACGAGGGGCATTTTTTCTTCAAGCGCGCAGACCAGCTCGATGCAATGACGCGTGTCGTCGGATGGTTCGATACCCATATGAAGTAAGGGATGCTGGGCGGTGCCCGATGCAGGCCGAAGATATTTTGGTGATCGGTGCCGGACCTGCCGGCCTCGCGACCTCGGCCTGTTTGCGTCGAGAAGGACTCGCGCACGGGGTGCTCGAGCGCGAAGGACAGATCGCCAGCGCCTGGCATCGACATTACGATCGGCTGCATCTGCACACCACCAAGACCTATTCCAGCCTGCCCATGACGCCGTGGGCCAAGGGCGTCCCGCGCTACCCGGCCCGCGAAGAGGTGTTGCAATACCTGCAGGCCTACGCGACAGAGCACCACGTTGAGCCTCGCCTCGGAGTCACGGTGCATTCCGTGCAACGCATGGCCGACCGCTTCATCGTGGAGACGAGCGCCGGTTTGATGACACCGCGCATCGTCGTCGTGGCCACGGGTTACAACGGCGTGCCCAAGCGGCCCTCGATTCCCGGCATGGATAGTTTCTTGGGCTCGGCGATTCATGCCGCCGACTACAAGAACGCCGCGCCCTACAGCGCTAAACGCACGCTGGTCGTGGGTTGCGGCAATTCGGGCGCAGAGATCGCGCTCGATTTAGCCGAGCAGGGGGTGGAGGTTGCCATGGTGGTGCGCGGTCCGGTGCACGTGGTCCCGCGCGACCTGTTGGGACGCCCCACGCAGCACACCAATGTCCTCCTCTCGCACCTGCCGCTGAGGCTGCGCGATGCGATCGCCACGGGCACCATGAGCCTCCTGGTGGGCGACTTGTCGCGCTGGGGCATCGTGCGGCCGACGGTGGGTCCCAATCGCATGATCGAAGAGTTCGGGCGCGTCCCCATATTGGACGTTGGGACCATCGCCATGGTCAAGCGGGGCAAAATTCGCGTCCTGCCGGCGGTGCAGGCAATCCTTCCGGACGGCGTGCGATTCGCAGGCGGGGCCCGGCATCCGTTTGAGGCCATCATTTTTGCGACAGGCTATACACCGGGCCTGGACAAGCTGATCCAAGGCTTCGAGGCCATTGCCGATGCACGCGGAAGGCCGAACCGCTTCGGGGCGGAGAGCGAAATTGCCGGGTTGTATTTCGTCGGTTTCAGAAATCCTCCCACCGGCGCACTGCGTGAGATCGCCCTCGAGGCGCCGCGGGTCGCCCGGTCCGTCCGCACAGCTCTCGGTGGTAATTCGGCCGTGGATGCGTGACCCAGAACACAGCACGCCGATCGCCCTCCGGTTAACTTAACGCACGTGCGAATCTTCTCCGAGGCCCGCGTCCTACGACCCGGCGCCGTGGTCAACCTTTACCGCGATCTGTGGCTGCAGCTGAAGGGCGAGCGCCGCGTTTTCGTCGGCGCCGTCGTGCTCCTGATCTCAGCCCAGGTCGTCCTGCTCGCCGTTCCCTATATCTCGGGCAGAGCCCTCAACGCCCTGCAACTCCACGGCACCGACGGCTTGCGCTCCGCCGGCCTCTGGCTGTCGCTGGTCCTGGTGGTTGCCTGCGGCAGTTGGCTGCTGCACGGTCCCGGCCGCATCCTCGAGCGACGCGCGGCGATCATGATCCGCGAGCGCATGTCCGCGTTGCTGGTCACACGCCTGTTCGAGCTGCCCTTGAGTTGGCACGACGAGCACCACTCCGGTGCCACCGCCCACCGCGTACAGCAAAGCTCTCAGGCGCTGGCCGCCTTCGCTCAAAGCCAGTACATCTATCTCAACAGCGCCGTCCGTCTCCTGGGTCCGCTGATTGCCCTGACTTTCGTGCAGCCCATGGTCGGTTTCGCCGCCGTCGCCGGATTCGCGCTGATCATCAGCTCCGTGTTCGGGTTCGATCGTGCGATGCTGAGGCTGGCCAACCAGGAAAACGATGCCGAGCGCCGCTACGCCGCCACCCTCATCGACACCCTCGGCAACACCGGCACCGTCTACGCGCTGCGCCAGGGACGCAGCGTTGCCGCACGCCTCCAACACCGCCTGCTCGCCGTGTTCGTGCCGCTGCGCCGCGCGATCGTGTTGAATGAGCTCAAGTGGCTCACCGTGGATCTGTCCACCCGGGTGCTCAATTGCTGTCTGGTTGCGCTGTTCGTCTGGCTCGCGACCCGCGCCACTCCCGTCGCCACGGCCGGCAAGACATTGCTCCTCGGCAGCCTGTACATGGTTTGGGAATACGCTCAGCAAGCTGCCGGCGTGATCGCCTCCATCGCCTCGCATTTCCAGACGTTCGCCCGTCAGCATGCCGACTATGCGAGCGCCGACCTGATTCGTAACAGCGTGCCTCACCCGGCGCCTGCGCCAGTGGCTGCATCAACATCCGCCGATCCACCCTGGCACCGGATGTCGGTCCGCGACCTTACCTTCCATCATGCCAGTCGCCGCACCGCCCCCGCCCTCGAGCACCTCTCCTTCACCCTCGAGCGAGGCCAACGCTATGCCCTCATCGGTGCCAGCGGTTCCGGCAAAAGCACTTTGATGCGCGTGTTGGCCGGCCTGTATGCCGCGGAGCGGGTCGCGCTCACCCTCGATGACGGTCCGACTCGCGTCTCGCCCGCTGAGACCGCGCAGTGGCTGCGCCGGGGCGCGACGCTCATTCCCCAAGAAGCCGAAGTCTACGAGGGCACCCTCGGGGAGAATCTCGCCCTGTGCGAATCCGTGCAGGGGCCGCCCGCGCCTTCGACCTTTGCGGGAGCGCTCGAGGCCTCCTGCGCCACCGACTTCGTACACCCGACTCCCGTCGGTCTCGAAGTCCCGGTGCATGAGCGCGCCGCCAACTGGTCCGGCGGTCAGCGCGGCCGCATCGCGCTCGCCCGCGGCATTCTCGCCGCCTGCGGCAGCGACATCGTTCTCCTCGACGAGCCCACGGCGAGCCTCGATCCGGCCACCGAGGCGCGCGTGTACACCAATCTATTTGCAGCCTTCGATGACGCCTGCCTGATCTCCTCGGTACACCGCCTGAGCCTTCTCGGCCGATTCGACCAAGTCTTGGTGATGCAGGAAGGGCACCTCGTGGCGCAAGGATCGCCCGACGAGCTCGCATTGACGTGTCCCGAGTTCCAGCGGCTCACCAGCCTGCAGAACCAACCACGCGACGCGAGCGCCACCGGGCAATTCCAAGTCGAGCAAGCCAACGTTGCTTGATTTGAACCGTGATGCATGCGCAATCGCATGACCGCTAGAGTGAATTCAGAAACGCCACCAGCTGCCGCTCCTGCTCATCCGTCAAGTTCATCTGGAAGCGCTGGTTGTAGAAATTCACGAGCTCATTGAGATCGGCGGCGGCGCCGTTGTGAAAGTAGGGCGCGCGGGCCGCCAGTCCGCGCAGGATGGGGCCCTTGCCTCGATTGAAGTCGCTGCAAAGCCCCGTGATGAGCGCCTTGCCGGGATCGGTCGTATAGAACGATTCCGGTTCGCTTGAATTGAACGGATTGGGGCAGCCCGTGATCTTGTACACGGGCAGGTCGGGCACCGAGAGTTGGGCGAGCCCGGCGGCAATGTTCGCATCCGTTTCCGCGCCCGGCAGCACGCTGTGGCCCGTACCGATATCAAGCGGCAGGGGGAAGGAGTGATTGCCCGTGTTCGGCGTGTCGTGGCAGGTGGTGCAAGTGCCGGTGAGCGTGCTCGGACTGCCGAGGGCGGCGTTGTCGTTCAGCCCCCGGACGTTCGAAATTTGGACCGGCGCACTGTCGAACAGCGTTTCGCCGGCCGCAATGTCGCGCCGGGCTTGTTCGCGACGCCCCGTGTCCCGATCGCTGCGGGCGTCTGCCCAGGCGGAAAACAGCTGCATCGCATTGGGATCGAAGGGTAGGCCGTTGGGATCCGCGCCGAGAGAGTCATTGATGCCGGGGTAGTACGCGATGGACAGAACTTTGGCAACGTAGCCGGGACCCCCGTATGCGCCATCAGCATGCAAGCGCCCGGCGTCATTGTCATAGCTCTGTGCGGTATACAGGCCGAGCTCGAATTGCAGGATGTCGGTGAGCTGCGCCGCGGAGGGCGCCTGCGCCGCCTGCGCGTGGATGGTGATGGCGTCGATCGCCTGCTGGGTCAGATCGTCGGCGAGATAGGTGGGGAAGGTCGCGAGCACGTTCAAGGGTTGCTTGGTTTCGCGGCCGTCGAACATGATGGTGCTCAAAAAGCCCAGATTCGTCGTCGGTAGCGGCCGCCGATACACCGATACGATCGGCTGTCCGTCGGTCGGGTCCGCGGTAATGGCGCAGCCGTAGGGATCGTGCACCACCGAAATCTGAAATTTCGGTTGGGCCGGCAGCTTCAAGAAGATGCGTATCAGTCCGTGCTGCAAAAGGAGGCTATGGTCGGCCGCGCTGCCTTGCCGCGCAGTCGGGCAGTTGGCGCCATCGACCGGTGCGAACAGGGGATCTTGGCCGCGGGTCTCCATGAAGCGCCGCTGGATGCCTCTCGCACTGATGCTCATGGCCTCACTCGCCACATGACAGGTGGAACAGCTGCGTCCGTTGGTGCCGAGACTCTGGAAGAAGGCGCCCTGATTGTCGACGGGGCCATTGACGCTCAGGGTCGTGATCACGCCGCTGGCATCGGGAAATGATTGTCTCCCGAAGGGATTGCCGTCGTGATCAGAATCTTGCGCCGCCGCAGCGCCCGCGGCCAGGCTTGCGCAGGCCACGAGCATTGAACATATTCCTTGAAGTGTCCCGTTTGCCATGGTGATCTTCTCTTTATGGGGAAAGTCCCTAATCCCCATATCGAAGACGACCGGGAAAAGACGACACGCGCCAGCAAAAAAAGTCCGCCCGAGCGCGGCCGTCGGCTCAGCAGCCGCTGGCGTTGATGTGTTGGTAAAGGAGCAGTCGGACTTTTTGCCAGTCGCGCTGCACCGTGCGTTCCGAGATTCCGCGCAGCTTTGCGATGTCGGCGAATGAGAACCCGCAGAAGTACTTCAAATCGACCAGCTCGGCGAGTGCCGGATCGTGCTGCGCGAGCTCGTCGAGCGCACTGGACAATTGCATCAGCGATTTGTCGTCGCTCAACTCCTCGCCGATCTGTGTATTGAGTTCCACGATCTTGAATTCCGATCCGCGCTTGACGGCCTGATGGCGTCGGGAAAAATCGATGAGCACGCCGCGCATGGCGCGGGCGACGTATCCCAGGCACTTGCCCTGATCGGCAAAGTGCACGCCGTCGCGGCCGGCAAGGTTCAAATAGGCCTCATGGACGAGTGTGGTCGGACTCACCCCGGCCGACGGGAAGCGGCGCAGCTCCCGGTCCGCGAGTCGGCGCAGATCCGCATAGAGCGAGGCAAACAGCTTCGCGTTGGCACCCTGGTCCTCAGGGGTGCCGGCCTCCGCCATAGTATTCGGCGCGTCTTCGGACATATTGTGCCGCCCCGCCCGGTAAAGCTCATGCCCGGGCAATCGATTGTGCCGAAATGCGCTCGAGCGGGCAACGCGCGGGACAACATCGACGCCATCGCGCACTGTCGGGTTACGTCCCCGAAATCCGATCTTATAGAGCGACACCCACCAACAGGAATCGGACATGGGGATCATCTCGGTCTTTTACGCCGCCTTGGGCTACCTCACGCTGCTGGCGGCAATCCTGTGGGGAATGCTGTTCGTGGGAGACGGCAGTAATCCCCTCATGGATGCCCCCGCCACCGTCTCGCCGCTCGAGGCAACCCTCGTCGATCTCGCGCTCCTATTGGCGCTTGCGCTCGTGCACCGATTGATGGGTCGCGGAATGCTGCGGCATATCACGGGCTGGTCGATCCCGCGTGCGCTCGCGGGCAGCACCCAAGCCTGGGTGGCCGCCCTGGCGCTCGTCGTGATCTATGCGGGCTGGCGGAGCGCGACGCAAACGATCTGGAATGCCATCGGGCCTCTTCAGTGGGCGATTTGCGGCCTGTTCTATCTCGCCTGGACCCTCGTCTTGATCGGCGCCTTTCTTCCGAGTCGAACCGCAGGCGCCGCGGCGCCACCGGAAAAGCTTCGTGCACCGCTCTGTCAGCCGCTCTATGGGGGCATCCTGCTTGCGATGTGGACCACGTCGGCGATGACCGTGGGACACTTACTGCTGGCGACCACGGTATCGGCGTACCTGTTGTTCGACGGTATCTGGGAGGCGCGCAGAGCCCATGCGCGCGCGACCCGCAGCGAGCGTTCTCATTCCAGGGCAAGCGCCTCACGGGTTAGCGCATGATCCGGGCCCAGCGATGCGGAGAGTGATACGGCAGCCTGATGGGCCGCGGCGCGCGCGGCGGACTCATCGTTGAGGGCCTTACGGGCCTTGGCCAGCACCAGCGAGGCTTCGCCCACGTCGGCGCTCGCGGCTGGATCACGCGCCTTGCGCAGATTTTCCGCCAACGCCTCCTGGGCGAGGCGGCTTGCGTCCGCATACTGTCCTTGCGCGAGCGCCACTTTGGCGGAATCCAACACGGCGTGTGCAAGCAAAAACCCCAAGACCTTCGAATTGGCACGTATGCTCGACACGATTGACTGAAACGTCTGCTCGGCTTCGGGGTAGCGTTGCTCGGCAATAAGCAGCTCCCCGCGCACGATCCGAATGCGGACCGTCTCCTGGCTGCCGTCGAGGCTGTCCTCCTTCGAGCCCAAACCGGCAGCACGGTCGAGCTCCGCCGCGGCTTCGTCGAAGCGCCTGAGAGCGACCAGCGCGCGTGCACGGTTGAAGCGCGCGTAGACCTCGCGATCGCGGTATTGTCCGGCGACGGCCGCGCTCACCCCTTTGTCGTACCAGACGAGCGCTGCGGGCGCATCGCCCGCGCGCAGCAGGCACGAGCCGCGAACAACGGCGATGGCCGGTATCACCATCCGTCCAGTCGCCTCCAGACGATCGACCAGACGAGCTTCGCGCGAGCAGGCCTCCTTGATCTCGCCAAATTGGATCAGGCTCGAGACGACGTTGTGGACGGCGGTCATGGCCGCGTCGGTATCGCCGAGACCATCGCGCTCGGCCGCCGCCAATGCCCGCTCGACGTACTCAAAACCCTTGTGAGTGTCCCCTGCCGATTTGTGGTAATCGGCGACGTTGCCGAGAAGATTCACATAGCGCAGGTCATGCGTGGCGCCGGATTGTTCCAACAGCTTGAGCGCCTGCTCGCCGATTTTCGTGGCGGCCGTCGGATCTCCCCGGGCGTCCATGACGTCCGCATCCGCTTCCATGCAATCCTCGAGGTAGAGCGGATTCAGATTCGGCACGTGATTCATCGCGGACTTGGCGGAAGCGACCCACGAAACCGCGTTATCGAGGTGGCCCAGGTCGATTTCCGCTTCCGCCAGCCCGCACTCGGTGCGGGACATCATCGACCAGTCGTTCAAGCCGCGGGCGATCCGGTCGGCGTCTTGCAGCAGGCTGTATTGCTTCGGGTAGAGGCCGATGTCTCCATAGCGCGCCGATAGATTGAGCATCGCACTGATGCGAAAGATCGGATCGTCGGTATAGTGCTGGGTGACCAGCTTGTAGCCGGCGTCGAGGAGCTGCTCCGCCGTGGTCGGTTTGTCGCCGACATAAGACATCATGAGCGTCACGAACTCCGCTTGCAGCTCCGCGCGTCGCGCCTGTTCGCGCGATTGGTCGCGCTGAATCTGAGCTTCGCGCATCTGATAGAGAGCGAAGGCGGCTACCGCGATGAGTGCAATGGCCGCCGCCGCGGTACCGATCACGGCGGCACGATAGCGGCGCACGAACTTTTGCATGCGATAGGTCGCGAGATTGGCGCGTGCGGCCACGGGCTCGCTGTGCAAATAGCGCTTCAGATCGTCCGCGAGCGCCGCGGCGGTGCCGTAGCGCTCGCGCGGCAATTTGCGCAGCGCCTTCGATACGATCGCATCGAGATCGCCCTTCAGCGCCTTGCGGACCTCTGCCGGAGCCACTTCCGACATCCGCGGCGGCTCGCCATCGAGCGCCGCCTTGATGCGTTGTGCACGCGTGGTGCTCTCGGCGCCCAGAGGCAGGCGCCCGGTCATCAGGGCAAAAATGAGAACGCCCATCTGGTAGACGTCGGTGGCGGTCGAGGGCAGCTCGCCCAGAATCTGCTCCGGGGCAGCGTATTCCGGGGTGAAAGCGGCATCCTCGATGCGGGTCGGCGGTGAATCGGCGTCCGGTCCGGCCTCGGCGCCGAGCAGCTTCGCAATGCCGAAGTCGAGCAGTTTCGCGTCTCCGTCCTCCGTGACCACGATATTGCTCGGTTTGATATCCCGATGAATGACCAGGTTGCTGTGCGCGTGGGCCAGTGCACCGAGTACATCGAGGATCAACCGGACCCGCGCCTCGACATTCTGGCCGTGCGTGACGCAGTAGTCATCGATGCGTGTCCCCTGCACGTATTCCAGGATGAGGTAGGGTCGATCCGAGGACGTGACGCCCGCATCGATCAGGCGCGCAATGTGCGGATGCGCGAGCCGCGCCAGCAATCGCCCTTCGCGTCGGAAGCGGTCGAGCGCGGCGGGGGAGGCGGTATAGGTGTCGAGGAATTTGAGCGCGAACTTTCCCTCGAACCGGCCGTCGCTTCGTTGCGCGAGCCACACCTCGCCCATGCCGCCGCGGCCGATGAGCGAGACGATGGTGTAGGCGCCTACCTGGGTGCCGATCCGTTCCTGGTCGACCGGCTTGACCAGGCTCGCCTCCAAAAATCCTTGGGCCTCGAGGCTGCGGCGGTCGGCCATCAGGTCGCGCAACGCCGCGGCGACCGTCGGCTCGTCATCCTCGAGCCGAGAGAGGTAGCCATCCCACTGGATCTCGTCCATGTCGAGCAGCCGGTCGAGGTGCTGCTCGACGGCTTTCCAATCCGCGTCACCGGGACGAACTCTCACGCGCCTCTCCCATCATTCTGGTTCGCGTTCATGGGAAGGCTCGCATGCGCCCCGCCCGTCTGCAACTGGTCAGACGGCCGGGGCGCTCTGCACGGCGGGGTGCGGCCGGTGTGTCAGCACCGGCAGGATGACGGACGCCAGCAGTGCGCAGGCGATCGTCGGCATCAGCACTGCGAAGGAGACACCCACGTCCTTGGCGCGCGCGACCAGCATCGGCCCGAGGAGCCCCGCCGCCCCCCACGCCGTCAGCACCAAGCCGTAATTCAACCCCATGTAGCGAGTGCCGAAGCACTGCGCGCTGTAGGAGGGCATGGTTCCAAACCCTCCGCCACAGCATAGAAGCACGATGGCGAAGCCGGCCAGCGCCGGTGCGGGGGTATGGACTCCGCAGAGCCAGTAGAGCGTGGCCGCCTGGACCGCGAACATCGCGGCGAAGGTCCGCTGGCAACCGATGCGGTCCGAAATGCCGCCCCAAAAGAAGCGTCCGATGGCATTGAAGATGCTCACGACCCCGAACAGCGGTGCAATCTGCGCGGCCGCCAGGCCGGTGAGATCCGAGAGAATAACAACGGCGTTCGAGATGATGGTGATGCCGGCAATCACATTGGCGAAAAGCTGCAGCCACAGGAGATAGAACTGCGGCATGCGCACCACGCTCGCGGGCGCATAGCCCGTGCCCGAGCGCTTCGGCCCCCCCAATGCCGCCGCTGTCGCGCCCCGCCGGCGGATTTCGCAGCAGCCATGCGGCGGGTAACCCGATCGCGAGGAACACGAGCCCCGAAGCGATGAAGATCCGCATGATGACGTGCGCACCCTCGCTGGCGGCCACGCTGTGAAACGCGATGCCCGTCGGCATTCGGCCGGCGCCGCCAGCCGCGAGGATCTGCGCCGCCTGAATCGAGAAGGCATGGAAGGCGGGGAGGCGCGGGATGAGCTGGTTATAGACGAACGCGCCGAGGCCAAAGCTGGCGACGACGAGTCCGCCGGCAAGACCGCGCCGCTCGGGGAACCATTTGGTCACCACCGCGAGCGGCGTGATGTACGCCATGCCGGCCCCCATGCCGCCGATCAAGCCGTAAGTCAGATACAGCCAGGGAGCGCCGAATAGAGGCGTGCCCAGCCCGGCGAGCACGTTTCCCGCCCCCCAGAGGGCGACGCCCGTCATCGCCACCGGCCGCGGGCCCTTGCGGTCCAACCAATAGCCGCCGACGACCACGCCCACCGTTGCCAGGCAGAAATTCAGGTAAGAACAATCGGTTCTATCGATCAACATGCCGCGGGCATCTTCGAGCGGCACCTCGGATTCCGTTCGGGCCATTCAGCTGCGTGGCTTGGCACCTGATCAGGTGCTGGTGCTCGTGAACGGCAAGCGTCGTCATACGAATGCCGTGATGGACGAGGTACTTGGAAACTAAAAATCTAGCGGATCGACGCAGCGAACCTACGCGCGAACGCGTTGCCTAACCCGCGGACGCTTGTTCTTTGCGGCGGGTTGCTGAGCCGGAAGCGGAGGAATCGGATTGCGCAGCGGGATGATCGTCTCGAGCAATACCGACGTGCTCGAATCCGCCACCACCGTCAGGCGCTGCAGAATTTCTGCGAGTTCTCCCACCGAGCGTGCAACGACGCGCGCCACCATGCAGTCGTCGCCGGTGACGCTGTGCATTTCGATTACCTGCGGGATGGCGCGGGCCGTCTCCCCCAGGGTGTATTTATGAGAAGGCTTCGCCCGCAGCCTGACGAAGGCGCTGATGTTGAAGCCGAGACGGGCGTGATCCATACACAGCATCGCGCCGCGTACGATGCCGCGAGCTTCGAGTCGGCGCATGCGATCGGCAATCGTTGGCTGCGACACGTCCAGTTCGCGTGCGATCTCAGCATATGGTCGGCGAGGATCGGAATCTAGGATTGCAAGGATCTTCAGGTCGAGTGCGTCCATTTCGAAACTCCCTGTGCGCTATTACCTTTAACCCCAAGCCTAAAGCGCCTCTCCGTCTTATACAAGATAAGGCCTATTTCGTGTATCGACGGTATGATTGTGCCTTGCGAGCCAGTGAGAATCGCGTCATGCCGCCAAGCCCCGAACACTCCGCCGTCTCTCGACCCTCCGCCTGGCTCATTGCCGGCTGCCTGTTGTCCGTCTATGTCATCTGGGGCACCACGTACTTCGCGATCAAGGTCGGAGTCCAGGGTGCCCCGCCGTTCTTTCTGATCGGCACGCGCTTTGTCGTCGCCGGTGGCCTGCTGACGCTTTGGCAGTTGCTGCATCGGCGTAAGGCGCCGACGCTCAAACAGTGGCGAAATGCCGCGCTGCTCGGGTTTCTGCTCCTGGTGGTGGGCAACGGCGGAGTCGCCGTTGCCGAACGATGGGTGAGCTCCGGCGCCACGGTGGCGCTCATCAGCGTCATGCCGCTCGCCACCGCGCTATGGTCCGGGGCATTCGGGCACTGGCCCAGGCGCCTCGAATGGATCGCCATCGCAATCGGAGCGCTCGGCGCCGTCGTGATGCTGATGGGGCGGGACCTTCAAGGGAACCTCCTGGGCACGCTCATCATTCTCTGCGGCACGACGTGCTGGTCGTTGGGCACGGTGCTGTCGCGCCGCCTCGATGTTCCCCACGGGCCAACCGGATTCGGAGCTGAAATGCTATCCGCGGGTGTGATGGCGCTCATCGTGAGCGCCGTCCTCGGCGAGCACTGGGCGCTGCCGCACGCGCCCGAGGTGTGGTGGGCTTGGGTGTATCTCGTCGTATTCGGTTCGCTGATCGCGTTCTCGGCGTACCGCTACGTCGTCGAGCGCGTATCCCCGACGCTCGCCGCCACCTATGCGTATGTCAATCCGCCCGTCGCGCTGTTCGTCGGTTGGTGGCTGGGCAACGAATCGTTTTCCGCGAACGTACTGCTCGGTTTGCCCATTGTGCTGATCTCGGTGGCGCTGCTCGCGTGGATACAGACGCGAGCGCCAGCATCGAGGAAGGGCGAGGAAGCGTCTGCCGTTCCCGTGGCGGTTGCGCTTCCACAAAATGCTTGCGACTAAACTCACGTATCCTCCGAGGGGGAGGAGAACGCTTTGAAGTCAACCGCACCCGGTACCCTCGGCATTCTGCTGGTGACCTGCATCGTCAGCCTGCTCGGTCTTTACGGCCGGCCGCAGCTCATCGAAAGGAGCCTGTTCCGCCCGTACGAGCTGGTCCGGAACAACCGCTACTACACCCTGGTGAGCAGCGGCCTGGTCCATGGCAGTTTCACGCATCTGTTGTTCAACATGCTGACGTTTTATTTCTTCGGGCCGCCGCTCGAGCGGGTCGTCGGCACCGCGCAATTTGTGCTGTTGTACTTCGTCGGCTTGATCCTGAGCGAGGCGCGCACCTACCTCCAACACCGCAACGACCCCCGCTACGCCGCGTTGGGCGCCTCCGGAGCGGTGTCGGCCGTGCTATTCGCCTCGATCGTGTTCTTTCCCGGCCAGTCGATATTTATCTTGCCCCTGCCTGTACCGATCCCGGCGCCGCTGTTCGCGATCGGCTATCTCCTCTACAGCTGGTATCTGTCACGGCACGCGCGAGATAATATCAACCACACCGCCCACATCGATGGGGCCGTGACCGGACTGTTGTTCGTGGCCATATTCTATCCCGAGGCCTACGGCCGGTTGCTGGCCATGTATCGCTGACAATACCGTTTTTCCATTCCGAGCCCTCAGTGCGCGGTGATCGTGATCGGCAGCGTGTAGGTGCCCGCGATCGGATTCGCCCAGTTCGCCGTGATCGTCGAACCGCTCACGCTGAAGTCCTCCAGCGGCGGCGAGGGCCGCCCGCTGTAGTTTTCCTCCGACAGCGATACCGCTGCAGATACAAATCAACGTTGAAGGCACGTATCAGATGACCTGACGCTCGAGCACCGACCGAACGGAGTCGAGCATGTGCGTAGGCGCGCGGTGCCGCCCCGAGCAGGCGATGTAACCATCCGGCCGGACCAGCACGGTCTCTTCGCGGCGTGCGCAGCGCAGCTCGATGAGGCTTCTCAGCCGCTCGGGCAATCGACCGAGTGCTTCGCGCATCGCGGTTTCATCTCCTTTGTCGCACAGCAATAGAAAATGGTGTGCGATGCCATCCCCTCCGCGCATGGAGTCGTCGAAGCAGCGCTGGCCCTTGCCATCGACGATCGGACTGCCGGAGTAGGCGATTCCAAGCCCCGACAGCCGGTTGACGAAGGCATGTACAAAGGGCGGCAGATGCGACGCGGCGGGAATGAGCACATCCCGCAGGGTCTGTGCGAGTTTGTTGGGCGTCGCCATTCCCTTGGTCAGCAAATCCGTCCCTTCCATGACTTGCTTGATGACGGGCCGCCGTTCGGCGCTATAGCTGTCGAGCAAAACTTCGCCCGCGCGGCCGCGGGTCGCCAGATCGAGCTTCCACACGAGGTTCCAAGCGTCTTGCAGACCGGTGTTCATGCCCTGGCCGCCGAACGGACTATGGATATGGGCGGCGTCGCCGGCGATGAAGAAGCGCCCGCTACGAAGTGTCGCAACTTGCCGGTGATGGATTCGGAAGTAACTGCTCCAGCGCAACGCGCGCGCCTGCATTCCGACGGGTCCCCGATTTGCCAACAACTTGCGCGCAAGCTCCAGCGAGGGCGCCTCTCCTTCCTGCTCCTCGACCGTCGCAACGATGCGCCGGCGCGACGCGCTCATCGGAAAAATCGCCAGCGGACCCGATTCGTTGGGGCACACCTGCATTTGATCGGCCGGCAACTCTTCATTGGTATCGACGTCCGCCAGCATGAAGGAAGCTTCGTACTCCCCGCCTTCGAAGGGCGATCCGATGAGTCGACGGACGGCGCTATGAGAGCCATCGCAGCCGACCACGAACGATGCCTCGATATCGATGGACTTCCCGGACTGATCGACATGCGCAACCGCGCGATCGTCGAGCGCATCGGCGGACAGGAACTTCGTGTCGTACTCCACCGCGCCGCCCGCACTTTCGAGATGCTTCAGCAAAAGCGACTCCGTGACGTCTTGCGGCACCATCGCGATAAATGAGTAGGGTGTCTGCTCGGGCTCAAAACGCAATTCCGCCAGCGGGCGCTGATGCGCAACGACCGAGATGGAGGTGACCCGATTGGCTGCGTCGACGAACGGCCCTGCGAGGCCTGCCATGTCGAATGTCTCCAGCGTGCGAGGAAATATAGCTAGCGCCTTGGAATGCGTCGATTGCGCGGATCGAGCCTCGATGAGGCGGTGACTCAACTTGCGCCGGGCACACTCGTTCGCAAGGAACAATCCCACCGGCCCGGCCCCCACGATCAGCACGTCGATACTGGAAGTGACCGCCATTGGAGTCTCCTATCGTTGCGCCCGAGGCGCCCTTGCCTGGCAGATTGTTCAAATAACCGGGAGGCAACTGATTATGAGGAGCACGGAACGCAGGACTAGAGGGGTAAGTTGCCGTTCCTGTGTGGGCGCAATCCGACGGATCCTTGGGGCGTGATAGAGGGTGACCGTCGTCGTGGTGCAGTCTTCACAGTTCGATAGCTATGGGCGCCGAGTGGTCGTACCGCTAGTCCGGTCGGCAGCGTCAGCCCCCGCTACCGCGATAGGGTCGCGTGGACGGCAACGCCCGCGCGGGTAAATTCGAAGTTCAACACCCACACCCGCGCACCCTGAGCGGCGGGGGCGAACTTCCATTGTTTTGCGGCAGTCATCGCGGCGCGCTCGAAATATCTGCTGGATGCGCGATTGTCCAACGCAGCTTCGGCGACGTTGCCCGAACGATCGACACTCACTCGTATCGCGATCTGGATCACGCCGCGAATTGATTCGCGCGCATGCCGCGAAACGTCGGGCAGCTCTTGATGAACGATCGGCGGTGACGGCGCGGGGATACCCGCCGCCCTCGGGCTCGGTACGATAGCCGGCGCCGGAGCGGCCACGGGCGACTGAAGGGTCGTCGACGCTGGGGGAGGCCCAGTGGCGGGCGTACGAATGACGCGCACCCCAAACCACAGCGCCGCCAACGCGATGACGCCGGCCATAATCGAGATAATGAGCGTTTTATTCTTCGGCGCGGCTCGGCTGGAGGACGCCCCGGCCGAGCGTTCGCCCACGACCAGACTTTGGGCGGCCGGGGCCATCGCCGGCGGCGGCTGTTTGAACTGGTCGACCAACTCGGCAGTTGTGGGGCGCCGGCCAGCGCTGCGATTCAAGCATCGCCGTATCGTTTCGACGAAATCCGGCGCCAGATTGGCCGGCAGCGGGACGCTTTCCGCGTTCTGTCGGGACCATGCCGGCACGGTTTGGGTCAGGGCCTCGACCAGCGTCATGCCAAGTCCCCAGATGTCGCTTGCGCTCGATATCGTGCCGTTTTGGGCCTCCGGCGGGTCGTACGGTGAAAGCCGGGCAGCGCTCGCGGCGCCTTCGCCCGCGGGCCGGACGGTGTCGCTCGCCAGCTTCAGCTGGTCATTCACGACCATGAAGTTCGGCGGTTTGAGTCCGCCCTGTACCAGGTGCTTGCCATGCAGATACGTCAGCGCATCCAGGGTCGCAGGCAGCAGGTCCCGCACCTCATCGGGAGTCAAAGCGCGGCTGGGAAGAATTTGAGCGAGATTCTGTTCCGCATAGTCCATCACGGCGAACACAAAATCCTGCCCTCCGAGTTGACAGGAACCCGCGTCGAAGACGCGGATCAAGTGAGGGTGGGATAGCGACGCAACTCGGCGCCAATGCTCGAGTTGCGCATCCGGATGAGCGGGGTCACGAGGCAGGATCTTGATCGCGGCTTGAGCAAGGTTTTGCGCCCGGCATTCAGTGAGAAATACCACACTGTGGTCTGATTGGCCCAAAAAGCGGCGCAACGGATACACTCCGTTGACAATCCGGCGCTCCCATTCCTTCGTCCAGCCTTCGGCCATCGTCATTCGAAGATATCATTGTGTGGTCGGGCCACGGAATCTCTCGAGTAAAGAATCGTATCTCTCCGGTGCGACGCCCCCGGCGCGCACCCATTCCAACGCCAGGGTCTCGAAGTCGTCTGGAGGCGCCTCGCTCCGCTGCCCCATGCGCTCCACGAGTCGGCGCATCTGGTGCTCGCGCCGCAACTCTTGATCCTCTGGCGGCGTCGGAAGATCGGCGAGCAGCTCCCGGCGGATACAGAGCATCCGGAGCGCCGTGTCGGAGTCCGTGCCGGCGGTCGCCTCGGCGTTGGCCTCGGCGTTGGCCCATGCGTCGGTGAGCGCCTCGGGAGCGCCTTTCGGCCACTGCGAAACGCCGGCGATGAATGCCTCGGCGGCGCTCTTCAGCGCATCACGTTCAAATGGCGGGGCCGCTCCCATCACCGCCCACCCATACGCGTGAATGCGCCGCGCGGCCTGGAGCAGGTCGGCGAGCGCTTGCTCTTTCTCGCCTGCCCGTTGCCGTGACACGGCGCCCCGGACCCGTTCGAGTGCCCGCTCGAACCGGGTCTTGAGCGCGCGATCCTCACCGCGCGGCAGCTCACCGAGGTTCTCGAAGGCAGAGCGCCACTCGGTCTGTCTCGACGCGCCTTCTTTCAAGGTGGGGCCGGATTGCTTCGCGACCTGCTCCACTTCTTCACAGAGCGCCGCAGCCCGCGCTTTGCTGGCCTGGAGCGCGGCCGTGTAATCCGCGTGGGCCTGTTCCCGCTTTTGAAACACCGCGTCGCAGTGCCGGCGAAATTCCTCCCATAAGAGTCGCTCTTGGTCGCGTGCGGCGGCGCCCACGTCCTTCCACTGCGCTTGCAGGCGCTTGATCGACTCCGCGGCTTCGCGCCCGTCTTCCAGCAGGAGGAGCTGCTCGGCTTTTCGAATGAGCGAATGCTTCTCGGTGGCATTGGCTGCGTGCCAAGCTGTGAGCCTTTCCTGGAGCCGCCCGATCGCAGCGTCGAATTCCTCCTGAAGCTTGCGCCCCGGCGCGCGCTCCACCGGAAAATGCCGACGCCATTCCTGAGGGGCCTCCTTGAGCACGGCGGTCACCGAGCGCCAATCCGCGGACTCGCCGCTCTGCGCAGTCTCGAAGATGCGAAGCCGGTCAAGAATGCTCCTGCGCTGCTCCAGATTCGCCTGCCGCAGCCGCGCCTCAGCCTCGAAATGCTCGCGGCATGGCTGGTAAGCGCTCTGCGCAGCCTGATGGAAGCGCTGCCAGTCCGCGTCCGAATCGCTGACCACCCCTTTGCTGACCGTCTTCCAGTCCTCCTGAAGCTGCCGGATCCGATCCGCGAGTGCCTTGGGTTCGAGCGCAGATCCGATGAGCGACTCCATCTCCTCGATGAGTGCGGCGCGCTTGGGAGCTGCGGCATGCTCCTTCCAATCTTTGAGTTCGTTCAAGGTGGCATCGAGTTTCTGCACCTGGCGGGCGAGCGGCGGTGGTACGAGAGGCACCGACGCGAGCTTCTCCTCCACGGCGCGGCGCAAGCCCGACGCTCGCCCCGTCCCGCCCTCACGCAGTGCGCCCTGCGTCTTGCCGATCAGCGCGCTGAGCTCGCGCAGGGCGCGCGCTTCTGCCGCCGATTTCTCGGCGCGTGCCTTCGCCTCAGCCTCGCGCAGTGACGCCTGTTCCGCGGCATCCCGTGCGGCAGCGTCATGCAAGCGCTCCGACTCTAGCGCGGCGAGACGCGCCGCCTGCTCGCGCGCGGCTTCGCGTGCAGCCCGTTCCGATGCCTCGGCGGCTTGCTGCGCAATTCGCTGGCGGTGCTCCTCCACGATCGCCTCGCAGCGCTCGATGGCACGGGAGGCGCGCTCGCGAACCTCGGGCGGGGCCTGCGCGGTGAGCTCTTCCCAGCGCGTGCGAAAGTGTCGGAAGGTCGCCTCGTAGATCACGTCGTGTACGCGATGACTGTGCCGCTCGAGGGACTCGCAGGCGCCGATGGCATCGCTGCGGGTCTTGTCGACCCGCCTTTCTGCGGCATTGAGCGCGTCGCATTTCTCTCGGATGATCTTGTAGACGCTCTTGTCCTTGCCGCGCAGCTGCGTCAGAAGCCGCTTGAGTTCGGCGGGGTCCGATACCGATTGCGCCGCGAGTTGACGGATGTGGCTCGAGGGACCGTCCAAGACGATTCGAGCCCTGTGCTCGGGATCCTCGATCGAGGCGAGTAGGCGGGACAATCGGCCGGGGTCGCTGCAATACCCGGCCACTGCCAGGAGTGCGGATATATTCCCTTGAGCAGCGCAAAGCTCCTCGAAGTCAAGACTTCCCGCATCGACCCGCTGCGCGAGGCGCTGTTGCGCGGCGCGCTCCAGACTCGGCGGAACTTCCTTCGCGGCACCGTCGCGGATCCCTGCGAGAGCCGTGAGCGTCGGGCCGTCCTCGAGTTTGCGGATGGCCGCCTCGCGCTGGGCCTCCTCTGCATCGCCCAGCGCGGTGGCGATCAGGAGCTGGGGCGGCGCTGTATCGAGTGCCGCGATGGGATCCGCCGGCGCCGCCGCGTCTGGTGGCGCTTTGCCCAAAAGACGCGATAGCGGCCTCGCGAGGTGCTTGAACCGCATGGAGAAAATTGCCTGTGCTGAAGGATGAGGCGATTATACCGTCCTTCGCGGTCTAAGCGATCGACCTCACGCCCTGGTGGACGTGAGGTCGCGTTGGATCTTGTCGAAGCCTGCCTGGCGCGCTTGGGCTATGCGCGATGAGTCTACGAATGCTTCTGGCGATAAATCCGCTTGCTGTTGCGATTTTCGGATTTATTGAGTCTCTTCTGTTCCGCCTTCGTGATGTGCCCATTGTGCTTGGACTCGTCTACCGCTTCGCGCTGCGCGATGTTCGCATCATGTTTCTCGTCCCGGGCTGCCTGCTGCCCGGTCATGGTGCCCTTGGCAAGGCCTTGATCGATGCGGGCCTGCTGATTGTCCAGACGCTGGTTCACCTCGTTTTCGCGGGGATGGCCCGGCACCGGATCGGTCTGCGCGATCGACTGCAACGAGATCAGCGTGCCGCATACGAAGCCGGCAACGCTCAGATAGATGTTCGATTTTTTCATCATAGCTCCCATAGTGGTTACACGGCTCCCGACGTCGGCGAAGGACTCTAGAACAAGCTCTCCGAAGAGGCGGCAGATGCTTCACAGAACGCTTGCGGACGCGGCCCGTTGACCTGCCGATCAGGGCTGAATGTGATGCGCCTCTCAGCGTAGGCGCACTGGGGATATCGCAGCGGCCGCCGCGCACGGTATGTCAAATCGATCCGCGCTAAGTCTCGCACGATGCATCCTTGGCGTTGTTCGAGTGCCGTTAGAATAGGCGCACCATTCGCAGCAGTTTGGGAGGATCGAATGAAGGGCTATCAAATTACCGTGATGACGGAGCAAATTCGCCGGATCGAACACAAAACGGCGGGTAAACAGGCATGAGCCGGCAGAACGCCGGTTGAAGTGCTGATGTCGTGACGACACCCTTAGGCGCTCGAAAAGATCGCGCCTTCAGGGCACTCATCGATTCCTGCGCCGTCAGCATGAGGCGCGGGCAACACGTGGTTCTTTGGGGACCGCGCGGCAGTGGAAAAACCACCTTGCTTCAAGCCGTGCTGACTGAGCTCGGTGACATTCATTGCGCTCTGAGCGCGAACACTCACACCCTCGATGACATCACCCGTGCGCTCGAGCGTGCATACACCGAAGTACCGACGCAGGGCCTGAAGCGACGAGCCGCGCGGGCACGCCTCTGGTCGGCCGCTGATGCCGCACCCGGGTGTCTGTTGCTCGATCATGTCACGCGCGTCCCTGCGGCCATGAAGGGATGGCTGCGAAGGCTGCGCGGCGGTGTCGTCGGCGTGATGCTCGCGGTCGACGTCGACTCGCCGCGGGAGCGAGAACGGCTCCGGGCCCTAAAGATCGGCAGCATCGCTGTGCGCATGCCGCCGACCGCGGTGGGGACGCTTTCACGGCTGCTGATGACTGCCTGGACTCACTCCCCCACATTGCCGTTGAGCACCCCGGCGAGACGCACGCTGGTGCGCGCCGCCCGCGGCCGTCCGGGCTGGCTGCTGCAATGCGTCGCGCTCGCCGCAGATCCTCGATACTGGGAAGACGGGCGTCTGAAGACGGCGGGGCTCGTCTTGGATACGGAGATGCGGCTGCGAGCGGTGCAGGTGTGACCCCCGATCGGTCGACGCTCCGACCGCGCGATTGGCTATGATCCAGGGGTCTTGATTCCAGTCTGTCTATGGAGGGGAGTACATTGGATCCCTCGACCATCATCGTCCCGGCCCCGCCACCCGCCAGCACAACTATGCGGCTGGTCGCCGCATTAGCCTTCGCCGGCATTATCGCGGTCATCTGTTTGATGGGCTTCGTGATGTGGAGACGCCACACACCGGTTGCGCTGCTGCACGGCTTGGTCGTGTTGCCGAGCGTGCTCTGGGGCGGGCACTTTTCATGGCATGCCGCCAGGGGGACTGCACCGAAATCACCCTATTGGCCCTTCGCGACCAGGCGGGTCGCGAACGCTTATTGGCTGATCTGTCTCGGGATATCGCTCTTCGCAGCGCGTCTGTATCGGTGACTTCGATTTATTCGATCCGGCGTTAACGGCACCCCGCTAGCTTGCGAAATAGGCCGGATGATCGATATCGGCGATGAGTCCCGGCTGCTCCGGCTTCCAGCCGAGCTCGGCGCGGGTTCGCGCGCTCGACGTCGGCGCGTCGATACCTGCGAACATCGCGAACCAGCCGAAGTGCTTGGCTGCCTCGTCGGGCGACTTCGAGACCACGGGAATGTTCAGGCGGCGGCCGATCACTTCGGCGATCTCCAGGAATGGCACGCCCTCCTCAGCAACGGCATGAAAGTGGCTTCCCTTGGCGCCGCGCTCGAGCGCGAGCCGATAGACACGCGCCGCGTCGAGCCGGTGCACGCCGGGCCAGCGATTGAGTCCATCGCCTATGTAGGCCGATACGCCCTTCTCGCGCGCGATCGCGATGAGGATCGGCACGAAGCCGTGATCGCCATGCCCATGCACCGACGGGGCAAGCCGCACGGTTGATGCCCGTACGCCGCGTGCCACCAGTGCGGCCGCTGCAGTCTCCGACTTGCGGGGAATGGGAGCGTCGGCGGGCAGCACATCCGCCTCCGTCGCCGTGCGGCCAGGGGCGAGCAGCGCGACTCCCGACGTCACGAGCAACGCACGGTCGGAGCCTTCGAGCACGGCGCCGAGGGTTGCGATCGCCCGCTCGTCCTCCGCACAGTTGGCCGCGAACTTCGAGAAGTCGTGATTGAAGGCGGTGTGGATCACGGCGTCCGACCGCGCGGCGCCGCTGCGCAAGCTCTCCAAATCCGCGAGCGAACCGCGATGCGCCAAGGCCCCCGCGGCGACGAGCGCCTCGGCTCCCTGGTCCGAGCGGGCCAGACCGAGCACTCGGTGGCCCGCGGCAATAAGATCTTTGACCACGACGGAGCCCACCCAACCCGTGGCGCCAGTGATGAATACTTGCATAGAAAATCTCCAGGCTTTGATGAGAGACCAGTGTCCACTTCGCTGATATCCTAGTAAAGTAGTGAGATTATCGTGGTATAAGAGGTAACAGGATGCCTCAACACCTCGGAACCGCGACCCGGCTGGGGTCCTACCTCAAGGATCGCCGCGCCAAGCTCGATCCGGCGGCTTTTGGCTTTCCGCCCCAGCGTCGCCGCACCCCGGGCCTGCGGCGCGAGGAAGTGGCGCAACGCGCCCATATCAGCTCGACCTGGTACACCTGGCTCGAACAAGGGCGCGGTGGCGCGCCCTCGGCCGACGTGCTCGACCGGATTGCGCGGGCTCTGATGCTCACCGATGTCGAGCGCGAGCATCTTTTCCTGCTCGGCCTGGGCCGACCGCCCGAGGTGCGTTATCGAAAAGAGGAAGGAGTCACGCCACGGCTGCAACGCGTGCTCGATGCGCTGCAGCCAACCCCCGCTCTCATCAGGACCGCGATCTGGGACGTGGCCGCCTGGAACCGCGCGGCGACCGTGATGCTGACCGACTATGGATCGCTGCCGCCGGATGAGCGCAATATCCTGCGCTTCATCTTTCTCGATCCGAAAGCGCGCGCCGCGCAGTACGACTGGGAGAGCGTGGCGCGCTACGTGGTGGGCGCGTTTCGGGTGGACGCGGCTCGCGCGGGAGCGGCGGCGGAGGTCGAACCGCTGGTCGCTGAGCTCTGCCGGCTGAGCCCGGAGTTCAAGGCACTCTGGCGGGACAACGATGTCCAAAGTCCTGGTGAGGCCGTCAAGCGCATGCGGCACCCGGTTCTCGGCCCGATCGCCTTCGAGTATTCGGCGTTCGCGGTCGATGGTCGGCCGGATCTCACGATGGTTGTCTACAATCCGACGACGCTCGCCGACGCGGACAAGATCCGGTCGTTGAGCGTTTCGACCAAGGGCTAAGGGTGGAGGAAAGCGAATGACTCAGGAACGTGCGGTGCTGGCCGGCGGTTGCTTCTGGGGGATGCAGGATCTTTTTCGCCGCTACGACGGCGTGATATCGACGCGGGTGGGTTACTCGGGCGGTGAGGTGCGCAACGCCACCTACCGCAATCATGGCAACCACGCCGAAGCGATCGAGATCCTCTTCGATCCCGCAAAGCTCAGCTACCGCCAGATTCTGGAGTTTTTCTTCCAGATTCACGATCCCACGACGCGCAATCGCCAGGGCAACGACGCCGGGCCGAGTTATCGCTCGGCAATCTTCTATACGAGCGAGGACCAAAAGCGCGACGCCCTGCAGACCATGGCTGAAGTCGATGCGTCCGGGCTCTGGCCCGGCAAGGTCGTGACCGAGCTCGCGCCTGCCGGTGATTTCTGGGAGGCCGAGCCGGAGCACCAGGATTATCTGGAACGCTATCCCGATGGCTACACCTGCCATTTCGTCCGACCCAACTGGAAGCTCAAGTCCGCCGTCAATCAGCGTTGAACTTACGGCAATCGTCAGGGCTCGGCGACCATGCGCTTGATGGTGTTCGGCGCGATCCGCAGCATCAGGGGGAGCAGCCTGGTTTGACCTGGCAGTGCCATTGGTCGACGGAGGGCCAGCGCCTTGAGAGTGACCGCCGCTACCGTCTTGGGAGAAATCTTTTTTCTCCTGACGTTCGCGGTCGAGGGCGTGTCGACAAGGGGCGGAATTACTTCAAGGACATGCGTACCTTTAGGGGAAAGCTGCCGGCGCAGCCCCTCGGCGAAGCCGTGTAGTCCCGCCTTCACGGCGCCGTAGGTCGGGGCGAAGGTAGGAGAAACCAGGGCGTAGCCTGAAGTGACAAATACGATCGCAGTAATTGCAGGCCAACGCTTCAGCACTTCGGCCGTCAACTCGATGGGTGCTGTCAGATTAAGAGCGATTTCCTGTTCGAGGCCTAGGGTGGCGTCGTCGTCTGCCGCGAAATTTCGTTCGACCAACGAGCCAGCATTATTGACCAGGATGTCGAGCCGACCGAACCGATCGGCGACCGCTTCCAGCATGGCACTCCTTGCCTCACCGATGGTCACGTCTGCCTGGATGGCTAACGCGTCCGGTTGCGCGAGGGAGAAGCGCTCGAGCGCTGCCTCGGATCGACCGCAAACCGCTACGGCAGCCCCCTGACTCCTGAAGGCTTCGGCCAAGGCGAGCCCAATTCCTGAGGTGCCGCCGGTTATCAGGACAACTTGTTTCATAGGGCGGCCCCGGCTCGTCGCTCTCGATAGAAGGTCATCTTCTGTAGTTAACAGTATACGCGGCGCGGGAAGGATATTTTCCGGCCCGCACCCATCTGTTCGCTTTGGTGCGCACTGGACGCACGATGAAGATGGCTATTTGCTTGGGCCTTAACCCCATTCTCCCGGCGACCCCGATTCAAGGGGATAGGATTCATCACCGGGAGTCGTCATGAAACGCTTATGTCTCGCCTTGCTGCTTGGCTGTTCACCGCTGAGTGCCTGGTCGCTGGGGCATCTTGCCGGCGTCGAAATCTTGGATCGCGACACGGGGCAGGTGCTGCCGGTGTACCGCCACCACGGAGAGTACTGGGTGGCGGGCAATCCCGGCTCCCGGTACGCGGTGATAATCACCAATCTGCGAGGCGACCGTGTGTTGGCGGTCACGTCGGTCGACGGCATCAACGTCATCAGCGGCGAGGCCGCGGCGTGGAATCAAACGGGTTACGTGTTCCAGGCGGGGCAGGGCTACGCCATCAACGGTTGGCGCAAAAGCAATGAGGAGGTGGCGGACTTCAACTTCACCGCACTGCCGAATTCCTATGCGGCGCTCACGGGGCGCCCAGCCAATGTCGGCATCATCGGCGTAGCGTTGTTTCTGGAGAAGCGTCCCCCCATCGCGCAATACTCGCCCGATTGGGTCGCGCCCTCGAGCGCCCCGGCAGCGCGCGCGGGGGCGGCCCGCGCTCCGGCTGCGGCTGCGGCTGACAGCGCAGTGCCCGAAATGCAGAGCCTGGCGGCGTCGAAGCTCGGTACCGGTCATGGCGCACGCGAAGTCTCGAATGTTTCCACCACCGAGTTCCAGCGGCTGTCGGATTCGCCCAATGAGATCATCCGTATCCGGTATGATCGGTTCGACAACCTGGTCGCGATGGGCATCGTGCATGCGCGGCCTTTGCCGATGAACCCAAGCGCCTTTCCCGAATCGGATGCGGGGCGATTTGTTCCGGATCCCCCTGGCGGCGACTGACGCGGCAGAGCGAGCCTGACTCTGGACACTGACGAAGCGCTGATGGTGCGATTCGCTCGCGGCGACGGCGCAGCGTTCGAGGTCTTATATCGGCGCCACGAAACGCGCGTGTTTCGATTTCTGCTGCGCACTCTGCACGATGAAGCGGGCGCCAACGATGTGATGCAGGACGTGTGGTTCGCGGTGGCGCGCGGCGCGGACCGATATACGCCGACCGCCAAGTTCACGACCTGGCTGTTCACCATCGCGCACCATCGCATGGTCGATGCCATCAGAGCCCGCCGCCCGACGGAGGTGATGGACTTGAACGCCGAATCGGGCGAGGCGCCCGTCCTCGACCTACCGCCAGCCGACGCGCGCACCGAACCACTCACTGCGTTGCAGATTGAGGATCAAGCGGCCGCAGTGCTGCGCGCCGTGGAACAGTTGCCGGTTGAGCAGAGGTCGGCTTTTCTGTTGCAGGCCGAAGGAGGATTGAGCGTCGAGGAAGTCGCCGCGGCCACCGGCACCAGCTTCGAGACTGCCAAGAGTCGGCTGCGCTACGCGCGCGCGAAGCTGCGCGAATGGCTCTGGGAGTTTGCATGACCCAAGAATTCGATCATCGTGATGCCGAGACGGTCGAGCGCTATCGCGAGGCCAGCCGTCTGGAAGGCGCCACGCCGTCAGAGTCGACTCGCGAGGCGATCTTGGCGGAGGGTCGGCGCATGGCTGCGCGACGCGTGGGAGCGCCGGCCTCCCAGAGTTTCGATGTTAAACGACCGGCGGCGAATCATCCGCGCTGGAAATTCCTGGCCGCTGGCTCCGTGGCGCTCGCCGGGTTGGCGGCGTTGCTGGTGTTGCCCCGGGTCTTCGAGCCTTCAAATCGAAACCTTACCGCGTTGAACGAAGTGCCCCGCGAGCAAGCCGTCGCACCCCCGCCCACGGCGAAGCCAACGGATCCTTCCTCGCTGGCGGAACGCGCGTCGCCTTCGGCGCGAGCGTCGCCTTCGGCGCCCAAGAGCTACGCTCCGTCGCCGGCGCGCACCGCGACTGCACAGGCGCAAATCAGCGCGGCCGCTCCTCGCGCGGCCGATGCCGCGTCCGCCGCCGGGAGCGCCGCTGCGCTCGCCGGCGCTGCGGCGGGAAAACGCACCTTGAGCCTCCAGAGCGATGCCTCGCTCTCGGCCGCCGTCTCCGCCGGCGACAGTCGCCGCACCGAAGCGCTGTTGGATCAGGGTGCGGATAGTCGTTGGTCGGACGCCTTGGGGCGCACGCCCTTGCTGCTCGCGGTCATGCAGCAGCGCGCCGACCTGGTGCGACTGTTACTCGCGCATGGCGCCGATCCGAACGCGCCCGATCAGGCTGGAGAAACGCCGCTCGAGCGAGCGCGTCAGGAGGGGCGCTCGGATATCATCGCGATGCTCCAGGCAGCGGGAGCGCATTAGCCGACGCGCTCAATTTCGACGCTGCCCGCAGGCTCATTGCGGATGATTGGTTCTCACGGGCAGACGAAATGCACGCTGCGCACGAGACCGGTCTGCTTGACCAGGCTGTCCTGCACGTCGCCGAGCAGGTATTCGCCGGAGGGACTGACCGCAACCGTGCCCGCGACCTGCATGAAGCCCGCGTTCTCCGGATTGTCGTGGCGATTGCTGTTCATGGTCGTCAGGCGCTTGGTCTCGCTGCCATCGAGCTTCATCGCGTACCAATCCGTACCCAGCATCAACCGCCCCGGGAAGCGCACGACGCCCTTCGTGCTCATGTAGATGATCCAATCGCCACTGGGTGTGCCGACCACGGTGGGGTGCTCGTTGTAGTCGTTTCCGGCGGTGAGCCGCTCGCTGTGGCGGGTGCCGAGATCCAGCCGATAGATCTGACTGCGCCAAAAGCTGTGCGTGTCCTGATCGCTGGTGTAGGTCAGGCTCGCACTATCGCTCGTGAATGAGCCGGTCTCGTAATACGCGGCCCCTCCGGGTTGAAAGGAGCGGATGTTCTCCAGGCGAGGCGCCGGGCCCGCGACGAAATCGGCGACTTTCAACGCGTATTTTCCACCGGGTTGCCGGGCAGACCAGGCGATCCGCTTGCCGTCGGGCGAGAATACCGGAATCAGCACGCCCTGATCGACCGTGTCCGGATCTCGCGTGAGCTGCCAGCTATGGCTGCCGTCCGCCTCAATCAGCCATAAGTCGTCATGGCGCCCGAAACCAGGCAGCGCCTCGTAGTCCGAAATTCCGAACAGACGATGCCCGTGCCACTCGGGCTTCTGTGCCACCAACAGCAGGTAAGCCCCCGATGGATGCCAATAAGGCGTGCCCTGATGGCCCTGCGGAAGCATCGAGCTGCTCTCCGTGGGAGCCTCTCGATCCGTGCCGTCGGGCCGCATCGTGTAGATCCGGTAGTAGCCCGTGGCGCCCGGTTGCATATAAACGAGACGATCGGTGGCCGCGTTCCAGCGCGATCCATACGCATTGGTAAGAAAGGGTTGCGCATCGATCGTGGTAGCCGTGGCGCGGTCGAGCGTACACGCAGTCGCCGCGACGGCGCGTACGCCGACGCAGGCCGCCGCTGCGATAGCGGCCATTTGTACGCCGGCCCTGACTAGCGTTGAACTGAATCGGAGCATTCGCCATTCTAAGGCCGCAGAGGGCCGGTCGGCTCAGTCACACACCGCCTGCTGCCGTCAGGCGGGATCGTCGCCGGGGAGCAATGGCCGCATGAAGGTTCGATCGTACCTCACGACGCACCCGCTTTCATCCCGGATTCTATTTGCGGCGATGAACTCGGGATGGTGATCGAACAAGGATCGATATTGCTCGTAGGCCGCCAAGCTCGGAAACGTGAATAGCGCGAGAGCGCGGTCGCTTGATCCTTCCGAAGGGAGGAAATAGCCGTGATGGACCCCTCCATGTCGGTCAACCAGCGTCATCCAGCGTTTCGCGAACTTCTCGAACTCATCCGTCTTCGCAGGATCGATGACATAGTCAATGACGCAAGTGATCATGTTTCTCCAATCCTGAGCGACGCTCACCGATGGTTGCGTCGGCGAGCATCAATGCATTCCGGGATAGCGGCCAAAATAGATGATCAGCGAATCGATGGTATCGGTAACACCGTGCGCAATGATCGGCGCAAACAGGTTGCGTCCGCAGGCGATGTACAAAACCGCCAGCAGCGCACCGTCGACCGTATTCTCTGCGATACCTGTCCAACCTTGCGGGGAATGGGCCAGTCCGAAGGCCGCACTCACCGCGGCGAGGGCGAACGCCCAGCCTGCTCGCGTCCGTCCGACCAGGTCGAGGACCCTATTAAGCATGTATCCACGCCAAACGAGTTCCTCGCCGAATGCAGCGAGCACCCATGCAGCGGCCACGGTCAGCAGGAGCATCGGACCATTGCCGATCAACTCCCGAAGATCGGACAGGTCGGGAAACTTGCCCGTGAGGGCAACCAACAGCGGTTGGGTTACGAACAACTCGAGCAACTCCATTGCGATGCCCACCAGGATCCCGATCACCAGCATCGCGTCAATTGCCCGGTCACCGCCGTGGGCGAAGCGTGTCCATGAACGAAGTTGGAAACGGCCTCACCGGCCAATTCTTCGGGCGTCGGCGGCCTGGGCGCCGTCACCGTCACCTCGGGTAACGCAGAGGGCTCGCTGGCCTGGGCATCGGCACCTATACGGGGAACCGCCAGAACCAGTGCCGCAGACGTGCTTATCAGCGATTTCACGGAAAATGGGCGCATGTCTCAAGGTCTCGCTTCCGTGCTCCTCCCCACCTCGGATTGAATCCTCATAGCGTAGCTCCAAGTCAATGCGACAAGCGAGCCCAAAACCAGGGTCTCGAGTAAAAATTGACTCTCTGCAAGAAACGCAATTCCCAGAGGCTGATTTACCCAAAAGGTCTCGACGAAAAACTGGGTGACCCGTCCTCTGATGAGCAATAACAATGCCGCAAAAGCCATGATTCGACGCAGGGTGCCATTTCCCAGCGCGGGCCAGCAAAACGATACGAATGCAAAGGCCGCGATAGTCGGTTCGACAAACGTTACGTAGATGAGGGCATTGATCTTGAATGGGTAGGGATCAGTGTAGAGGGTGGTCGGCGCCGATAGGTGGTTCTTGAGGAATGCGCATGCCGCATCTAGCGCCGGGCGAAGAGCAAACACTTCAAGGGCCGCGAGCACGATGACTGCGATAGCCACGTTCCGGCTTTTTCCATCGCTTATTGAAAGCCACGCCACGGCAGCACCGCAGGTGAGCCAGGAGAGGGCGCGCGGAGCAATGTCGAATGCCGCGTAGAACGGGTTTCCTATGATCGTGCTCTCGATGGCGAAGACACGAAAAGTTTCGTTCAGCATGATGACGAGTAAGCCGATCAAGAGCGCTGCGAGCCCCCGGGGAAAATGTCGCAATAGTGGTAGAGACAGACGGCACATCAGAGCGAGACTCGATAGCCGAACCAGGTCGCCAAGGAATTTAACTGAATTTGGAAGTCGTACGGTTGCTGGGTATGGAACCTTCAACGATTCCAGCATGAAATCGTGCACGAAGAGTGCAAGTGGCGCGATCACGCATACAGAGACAAAGAGGACAACCCAAACTCCTCTGCTCCATTCCGAGCGCGGTGCCCATGACAATTCGATTCTCTCCGGCGCTGCTCGTCCAGGCTACGCTGCCGAGAGGGCACTGATCGTGACGTAATATCCGTCCGGATCCCGTATGGAGAATTCCTGCGTCTCGGTGCTCGGGTTCAGGTGAGGCTCCTCGTCGAGCCGGGGGACGAGAGTACGGGCCCTCTGAAGTGCCTTTGCGAAATCATCGACTCGAAAGAACAACAGCAACCCGTTTCCCGGTGGCGCATTGTCAGGACTCGCCAAGGACGGATGGTCGTGCGCGCCCCACTGGTGCAGACACAGCAAGACGGTTCCATCCGAATCCAGGATCTGCCCCCAATAGTCATGACCGGGAGTGGTCTCCAACTGCCCAAGGAGCGACTGGTACCATTTGAAGCTGACCGGAACATCTTTGACACCGATGATTGTCCACGTGCGTTTCATCAATTTCCCCGAAGCCCTGGTGAATAGGCAGGAACACGTTCGGACAGGTTAATCCGCAGCACCTCCGAGGGCAATCTGGCTGCATCACAGGGTGTCGAGGGCGAATGCTCTCAATAGCGTCTCGCGCCTCATGACGCTCATTAAGGCCGCAGCTTGCGCCCCTGCTCGAACTGCGTCGCGACCTCCCCGGATACCGACACGGTGAAGGCCTTGTGACTCGTGGTCGCGCCCAATCCCGTTGCCGTGACCTGCACGGCGTAATCGCCGGCATGAGTGAAGGCATGCGTCACCTCCATGCCGTCCGTGCTCGAGCCGTCACCGAACTCCCAATGATAGGTGAGCACCGGCGCCGCGCTTGACGAGGCCGCGGCATCGAACACCAAGCTCTCGCCGGCCTTGGCGCTCGCAGCAGATCGTATCTCTACTTGAGGTTCCGCCAGCGGCACCGACTCGTCGATCAGCTTGATCATGCGCACCGAGTGAGCTTTCTGTGCAAAGTTGAGGGTGCGCACCGAGCTCGCACGGCGGTTCGGCTCGCCGAACACCTCGACGATCCGATACTTGCCGGGCTCTTTCAATCCCAGGTCCGCGAGATCGATCGCGCGTGCCCGCTCCTCGTCGGTCCAGTTGAACACCGTCTTCACGCTCTGCGTCTTGATCACGGTCGCCAGCGGAAACGCCCATTCGGATTCGTGGCAGCCCTCGGCCGGACATACCCAAATGCCGCTATGGCCCGGAGCGGTTCCCGATGCGCTGCCGCTCAAGGAGGCGGAGGCGGTGAGGCGTGTCGAGGACCGGCTCGTTGCCGGCAAGCCCTGGATTTCGGTGACCAACGTTTCACAGCCCACGATGACGGTTTACCCGCCGAACGGAATCAACACAGGTACTGCGGTCGTCGTGTTTCCCGGCGGGGGCTATATGGCATTGGCCATTGATCTGGAGGGCACGGAGGTTTGCGGTGGCGATTTACCCCGGCCACCTTTCGCTGGCTGAGAACAGCATCGCGCTAAATCCCGATATCCGCACCCATATCACCCGCGAAACCCCGCCCACGTTCTTGCTGCAGAATGAGGACGACGATTCGGATCGTGTGGAGGATTCGCTGAGCTACTACCTCGCGCTGAAGAAAGCCGGGATTCCCGTGGAGATGCATTTGTATGCACAGGGCGGACATGCGTTCGGACTGCGGCGCACGAAATTCCCGGTGACCGCCTGGCCTCAGTTGGTGGAAACCTGGCTGGGGACGCTCGGAATGATTTCGCAGTAGATTCACGCCAGAGCACGCCGCGAAAGTCGTGGAAGTATGCAGCCCGACTCTATTTCTTGAGTGCGCGTACGCGGTTGTTCCGAGGGCCGTGCTCGAGCTCCGCCAACCCGAGGAGCTCCAGCACCGGCGGTACATAGTTGGCGAAGCGGCCACGGTAGCCCTTTCGAAGTCCGTAGTAGCCCCCGACCGGATTGGATTCGTCGCGTGCCCACGCTTCAACGCTTCCGGCCGTCACGGGCTTGCCTTCGTCGGCGTTTCCGAGTGGCATCCAGTCAGTGTGTTTCTTGAGCATGGCATGCAAGTCATCGATGCACCGAAGTTGATAGGACAACTTGGTCGTGCCTACCTGCACCACCAACTTGTGGGGCTTTTCCGCTTCGTCGCGCCATGCCAGAAATTCAGAGCTCAGAGGCGGCGTCTTGAGCCTCCAGGGGTCATCCACGGTCCCCGATCCATAAGTCACTTTATTCATCTCGCCTCGCCATCGGATAGCTGTCAGGGAGGCCATTATGGGCTTGGCCAATATGCCGTCTAGTGTCATATTTGAATTTAAATATGCGTGCGTCGAGACTGCTGCGAATCCTGCTCATCCTGCAGAACCGGGGTCGTGTTACCACCCTGCAGCTCGCGGGTGAGCTCGAAGTGGCCCGGCGTACGGTGTTGCGAGATCTGGATGCCCTCGCAGAAGCTGGGTTGCCCATCGTCACGCACCGGGGCAACGACGGCGGCGTCGAACTGGGATTCAACTATCGGTCGCGATTTGTCGGCCTCGACGCGGACGAAGCTGAGGCGATGGGCGTGATCTTGGGGAGCCCCAAGTCGGCGCTCGCGGAGCTGGGCATCCAAGCGGCCGCCAACCGCGCCTGCGATAAGCTGGTGGAATCGTTTTCCAATACCGTGCGCGAACGAGTCCAGGAGGCGCAACGACGATTTCAATTTGAAGTCCCCGCCGTGAACTCGCCAGATCCGCGGGTCGCGGCGCTGGCCGGGGCCATCAGAAATTCGGCCATCGTGCGCCTCGCTGCCAATTCTCCCCGCCCCAGAATGATCCATCCAATCGCGCTGCATGGCGGCCCCGATGGTTGGGCCGTTGTCGATGCGCTCGATACGAGCCGCCCAATACCGCAAAGCTCATGGGGAGATGTCAACATCTCGGCGCACCGATTCACTTCCGCACCGCGCCGTGAGTAGCGCTATCCCCCGGGCCCATGGGCCTTCGGTATCATCATGCAATGACCCAACCCACCGAGCTCGGCCAAAATGAATCCACTCGTCAGTAAGGTTCATGGCAAAGAGAAACGCTGGAGTGCTGAATATGCCGCGCTCCGCCAACTCTGTCTTGCGTCAGGCCTCAATGAAGAGCTGAAATGGGGCCAAGCTTGCTACGATCTAAACGGCGGCAACGTGGTTTTGATCCACGGCTTCAAGGATTATTGCGCTTTGCTTTTCATGAAAGGCGCGTTGCTCCAGGACTCCAAGGGCCTCCTCGTCCAGCAAACCAAGAATGTGCAGGCTGCGAGACAGATCAGGTTCGCCTCCCTGGCGGCTATCAACGAGCAAAAAGCGGCAATTAAGGCCTATATCAAGGAAGCCATTGCGGCTGAGAAATCCGGCGCCAGGGTAGAGATGAAGGTCGTTGCACAATTTGATGTGCCCGAGGAGTTTCAACAGCGTTTGGAGGATGACCCCAAACTGGCCAAAGCCTTTCACGCGCTCACCCCCGGAAGGCAGAAAGGTTACTTGCTGCATTTCGCCGGGGCGAAACAATCGGCGACTCGCACCGCGCGGGTGGAGAAACATGTGCCCAGGATCTTGAAAGGTCTGGGACTCGATGATTAGGCGCTTTACCGCGACTGCGGCAGCTTGTCCGCCTCCCGCACCAGGAACTCCTTCTGGCTGAGTTTCAGCCGCGGCCCAGCGATGAGCTGCTCGAACGTGCCGGCGTCGGCATGGTAGGCCACGACTGCGAGAATCGGCGGCTGATCGCTCGCCGGAAGCGAAGCCGGGTTCTTCAGGAACTGGTCGAATCGGAGCCGCGCGCCGCGGATCACCTCCGCATCGCCCCACGAGCCGAGCTCGGAGATCAGCGTGCGCCGCAGCTCCTCTTGATAACGACGCACATCCGCGCGGGACGGCGCACGGGTGGTTACCGAACCCGGGGGCGCTTACATCTGAAAGGTGGCCATGAGCCCGACCGTCATCGGCCGCACCGTATATCCCTCTTGCACCGAGTTGACCGACGGGTACTGGATGATGTTCTTCCAGTTCAACAAGTTCTTCGCGTAGAGGCTCAACGACAGCCCGTTGCGCGTGAACCCTGCGCTCATGTTCAAAATTCCATAGGCCGGCTGGAACAAATGGGACAAGCCGCTGCTGTCGAAGTAGCCGCGCGAGCGTCCGGTATAGGGAAAGTCGGTGCGTGCGAACCACGTCATGCCATCGCCGATCGGCGCTTCGTAATCGATGCTGGGCGTCGCGGTGTAGGCAGGAACGCCCGTCACCGATTCGCCCACGGAGACGATGCCCGTGCCCTCGGTGCTGACCGAGGCGATGTACGCATGCGTCGATCCCGCGTTCAGCGACAGCGTGAGGCCCGAGGTCACCAGTGCGCGCACCTCGAGCTCGCTGCCGTAAATCTTGGCGTCACCCACGTTGGTCGTGAACAAATAGCCGCAGGTCGGCAGATTGATCGTCTGCTGGATGTTCGACCAATTGATCGTGTACACCGCAGCATCGATCGACAGCCTGTTGCTGAAGTAGCGTCCTTTGCTGCCGATTTCGTAGCTCCACAGCCAGTCGGATTGATATTCCTTGGGGGCGCCCGTCAGGCCGTAAGACTGATAATCGGAATCGCACGGCCCCGGCGTGGCGGGAGGCGGTCCCTGGGGTTGGTACGCCGGGTCGGGCCCGGTGGGACCGCCCAAGCGGAAGCCTTTTGCAATGGTTGCGTACACGTTGCTCGAGGCGTTGATCGCGTATTCCAACGAGAACTTTGGCGTGGTCGCGCTGTATTTCGCACTGACCGGATATTCCGCCGGCAGCCCGTATGCGTAAAAGCCGCCGCTGTCGGTGATCTCCGTGGACTTCGCGGAAACGTAACGCACGCCGACTGCGGCCTTGAGTTGCGGGGTGATCTCGACCCCCAGCTCGCCGAACGGCGCAATTTGGCGTTGGGTCGGATAAGTGTGGCCGAAATAGATCAAGTCATTGGCGAACGATTCGGCGGGGAAGGCGGCGGTGGCCGGATAATAAGTGGGACCCACCACCGACTGGGCCGAATCGATGCCGTAGTGGAAAATATTCAGAAACTGCGCCTGCACCCCCGGAATGTATTCGTCGTCCAGGAACCGGCGGTGCTGGTTGCTGAAATAAAGGCCCGCTGTCCAGGTGGTCGCAACGCCTGCGATGGATGTGTTCTTGGAGCTCAATCGAATTTCCTGTGAGAACTGCTCGGTGCGCGCGTCGTAATTGGCGGGCGACGGCAGGAAGCCGAGCACGGTTTGGGTCGCGTAGATCTGCTGCGCTGAGGGAACGGGCGTGGAAGCATTGGGGGTGGTGGGCAGGCCGGCGACCACGTAGTCGTTCGCAAAAATATTCGAGTTGTACAGCGTGCCGTCGGTCACGCGTCGAAAATCGCGCTTGAAATAGCTGGTGATGGACGTGAGGTCGGCCCAGCCGAAACTCTTGGTGATCGTCAGGCTCGGCAGGCTCCAGATGTCGGTGGAAGGTTCCGCCACCCGCTTGTCCTGGTCGTAGAGGCCGATGTCCGGATAGAAGATGTTGGTGTCGGACGCTGCGGTGCGCTGCCACATGTAGGCCGGCGTGAGAGTCCAGTCGTCCGGCGCCGCCACCTTGCCGGTGACACGAAACACCTGCGTGCGGATGTCGTTGACACCGCGCTCGCCGAGCACGCCCGAGCTGTCGTTGGTGCCGAGCGAGAGGACGCTGCCGTCAGCGCCCGCGCCTGTCGGGGTCGGCACATAGTGATCGATGTAACCGCTCTCGTTCGACAAATCCGCGCCGATGCGCAGCGCAAACACCCCGTTGATCACGGGGATGTTGAGGATCCCGTACTCATCATTGTTGAATCCGCCGTGATGGGTCACCGACAGGTCGGTGCTGCCCCCCGCGCTGAAGGCGTCGAGGTCCGGTTGCTTGGTGATGAATCGAATCGTGCCGCCCATGGAACTCGCCCCGTAGAGCGTGCCCTGAGGACCGCGCAACACCTCGACGCGGTCGAGATCGAACAGCTTCGGCTGCACGGCACCGTCGTACTGGCTGTTGTTGACGGTCACCGAGACCTCATCGACGTAGATGCCGACGGTTGCCGATCCCGATTGCGAGCTGACGCCGCGGATCTCGATGGTGTCGAGACCCGGGCCCGGACCGGCCTCGAAAGAAATGCCCGGGAGAGCGCGCGTGAGGTCGTCGTAATCGGCGACATGATGCTCCTGCAAGTCGGCACCGCTGATGGCGGACACGCTGAAAGGGATGTCCTTGATGTCTTCCGTGCGCTTTTGCGCGGTCACCGTGATTTCCTGCAATTGGCCGCCGGGCACCTCGGCGTTCTCCGCACCCCCGGCCGCATCGCCTGTCGCTGCTTCGCCGGCGATCGGTGCGGTCATGACGAGGCACGCAACGATCTGGGCCGCGAGCGGCGTAAGAAGTTTTCTGGTCACGGCATCCCCTGCGTTTTCTGATCGGAATGAAATTCGCTCGATGGCAAGATACACCGAGTGGCGCGCTCTAGGCGATGCGTGCATAGTGGATTGGTGAGAGCGCCCAAGACTTTCTACCGTCTACCCGCTCTCGTGTGGGCACAAATAGCGCTGGCGATCGGCAGCGTTGCACCAATTCTGGGCATGCCGATCATCGTCGGTGCGCTGCAGGACGGATGGAGTTACTCGGGGGCGTATGCCGGATACGTCACCTCGGTCGATCTCGCAGGGCTGCTCGTCGGTTCGACCGCGACGTCGCTGCTCGCACATCGTCTCGATTGGCGCTGGTACGTTGCCGGGACGCTGACGTTGAGCGCCGTCTGCAATCTGCTCTGCGGCCCATTCCACGGCATCGTGCTTCTGTGCGTGTTTCGTTTTGGCGCGGGTCTCGGCTCGGGTGCTACCTACGCTTCTTCATTGACGCTGCTGTCGCGATATTCCGAACCGGTGCGCGCGTTTTCGTGTTTGATTCTTCTCCAAGTCCTGGTGAATGCGTTAGTGCTGTTGGTCTTTCCGCTATTGAACGAGGCGGGCGGGCCGTCGGCCATTTTCGATGCGATCGCCGGCTTGCTGTTTGCGAGCGTGATCGTCGCCCCACTGTTGCCGCACCGCGATTTGAAGGCGTCCCTGCTACCGCCGCCTTGGGCCGTGCTGTCGGTTCCGGGGCTGCCGCCGAGTGGCGTGCCGCCTACCGACCTGCGCCGTATGCGGCTCGGTCGCGTGCCGCTGCTGCCCGCTCTGTGCATCATGGCCGTGGCGCTGTTCTATGTGACGATCGGCAGCTATTGGGCTTATGCTGAACGGATGGGAATCGAGTTTGGCATCTCAATAGAGCACGTCCATTGGCTTTTGACCGCGGGCGTGTTCCTGAGTGCCTTGGCCTGCATGAGTGCGCGGGTAGTGGGTCACAGATTCGGTCAGTCTCGCGCGTTGCTCGCGGCGCTTGCGCTCTTGGCCGCCACGCTGCTCGTTCACGGCCTTTTTCCCACAGTGGCGATGTTCGTCGTCAATCTGGCCGTCTTGCAGCTGTGCTGGAACTTCATCGACATTTTTCAGCTGGGGACGCTGGCGGCCGTCGACCCATCCGGCCGCGCTGCCGCATTGGTACCAGCGGCGCAGGGCGCGGCGCTCGCAGCCGGTCCGGCCGCGGCGGGCTTCTTACTCAGCATCGGGAAAGGCTACTCCGCCGTCTTGCTCTTGGCCGGCTCCACGACGGCTTTGGCGGCGGCTACCTATGCGATCGTGCACCGCTACTCGATCGAACCGGTCGCGGTGCTCGAACCCGCCGGGGCGCCGAACTAGGAGCCGGATGCTGTCGTCGACACCCGGACACTCGAGGTCGCCGGACTCCGCGCAATCGGCGGATCGACACCGCGTCGACGCGGTGCTGTCGCTTGTCGGCGGTCATTTATGGATCGAGGAGTGCGATACCGTCGCGCTTGCGGCGCAATACGGTACACCCCTGTACGTCGTTTCGGAAACTCAGTTGCGCGCGAACAGCCGTTGGCTGCGCGCCTCCTTCGAGCGTTGCTGGACCGTCGGCCAAGTGGAGCTGCTGCCATCGCTCAAGGCCAACTACACGATTGCCGTTCGACAGATCCTGAACGATGAGGGCTTGGGATGCGATGTGTTTGGACACGGTGAGCTTCAAGCTGCGCTGTGGGCGGGCGTCCCCGGCGCAAAGATCTCGGTCAATGGATCGGCGAAGAGTGCGCCGCTGATCGAGCTCGCGGTGTCGGTGGGGGCACGGATCACGCTAGACAGCGAACAGGAGCTGGAACTCGTGATCGCTGCGGCCGAGCGGCAGCAGAAAATTGCCGACGTGCGCCTGCGGGTGCGCCCGGACTATGTCGAGCTCACCACCGCATCCGATTTCTTTCCCGCCATGACGATTCGCGACGCTGCCAACCTCTACAAGCCAGGCATCGAAATCGGCGAGGCAGTGCGCCTTGGCCGCCGGGCAATACAGCACCCTCATCTGCGGCTTACGGGCCTCATGACGCACTTGGGTCGGCATAGCGCGGACCCCGCCGTTTGGGAGGGGATGGCGCGTACCTTCGGCTCGGTGGTCGCGCAGCTGGCCGCCGCTTGGGCGCCATGGCGCCCCCTCGAGATCGACATCGGAGGCGGCTTTCCCTCGCCGCGCGACCCGACCAATCCCTCGAGGACCGCGGCTGCGCCGCTCGAACGCTATGCACAGAGCACCTGCGCCGCCCTTCTCGAGGCGCTGCGTGCTGGGGGCATGGATCCGGCGGGCGTGATCCTTCAAATCGAGCCCGGGAGAGGACTGTTGGCCGATGCGGGAATTCATTTGAGCCGCGTATGCCATGTGAAGAGACAGCTCCGGCCTGTTCCCCGGACCTGGGTTGAGCTCGATACCAGCGAGGTGTTCCTGGCCGATCTGTTCATGGAACACGCGTATTTCAGGCCACTGTTTGCATCGCGCGCCGACGCTCCCTGCGAGGAAATCGTTCAGATCGTGGGTCAGTCGTGCAACTTCGATCTCCTCGCCCAGAATGTCGAAGCGCCCCACGCCGAAAACGGAGATGTGATTGCGTTCCTCGACACCGGCGCCTATCAAGATGCGGCGGCCTCGAATTTCAACGCCCTCACGCGTCCCCCGACGGTCCTCGTCACCGGCAGCCGAAGCACCCTCATCAAGCGGCGCGAAACGATCGAGGAAGTATTTGCGCGCGATCTGCCGCTGGCGGGGAGGGCCGCTCGATGAGCGGCATCGACCATGCAGGATTGACGGTTGGCGACCTCGACCGCTCCATCCGCTTCTACAGTGCCGTGCTCGGCTGCATCGTGCAGGAACGCGGTGTGATCTGCGGCGCGGAAGTGGAGACGCTGACGGGAGTTCCGGGCGCGGTGATCCATACCGCCGACTTGAAGCTCCCTTCCGGCGACATGCTCGAACTCCTTCAATATGTCGTTCCGGATCGCAAGGTGCTCGTGCAGCGTCGATTCGACGCAGGACACACCCATGTTGCCTTCACGGTCGGGGACGTGGACGCGACGCGCATCCGCGCTCTGAGCGCCGGCGCTCTGGATTGTTCGCTGCCGGTCACCTTGCAGGAGCCGGGATCTTCTTGGGATGGCGTGAGAGTGTGCTACGCGGTGGATCCGGATGGCCGGACCATCGAATTCGTCGCGCGGCCGGCGGAAAGCCCGCCTATCGCGCCTTGCGAAACGTAAGGTTGTAGCGCAACGCGCCGGTGAGCGGATGCACTCCGGCTTGCAGCGGATGCACGCCATGAAAAATCAGCCGCGACCGGCCGCCCCATACCACGACATCGCCGTGCATCACGGGAACACGGCGGGGACGCTCGCCGCGCTTGAGTCCGCCCCACAGGAACAGTGCGGGCAATCCGAGCGATACGGAGACGATCGGCGCGAGCATATCCTGCTCGTCGCGATCTTGATGGAGGGAAAGACGCGCACCGGGCTCGTAGCGGTTGATCAGGCACGCATCCGGTGAAAAATCCGCAAACCCCGCGGAACGCGCAGCCTCGCGCGCGAGCCTCGCAAATTCCTCAGGCATGTCAGGCCAGGATCTTCCGGTCAACGGATCCTCGCCCGTGTACCGGTATCCGGTCTTGTCGGTGACCCAACCTGCAGGGCCGCAATTGGTCATCGCGACACTCATGCGCCAGCCGCCAGGCGTCACCATCTGCCTGAACGGCGCCGCCGCGCTGATCGCCTCGATCTGGGTCATGAGTGCCGCTTCGCGATCGGCGGCATAGCCGGCGAGCACCGTCGCGCCGGCACCGAGCTCGACGCGCCCGGCCGTGCGGGGAGGCGAGGGCAGCGGCAATTCGCAGATCTCAGGCGCCGTCACGGCCCGTCATCCGCGAAGATTTGAGGGGAAAGGTCGCACGCGTACGTACATTTCCTATAGCTTGCGACAAAAAGATGCACATAGGATACATCTTATGAATTCTATCATTTTGCGCCCGATGGTATTCGCCTATGGCTTCCGGTCGAGCTTTCTCCTGGCCGGTGTCGGGGCAATGCTGCTCGTGCCGCTGTGGGCATTGAGCTTCGTCGCGGGTACCCCGCTCGGCTCCGCGTGGCCCCCCATGCTCTGGCACGCCCATGAAATGCTGTTCGGCTTCGTCGCGAGCGCCATGGCGGGGTTCCTGCTCACGGCAGTGCCGAGCTGGACCGGGCAGAAAGGTTCCACCGGAGCACCGCTCGTCGTGCTCGCGAGCCTCTGGCTCACAGCCCGCGTATTGATTGCGAGTTCGAGCCTGTGGCCCGCCGTGCTCATCGCAGCCATCGATCTGGCGTTCCTCCCGACGCTCGGCATTCTGGTTGCCAAACCGCTGCTTAGCTCCCGCAACCGAAATACCAAACTCCTTGCCGTACTCGGCTTGTTTTGGCTGACCGATCTCGTCTTTCAAATCGGATTGATTCGTCACGATGCACCGCTTGCCCTGCAGGCGCTCAAGGTTGGCATCGACATCGTGCTGGTGCTCGTCACCGTCATCGGCGGGCGTCTCGTGCCGTCGTTCACCAGCTCGTCGCTGCGGCCGCTCGGGTTACAGGATGCCGTGCACAATAGAACGTCCCTGTCCGGGCTCGCCATCGCGGGGATGATCGCGGTGACACTGAGCGATATTGTTTGGCCGGAAAGCCGGATCGCCGGCGCCGTCGCGGGAGTCGCGGCAGGCCTTCAGGCCACGCGCCTGCTGCAATGGGCCACGTGGCGCACGCTCCGTCAGCCGATCGTTTGGGTTCTGCATCTGAGCTACGCCTGGTTGCCGGTGGGGTTGGCACTGAAAGCGATTGCCTTGTTGTCCGGGGCCGCTTTCGCCGCCTTCTGGCTGCATGCGCTCACCATCGGCGCATTGGCGACGATGATTCTGGCGGTCATGACCCGGGCCTCGCTCGGGCATACCGGCCGAGCGCTGATCGTGGACCCGTGGATCACGGTCGCCTACCTGCTCCTGACCGCAGCGGCCTTGGTGCGCGTCTTCGGGCTGTCGGCGTTTCGAATGAATTACCCCATGGTGATCATCTGGAGCGCTTTGTTTTGGACCATCGCCTTTGCTCTCTTCGTCGTCGTGTACGCGCCGATTCTCTGCGGTCCGCGTGCGGACGGCAAAGCCGGCTGAGTCAGGGTGGTCATGCCGTTCTTGAGCGTTCACTACACCGACATACGCCTCTTCCACGTCAGCTGCGTCATCCTGTCGGGCGGGTTGTTCCTGAGCCGCGGCTTGTTGCGCATCGCAGATGCACCAGTGGCAAACCATCGGGCGCTGCGCATCTCGTCGTACGTGATCGATACCGCGCTGTTGTCGGGCGGCATCTTGCTCACGATGGTTCTGCATCAGTATCCGTTCACCAATGCGTGGCTCACGGCCAAGCTCTTGTTGCTGATCCTCTACATCATTTTCGGTCTGTACGCGCTCAAAGGTTCGCATCGGCGGCGCGTGCGTATCCTGGCGTTTCTTGCGGCACTGGCAACCTATGCATTCATCGTCGGCGTGGCATTTACTCACCGGCCCGCAGGCTGGATCACGCTGATGAGACTCTGAGGCCGCCGCGGGTCGGCTCGCGACCATTGCCGAGATCTCCCTTGAAGCGGCCCCAGAGCTTGCTACTATCCGAGTCATGATCTTATCTGGCAATTCGCAACTTCATTCGGGCAGTGAGGCGGGATCGAGCTGGTGAATCAAACACCGTTCTCCCGACGCCGGCGATGGCTGATCGTCACGGGATGGATTCTGGTCGCCCTTGCGGCGCTGCCGTTCGCCGCCCGCGTCAATGACCAACTCGAGGCAGGCGTTCGGCTGAAGGGCAGTGAATCCTCGCGCGTCGAGGAGGCGCTGCAGCGGCAATTCGAGTCGCCGTTCGCCAAGATCGCGCTGTTGCGGATTTCAGCGGCGCCGGACCCCCGGACCGCCGACGGCGAGGCGTTGCTGAAGGAAGTTACCGACAGGATCCGCGGCACGTCCGGCGTGCGGGGCGTCATGTCGTATCTGGACCGTCAGGACTCGATGTTCCTCGGCGAGGACGAAAGCCCGATCCTGATCGTCGGGTTGAACGCGCCGAAGGGTACCGAAGACGCCGTCATGATCCGCCTCAGCGCCTCCACCGACGCGCTGCATGCGCAACTCGCGGAAAAGTACCCGACTCTCGCCTTCGGCTGGACGGGCGAAGCGGCCGTCAATGCGGACCTTCGTCGGATCAGCGCCCGGGAGACTAGAGCCGCCGAATGGCGGGTCTTTCCGCTCACTCTGGTCCTTTTGCTGATCGCCTTTCGCAGTCTGACCTGCGCTATTTTACCCGTTCTGTGCGGGGCCTTGACCGTCGCCGTGTCGCTCGGCGCGGTGGCCGTGGTGAACCGTGTGTGGCCGTCCTCCCTCATCGTCGTCAGCATCGTCAGCATGGTGGGTCTTGGGTTGAGTATCGACTACGCACTCCTCATCGTGAGCCGTTACCGGGATGGACTGGAGGAAGGGTTGTCGCGGTCGGACGCCGTGATCGCGGCGGCGCGGCACGGCGGCCGCACCGTCCTGGTGTCGGGGTCCGCGGTTGCGATCGGATTTGCCGCGATGCTCATGGTGCGGGTGAGCGAGGTGAGATCCATCGGCATGGGGGGACTCCTCGTGACCATCGTTGCCGTTTTGGTCGCGAGCACTCTTTTGCCGGTGCTGCTCACCTGGATCGGTCCTTGGATCGACGCCGGCTCGCTGGGAGTCGCGCGTCGGCCCGCCACCCGCGGCCACTGGCGCCGCTGGGCGCACTGGGTGATGCGCCATCCGTTGGGGGTTCTCGCCGTCGCCGGCATACCGCTCGTGCTGCTGGCCGCCCAGGCGACGCATCTGCGCATCGATCTGCCGCGCGGCCGGTGGCTCCCGGATACCGCAGATTCGGTGCGGGTGCTGCACGAAATCGACGGCGCGGCGCGGGGCAGCTTCGGTGAAATCGTTCAGGCGGTCCTCTATCTGCCGCCGGGAGTCACGATCGAAGATGAAACCGGCTGGCGCGCGACTTCGCGGCTTGCGAGATACTTCGCGCGCGATGCGCGAATTCAGCATGTGTGGGCGGTCACCACGTTGAATACGGTGCCGCTGGGCGGCCCCGAGATCTTGAAGCGCCTCCCGGACTCGCAGCGGCGCAGCCTCGTGAGCGCCGACGGCCGCGCCGTGCTGCTCGCGCTGCTGCCGCACAAGGAGCTGGCGGCGCCCGACGGGGTACGTTTCGTGCGCGAGATTCGCGCCGCCAACTTGGAGACCATCACCGGGATTGCGGGTGCCCGCCTCGATGTGGGCGGCTTGCCCGGATTCAACGCCGATTACGAGGATGCCATCAAGAGCGCGCTGGTCCCCGTTTTCGTGAGCGTCATCTGCGCGACGCTTTTGGTCCTGTCGTTGGCCTTTCGCAGCCTACTCATTCCCCTCAAGGCCGTAGTGCTGAATCTTTTGTCGGTGGCGGCGGCTTACGGCGCCGTGGCGATCGTCTTTCAGCACGGGCTCGGGGCGCGCCTCGTGGGACTGCCAAGCCCCATGCACGGCGGTTTTCCGATCTTGCCCATCGTGGTGTTCTGCATCGTATTTGGCCTGAGCATGGACTACGAGGTATTCATCGTCTCGCGAGTCGCCGACGGCCGGCGCGCCGGGCTCGAGGACGGCGCCGCGCTGATCGAGGGACTCGCGAGCACGGGCCGCGTCATCACCTTCGCCGCCGCCATCATGGTCATGATCTTCGGGGCCTTCGTATTCGGCGACTTCGTGCTCATCAAGATTTTGGGGTTCGCGCTGGGCGTTGCCGTGTTCCTGGACGCAACCGTGATCCGCATGGCGGTCGGGCCTGCGCTCATCCGGCTCGCGGGGCGCTGGAATTGGTGGCCGGGACGCTGAGCAAGAGATAGCCGAGCCATTCTCGCTGCGGCGGCTGCACCTCGTTAGCGCCGCGAGCTCATTTCAGCGAGCTTCGCGACAGTCTTCAGGTTTCTCGCCGTGCCGAGTTTCGCCGCCGGCACCTGCAATTTCGATTGCCCCATGCCGGCGGGATAATAAATGTAGATTTCACGCGAGCCGAGGCGAAGCTCCTCTGCGGCTTGCCCCCGCGCGTCGTTCAGTGCGTCCCGGCGCGGCTTGTCGTGGAGAAAAAATGCGTAGGTGAGTCTGGGTTCTTTGTCCTTGAATGGATTTTTCTCCAGGATGGCCCGCATTTGCGCCGCGGTCCGCACGAACGTGCTGATCGCTTTGCCGGCGTAGGCGAGTAGTCGCTTCTCCAGGAGCGCGTGCACGGTACCCGCTGTAAGGTCGGTGTCGAAAACTACATTCCCGCTGGCTATATACGTCTCGACCTTCGCGAAGCCGAGCTCCGTGCACAGCGACTTCAAGTCGGCCATCGGAAGCTTTCCGGTACCGCCGACATTCACGGCTCGCAGCAGCGCGACGTACGTGGCCATACGATGGATTTCACTACCGAAGAGCGATCATGTGCAAGCGGTTCTGTGGAACAATTGAAGCCGATGCAACCCTATCTGATTTACGTCTTGTGGGTCGCCTGGGCCGTGTACTGGCTGATCTGTGCCCGCGGCATCAAGGCTCCGGTTCGGCGTGAGTCGACGCTCTCCCGATGGGCACACTTCGGCCCGCTGATCCTCTGCGGCTGGCTGCTCTCGGATGGCGGCGCCCGATGGCCCCCGCTGAACGTACCCTTCATTTCCCGTACGGAAACCACCTTCTGGATTGCTGCGGCAGTGACCGCGGCGGGCCTGCTGTTCACCGTCTGGGCGCGGCGCCACCTCGGCCGCAACTGGAGCGGCAGCGTCACGATCAAGGCGGATCATGAACTGATCACCAGCGGGCCCTACCATCTGGCGCGTCATCCCATCTACACCGGATTGTTGATCGCATTTGCCGGCAGCGCCTTGGCTGTAGGCGAAGTCCGCGGTCTGCTCGCCTTTGCCATTGCATTCGCCGCGCTGTGGCGCAAACTGAAGCTCGAGGAACGCTTCATGCGCGAGCGGTTCGGACCGGCCTACGTCGACTATTCGCAGCGGGTTGCGGCGATCGTGCCGTTTCTGCTCTGACGCGGTGCGGCAAACTCTACCCGTGGTAACCGAGGCTGCCTAAGATGAGCCAGAAGCTATATCGAATTCCCGACGGCTTTGCCGACCGCGCTCGCATCAAGCAGGCCGACTACCGGCGCCTGTACGCGGAATCCGTCGAGCACCCCGAGCAATTCTGGGGCCGCATCGGCCGTCGGCTCGATTGGATCAAGGATTTCTCGCACGTCAAGGATTCGAGCTACGCCGAGTCCGATGTTCACATCCGCTGGTTTTACGATGGAACGCTCAACGTCGCGAGCAACTGTCTGGATCGACACCTGCAAAAGCGCGGCGCCAAAACCGCCATCATCTGGGAGTCGGATGATCCCGAGCTTTCGGAATCCATCAGTTACCGTCAGCTCTACGAGCGCGTGTGCCAATGCGCCAACGCCCTGAAGTCCCTCGGCGTCGAAAAAGGCGATCGCGTCACGATTTATCTGCCCATGATCCCGGAAATCGCCATCGCGATGCTCGCGTGCGCCCGCATAGGAGCCATCCATTCCGTCGTATTCGCCGGCTTTTCGTCCGACGCCTTGGGCGGCCGGATAGCGGATTGCAATTCCTCCGTAGTCATCACCGCGGATGAGGGTCTTCGCGGCGGCAAGCGAATACCGCTGAAGCGAACCGTCGACGGGGCCCTGACGACCGCAGGGACGGAATGTGTCAAGCACGTATTGGTCGTGCGCCGCACGGGCGCGCGCGTGGCGATGTTCGCGCCGCGTGATTGCTGGTACGAGGAGCTGGTGGGAGGCCAGTCGACATCCTGTGACGCCGTTGAAATGGGCGCGGAAGATCCGCTTTTCATCCTCTATACCTCCGGCTCGACCGGTCAACCCAAAGGCGTCCTGCACACCACCGGCGGTTATCTCGTCTATGCCGCCTTCACCCACGAATCTGTTTTCGATCTGCGTGATGAGGATATCTTTTGGGCGACCGCCGACATCGGCTGGGTGACCGGTCACAGCTATATCGTCTATGGTCCGCTCGCCAATGGCGCGACCACCGTCATGTTCGAAGGCGTGCCCAACTATCCAGATTTCGGGCGGTTCTGGAAGGTGGTCGACAAGCATCAGGTGACGATTCTCTATTCCTCCCCGACCGCGATCCGCTCATTGATGCGCGAGGGCGAAGCGCCAGTGAAAGCCACGTCGCGCAAGTCCTTGCGGCTACTCGGCTCCGTCGGGGAACCGATCAACCCGGAGGCTTGGGAGTGGTATCACCGCGTGGTGGGCGATCAACGCTGCCCGATCGTCGATACCTGGTGGCAGACCGAGACAGGCGGCATCCTGATCACACCGATTCCGGGCGCGATGGACCTCAAGCCGGGCTCTGCCACGTTGCCATTTTTCGGCGTGAAGCCGGCCATTGTCGACAAGGACGGCCGCATCCTCGAGGGGGCCTGCGAGGGCAATTTGGTCCTGCTCGACAGCTGGCCCGGACAAATGCGCACGGTCTACGGTGATCACGACCGCTTTATCGAGACCTATTTCAAGACCTTCCCCGGCACGTATTTCACCGGCGACGGTGCCCGTCGCGACGAGGATGGCTACTACTGGATCACGGGTCGTGTGGACGATGTCCTCAACGTCGCCGGCCATCGGCTGGGCACCGCCGAAATCGAAAGCGCACTGGTCGCCCACCCACTAGTCGCAGAGGCAGCCGTGGTCGGTTTCCCGCACGAGATCAAGGGCCAAGGTATCTACGTGTACGTCACCTTGATTGCCGACGTCGAGCCGACCGAAGCCTTGCGGACAGAATTGCGCTCGTGGGTGCGCAGTGAAATCAGTCCGATTGCGACACCGGACGTCATTCAATGGGCGCCGCTGCTGCCAAAAACGCGCTCCGGGAAGATCATGCGCCGCATTCTTCGCAAGATAGCGGCCAATGAACATGACCAGCTGGGCGACATTTCGACCTTGGCGGATCCGAGCGTGGTGGAGCAACTCATCGCAGAGCGCGCGCGACACTAAAATCGGCGAGGCGGCGTCGCGGTCCATTCGGCGACTCAAATGTAGGCAGTGCAAGAACGAAATAAGTCCATAAAGGCCGCAAGTCTATAGTAGACTTTTGCATTGCAAAAAGACGGCGAATGCGCAGGTTCATGGTCTTCAAGCGCTCCATTACAGTGCAATGGAGCGCACTGACTTTGCACACCTCGGTCTGGCTCGGCGATCAAGATTCCGTTCCGAATGCCGACTAGAAGCTCATCGACGGCTATTGGAGCAATTGCGATGAGTGCGACCCGATCCGCGGCTTGGCGGGAGACAATGTCCTGACTGGCATCGTTCCCCTCCATCTGCCTCGTGATCGTCAGGCGCTCGAGGCTCATTTTGCTGCGCTCGGTACTGAGGATCTGCGATATCGGTTTTGCGGGTCGATCAAACCGGCGGCCCTCAAGCAATACCTGGATCAGCTCAACGGGCCCGACTCTCCCTCATTCGGCATCTTCGATTCCGAGCTCACGCTGATCGCTCTTTGTCAGATCGGGCAGGCCGGACACGAGCTCGAAGTGGGAGTCAGCGTCCTTCCGCCGTTTCGCCGAAGAGGCCTGGCCAGGGCGCTGCTCGAATACTCGGCGAGCCACGCACGGGCCCGAGGGCTCAGGACTCTCCTTATTCACACGCTGGTGGACAATTCACCGATGCTATCGCTTGCCCGGGAAATGGGCATGAGAGTCGAGATAGTGAACGGCGAGGCCGATGGGCGTCTGAGGCTCCGCGCGGACACGGTGGCGGAGGGGAAGTTGGGAATGCCGAGCCGTCCATCGCATCCGTTGCGAAATCAGGTCCTCCCCCTACGCGACCAGGTTCGAGCGGATGCGCGCGATCTGCGCCTCGGTAACACCAAGCTCGCTCTGAACATAGCCGACGACTGATCCGTGCTCCGCCTGCAGCCGCTCGAGCATCGCCTGAAGATAATCCGCATCCGCCCTCATTAAAGGCTCCCACACTTCGCGTGCAACGCCGTTAAAAAGATCCTGATACTCGGCGGCGAAGAGGTCGCAGCTGCGCTCAAAATATTGTTCCGTCAGAAGATAGTCCTCGAGGATGAGGGAGCGCGGCACCTCGAGCACGCTCAGTATCAGTGCCGCGGCGACCCCGGTCCGGTCCTTGCCGACGCTGCAGTTGAACACCAGCGGCAGGTCGCCATCGGCCAGATGCATCAACAGTGTCCGATACGAATCCTTGAACGCAAACGGAAGCGCCCTGTAAAACGCCAGCATCGTTCGCCGCGTGTCCTCGGCTCGCGTGCCCGCGGCGCGCAGCGATTTGGCGATATCTCCAGTGATCCGGTCGTGATGCACGAATCGATAGTTGAGGTCGACCAGGTCTTGCAGCCGATTCGGATGCTGCCGCCGCTCGCCGTCGGAGCGTAGATCGTACGCAAATCGGATGCCACGGCCCGTCAGCCACGTGAGATCGGCATCGGTCAGCGCGTGCGCGGTGCCCGATCGGTACAAACAACCCCAGCGCGTCGCGCCCCCCGTCGCCGTCGGATATCCGCCCATGTCGCGGAAGTTGAGGGCCCCCGTGAGGGGCGGGATACGCGGGAATGTCTCGCTCGGTGTGTTCATCGGTCGTGAGGATTCTGGCCCTACGGTCGGGCGGTCTGCAACCAGGCCGGCGAAAGTGCGGGGTACGCCTCGCAAGTTCACACTGGCGCGTATCTCGAAGATGCCTACGCCAGCAACGGGCCGCCGATCTGCGCCGCGAACGTTTCGGCGATGGCGAGCACCGCTGCATGCACCGGCCCCGAGGTGATGGCCGGTATCACCGACGCGTCGACCACATGAAGACCTTCGAAGCCGTGCAGCTTCAGGTCGCCGTCCACCACGCTTTCGGGCGAGGAGCCCATGCGGCAGGTGCCCACCGGGTGGTGATGGGTCCAGACCGCGCGCTGTACAAACGCATCGAGATCGGCATCGCTCGTGCAATCGATGCCGGGATAAATCTCCTCCGCCCGCCACTCATCGAGCGCGGGTTGATGACCTATCATGCGCGCGAGATCGAGTGCCCGCCGGACGAGCCTGCGGTCGTGATCGGTGCTGAGATAGGCGGGATCGATGAGCGGAGCGTCGCCCACGCCGGGGCCGCTCAACGCGATGCGGCCGCGGCTCGTCGGATGCGTCACACCCGAGAGCAGCGTGAAGGCGGTGCCGCTCTCGGGGCGCTCGAAGCACTCGGTCACCACAGACGCGGCGGCGCAGCCCACCACCACGTCCGGCACGCCGATGGTGCGTGACAGATCGCCGGAATCGAGATAGGTCATGGATTCGGAATGCTGCAGGCGCGAGGGCGGCAGCGTCTTTTTGGTGCGGTAGACGTTCCCGGCGGTCAACAAGTGATCGTGCAAGTTCTCGCCGACGCCCGAATGATCCGCTCGGCACTCGACGCCCGCGCGCTTCAGGCTCGCGGCGGGCCCGATGCCGCTGCGCAGGAGCAGCAGCGTCGAATCGATGGCGCCGGCGCTCAAAATGATCAACCCCGCCGACACCGTCGTCGGCTGTCCGTCGATGTGCGCGTTCACGCCGGTGACCCTCGTGCCCGACAGCACGAGCTCGTGCACCCGCGCCTGGGGGAGCACGGTCAGATTGGTGCGCGCACGCGCAGGCTCGAGGTAGGCATCGGCCGTCGTGACCCGTCGGCCGGCACGAATGGTGAGTGAATTCGGCGCGAGCCCCAGCATCACGCCGGTGTTGTGATCGCCGAGCCAGGGAATGCCTGCGGCCCGTCCGGCGGCCCAGTACGCGCGCACCACCGGACTTAACTCCGCGTCCGGCAGCATCACCGTCAACGGGCCGTCGCCGCCATGCTGTTCGGACGCGCCCCCCGAGAAACTCTCCATTCTGCGAAATCCCGGCAGCAGTCCGTCGTACGACCAGCGCCGCGATCCCGTGGCCTCGGCCCAAGCGTCGAAATCTTCCCGCGCTCCGCGCATATGGCCCATGGCGTGCAGGCAACTCGACCCGCCGATAATGCGCCCGCGGGGCCAATCGTGCACTCGGCCGGCCGTCCGCGCCTGCGGTGTGGTGCGGTACGCCCAGTCATAGTCGCGTCCCGGCAGCAGCGGCCATTTTTGTGGAATGGCGATGTCGGGATCGGTCGCGGGTCCCCCGGCCTCGAGCAGCCCCACCGAGAGCGACGGGTTCTCGCTCAGCCGCCCCGCCAGCACGCAGCCCGCGGAGCCGGCTCCCACAATGAGTACATCGAAGTTCATGAGCGGATCAGCTCCGCCGCCTTCTCGGCGATCATCAGCACCGCGGCATTGATGTTGCCGCTCACGAGGTCCGGCATGACCGACGCGTCGACGACACGCAGCGCGTCCACACCTCGGAGCTTCAATTTGCTGTCGACCACCGCGAGCTCGTCGGTGTCCCGGCCCATCCGGCAGGTGCCGGCCGGGTGGTGAACGGTGATGGCGGTGTTGCGGATGTGCGCATCGATGTCGGCCGCCGAGCGCTTGTCATCGCCCGGCAGGAACTCGCGCGCAATGTAGCGTTGCATCGAGGGCTGCGCCGCCACCTCGCGCGCCAGGCCAACGCCGGCACGCACCGCCTGCCAGTCCGCCTCGGTGCCGAGGAAGCGTTGCAGAATGCGCGGGTGAGCCGACGGATCCGCCGACTTGAGCGTCACCCGCCCGCGGCTCTCCGGACGCAGCATCACGATGCGGCACGCGAAGCCGTCCTTGAACGGCGCCTTGAACGGACGCAAGTACGGCCACGCCCCGAGCGGTGCCGCCGTCAGCAGCAACTGGATGTCCGGCGCGGCAAGATCGGCGCGGCTCTTCAAGAAGGCGACGCCGCCGCCCGGCACGTCGGCGGCGAAACCGGTGCCGAACAGATACGCTTTCGCGAGCTCACGCGCGATGCGGTCGTAGCGCATCATGGACAGGAACGGTCCGGGCTCGCGGCGGTGATACATCAGAATGACCGACACGTGATCCTGAAGATTGCGGCCGACACCGGGAAGCGCCGCCTTGACCGCAATGCCGTGGCGCTGCAATTCCTCCGCATCGCCCACACCCGACAGCATGAGAAGCTGCGGCGTGTTGATGACTCCACCAGAGAGGATCACCTCGCGCATCGCGAGCGCCGTCTGGCGGGATCCACCCTGGAGATACTCGATTCCCCGGGCCCGGCCGCTTTCGATCGGCACTTTGAGCGCCAAGGCGTTGACCTCGACGCGAAGGTTCGACCGCGAGAGCGCTGGACGCAGATAGGCGGTCGCCGAGCTCGCGCGCCGACCCCCGCCGATGGTCATCTGCAAGCGCGAGAAGCCGAGCTGCTGCTCGCCGTTGTAGTCGTCGGTCCACGGATGGCCGGCTGTCTGGCCTGCTTCGGCGAACGCGCCGATCAGCGGATCCTGATAGCGGCAGCTCTGCACCGCGAGCGGCCCGGCGCCGCCCCGGTGGACGCTCGCACCGCCTTCCCAGCGCTCCGTTTTTCGAAAATACGGCAGCACGTCATCGTACGACCAGCCGGCCGCGCCGGCTTCGGCCCAGCGGTCATAGTCGCCGCGATTCCCGCGCACATACGCCATGGCGTTGGTGGAAGAGCATCCCCCCACGACTTTGCCGCGCGCGCATTCGACGCTGCGCCCGCCCACGCTGTCTTCGGGCTCGCAGAAGTAATTCCAGTCATGCAGGCGCTTTTGCAGGATCTTGCCCCAGCCGAGCGGGATATGGATCCAGGGATCGCGGTCCCAGCCGCCGGCCTCGAGCAGCAAGACGGACACCGCGGGATCCTCACTCAAGCGGTTCGCGAGCACGCAACCGGCCGAGCCCGCACCGACGATGATGTAATCGAACGCCGCAGTCTTCGCCATGAAAAATTGGTTCGCTCAGGAGACTTGGGTTCAGTATAGACCGAACCAATGGGCGCGAGACTACTGAGTTGCGTCGTTGCGGGGGAAAGCCTGCTCGTGGATGTACTGCTGCACGTCGCCGAGATGGCGCTGCATCTGCAGGTAGGCTTCCTGGCCGTTGCGGGCGGCGATGGCCGCGGCGATCGACTCGTGGAAATTGGCGTAAACGGACTGGCGCTTGTAGCAGTGCGCATTCTCGCCGAGGCGCCGCCAGCCCACGTCGCGCTGGCTGGCGCGCATGGTGTCGAAGAATGCCAGAAACAGCGTGTTTCGGGCGGCTTCGGCGATGGTGCGATGGAACAGCGAGTCGGCACGCTCATACGTTTCGGCGTCGCTCGATGTGCGCGTCTTGGCCGCGAGCTGCTGCAGGCGCTTGATCTCGGACTGCGACGCGCGCAGCGCCGCGAGACGCGCCATGACGGGTTCGGTCGCGAGGCGTACTTCGATGACCTCGAGCGGATTGGTGTAATCGAGCACGTTGTCGAGGGCGGCGCTCAAGTTCGACCGCGCCCCGCCGGATGCTGCGGCGTTCGGTGCCGGCATCGGCGCACCGGCGGCGGGACGCGTGTCGATGAAAGTTCCGCGTCCCTGATGGCGGTGGATCCGGCCTTCCTGTTCGAGCACGTCGAGCGCCCGGCGTACCGAGCGGCGACCCACGCCGAGCTCCGATGCTAGAGTCCTTTCGGGCGGTATCCTTCCGTCGAGGGCGACATTCTGCCGCTCGATGAAGTCGCGCACTTTGCTCAGAGCTTGATCGCTTCTATCCATGTCTCGCAGCCGGCCTCTTCGATGTTGCTACGATATCACAGGCATCGAGTGCGTAGATTACCGCAGCCCCGCGGATGGCCGAATCGCCCCTGCGTGCGGTTGACGGCGCAGGTGGTTCAGGTCAGACTTCATTCTTCTTCATTGCCGAACCACTTACGAACTTGGTTCGGGAGAGGGCGACATGGGCGCAAAGGAAAAAGTGGTGGCGGGCGAACTCGAGGCTCGGCTCGATGCGTTGCACCGCGACGTGTATGCCAACAACATGGCGCCCTATTGGGTGGTCGACAGGAGCGTCGCCCACGATGAGGATCGCCAGGTGCAGCAGGGACGCAAGGCCGTTCCCTTCATCTGGAAGTACAAGCAGCAGATCGAGCCGCTCCTCAAGCTGTCCGCGGAGCTGATTAAGACCGAGACCTCGGAACGGCGCTCGCTCGTGCTGGTGAATCCGGGCCTCGCGCCGCAACGCGCCACCGCCTCGACGCTTTACGTGGCCTACCGGGTGAACGATCCGGTCGAGATCATGCCGCCGCATCGCCACTCGCCGAATGCCATTCGTCTGGGGCTGACGGGCTCGATGAATTTCACCGGCGTCGAGGGCGAGAACATCGTGTTCGGTCCCGGCGATCTCGTGTTGACGCCGCACGATACCTGGCACAACCACGGCAACCGCAGCGAGCAGCCCGCCATCAACCTGAGCGTTCTCGACCTGCCGCTGTGCGAGACCTTGAACTCCATGTATTTCGAGCACGACTACACCGAGGAGGAGGAGGGCAAGCGCGTCCGTCGCGCCATGCAGACCGAGCGCTTCCCGGCGGACTATTCCCAGCGGGTATACGGCGGCGGCGGGTTTTTGCCGCGTTTCGTCTCGCATCACCGCGGTGCCGGCAATGCCTCGCCCATGTACGTCTACCGCTACGACATGATGCGCGAGCTGCTCGAGAAGTTTCGCGATTGGGACGGCGACCGCCACGAGGCGCTGATGGTCGAATATGTCGATCCGACCACGGGGCTGTCCGTCTACAAGACCATGACCTTCTTCATGCAGATGCTGCGTCCCGGCGAGCGCACGCTGCCCTTGAAGCAGAGTGCGAACCTCACCTGCTCCCCGTTCGAGGGCCGCGGCTACAGCGTGATCGGCGGTCAGCGTGTCGATTGGGAGCCGTTCGACACTTTCGTCGTTCCCGGCGGCACGTGGTGCGAACACGTGAACACTTCCGACAAGGAGCCCGCCATCCTATTCGTGGGCAGCGATGAGCCGACCCTCAAGGCTCTGGCGCTTTATCAGAAGCATGGCAAGAACGACAGCGGCGATATCATCCGGTTATTCTGAGGCTGCCCGCGGTCGGCGCCTCTCGACGGTTACAGGCTCAAGATAATGGCACGCTCCAAGAACACGCGGCTCCTCGCTCACATCGACTGCCCCGGCGGCGGCCAGGTGTGGGTCGACGGCAAAACTCTCTACATCGGCCACATGCGCGAGCCCACCGGCACGACCATCGTGGACATCGCGGACCCCGCACAGCCCCAAGTGATCGCCCGCGTCGAGGTGCCGCCGGGCTGGCATTCGCACAAGGTGCGCGTGGCCAACGGCATCATGGTGGTGAATCATGAGCGCCAGGGCCAGGGCGGCGATCCGAACTTCGGCGGCGGTCTCGGGATCTACGACGTATCGACGCCGTCGCGTCCCGAGCTGCTCTGCAAGTGGCGCACCTACGGCAAGGGCGTCCATCGCTACGACTTCGACGGCCGCTACGCCTACATCTCTCCCACGGCCGAAGGCTACATCGGCAACATCATGATGATTCTCGACCTCAAGGATCCGGCTCATCCGCAAGAGGTCGGGCGCTGGTGGATCCCGGGCCAGTGGCAGGCGGGCGGCGAGACCAATCCCTGGAGCGAAGGTCCGGCGCCGCGCTGCCATCACCCGATGCGCATGGGCGACCGTCTCTATGTCAGCTACTGGCATCACGGGTATCACATACTCGACATCTCCGACATGTCGAAGCCGAAGCGCATCGCGAGCGGCAATACCTCGCCGGCCTTTCCGCATCCGACCCACACGTGTCTTCCCATCCCGCAAACGCTCAAGGGCCGCAGGGTCATGGTGGTGGCGGACGAGGACGTGGCGAAGCTCTGGCCGTCGGCACCGGCGTTCACGTGGATCTACGACATCACCAACGAGTACTGCCCCGTGCCGATCTCGACCTTCCAGGTGGAGGGGCTCGACCCGGATGGCGCGCCGCAGCCGCCGATGATGGGCTGCCATCAACCTTCCGAGCGCTTCAAGGGGACCATCATCCCGTTCGCCTGGTTCGCGAAGGGATTGCGGATCCTCGATATCGCGGATCCGTTCGCACCGCGAGAGGTCGCATTCTACGAATCGGATCCGCCGCAGGGCTTTAGCCTCGCATCCTCCAACGACGTCACCATCGACGATCGGGGCCTGTGCTATTTGATCGACCGCCAGCGCGGCGTCGATGTGATCGAGACCTCGGTACTTTGATATCCGGAATTCAGTGAAAGGACGCCTCACGCAGTGAACGACAAGATCATCCCCATCGGCAAGCGCAACCCGAACCTGCCTTTTCATCCCGCGGTGCGTGCGGGCGATTTCATCTACGTCTCGGGACAGGTTGCCAAGGATGAGAACGGCAACATGTCGAGCGGCAACATCGAGGAGGAGACGCGCTGGACCCTCGAGGGCATCCGCCGCATTTTGCAGCTCGAAGGCGCGGACTTGAGCGACGTGGTCAAGGTCACCGTCTATCTCGACGACGCCCGTAATTTCGGCCGTTACAACAAGATCTTTGCCGAATACTTCCCGGATGGCCGCGTGTCGCGAACCACGGTCGAGGCCCGCGCGGTGATCGAATGCAAGATCGAAATGGATGCGGTCGCCTACAAGCCGCGCAGTTGAATTCGTTGAACAAAGTCATGGGCCGCGGTGCAGGGAGAACACGATGTTGAAAGTTTTAGGTCGAGGCACGTCGGGTAATGTGCAGAAGGTGATCTGGCTCCTGGAGGAGTTGGGCCTTCCATATGAGCGCGAGGATTATGGGCGCCAGTTCAACAACACCCAGACCGAGGCGTACCTGAAGTTGAATCCCAACGGCAAGGTGCCGACGCTCGTGGACGGCGATGTCGCCGTGTGGGAGTCGAATACCATTCTGCGCTACCTTTGCTCGAAGTCGCCCGGCGGCGCGGCGCTGCATCCCGCGGACCCGGCGGCGCGCAGCCAGGTCGAACGTTGGATGGACTGGCAGCTCGCCTCGCTCAACGCCCCCTACCTCGGCGTTTTCCGGGAAGCGAAAAAGAAGGAAGAAGAGCGTGCGTCGAGCTTTGCCGCCGACTCGAAGGAGCTGACGGCGCAGCTCGAGATCCTGGAGAAGGGCACGGCGGGACGGCCGTGGTTGGCCGGTGAGCGTTTCTCCCTCGCCGACATCTGCTTGGGGCCCATCATCGATCGCACCCTGGCATTCCCGGTCACGCTGCCCGCGCTTCCCGGCCTCAAGGCCTGGCGCGAGAAGCTCGTGGCCCGCGAGGCCTACAAGCGCTCGAAAGGCTGAGCCGGCGTATGGTCGGTGGTTCCGGCATCGAGAACTCGGCCGTCGTCCAGAGCGCGGCCGTCGTCCAGAGCGCGGCTATCGTCGGTCTCGGCACCATGGGGCCCGGCATCGCCGCGACCCTGGCGCGCGCGGGCCTGAAGGTTTCCGCCTTCGATGCGGACCCCGTCAAACGCGCCAAGGCGCCGCAAGGATTTGCAGCGGCCGCCGCCGTGCTGGCCGCACTCGCGGTGCCCGATCGCGGCGCGCACGACATCGCGATGCACGACAGTCTCGGAGCCTGCGTTGCGGGCGCAGACCTCGTCATCGAGACGGTGCCGGAGGACCTCGATCTGAAGATCCGGGTGTTTCGCGATATCGAGGCGCAGGTGGGCGAGGACGTCATTCTCGCCTCCGACACGTCCGGCATTCCGATCACTCACATCCAGGCAGGCACGCGCGTGCCCGGCCGCGTCATCGGCATGCATTGGTCGAACCCGCCGCACATCATTCCCATGATCGAGGTGATTTCGGGCGAGCACACCGTGCCCGCGGTCGCGAATGCGCTCATCGAGGTCATCCGGCGCTGCGGCCACTTGCCCATCACCATTCGCAAGGACGTGCCGGGATTCGTCGAGAATCGCGTGCTCTACGCGGTCATGCGCGAATGTCTCGATCTCGTCGAACAGGGCGTCATCGAGCCGCAGGATCTCGACGCCTGTGTTTCCTGGGGCATCGGCTACAAGCTCGCCGTGGTCGGGCCGATGGCGCTGCTCGACATGGCGGGCCTCGACATCTACGCCGCGGTCTCGAGCTATCTCAACAAGGAATTGTGCAATCGCACGGACACCGCGGGCTACGTTGCCGAGCGCATGGCGCAGGGCAAGCTTGGCATCAAGACCGGCGGCGGCATTTACGACTACACTCCGGAGAAGATCGCCGAACTCCAGAGCGCCAGGGCACGCAAATTGGTGGCCGTGCGCAAGGTATTGCAGCAATGACTCAGCGGAGAAGATCATCGGCACCTGCGGTCCTGCTGGCGGCCGGCTGGATGCTCGCCTGTTTCGCCAACGCGTCCGCCGCGGAACTCAAGGCGCTCGCAATCATGATGCCCGAGGAGCCGACCGATTACGGATGGAATCAGCAGGGCTTCAATGCGGCCAAGGCCGTGGCCGCAAAATATGGCCTGAAATTCATGCCCGCCACGGGCTTGGGCTATGGCGACGTGCATGCGGAGCTGCGCGAGCTGGCTGAAGATGGGGCGAGCCTCATCATCGCCCATGGCGCCGGCTACAACACCGCAGCGCCCGAGATCGGCGCCGAGATGCACGTACCGGTGGCCATCGTCGATCGTCCGAAGGACTCCAAACCCGGTGCCGTTGCCGATTACACCTTGTCTGGCCATCAGGGGGCGTACCTCGCCGGCGTGCTCGCCGCCAAGACCACCGAGACGCGAATCGTCGGCGTCGTGACCACGGGCGAGCCGCCCTCCTGGAACTCCCAGTCCGCGGCCTTCGCCCAGGGCGTGCACGCGACGGATCCCAAAATACGAATTATCTATGCGGTGATCGGGCCTGCCGCCTACTCCGACGCCGCCGGCGGGCGCCGGGTGACCGAGTCGGCGATCGGAGCGGGCGCCGACGTGATTTTCGGGCAGGGCGACGGCGCGAGCTTCGGCATGTTGCAGGCGGTCGAAACCAAGAAATCCACCGGCGGAGGCAAGGTCTGGTTCATCGATGTGATCGGCGACAAGACGCCGATCGACAAGGGAAATCTTCTCTCGTCCGTGGTCTGGAACCTCGTGCCCGTCTATTCGGCGATGGTCGAGGATCTCAAGGCAAACAAGTTCGGCACTCACCCGTATCGGCTGCAGCTCTCGGACGACTCCGTGCGGTTGCTGCACTCGACGCACATTCCCGACAAGACGTGGGCCGAGCTCGAGGCGGTGCGCAAGCAGATCATCGACGGCACGCTGAAGATCGAGCCGATCTTCGATGCCGTCCAGGTTCGCGCGCTGATGAGTTCCGTGGCGGCGCCGCCGAAGTAGCCGGCGGCCATGCAATCAGGTGAGACAGCGGATTCGCCGCGGTCCGGCCGGGTTGCCGTGGCGGCGTTGCGCGGCGTCACCAAGCGCTTCCCCGGCATCGTCGCGCTCGATGCCGTTTCCCTCGAGTTCCATCCCGGCGAGATCCACGTGTTGCTCGGCGAGAACGGTGCGGGCAAATCCACGCTGGTGAGCTTGCTCGCCGGCATGCAGCAGCCTGACGAAGGCGACATCCTCATCGACGGGGCTCCCGCCACGATCGACTCGCCCCGGCGCAGCATGGATCTCGGGATTGGCGCGGTGTTTCAGCGCGTGCTGTTGGTCCCAAGTCTCACCGTCATCGAAAACCTGATGCTGGGAGGCTCCTGGCTCAAGCCGTTGGCGCGCGCCGCGGCCCTGCGCCGCTTCGAGGAGCTGTCCTCGCTCTTGGGCACCCGCATCGATCCGCACGCGCCGGTCTCCGGACTGTCCCTCGGCGAGCAGCAGCAGGTGGAAATCACCCGTGCGCTGTGGCGTGACGAGAAGCTGCTGCTCCTCGATGAGCCGACTTCGATGCTCACGCCACAGGGCGTGGCCGATCTCGGCCGCATGATGCAGCGTCTGAAGGAGAAGGGCGTCGCACTGATCCTGATCACCCATAAGCTGCTCGAGGCTTACGATTTCGGCGACCGCATCTCGGTGCTGCGCCTCGGCCGCTTCGCAGGCGACATCGGTCCGCAGCGGCTGCAGGCGATGAGCGAGGCTGAAAGGACCGACACCGTGATCGGATTGATGTTCGGCACGGACGGCGCCCCCGCCGCTGGCGCCACCGCTGCCACCGCCACCACCGCCGCTAGCGCCACCGCCACTCCCGCCGCCGCATCGGACCCCAGCCGCGAGGAGGAACTCGCGATCCTGCTCGGCAAAAAGCTCCGCCGCGCCAATACCGTGGATCGCAGCAAGCCGGCGACGTTGTCGGTGCATGCCCTGTCGACGGCGCCAGATTTTGCCGAGACGCCGCTCCACGCGGTGAGCTTCGACCTCTGGTCGGGTGAAGTGCTGGGAATCGCCGGCGTTGATGGCAACGGTCAGAAGCACCTCGCCGAAGTGCTCGCGGGCCAACGCCCGTCGTGGCAGGGCCGGATCGAGCTCGCCGGCTCCGACATCACGCGCGGCCGCGTCCCTGAGCGGCGGCAGCGCGGAGTCCGTTACGTCACCGATGACCGGCTCGGCGAGGGCACGGTCGGCACCTTCTCCGTGGCGGCCAACCTGGTGCTCAAGGAGATCGGCAGCCCGCCCTACTGGCGCCGCGGCATCAGCGATTGGGAGCTCATCCACGAGAGCGCCCGCGAGCAGATTCGGCGCAACGACATCCGCACGCCGTCGGAACTCACGCCCGTGGGCAAGCTCTCGGGCGGCAACGTCCAGAAGGTGCTGCTCGCGCGCGAACTCGATGCCGAGGCCAACGTCGCGATTCTCAACAAGCCGACCTACGGTCTCGATCTGCATAATCAGCGCCTCGCTCTCGACCGGATCGTCGCGGCCGCCGGGCGCGGTGTCGCGTTGATCGTGATCTCGACCGACCTCGACGAGTTGCTCGAGGTCAGCGACCGCATCGGAGTGATGTTTCAGGGACGGCTCGCAGGCATCGTCGACAATGACGACGGGGCGCTCGACAAGATCCGGCGCCTGATGGCGGGAGCGCAGGCATGACGACGACCCCAGGTGAAAGGGGGGCGGGACCCGCGGCGACGCTGCTGCGCGTGCTGATTCCGGTCGTTCTGGCGCTCGTCGCCGGCGGCCTCATTCTTTTGGCGCTGGGCAAGGATCCGCTCGGTTACTACGGCTATGTCTTGCAGAGGAGCCTTTTGCGCTGGGGCGGGGTTCAGGAGACCCTCACGCGGATGGCGCCGCTCCTGTTGATCGCCGCCGGTCTGATCGTCGCCTTTCGCGCGGGGCTATGGAATCTGGGCGGCGATGGACAGTTCCTGCTGGCAGCCGTGGCCAGCGCCGCGCTTGCACCGGCGCTCGCCCCGTGGCTGCCGCGCGGGTTCAATCTCATCGTCTGCATGCTCGTAGGGAGCCTCGTCGGGGCGCTGTGGTCATTGATTCCCGCGGTGCTCAAGGCGCGCTACGGGGTCAACGAGATCATCACCACGCTGATGATGAGCTTCCTCGGTACCAGCCTCGCGAACGTGATGATCAAGCTCGTGCTGCGTGATCCCGATACCACCGTGCCGCAGACCCGCAGCCTTCCGGTCGACGACCGCTTGCCGCGCCTGTTCGGCACCACCATCCATGGTGGACTTCTGCTCGCGGTCCTCGCCGTCATCCTGGTTCACCTGATGATGACTCGAACGGCCTTCGGCCTGAAATTGCAGGTTCTGGGCGCCAACCGAGCGGCGGCGATCCATGCGGGATTGCGCGTGGAGCGGCTGACCATCGGCGCCTTCGCTTTGAGCGCCGGGCTGATCGGCCTCGGCGGCGCGGTCGAGGTTCTGGGCGTCTGGGGCACGGTGCGCGCGGATTGGAATCCGGCGCTGGGTCTGCTGGTCGTCCCGCTGGTATTCCTGGCGCGCTTCAACGGCTACGCCGTCATGGGCTTCACGCTGTTTTTTTCGGCGCTGATGGTGGGCGGGGAAAGCGCCGCGCGGCGGGTCGGCGTGCCCCAGCATTATGTGCTCGTGCTGGTGGCGCTATTGCTCCTGTTCCTGGCGCTGGTCGAATATCTGGATCAAACCCGTCGCAAACTCAAGGCCGCCTGAATCATGAATGCACTGTTCACCGAGCCGTTCTTGGTCTCCCTGCTGTTCGGTGCGGTGACCGCAGGTCTGCCGCTGCTGCTCGCCGGTCTCGGCGAGCAGATCTCGGAAAAAGCGGGAGTTCTAAATATCGGTCTCGAGGGCATGATGCTCATCGGCGCGTATACGGGATTCGTCGCGACGTATCACACGGGGTCTTTCTGGTTGGGATTCCTGGCGGGCGGTGCGGGCGGCATGGCCGCTGCGCTCATCGTGCTCTTCTTGTGCATACGCAAAGGACTCAATCAGATCGTCATCGGCATCGCCATCACCGTGGGCGCGCAGGGCCTCACCTCGCTCCTGCATTTCGTGCAGTTCAGCCGCTCATATCCGCGCCTGCCGGCGGCGCCGATTCTCGCGTTGCCGCTGCTGCGTGACATACCTGTTCTTGGCAAAGGACTGTTCAGCCACAACCCGCTGGTTTACTTGGGCGTGATCCTCGTGGCGGTGCTCGCGTGGCTGTTCCGCTCGACCTACCTCGGCCTCAGTCTGGAAGCCGCCGGGAACAAACCCGCCGCGCTCGACGCCGCCGGCGTCGATGTGGTGCGCACCCGCTCCGTGGCCGTGCTGTGTACGGGATTCCTTGCCGGACTCGGCGGTGCCTACATGGCGAACGTCGGTGCGGGTCTATTCGTGCCCTTCATCACCGGCGGCGCCGGGGTCATCGGTATCGTGCTCGCGATGCTCGCCCGCGGACGGCCGCTCTGGGTGCTGATCGGCGCCGCCCTGTTCGGCGCGAGTCTGGCCATGACCACGGCCCTGCAGGTCGCCGGCATCGACATCCCCACCGACGTGGTGCAGATGCTGCCCTTCGCAGTCGTGATGCTGGTGCTGGTGCTCTTCGCGCGCAATAGTATGTTGCCGCCGGCATTGGGCTCACCCTACGTGCGCGGCGAGCGCTGAACAACGACCACTCCTAAGGAGACCACCGATGCGCATCACGCCGGATCAAGAGCCGATTTTCACCCTGACGACCGGTCCCGTGGATGCCTACCCCCAAGTGCTGCAGGGGCTGTCGAGACCCGTGCTCTACGACTACGACCCCGCGTTTCTCGCCTTCTACGAACGCACGGTGGAGAAGCTGCGCACCGCGTTCCGTACCCCGCATGTGCCCGTGATCCTTCAAGGCGAGCCGGTGCTCGCGCTGGAGGCGGGGGCGGCCTCGCTGATCGCGCGGGACGATGTGGTGCTCAATCTCGTGTCCGGCGTTTACGGTGCCGGGTTCGGCTTCTGGGCCAAGCGCTATTGCGCCGAGCTCATCGAGATCCGCGTGCCGTATGACGAGGTCATCGACCCGGACCGTGTTGCCGCCCTGCTGAAGGCACGACCCGAGATCCGCGTCGTGTCCGTCTGCCACCACGACACACCCTCCGGGACCATCAACCCGGTGGCGGAGATCGGCCGGATCGTCGCGGCGCACGGCGCCTATCTCCTGGTCGATGCCGTTTCCTCGTTCGGCGGCATGGAGGTCGGCCCCGATAGCTGCCAGGCGGATCTGTTCGTCACCGGGCCGAATAAATGCCTGGGTTGCCCACCCGGGCTGTCGCTCGTCGGCGTGACGCCGCGTGCCTGGGATAAGATGAAAAGCAATCCGCACGCACCGCGCGATTCCATGCTGAGCATCCTCGATTGGGAGCATGCCTGGCGCCGCGACCGGCCATTTCCCTTCACGCCGTCGGTCTCTGAAATCAACGGTCTGGATGCGGCGCTCGATCTGTATCTCAAGGAGGGGCCCGAACATGTTTGGGCCCGACATGCGCTCACCGCCGCGGCCTGCCGTGCCGGCATTCTCGCGATGGGCCTGTCTCTCTGGCCTAAAGAGGAGCGCACCGCCTCGCCGACCACGACCGCCGTGCGCATCCCGGCCGGCATCGAGGACGCCGCGCTCCGAGCGGCCGCGCGCGCACGCTACGGGGTGGTGTTCTCGTCCGGACGGGGCGAGACGCTCGGCAAGCTCGTCCGCATCGGCCACATGGGACCGACCGCGAGACCTCTGTACGCGGTGGTGGCCCTGACCGCGCTCGGCGGCGCGATCCGCGCGTTGGGACACCCGCTCGACGTGGCCTCCGGGATGGCGGCGGCGCTCGCGGCCATCGACCGGGGCGTCGATTGACCTGGCGCTTGGTTCCGGAGAGACTCAGGTCGACCCAGCAATTCTGGAACCAATTACTGATATGGTTCGGGCTGCGCCGCATCGGCCATGCCGCTCCACCATCGAGGTACTCATGAACGCGGGATCTTGGAAAGCAGCTTTTTGGGCCGTGGTGTTGTCGTGGGGAGTGCCAGCGGGAGCGTGGGCAGCTGATCCGGCGTCCGACGTGCCGTCAGCCAGCGATCTCTTGCTGCTCCACGGACATATCTACACCGGCGCGAAAAATGCACCTTGGGCCGAGGCCTTGTCCGTGACGGGCTCGCGCATCGATGCGGTCGGAGCCGATGCCGAACTCCTCGCACGGCGCGGACCCTCGACGCGCGTGATCGACCTCCACGGGCGCACCGTGATTCCCGGCATCGTGGACGGGCATATTCACGTCTGGCTCGGAGCGATCGCACTGCACGGATTCAATTTGTCGACGCCCGAGGCGAGCATCACGCCGTCGAAGCCCAAGCTCCTGATCGCACGGATCCGCGAATATGCCGCGAGCCACCCGGCGGAGAATTTGATCTTCGGCCGCGTGGACTTCAGCCCGTCGCCGCCGTTCGCACCGACCTCCGCGCTGCTCGACCAGGCCGTCCCTGACCGGCCCATCATCGTTCACAACATCTCCGAGCACGCCATGTGGCTCAACTCCAAGGCGTTGGCGCTCGTGGGCATCACCGACGCGCCGCTCGCGGATCCGGTGGAGGAGCGAAACGTGGTCCGGGACGCGAGCGGCCACGCCACGGGCGTTCTGATCGAGGCGGCCATGGAAGCGGTGGAGCGATACGTGAGGGCGACGCTCTCCATGGAGGAGCAGCTCGCCATGATTCAGGTGGCCACGCGGGAGGTGAACCGCTACGGGGTCACCAGCGTCGTCAACGCGACCGGCGATCCGGCCGAGATCAAGCTGTACGCCGCGCTGCGCGATCGCGGTGCGTTGACCGTGCGCACGCGCACCGCTTTCGGCGCAGTCTCCACGCCGCACCGGCTCACGCCGCAGTTTCTCGCCGATCTCGAGGAAGCTCGAACGACCTATCACGACGAGTGGGTGTCGGCGAATCTGGTGAAATTCTTCGCGGACGGCTTCACCGGGCTCCTGGCTCCTCTGGTCTACAGGCCAGACCAATTCAAGACGCTGGTCGCGGAGTTGGATCGTCGCGGCTATCAACTCATGACGCATGCCACCCGGTTCGACACCGTCCACATGGTGCTCGATGCCTACGAGGCGGCGGAGCGCACCAACGGCCCGCGCGACCGGCGGCTGCGGATCGAGCACAGCTCCTCGGTGCGCGAGTCCGATTTCCCGCGCTACGCGGCACTCTCGGTGATCAACGTCACCTCGCCCGGCTTTTGCTGCGGCGACTCCGGCACGAACGCCGATCCCAAGGATCCCACCCCGAGCGATCAGTGGCAGACGTTCCTCAAGGACGGGGTGGTGCTCGGTTTCTCGAGCGACTGGCCGTGCTCCTGGCCGCCGAATCCCTTCGTCAGCATGCAGGCGGCGATCACTCGTGAAATCTGGCATTCCGACGACACGGCCGACATCATCGATCTGCCGATGGATGGCGCCGCACTCGCGGGCGCGCGTCCCACCGGCAAGTTCTATACGCCCGAGCAGCGCATCAGCGTGCGCCAGGCGGTGGACGCGTACACGCAGGGCTCCGCGTACGCGGAGTTCGCGGAAAGCCGCGTCGGCACCCTGGAGGTCGGAAAATTCGCCGATCTCGCCGTGCTGTCGCAGGACATCTTCAGCGTGCCGGGGAAGAGCGTCGGCAAGACTCGCGTGCTTTTGACCCTGGTGGGCGGCAAGGTCGTCTACGGCGAACCACCGAATGGCGCGCCGCCTCAAATCTCGAACCAATAGCCAGAGAACGAAACCAGAAATGATATTGTCATGACGTTTGCTTAGTGCCACTATTGAACCAACGGGAGAACTTGGTTCGCTAAGAATTCGATGACGTGTGACGATTGTTGCAGTCAGCTCAAAAGGGGATGTTTCAATGCGCCGGACCGGGAAGCAGACAGTGTCGTGTATCTTGGGTGGAGTCGTGCTCGCGCCCCTGGTGGGAATAGCGGCCCCCACTGACTCCTCGGACGAACTCGATAGCATCATCGTCGTCGGACAGAAAGAGAACCAGGGCATTCAGCGGGCGCCCGAGGCGATCACCGCCCTGCCGACGGAAGTTTTGAAACAGAATGTGGTGAGGAGCGCGGAGGACTTGGACGGCCTGGTGCCGAGCCTGGTCATCGGCGAGAGCGACGGCTACAACTTCGACCTCTCCATTCGCGGAATCGGGCTGAACTCCCCCCAGGACGATGGCTCCCCGGCGTCGGTCTCCGTACATCAGAACGGCATATTCATGCCGAACCCGCTTGCCCTGAGCTTGAGCTTTTTGGACGTCGACCATATCGAGGTGTTGCGTGGACCGCAGGGTACTGTCTTCGGACAGAACGCGGTCGGCGGCACCCTCAACATCATCACCGTTCAACCGACTTTCGATGCGGTCAAGGGATACTCCGACGTCGAGCTCGGTTCCTTCGATCTGACGCACCTGCGCACGGCGGTCAATCTGCCGCTCTCGAGCACGTTCGCCATCCGCTTGGCCGGCGATTTCATCAAGCAGGACGGCTATGTGTCGGCGACCCAGGTGCCCGGCGACTACCACCTCAACGACACGCACAACTATCACGTGCGCATGACGGCATTGTTCCAGCCGATCGAGAATTTCTCGGTCGTCGGCAGCCTCGAGTATGCGAAGGTCGTCCAGCATGAGCCCGAGAGCAAGAACATCCTGGATCCGAACACGAACCCTTACGACGAGACCAGCGATTGGCCGGGTGTCTACGACATCGATCAGACCATCGCGACCCTCACCGCGACCTATGATTTCTCCGCAATGACCTTCAAGTCACTGTCGAGCGTGCAGTACATGAATCAAGGCGGCTCGAACTCGGAAAGCGGACTTACCGTGCCGATCGCGACCAACCTCTACGGCGGCGAGAACGACCAGTTCGTGCTGCATCAGAACTATGCGGTGACGCAGGAATTCGACTTGAGCTCGAAACCCGGCGGACCGCTCGATTGGGTGGCGGGTGTCTTTTATCTCGATAGCCGCACCACCGACGGCTACGACCAGTATCTGCGCAATCCGTCCCAGCCCGGTGCGCCGGATATCCTCAATAACGAGAACGAAGCCCTGGTGGAGCCGGAGATCCAAGCCGGCACGCTCTATTTCGAGACTTCGAATGCATTCAGGCATACCTCGGTGTCCGGCTTCGGCCAGGGCATCTACCACATCAATGATGACCTTCGGGCCACCGCCGGATTCCGTTACACGACGGATCACAACACGACGCTGCTCGACAATTATTTCGGCGACCCTAACTTGGGCGGCGGCATCGTGCATCTGAGCCAGCACTCCGACAAGCTGACCTGGAAGACCGGCCTCGATTACCAGGTCACTCCCGACAAATTTCTCTATGGCAGCATCTCCACCGGCTATAAGCCGGGCGGCGGCAATCCGGGCACCGCGCCAGCCGTGGTTCCCGCGAACTATCAGCCCGAGACCATCACCGCTTTTGAACTGGGCTCGAAGAACGCGTTCCTCGACAAGACCGTGGTCGCGAATTTCGCCGGTTTCTACTACATCGACAAGAACATGCAGTATCACGCCGAGGATCTGATCAATTTTGACGGCGGCGTCGACAACCTGCCCAAGGTGTATGTCTACGGTGTCGAGGCGGAGTTCAGCGCGCAGCTGCCGTACAGCTTCCGTCTCAGCGGGAACCTCACGGCCGAACACGGCAAGATCGCGACCCATGTATCCACGATCGACAACCTGGCCGGCAACGCTGCCAACAGTCAATTCGCGGCGCAATATGGCGAGACGGCATTCATCGACGCGGAGTTCGGCATACCGAACCCCGCGCTGCCGAACGGCGTGCAGCTCCTATCAGCGCTGCGGGCCAAGGGCTATCGCGACGTGTACGGCAATCAGCCGCCGAACCTCCCCAACTACATGGCTTCCCTTGCGCTGTCCCAGCTGTCCCAGCTCGGCAACGGCGCGAGCTTCCTGTCGCGGCTGCAGGCCAACTATCGGGATCATTATGCGGACACCGCATTCGGCAATTCGTATTACTACACGACGCCGAGCTACATCTTGATGAATCTCTTTTTCGATTACACCTTCCCGAACAAGAGGCTCGATCTGACTTTCAATGTCACCAACCTGGCCGATCGCGCGCTGGTGAGTTATCGTTTCACCAACCAATACGGCGGTGAGACGACGCAGACCTGGTTCCCGCCGCGCGAGTACATCGTAGGCGCCAGTTACAAATTCTGAGTGCGACGCACATGGGGCGGATGATCGGGCTCCGCGCCCGCACTGCCGTGGCTGTCGCGGCTGCGTGGGCCCTCGGCGCAACGTTCGGCGCCTCCGCTGCCCAAGTCACGGCGCTCGCCATCATGCTGCCCGAGGAGCCCACCGACTTCGGCTGGAATCAGCAGGCCTTCGAGGCAGCCAAGGCGGTCGCCGCGAAATACCACCTCGAGTTCATGCCGGCGGCGGGACTCGGTTACGGAGACGTGCATTCGGAACTGCGCGAACTCGCGGATGATGGAGCGAGCCTGATCATCGCGCATGCCAGCGGTTACAACACCGCGGCGCCCGAGATCGGCCGCGAGAAACACGTGCCGGTCGCCATTGTCGATCGTCCCAAGGACTCCAAGCCCGGCGCGGTCGCGGACTACACTTTATCCGGGCGGGAGGGGGCCTACCTCGCCGGCGTGCTCGCGGGCAGGACGACCAAGACTCACGTCGTGGCCATCGTGGTGGCCGCCGAGTCGCCACCCTGGAACAGCCAGTCGGCCGCTTTCGCGCAGGGGGTCCGGGCGACCGATCCCGGTGTGAAGGTGCTGTACGCAGTGATCGGGCCGGCGGCCTATGCCGACGTCGCCGGCGGCCGCCGCGTGACCGAATCGGCGATCGGCGCCGGCGCCGACGTGATCTTCGGGCAGGGTGACCGCGCCAGCTTCGGCATGCTGCAGGCAGTGGACACGAAGGCGTCGACCGCCGGCGGGAAGGTTTGGTTCATCGACGAGCTCGGCGACAAAAGCGCCCTCGACAAAGGCCATCTCCTTTCCTCGGTGATCTGGAATCTCGTGCCCGTCTACTCGGCCATGATCGAGGATCTCAAAGCCGATAAATTCGGCACCCACCCGTATTCCATTCAACTGAGCGACGACTCGGTGCGGCTGCTGCATTCCAAGTACATTCCCGACAATGTCTGGTCCGAGATTGAGTCCGTGCGCACCCAGATCATCCACGGCCAGGTGAAGGTCGATCCGGTTTGGGATGCGGCCAGCGTGCGGGCTATGATGACGTCGGTGGCGGCGCCGCCGAAATGAAAGCCGCAGCCATGAGGAGTTTCCATTCATGACTGATACCAAGGTTCATCTGCTCGACGGCGGGTCGCTGGTCATCGACGGATTCCACGCGTTCTGGAACCGGGGCCCCGGCGGCGAGGTCAGGTTCCCCTGCTACAGCGTGCTGATCGAGCATGCCGACGGACGCTACGTGTTCGACACCGGCTACGATTTCGATCACGTGATGCGGGTGCTTCCGTTCGAAAAGCCGATCCAGGATCCCTCACAGACGATCCCGGCGCAGCTCGCGAAGCTCGGACTCAAGCCCGGCGACATCAACTACGTGATCAATTCCCACTACCATTTCGATCACTGCGGCGGCAACAAGCATTTCCATTCGGCCTGCACGCTGTGTCACGCCAAGGAATTGGAGGCCTCCGGCAACTGCCAGCCGTTCGAGCATCTGGGCTATTCGGATATGAGCTTTGCGCCGAGCCTCGCCGACAAGCGCGGTTTGAAGCTCCCGCCGGATCCCGCGCTCGACATGTACACACCGAAGTTCGAGACGCTGACGGGCGATCAGGAGATTGCGAAGGGCCTGTGGCTATTCGAGACGCCGGGCCACACCGCCGGCCACTACAGTCTGATGGTGGAGCTCAACAACCGGCGTCCCATGCTGTTCACGGCCGACGCGTGCTACAGCAAGAAGAGCATGGACATGATGTGCATCTCGAGCTTTCATCTCGACCCGACCGCCAGCTTGAACTCCATGAAGCGGCTGAAGGCGCTCGCCGAGACGCACGACGCGGAGCTGTTTTATTCGCACGACCTGGAGAGCTTCAAGAGCTATCGCACCGGAGCCGACTTCTACTCCTGACCGACTTATACTCCTGATCGGCTGGCCCCGGCGGGCGCGCCTACCAGCGCACCATCCCCGCATCGACGGTGAGGGCCTGCCCGGTGATCCAGTGCGCTTCCTCCGAGGCGAGAAAAGCGGCGGCCGGCACCACGTCCTTCGGCAGACCGCGCCCCTTGATGGCTTGCAGCATGCCGACGAATTCGAACGCATCCTTGTGTGGCGTGGTCTGCACGCCTTCCGTGTCGATCAACCCCGGGCAAATCGAATTGGCAGTGATCTGATAGGGGCCGAGCTCGGTGGCGAGAGCCCGCGTGAAGGTCAACACGCCGCCCTTGGACGCGACGTAATGAGCCATGTTCGGCGTACCGGCGAAAATGGAGTTCGAGCTGAAGTTGACGATGCGCCCATAGCCATTCTTGCGCATCAGGTCGGAGCCCGCGCGGCACATCAGGTAGAGCCCGTCGAGATTCACGCGCAGCACCCGGCGCCACTCGCTGAAGGTGAGCTCGTCCCATTTCACGAAGGGCACGATGGCGGCGACATTGACGAGAACGTCCAGCTTGCCGAACTTCCCGCTCACCGTCTCGAACAGCTTGGCTACCGCGGCCTCATCGCCGATGTCGCAGCCGATGCCGAGCGATGCGCCACCGAGCGTCTTCGCGGTCGCCGCGGCGCCGGCACCGTTGATGTCTGCGGCAACCACCGTGGCGCCTTCCTCGCCGAGCCGCAGCGCGACCGCCTTGCCCATGCCCTGCGCAGCGCCGCTTACGACAGCGATACGGCCTTCGAATCTGTGCATCGTTCCACCCTTTCGGAATGCTGAGTTGTTGACCTGATCATACACGACGTGTCGGGCACTCCCCGAGTCGGGTGGCTTCGGCAACTGGGAGAGCAAGAGGTCCGCGACGCCGATTCGGCGTATCGTATTCCGATGAGCTCATCGGATGGTCCTCTCAGCGGCGTGCGCGTCATCGAATTTGCCGCAATCGGCCCGGGGCCGCATTGCGCAATGCTCCTGGCGGATCTCGGCGCCGAGGTCCTCAGGATCGATCGGGCGGGAGGAAACGGCTGGCCCAATCGAGTCGTGGATCGCGGCCGCAGCGTCCTCACCGTGGACATCAAGAGCGATGCCGGCCGCGAGCAATGCGCGAAGCTCGCCGCCCGGGCGGATGTGCTGATCGAGGGCTTCAGGCCGGGAGTGATGGAGCGGTTGGGCTTGGGGCCCGAGCCGCTGCTCACCGCGAATCCACGACTCGTCTACGCGCGCATGACCGGCTGGGGACAAACCGGCCCGAAAGCAAAGATCGCCGGCCACGATATCAATTTCATTGCGCTCACCGGCGCGCTCAAGGCGATCGGGGAGCCCGGCAGGCGATCGGTCCCGCCTCTCAATCTCGTCGGCGATTTCGGCGGCGGCTCGATGTTCCTGGCGTTCGGCATCCTGGCGGCTCTGCTGGAGCGCGTGCGATCCGGCAAGGGCCAGGTGATCGACGGCGCCATCGTCGATGGAGTCGCATCGCTCATGACGATGTTCTCCGGTCTGATCCCGAGCGGCAAGCTGTCCGTCGATCGATCCGAGAATCTTCTCGGGGGAGCCGCGCCGTTCTATAGAACCTATCGATGCGCCGACGGAGCGGAGGTCGCCATCGGCCCCCTGGAGCCGACCTTCTATCGGGAGCTCCTGCGGGCGATCGGCGCGCCGGCGCGGTTTGCCGATACGCAATACGATCGTGCGTCCTGGGAGGAACAGGCGCGCGTGCTCGGAGACATCTTCCTTTCCAAGACGCGCGAGGAGTGGTGCACGTTGCTCGAGTCGACTGATGCGTGTTTTGCACCCGTGCTCGGCCTCGAGGAGGTGCCCACCGATCCGCACATGCGGGCACGCGAAATCTACCGGCGCATCGACGGTCAATGGCACGCGGCGCCGGCTCCACGCTTTTCGCGCACTCCCGGCCGCATTCGCGAGGGGGAGGACGTTCGAACCCTGATGGAGCGCTGGCTGGATTCCGCATAAATTCGCGAGAGTGCTATATTCCGGAGCACTCCGAACAATCAGCGCCCTGGTCGCGGAGTTTGGATCCATGCTTAATGTGTTTTAATAGTCCGCGCGGTTTGGTGGAAATTTGCCAGCTGCCGCGCGCATATTTTGCGGCTCGCTATCTGCCCTGTCGCTGCCGGCAACTGCAGGGAGCCTCAATGCGCCTAATCTACGCTTGTGTACTTCTCTCGACATTCATGCTCGTGACGGCGTCGGCCGCCGCCTCGGGAGTTTCGCCGCACTCGTACGGTCTTCCAGATCATGGCGCGCTGACGCTGCTAATCCCCGATGGTTGGACGAGCGAATTCAAGCACCCGCCGAATCGGCTGCCACCGACCATTGGGTTGATGCCACGGTCGGGCATGCCCTTTGCGGTACTGATTACGGCGGGTTGGCCCACGGGGCCCCTTAGCGAAGCACCTGATGAAGCAACGATTCGATCGGAGATTGCGGCAGCGGCGAGGGGTGTCGCCTCGCAATCCGTTGAGGGCGTGCTGCCTCTTGTAGAGATCAAGGGTGTGAATGGAGGAGGGTTCTATTTCGCCGCGACCGATCGGGCGCCGAATCCGGGCGAGTACAAACATCTGACGCAAGGGGTTATTCGCGTCGGCGAAATCACGCTGGCTTTCACGGTGCTTACAAATGACGGGCAAGAGGCCGAGGTTACGTCGGTGCTTGTGATGTTGCGCACGGCTGAACATCGAGGAAGTAACTCGGTGTGAATGATGGCGAGCGAGACATCCGCGACTGCTTTGTCGTAATCTCCCCCAACCTACGTCACATGGGCCTGCTCGTGAGCGCCACGGATTGAATCGCCAAGAGGCCTCGGTCGATGCAGAGGCGCTTTGCAAGCTGGGCGCCGCAATGTTATCAGCGGGCCGGCCGGCGGAGGCGATCGAGCCCCTGAAGCGCGCGATTGAGCTCGAGCCCCACAGCGTGAGCGCATATAACATTCTCGGCCAAGCACTTGCCGGCGTCGGCCGGGTGGAGGCGGCTGTTCAGAGCTTCCGTGTCGCTGTCCAGATTGATCAGGGTTACGCGATCGCCCACGTCAATCTGGGCATCGCGCTCGAGCAGCTCGGGCGGCTCGAGGAGGCGATACGCAGCTTTGATCAGGCGCTTGCGCTTTCCCCGAGCCTCGTCGGGGCCTGGGTGGGACGGGGTACGGTACTGGTCCGGCGGCGGTGTTTCGAGAGCGCCCTCGACTCATTCGAGGAGGCGCTGCGACTTCGCCCGGGTGACGCGACGCTTCGGCTGCACAAGATTTCGGCGCTTCTCGCGCTTGAGCGTCCTGCGGATGCACTGCGATGTGCCGATGAGGCGCTGTCGATTCGCAACGATCTGGCCGCAGCCCATAGCGCGAAGGCCGGCGCTTTGCGGATGCTGCATCGACATGCCGCCGCTTTGCCGTGTCTCGATCAGGCACTCCAGTTGGACCCGGCGAATCTCGAGGCGTGGTGCAACCGCGGTGTCCTTATGGGCGAGATGGGCAACATCGATGCCGCCGTGCGAAGCTATCGCCGGGCGCTCGAGCTCGCTCCGGATTACATCCAGGCATGGACGCGCCTGCTGGCGAGCTTGATTCCTGCCGTGCCCGCATCTGCCGAGGAGGCGCAAGCGGGGCGTGATGCCTTCGACGCGGAATTGTCCGCACGGGAACGCGTCGCCCCTGGCCGGGCGCTCAGCGCCGATCAGGCGCTCGCGGCGGCTCAGCAGACGCTTTTTTATCTGAGCTATCAGGAGGAGTGCAACCTCAACCTCCTGGGGCGATTTCGCCGACCCTTGGCCGAGCGCTTGGCGGATTTCTTGCGCGGACCGCGACCTGATGTCGCGGTCCATTCCGCTGAGCCCCAGCCTTTCAGGGTGGGTTTCGTCTCGGCCCATGTTTTTGATCACTCCGTCTACACCGCGATTTTGGCTGGCTGGCTGCGCGGTCTCGGCCGCGCTCGCTTCGAGCTCTCTATCTTTAGCGTCGGTACCAAAGACGATGTCGAGACTCAGCATGCGCGCCAATCCGTGGATCGCTTCGAGACCGGGGTTCGCTCCGTGCCGGACTGGGCCCGGCTTATCCATGACCGTGCGCTCAACGCCTTGATCTTTCCCGAGATCGGGATGAATGACGTTACGCTGGGACTGGCGACCCTGCGCCTCTGCCCCAACCAACTCGCCGGGTGGGGTCATCCCGAGACCAGTGGGCTTCCGACCATCGACTTGTTCCTATCGGCCGATCGGCTCGAACCACCGGATGCGCAGCAATACTACTGTGAGCGGCTCGTGCGCCTGCCGAACCTCGGCGTGCATTACGAGCCGCACCGCGTCCCCTCGAGCCCGGCCGATCTTGCGGCGCTCGGTCCGCACTCGGGGCCGATCTTCCTTTGCGCAGGTGTGCCCTTTAAGTATGCGCCGCAGTACGATCGCATCTTTGTCGAAATCGCACGCCGTCTCGGGCCGTGCCGGTTTCTGTTCTTCCAGCACGATAAGTTCGAACTCAGCCGTAGGCTCCTGCAAAGGATCTCCAGGGCATTCCAGGTCGCCGGGCTCGACCCGATACGGCACCTCGCCTCGATACCCTGGCAGTCGCGCGCGTGCTTCTTCGGGTTACTGCGCTCCGCCGACGTCTATCTTGACACGATCGGCTTCTCGGGATTCAACACACTCATGCAGGCGGTCGAGTGCCGGTTGCCCTGCGTGACGTTCGAAGGCCGATTCCTCCGGGGACGATTGGGGAGTGGGATCCTCAGACATCTCGGCCTCGATGAGCTGGTTGCGACCGACGTCGATGGCTACATCGGGTTGGCAACGCGACTCGCGGCGAGTCCGACCTACCGCGCAACGATTCGCGAAAAGCTCGACCTCGCGGCATCAAAAGCTTATGGCGACGAGACCGCCGTCGATGCGCTGGCCGGCATTCTCCTCGAACGCTCGGCCTAAGTTGAATTCTTCCGCAGCAAGGCAAGCTTAGCATCCCTCCGGCAAGCCGCGATCAATCCGCCGCCGCCACCACCGCCCCCTGCACCGACGGACGCCTTACCAAAAAACACAGCGGTATGAGCGCCACGCAGAGCCACCCGGACAGATAGAACAAATCCAGCGAGGACAACAAATAGCTCTGCGCGATGAGTCCCTGCGTCATCACGCCCGCAGCGCTCTGGTCGGTGAGACCAAACTGATGCATCTGCGCGAGCGACTGCTGATAGGCGGGCGTGTATACGCTGACCGAATCCGCGAGGTGCGACTGATGCAGGGTTTCACGGCGGTCCCAGAAGGTCGTGATCAACGAGGTGGCGAAGCTGCCCGCGGTGATGCGCAGGAAGTTCGACAGGCCCGACGCCGAGGGTATCTTCTGCGGCGGCAGCCCGTCGAAGATCACCGCCAGCATGGTGACGAAGAACAACCCCATCGCAAACCCTTGCACGAGCTGCGGCGCCACGAAGGCGAACAGGTTGGCATCCGTCGTGAGACCGGCGCGCATGAAATAGGAGAGGGCGTAAATGCCGAACGAGACGGCCGCCAGCATGCGTGGATCGAAGCGCCGCATCAGCCGCGAGACGAAGATCGAGGTGATGATGGCGGTCACACCGCTCGGCGCCGACACGATTCCCGCCCAGGTGGCCGTATACCCTTCGTAGCTCTGCAGCCACAGGGGCATCAGCACGATGTTGCCGAAGAAGACGGCATACCCTAAGCACATGGCCAGAGTTCCGAGACTGAAACTGCGCGATTTGAACAGGGAGAGATCGACGATCGGATGCTCCTCCGTGAGGCTCCAGATGAGCCACGCGGCGAACGCGATCACCGTGACGATGAGCAGCACCACGATGGTGGTCGAATGGAACCAGTCGAGATCCTTGCCCTTGTCCAGCATGATCTGCAGCGCGCCGACCCACACGAACAAGAGCACGAGACCCACGCGGTCGATCGGGATCTTGCGGGTCGGTGTCTCCTGCGATTTGAGATTCGTCCAGCAGATATAGGCGCAGACGATGCCCACCGGCACGTTGATGAGAAAGATCCACGGCCACACGTAGTTGTCCGAGATATAGCCGCCGAGCAGCGGTCCCGCGATCGGCGCCACCAGTGTCGTCATCGACCAGATGGTGAGCGCCACCGGTCGCTTGGCGGGCCCGAACACGCTGATGAGGAGCGTCTGGCTCCCGGGGATCATCGGCCCCGAGACCGCGCCCTGCAGCACCCGGAAGGCGATCAACGACGGCAAGCTCCAGGCAAGGCCGCACAGCAGCGAGGCGATCGTGAACAGCACAACCGACAGCACGAAGGTGCGCACCACGCCGAAGCGCTGCATGAGCCAGCCGGTCAAGGGCACCGAAACACCGTTGGCCACGGCGAACGAGGTGATCACCCAGGTGCCCTGATCGGAGCTCACGCCCAGATCGCCGCTGATGGTCGGGATCGAGACGTTCGCGATCGAGGTGTCGAGCACCTGCATGAAGGTGCCGAGCGCCAGCGCCACGGCGGTCACCGCCTTGGCGGTGCCGGCAAGCACCGGCGCCGGCGGAGCGATGGCGGGAGTCGCGCTCACGGGCTTGCGGCCACCAGGGCGGTGTCGCTGTCGCCGCCATCCGCGCGGTCCTCGCCATGAGCCTTGCCCTGCGCGTTGCGGCTGAGATGTGCCGGCTCGTTGGGCTTCGGGCCCGCGTTTTCCGCGATGATGGATGCGATGCGCGCATCGACCGCCGGATCGTCGCCCGCGCTCGCCTGCCGCGGCAGCGGCACATTGCGCATCGGCGTGCTCATCAGCGGCCCCGACGTGTCGTGCAGGTCGACGCGCACGATCGTCGACAGGCCGACCCGCAGCGGATGCGACTTCAGATCGTCGGCGTCCAGGAGGATCCGCACCGGCACGCGCTGCACGATCTTGATCCAGTTGCCGGAGGCGTTCTGTGCCGGCAACAGCGCGAAGGCGCTGCCGCTGCCCGCCGCGATGCCCACGACGTGGCCGTGGTAAGTGACGCTGCGGCCGTACAGATCGGTGCGCACGGTCACGGGCTGGCCGGTGCGCATGCGCTGCAGCTGAACTTCCTTGAAATTCGCATCGACCCACACATCGTCGAGCGGTACCACGGCGAGCAGCGGCGTGCCCGCCGCAACCCGTTGACCGACTTCCACGGAGCGCTTGGCGATTACGCCGGTGACCGGGGAGGTCAGTTCGGTGCGATGCAGGGCGAGATCCGCGTTGCGCACGGCCGCCGCGGCGGCCAGCACCTGCGGATGATCGGCGATGGTGGTGCCGTCGATTTGCGCCACGGTTTGGCTCAGTTGCTGGCGCGCAGCGGCGACGTTCGCGCGCGTGGTGGTGACCGCGTCGCGCGCGTGCGAGAGCTCTTCCTGCGAAATGGCGCCGTCCGTCAACAGGCCGCCGCGACGCTTCAAGTCCTCGTCGGCCGTACGTTCCGCCTGTTCGCGCTGGTCGATTTGCGCGTGCAGCTCCTTGCTCTGCGCAAACAGGCCGCGCACCTGGCGTACGGCGCGCGCGAGATCCGCTTCGGCATTGGCCACCGCGATTTTCGCATCCGCCTGATCGAGCTCGAGCAGCGGCTGGCCGGCGCTCACGCGCTGGGTGTCATCGACGTTCAGCGCCAGCACGGTGCCGGGCACTTCGCTCGTGATCTGCACCACGTCGCCGCCGACATAGGCATCGTCGGTGGATTCGTAGAAGCGGCCGTCGAGGAACCAGTACGCGCCGTAGCCGACGGCGCCGAGAACCACGGCGGCGCCGAGGACCAGAAGACCGGCGCGCCGGGTGCGGCGCGGGGACGACGAGGCGGGGGCTTCGGAGCTTTGAGGGGATGCTGACGTGTTCATGGGATTGCTCGTGTCAATAGATCGGAGGAAATTTCGGGGTGTTCAGCAAGCGCGGGGTGTTCAGCAAGCGCGGGGTGTTCAGCAAGCGCGGGGTGTTCAGCAACCGCGACGGCGCCGGCCGGGTGCGCATCGAAGCTGCCGCCGACGGCGAGCAGCAGCGTTACCCGGGCAACCGCCTGGCTCGCCAGAATGTCCACCATGGACTGACGCGCGCTGAGCACCTGAGTCTCGGCGTTGAGCACCGACAGGTAGCTTGCGAGTCCCGCGCGATAGCGCTCCTCGGCCAGTCGGTAGGCGGCTTCGGTCGCATCCAGCGTGAGCTGTTGATCCACCCGTTCGCGGGCCAGGGCGTCGAGGCGCGTGATTTGGTCGGCGGTCTGCTCAACCGCGTGCAGCACGGTGTCGTTGTAGCCGGCAATGGCTGAATCGAGCTGCGCTTCGCTGCCGCGGTACTGCGCCTTGAGGCGGCCGCCGTCGAACAGCGGCAGGGAGATGAGCGGGCCCGCTCCATATCCGCGCGCGCTCCACTGCACCAGGTTGTTCATGCCGAAAGCGCCGATGCCCGCAATCGCGCGCAGGCTTACGTCCGGGTAGAACGCCGCTCTCGAGGCGAGGCGCTCAGCGTCGGCAGCCTGCACCAGCGAACGCGCCGACAGTACGTCCGGACGGCGCGCGAGCAGGTTGATCGGCAGCTCCTGCGGTACCGGCAACGCCGCTTCGACTTGCAGCACCGGGCGCTCGATCGTCGCATACGCGCCTGCGCCCTGACCGGTCAGCGTCGCGAGCTCGTGCACCGCTAGCTCGGCGGCCGCCTGCGCCTGCGCGCGCGCGACGCGGGCCTGCGGGAGCTGGCCTTCCGCCTCTCGAATTTCGAGCTGGGTATCGAGCCCGGCACTCACGCGGCGGCGGGTGATGTCGACGATATTCTGGCGCTGCATCTCGGAGCGCTGCGCGATGTCGACGAGCGCGTCCTCCCGAAAGAGCTCGATGTAGGCCTGCGCGATCGCCCCGGCGAGCATCAGCCGGGCGTTGGCCTCATCGAAGCTCGCGGAATCGGCGAGCCCCTGGGCGCGGTGAACGGCGTCTGACTGACGCCCCCAAAAATCCAGATCCCAGCCCAGGCTTGCGCCGGCCTGGCCCATCCAGAAGCTGTGTCCGGCGAGCGGTGGCGGGATGAGATAGTTGTCCGGAGCACGCTGATAGAGCGCGCTGGCGTCGAGATTGGCGCTCGGCCTGAGCGCCGCCTGCGCGGTTTGTGTCTGCGCGAGGGCGGCGCTGACGCGCGCCTTCGCCTCGACCAGCGTCGGGCTGTCCTCGAGTCCCAGGCGAATCAGCCGGTCGAGCTGCGGGTCCTTGAACGAGTCCCACCAGCCGTCGGCCGTCGGCTGCACCGCGGCGCCCGAGAGACCCACTGGGTCGCTTGCGAGTTGCTCAGGGTGCGCAGCCTCTTTCGGGGGCAAAACGCATCCCGAGAACGCCAACGTTCCAACCACCATGCCGAGTCGCAGCAATGCTTTCAGACGCATGGCGTTGCCTTCGCGTCGAGCGTCGATTGCAGCCGGGTGTTGAGTTTCAGCAGCAGTCGCAGAAACTCCTGGACTTCCTCGCTCGAAAAATCGGCGAGCGCAAGATTCAATTTCTCAACCACCAGCGGAACGAGACCCTCGACCGCCTTGCGGCCGGCTTCGGTGAGCTGCAGTTCCACCTTGCGACGGTCACGGTCTCGCCTGACGCGCTCGAGGAGCCCCCGGTCAGCCAGCTGGTCGATGACGCGGGTCAGCGCTCCACTGTCATGACGGAATTGAACGCAAATGTCCTTGGGGTTGACCGCGATGCCGTCACGCAGCCAACAAAGGATCACGTACTGGATATAGCTGTACCCCTGTTCCTCGAATATCTGCTCGAGGACATCCAACATCATCGAATGCGCCCGCTTGATCAGATAGCCGACGCTGTTTTGAGCCCGATACGTGGCGGCTTGATAATGCTGCTTGGACATTTAGTGCCTCGGCATTTACTGCCTGAACAATCACTGCTTCGGCAGTTATTATCCATACCGCTTCGATGGTGTCAACCGAGGACGTCTACGCGGCTTTATTGCATCGAAGAAAATACATAAAAATCATGTGGTTATTTGATAAGGCGGCGGATCGGGGCCGTCATCGATGGCCGCAGGGGGGGCCCAGGCCGCACCAACCCGAGGGCCGATAACGGAGCGCGGGTGGATTCCCGGGCGTAAAATCGCGCGCCCGCGAAATGGCGACTCGCGCCCAAGGAGTGCCGGGTTCCCATGCAAACGCTCGATGTCGCACGCCGCCGGTTTCTGCTCTCGGTATTCGTGGTGTCCGGGTTCACCGGACTGATCTACGAATCCATCTGGTCGCACTATCTGAAGCTGCTGTTGGGTCACGCGGCCTACGCGCAATCGCTGGTACTCGCCATTTTCATGGGCGGCATGGCGCTCGGCTCCTGGTTGATCGCCCGCAGCTCGTTCCGCATCCAGCGGCTACTCATGGCCTACGTCGTGGTCGAGGCAGTGATCGGCGCTCTCGGCCTGCTTTTTCACCCGATCTTCGTCGCGGCTTACGACTTCTCGTTCGCGACTGCCATCCCCGCACTTCCCTCGGCATTTTGGATTCACGTCTATAAATGGTCGTTGGGATCTTTGATCATCTTTCCGCAATCCGTGTTGCTCGGCATGACCTTTCCGCTGATCAGCGGCGGCCTCATCCGCCGCTGGCCGGACAAGCCGGGCGAGACGCTCGCGACGCTATACTTCACCAACAGCTTAGGCGCCGCGATCGGCGTGCTGGTGAGCGGCTTCGTGCTGATCGGGGTGGTCGGCCTTCCCGGCACGATCGAGAGCGCCGGGATACTCAACCTCGTGCTCGCGTTCGCGATCTGGATCGCGGTGCGCGGCCGCGCCGAGCCCGCCCCGGCGCCGCAGACGGCATCCGCCCCCCATTCGGACACGGCTCGAATGAACCGCTGGCTCCTCATCGCCGCATTTCTCACCGGCACGGCCTCGTTCATGTACGAGCTCGGCTGGATCCGCATGCTCAGCCTGGTGCTCGGCAGCTCGACTCATTCGTTCGAACTGATGTTGAGCGCCTTCATCTTCGGCCTCGCCTTCGGCGGTCTGTACGTGCGACGGCGCATCGAGCGGCTCGAGGATCCGCTTCGCTATCTTGCCTACGTCATGGTGGCCATGGGCACGTTGGCGGCCCTCACGCTCCCGGCCTACAACGTGACCTTCGATTTCATGGCGTGGTTTCTCGGGCGCTTTGAGCGCACCATGAACGGTTACCTGGGACTCAATCTGATCAGCCAACTGATCGCCGCGGCGATCATGGTCCCGGCCACCTTTTGCGCGGGAATGACGCTGCCGCTGCTCACCCACGAGCTGTTGCGGCGAGGTACCGGGGAGCGGGCCATCGGCACCATCTATTCGGTCAACACCTTGGGGGCCATCGCCGGCGTGCTGCTCACGATCCACGTGCTGATGCCGAGCATCGGGGTTAAAGGCGTCATTCTGGGCGGCGCCGCGATCCACATCGGCTTGGGGCTCTCGCGGATCTACGCCGGGCGTGGGCAGCCGATGCGCGTCTCGCGGGTGGTCACGGCGCTCGGCCTCGGGGTGTTCGGTATCGTTGCCTTGGCGGTGAAATTGGATCCTCTGCGGATGACCTCCGGTGTGTACCGCACGGGGTCCGCGACGCTGCCGCAAGGTGCGGCCGTTGTCTATCTCAGGGACGGCAAAACCGCCACCATCAGTCTGGTCGAGAAGGATGGAACCGTCACCATTGCCACCAACGGCAAGCCGGACGCGGGCATTCAGATGGGGCCCGGAGAACCCACGGTCGACGAAAGCACCATGGTGCTGGCCGCAGCCATCCCTTTGAGCCTGCTCCCGCACCCGGCCCGTGTCGCGAACATCGGCTTCGGCTCCGGACTCACCACCCACACGCTCCTGACCGGCGCCGGGGTGAAGCGCCTCGACTCGATCGAGATCGAGCCGTTCATGGTGGAAGCCGCGCGCCGCGGCTTCGCCGCGCGCATCCACAACGTTTTCGAGGATCCGCGCAGTCACATCGTTTTCGAGGACGCCAAAACCTTCTTCGCGAGTTCCCGCGAACCTTACGATCTCATCGTCTCCGAGCCCTCGAACCCCTGGGTGAGCGGGGTCGCCACGCTGTTCTCGGACGAATTTTACGGCCGCATCACGCACTACCTCACGCCCGACGGGTACTTCGTCCAATGGATGCAGGTGTACGAAACGAACCTCGGTATCTTGGCCTCGGTGATCAAGGCGCTCGCTCCGCACTTCGGTGCCTATGCGCTCTACAACGTCGATGACCTGGATGTCCTGATCGTCGCGACCAAAGCCCCCTCGCTCGCAACGCCGGACGATCGGTTGCTCCAATCGCCCGCATTGCGCGCCGAACTCGAGCGGATCGGCGTTCGGTCGGTCGCGGATATCGAGTCGCGCAAGCTCGGCGACAACCGCACCTTGGGTCCGGTGCTCGAGGCGGTCAGGGTCCCTGCGAACTCCGATTTCTACCCGTTCGTGGATCTGAATGCGCCGCGTTTGCGCTATCTGCGTGCCAATGCGATGGAGCTCCCGGCGCTCACCGTGTTGCCCATTCCGTTCTTGGAGCTGATCGGCGCGGCACCCGAGCGCGGCGCCACCCTCGAGCCCTCGGCCGACAGCGGCGTGATTCGCGATCGGCTCGTGCAACGCGCACTCGACATCCGTGGTGCGCTGACGAGCGGCCGCCCTGACAATCTCGATCCCGCCACGGCCCAATTTCTGGGGCTCATCGGCACGGGGTCGGATCTTTGCGCGCAGGCGCCGGCACGGTCCGCCTGGCAGAACGCAGTCAGGAACTTGAGCGACGAAACGGCCGCCTACCTCAATCCGGTCGAGCTTAAGGCCGTGTGGAGCCGGGTCGAAGCGAGCCCCTGTTATCTCTCGGCGACGGGTACCGACAAGGCGTGGGTGGATTTGTGGTCTGCGATCGCGCGGCGCGACTCGACCGCAATCGTCGGGCTCGGCACGGATCTGCTCGCGCCACCCGTTGCCGATTCGGACGGCGAGCGGGCCTATCTCACCACCGTCACCGCCGCCGCGGACGTGGGGATGGGAGATAAGCCCCAAGCCCGAACACTGCTGCGCGAGCAATGGAACCGGTTCGACCACGCGGGGCAGTTCGATTTCGCGCTTCGCGAGCTTCGAGCGATGACCGAATAGCCGTCAGCGACGGACCATCGCCGTCATCAGATGCTCGAGTGCGCCCTCGGGATCGGCGCATTGGCCGGTGTGCACGGGCGAGGTCTGCACGATGGTGCTTTTCGGCGACACGAGCCAGTGGAAACGCTCGCGGTCGGACATCGAGCCGATGCGTCCGCTGTCGGGGCCGCCCGCGCAAATGATCGGGATGATCTCGAGCGCATCGCGAATGGACCGCAAATCCGCCCGGGGATCGAGTGCGAGTACCCGGCGCTCATCGAGCTCGATGCGGGCGAGCAGGACGCGCTCGACATCGCACGAGAGGATGATGCCGGCATTGACGAATTCTCCCCGCTCGACGCGGGGTACCACTCGAACGATCGCGTAATCGTAGGTGTTGGGACGGCTCATCGTGGTGCGCCACGGGCGCGGATCGCCTCGTTCAAGAACACCGCTGAATTTTGCAGCCGATCGCAGAAGAACTCGAGGTACGCCGCGCGCTGTTCCGCGGCGCTCGAGGAGGCGCCATCCTGCGCGAGCCATGGGCCCGGGATCAGTTCGACCAAGCTCGACAACTTTTCCCGCGACAGGAGCGGCTTCAAGCGGGCATCGGCGGCGGGAAGCGAGCCCGCAAAGCTCAACAGGACGTGGTCCCGGATCAGGGGGAAGGGCGTCAACGCTTGGACGTCCGGGCGATTCCAGTCATGATGGAAATAAAGCGCGGCGCCGTGATCGATCAGCCAGAGGTGCCGGTGCCACAGCAGCATGTTGACGTTTCGAGCGGTCCGATCCACGTTGCAGACGTAGGCGTCGAACCACACGATGGCCGAGGCGAGATCCGTGTCGGGCTGGTACACCAACGGATCGAACGTGATCGATCCCGGCAGATAATCGAGCGCCAGGTTCAGCCCGCCGCTTGCGCGGATGAGACTTTGGATCTCCGGATCCGGCTCGGTGCGGGCGAGTTCCACCGGCAGCTCCATGAACACGATTTCCGGCACCGCCAATTCCAGCAGACGGGCGATCTCGCCAGCGAGAAGTTCCGCGACCAGCGACTTCGCGCCCTGCCCGGCGCCCCGGAATTTCAGGACATAGAGCCCCTCGTCGTCGCCCTCGACGATGGCGGGCAACGATCCGCCCTCGCGCAGCGGCGTGACGTAGCGGACGGCGGTGACGATTCTCAAGGTGATCACGGGGTCGGGTAAGGACTAACCCGTCTGGCTACTCCGCGTGCGAGAATGTCCCTTGCAGCGCCGTGACTCGTTGATCGATGTCCCTCAAGTAGTCGGAGGTCGCAGGAGCGGCCGTGATGCGAATGTCCGTACTGACCGAGGTGTGGATCTCGGCCCCGCGGCTGAGCGTCTGATCGACCGGACAAGAACGCGCCACCTCGAGCAGTCGCCGCCTTTGCTCCGCACTGAGATCGCCTTCCAGGATGATGGAGCGCTCGAAAGCGGCGCCCGAGGCCTCATCGCTCGGGTGATGCGACACGCTGACTTGAATCCTCACGAGCGGCAATCCCATGCGGTCCGCGTACAGCCGCAGGGTCATTGCGGTCGAGGATCCGAGCGCGGCGCCCAACAGCTCATAGGGGTTCAAACTCTCGGGCGAGAAATTTCTGCGCGAGCCGGAAATGACGAACGACGTGCTGCCGACGCGGCCCAGCAGCTGCAGCTCTTCCATCCGCGTTTCGGTGACGAGGACGCTTTCTCCCGCCACGGCCGCATCGAATGCATTGATGGACATGATGTCGTGCCTCCCCATCGGGCGCCCGGACTGTGGCAAGCGCGCCGAACCATTTAATCATGAGTTGCGGCCGTGTGGGTGAGGAGATTTCCCCCCAATTGCCGCACTGCCATACGGCGCCTGGCGGCCGGGGCCGCTGCGTCGAGACGGCACTCTGCGATGGCCATGACACCCATTCAAGTGACCTTCCTCCACGCAGGTTGTCATCTTTTTCTGACGCATCGCCGGTCGGACATTTCTCACCCGCAAAGCGGTGCCCCGAGAATCGCATCGCCCGGGGTTTCATTCAAAACTGGGTTCCTCCAAAACCTACAACACGGGAAATACCATGCGCGTTAACCGTCCTTTGCTACCCATTCTTACCGCATTTGCACTCGCGCTCTCGGCCGGGGCCGCGCTCGGTGTCCCAGTCCAAGCGCAGCATCATCACGACGCGAAAGCGTTGGTCAAGGACAAGCTCAAACAAGACGGCCACCACGACATCGACCACAAGGGAAAATACACCACGTCGGTGGAGGTCAAAGGAGGGAAAATCGCGGCCCTGCACGTCAAGCATTCCGAGAAGGGAGACATTCCGGTCAAGAAATACAAGACACACCGGAAAATGGCGCAGGCATCGGGGGGACACCTGATGTATGCCTCGTACCGGCTTGCCCAAATGCAGGATTTGGGCACGGAGTACATCGGTTACTCGTATGTCGACGATCAGGGAAACGAAGAGATCTATTGGTTTCCGGCGGAAGAGGTTTATGACCCGGATACCGGTGCAGTCGATTACGT
>JBEKHO010000019.1:0-94194 GCA_050012215.1 Steroidobacteraceae bacterium
CAAGCCTATGCCGACGGCGCGGTGCGGCATTTCGACATCCAATCGCAAGCGGCTGCATCGGCTCTCAACGAGTTCGCAAGACAGGCCGACATCACGCTGGTGTTCTCGTCTGCCCTTGTGGCCAAGCATCAAACCCCCGCAGTCCGCGGTGACTTCACGGTCATCGACGGACTGAAGCGATTGTTGGACGGCACCGGGCTGTCCTTCAATCAAGTGAGTGCGTCCACGATCGCCATCAGTGCGGCGAGCGATGCAGGAGGCCCTCACGAACCGCCGCCCAACGACACAGGGGCGGCAACTGACCCGGCCGGTGGCGACAGTCAAAGCAAGGGGGATAGCACAATGACTCATCGAGGATTGTTTACGCGCATCGCGGGGCTCTTCGCTCTCACCGGCGCGATGCTCTCCGGCGGTCATGCGGGGGCGCAGGATGCGGCAGGACAGGCGGCTCCCGCTCCGGCGGCCGCGGCCGAACCGAGCGCTGCGAATACCAACACATTGGACGAGGTGGTGGTTACGGCGACCGCGCAATCGACCCGAAAGCTCGATGCGAGCTTTCAGGTCACCACCGCGAGCCTCGAGGAGATCCACAACGTGAACCCCTCGAGCTCCGCGGATCTGCTCAAGATCGTGCCGAGCGTGTGGGCGGAGTCCGGCGGCGGTCAGGCCGGACCCAACATCGAGCTCGCGGGCTATCCGGGCGGCAGCGGCGCACCTTATGTGACCTACGCGATCAACGGCTCGCCGATTTATCCGTCCCACAACCTGTCGTTCCTGGATGACTCCTCCATGTTCCGACTCGACGACACGGTCGAGCGTGCGGAAATGGTCCTGGGCGGACCGGGCGTCCTCTACTCCGACGGGCAGATGGGCCTCACTGCCAACTTCATCCTGCGTGAAGGCTCCGAGGTCGAGCACGGCGATCTCGGGATCACCTACGGCTCGGAGGGTATGTATCGGATCGACGGCTTCTACGGCGGGTCGCTGTCCAAGGACTGGTTCTTCAGCATCGGCGGCTTCTATCGTGAATCGGACGGCATTCGCAAATCGCAGTTCCCCGCCGATGACGGCGGACAAGTCACCGTGACCCTCTCGCATACTCTCGATCAGGGCAAGGTGATGTTTTACTTCCGTGAGCTGAACGACAAAAACCTGTTCATCGCGGACATTCCCCTGGTCGCGACCGGTACCGGCAAGAACGTGTCGTACTCGGCGTTTCCTGGCTTCAACCCGATGACCGGCTGGTATGCCGGCACGGGGATACAAGGTCTGTCCGTGCAGGAGTGTCCCGGCTGCGCGCCATTGACGGCGAATCTTGCCAATGGGCGCGGCTCGAACCTGCACACCTTCGGCGGCGATTTCGACTTCGACGTGGCGGACGGCGTGCACCTGTCGAACAAGGCGCAATTCACCGGGGGCGACATGCCGACGACCGGCATCTTCACGGGCAGCGCACCGCCCGAAACCATGTCCGCCTTTATCGCGAGCTCGATCACGTCGGCAAACACCGCACTCGCGGGGACGGCCATCAAGCCGGCGACCGGCGGTACGGCGACGTATGTGAACGGCGGTGGCACGGTCAATCCGAATCAATACGTGATGACCAACGGCTACTGGGTCGTGGACAAGCAGCTGCAATCGTTCACCGACGATCTGCGCTTCACCTTCGATGTCGTGCCCGGCAACAAGCTCACCGTCGGCGGCTACCTCGCCGTATACCATTCGGACGACACCTGGTACCTCGGCAACAACGAGCTCATGACGGCAACGCCGAACTCGAGCCTGATCGACCTCACCCTGAACAACGGCGCCATCATCTCCGGCAACGGCCTCACCAGCGCCTCGACGTTCACGCTGGTCGACAACTACTCGGGCCGCAATGTCGCGCTGTTCGCCACGGATAACTGGCGCATCAATCAGTGGGTGATCGATGCCGGCTTGCGCGTCGAGCAGCAGCAGGTGAGCGGCACCATCGAGAACGACACGAACGAGGCGATCACCACGAATCCGCTGAGCCTCTGGAACAGCTCCGTGAGCGTTCCGAACGGCACCTGGACCAGCTATAGCTGCGAGGAGACCATCGCCCTCGCCAACTCGCATGAGTGCACGGAGTTCAAGAAGACCAAGCCCACGGGCGCCATCGGCGCGACCTACGAGATCACCGATCACATGAGCGTCTACGGGCGCGGCGACTACGGCGTGCATTTCCCGAGTTTCGACGACCTGCGCAGCGGCACCCCACAGACCGAGAACATCCGCAACCTGCAGCTCGGCTATCGCGTCCAGACGCCGACCCTGTACGCGGACGTCGACGTTTTCCGTCGCACGTTCTCGGGCGTGCCGTTCCAGCAGTTCGTGACCACTTCGACCGGTCTCGAGAACATCGCCTTTTCCTACGGCACGAGCAGCACCGGCATCGACTTCGCCGAGGTGTGGCAGCCCATCGAGCACGTGAGCCTCGGGCTCACCGGCAACTGGCAGGATTCGGTCTACACGCACATCATCCTGGCGGGCAGCGAGGGCGCCGACGGCAACGTGCTGCAGCGTCAACCGCGCTTCCAGGCGCGCCTGACTCCGGCCTACGACCTGCCGGTGCCGTGGGGGAACGTCCGCTTCCAGCTGACCTACAGCTACATCGGGCTGCGTTATTCCGATCCGGGCAATGCCCAAGTGCTGCCGTCCTATCAGACGCTCGATGCGGGCATCATCTCTCAGATCGGCGATCACTTCGAGGTGCGGCTGCAGGGCTCGAACCTCACCAACGAGCTCGGCGTGACGGAACAGGACGCGCGTGCCCTGAGCGGCACCAGCGGTACGTCCGGCGGCTTCGCGCTCGGGCGGCCGATTTTCGGGCGCGAGGAGAACATCCAGCTGAAGTACAAATTCTGATCGAGGGGATGCGCGCGCGGCGGTGTGACCGATCGGGTCACGCGCCGCGCCTGCGCATGGCATCATCCAGCCATGAACACCTCGCACGCTACTCACGGGCAAGCGGCCAACGGCACCTACACCGACGCGCCGGACTTGCGCCTGGTGGTGTTCGCGTTGTTCTTCATCTTCGGCGGCATCACCAGCCTCAACGACGTGCTCATCCCCAAGCTCAAGGGCCTGTTCACGCTCACCAATGGCGATGTGATGCTGGTGCAATCAGCGTTCTTCGGCGCCTATTTCATCATTTCACTGCCGGCAGCATCCGTGGTGCGCAGGGTCGGCTACATGCGCACGGCGGTGCTCGGCCTGTTGATGATGACGGCCGGCTGTCTCCTGTTCATCCCGGCGTCCTCGTTCGGTGTTTTTGGCGTGTTCCTCGCCGCGCTGTTCGTCCTCGCGGCCGGGGTCACGGTGGTGCAGGTCGTCGCGAACCCCTTGATCTCGATGCTCGGACCTCCGCGCACGGCGCACAGCCGATTGACGTTCGCGCAGGCATTCAATTCGCTCGGGACCACGATCTTTCCCTACGTGGGCTCGATACTCATCCTGCGATCTTTGTCGCAGATCGACCCGACGCAGATCGGCGACGCGGCGCGCGCCGCGCTGCGAGGCCGGGAGACGCCGGTGATCGCCAACACCTACCTCGGCATCGCCGCGGCGCTGCTGCTCCTGGCGGCGGTGGTCTGGCTGCGCAGAAACCGTTTGAAGGAGATCTCCGATGAGGACCACTCGGTGCTCGGCCATCCCTTCGCATTGCTCCGGCAGCGGCGCTTTCGTTTCGGTGCGCTTTGCATTTTCCTCTACGTCGGTGCGGAAGTGGCGATCGGCTCCTCGATCGTTCTGTACCTGATGCAGAAGTCGGTCCTCGGGCTGGGCGCGGAGCAGGCGGGCAAGCATGTTCCGTTCTATTGGGGCGGCGCCATGCTGGGGCGGTTCGCGGGCGCCTATCTGCTGCGTCTATTCTCTCCGGGCAAGATTCTGGCGTGCGACGCGGCCGTGGTGATCGCGCTGCTGCTGATCTCCGCGACCACCGAAGGCGCCGTGTCCGGGTGGGCGCTGCTCGCCATCGGCTTGTTCAATTCCATCATGTTCCCCACCATCTTCTCGCTGGCCTGCGAGGGATTGGGGCCGCGGGCGGCCGAAGGGTCCGGGATCATTTGCATGGCCATCGTCGGCGGTGCCATCGTTCCGTGGATCACCGGCCGCGCGGCCGATTGGCACGGCTGGCAATTCGCGCTGGCGGTACCCGCACTTTGCTACGCCGGCATCATGAGCTTCGGCGTGTATGCGCGCAGACCGTATTCGGGCGGCGAGAACTGAGGTCTATGCGGTCGAGGGGTCGCCGGTATCTTTTTGCCGCGGCGTTCGCCGCCGCGTGGCTCATGGTGCCGCCCGGGCGTGCGCAAACGGCGCTGCCCGAACCACCGCAGGTTCTTTTCAAGGACTTGTTCGTCGCGGTCCAGACGGCGCGCATCTATGCCGACGGCAAGACATTTGCCGATGCCACGCCGAACGCCGCGCCTGACGAGATCCTCGCGCGCTTTCACGCGGAGCGGCCGTCATCCACCGCTGCGCTCAAAGCCTTCGTCGAGGCGCACTTCGCGCTCCCCGCGCCGGTCATCGCGGGGCCGGCGGCGGCGAGCATCGTGCCCATCGACGACCACATCGATCAACTTTGGTCGCAGCTGACGCGATCGACACCCGTCGCGCCAGCTTACGGCTCGCTGCTGCCGCTCCCGAAGCCCTACGTCGTTCCCGGAGGACGCTTTCGCGAGATTTACTATTGGGATTCCTACTTCACCATGCTCGGTCTGATCGAAAGCGGGCGGGGCGACCTGGTGGAGGACATGGTGGGTGATTTCGCGCACTTCATCGACACTTACGGCCACGTGCCGAACGGCGCGAGAACCTACTACCTGAGCCGCTCGCAGCCGCCATTTTTTTTCGAGATGATCGCCCTGACTTCGCGCACCGATCCTGCGGCGGCGTTCGCCCGCTTTCGCCCGGAGCTCGAGCGCGAATACGCCTTCTGGATGCAAGGGGAAGGGGGACTGCGCGCCGGCAGCGCCCGCCGCCGTGTGGTGGCGCTACCGGACGGTTCGATTCTCAATCGCTACTGGGACGATCGGGACACGCCCCGCGACGAATCCTATGCCGAGGACATGACGCTGGCGCGCGCGAGCCGCCGGCCGGCCCGCGCCGTGTTTCGGGATATCCGTGCCGCGGCCGAGAGCGGCTGGGATTTCGGCTCGCGCTGGTTCGCCGATCCTGACGACCGCTCGAGCATCGACACCACCGATATCGTGCCGGTGGATCTCAACAGCCTCCTGTACGGGCTGGAAAATGCGATTCGCGCGGGCTGTGAGCGCGCGGCCGATGCGGCTTGTGTCCGAGAGTTCACGCGCCGCGCCGCCGCCCGGCGAGCCGCCATCGACCGGTATCTCTGGAATGCCGCGCACCACGTGTACTTCGATTACCGCTGGACGCTTCGCACGCCCATCGCCCGGCTGTCCGCGGCGACGCTGTACCCGTTGTTCGTCTCCATCGCCTCGCACGAGCAGGCATCGGCGGTATCGTCCGCCGTCCGGCGGCAGCTTCTTGAGCCCGGGGGGCTCGTGACGACGCCGTTGGAGACCGGTCAGCAATGGGATGCGCCGAACGGATGGGCCCCCATTCAGTGGATTGCAGTGGAGGGATTGCGCCACTACCATGAGGACGGCCTCGCCGAGACGATTGCGTGCCGCTGGATGAGCAATGTCAATGCGGTGTATCGGCAAAGCGGCAAGTTGGTCGAAAAATACGATGTGATTCGCACCAACCGCAAGGGCGGCGGCGGCGAGTATCCGACACAGGACGGCTTCGGCTGGACCAATGGCGTGATGCGAAAGCTCGAGTCGCTATACCCGCCGCCGGATGCGCGATGTCAGCGCAAACCTACTTCGCATCGCGCGCTTTGCGGCTGTGCGCGGCAGCCAGCCGTCCCGTAGCGTATCCACCGTCAGCGTTGCAGGAGCGGATCATGGCCCATATACCCGGTGTTCCCCCGACCCGGCGGGAGCGGCAGCGCCGCGCGCTCCGGCCGTGACCGTCAACCTTGCGGCATAGATTCCGCCACATCCAGGGCATCGTCACTCAGACCGTTTCCTGTTGGCTTGCGCACAGCGCCTCGAGCTTGGGCGCCGCTCTGGCGTTCTACACGCTATTTTCCGTCGCACCGATTCTGATCATCGCGTTGGCCATTGCCGGCTGGGTGTTCGGGCCGCACACCGCGGAGACAGAGGTGTTGGGTCAACTGCAGGCGCTCACGGGCAGTGCTGGCGGCGATGCGTTGCGTAACCTTTTGAACAGCGCGCACTACAGCGACAAAAAGGGCATGGCCGCGGTGGTCGGAATCGTCACCTTGGTAGTGGGCGCCACCAGCGTTTTTGGCGAACTGCAACACGCCCTCGATGTCATTTGGGAGACACGGGAGCGCAAGCGCGACGCCGGTTGGTGGAAGCTGATCCAGGCGCGGCTCTTGTCGTTCGGCATGGTGCTTGGCGTGGGCTTTCTGCTCCTCGTATCGCTGATCGCAAGCGCCGTGCTGGCCGCTTTCGGCGGCTGGCTGGAATCCAAATTCGGGGGGTTGCAGATCGTCCTACCGCTGCTCGATCTGGCGGTCAGCTTCGGCATGAGCGTGGTCCTGTTCGCGATGATCTACAAGTATGTACCGCACGCGGTCATTGCATGGCGCGACGTGTGGACCGGGGCCGTCGTCACCGCGTTCCTGTTCACCATCGGCAAATCGCTGATCGGGCTTTACCTCGGCAGAAGCTCCTTCAACGGGGCCTACGGTGCAGCAGGCTCGCTCATCGTGCTGCTCCTGTGGATCTACTACTCCGCGCAGATTTTCCTGCTCGGCGCCGAATTCACACGCGTGTTCGCGTATTCCCAGGGTTCTCGCGTCGCATCGGCAGGAGCATTGCATGCCTCTTCCCATTGAGCAGTATGCCCTCATCGGGGATCTTCATACCGCGGCATTGGTGGGTCTCGATGGGTCGATCGATTGGCTGTGCTTTCCGCAGTTCGATTCGCCGGCCTGCTTTGCCGCGCTACTCGGGCAGCCGGAGCACGGCCGCTGGCAGATCGCGCCGACCGGAACGATCAATGCGGTTCGACGGCAGTATCGACGCAACACGCTGATTCTGGAAACCGAGTTCGACACCGAGCGGGGAACCATCCGCGTCACCGACTTCATGCCGCTGTCCGACCATCGTTGGGACGCGGTACGCGTGGTGGAAGGCCTTCGCGGGCAGGTTTCCGTCCGGATGGAACTCATCGTACGCTTCGATTACGGATGCGTCGTGCCCTGGGTGCGCAAGGTCGATGGCGTGCTGCTGATCACCGCCGGTCCGGACACGCTCGAGCTCAGCGGCTCGGTTCCTGCGCGGGGCGAGGGCATGAAGACCGTGGCGGAATTCACCGTCGATGCCGGGCAACGCGAGTCGTTCTCCCTGAACTACCGCCCTTCGCATCTGGACACCATGCCCGCGGCGGACTCTGCGCAGGAACTCGAGCGAACCGAGGCGCTCTGGAGACGATGGTCCGGGCGCTGCAAGCTCCGGGGGCGATGGGACGAGGCGGTGATGCGATCGCTCATCACCCTGAAGGCGCTGATCTATCATCCCACGGGCGGAATCATAGCGGCGCCGACCACATCGCTCCCCGAAAGTCCGGGTGGCGTGCGCAATTGGGATTACCGCTACTGCTGGCTGCGCGACGCCACCTTCACCTTGAACGCGCTGCTCGTGGCCGGTTACGTGAGGGAGGCAACGGCATGGCGGGAATGGCTCTTGCGGACGGTCGCAGGGTCGCCGGATGCTCTGCAAATTTTGTATGGGATCACCGGCGTGCGCCGGCTCGACGAATACGAGATCGACTGGTTACCCGGATACCAGGGCGCGTCGCCGGTGCGGGTCGGCAACGCCGCAGCCCGGCAGTTCCAGCTCGACGTGTTCGGCGAGGTGATGGACACCCTGCACCTGGCCCGGCTCAGCGGGTTGGATCCCGAGCCCGCGGCGTGGAAGCTGCAGGTGGCACTCGTAGAGTTCCTCGAGTCGCGGTGGATGCTTCCAGACGATGGAATCTGGGAGGTGCGCGGTCCCCAGCAGCACTTCACCCACTCGAAGATCATGGCGTGGGTGGCGTTCGATCGCGTCATCAAGGATGCGGAGCGCGACGGTCTCGAGGCGCCGCTCGAGCGATGGCGCCCACTGCGCGAGGCGATTCACGCCGAGATCTGTGATCGTGGTTTCGATGCCGGTCGGAACTCGTTCGTGCAATCGTACGAGTCACGGCACCTCGATGCGAGCCTGCTGCTCATTCCGCAGGTGGGATTTCTGCCGCCCGACGATCCGCGGGTGCTCGGCACCATCGCAGCCGTCGAGCGGGACCTCGTCGTCGATGGATTGGTGTTGCGCTACTCGACGCAGACCGGTGTCGATGCATTGCCGGCCGGTGAGGGCGCGTTTTTGCCGTGCTCGTTCTGGCTGGCCGATTGCTATGCGCTCACGGGGCGTCGTGCGCAGGCTGAGGCGCTGTTCGAGCGGCTGCTGTCGCTGCGCAACGATGTGGGGCTGCTCGCCGAGGAATACGATCCACGCACGCGCCGAATGCTCGGCAATTTTCCTCAGGCATTGACCCACATGGCGGTGGTCAATTCTGCGCGCTTGCTGTCGATACCCGAGCAACAAGCTCAAGCGACGAGCGCCGAAGGCGAGCGTCCCACCAGCGTCGCGGCGCAGGCAGCAACTGCCGGCGGCCAAGATGCGCCGGCCGATGATGCGATGGCGCCCAAGGTGGTGAAGGTGCCGACGGAATCGTCGGCGAACTCGCGCGACACCAAATCGAATTGAGAATCGTTATCGGTCAAAAGGTTGCTCGAAATTATCTTGCACCGATGCGCAAAACGCGGAAAATGGCCCCCCTTTCACAGATAGGGAGTTCACCCCATGCAACACAAGATGTCACGTCGCGCGATGGTCAAGCGCAGCCTCCTGGCCGGCGCGCTGGTTCCTGCACTCGGTCTGATCGGCAACGGCGCCGAGGCAGCGGGATTGACGCCGCTCGACCCGAACGACCCGCAAGCAAAGGGGCTCGCCTTCGTTACCGACGGGAGCAAGGTGAGCGCTGCGTCATTTCCCACCTTCAAGCCGACCCAGAAGTGCAACACCTGCGCGCAGTATCAGGGCAAGGCGGCCGATGCCAGCGGCGGCTGCAATCTTTTCCCCGGCCATAGCGTTCCCGCGGGTGGTTGGTGCAAGGTTTGGGCGCAAAAGCCTGCCTGACCTTTCATTCATGGCGTCGCCGGGCTCGAATTGTCGCGCCCGGCGAGCTTTAGCAAGTCTTCTGCAAGATTAGGGACCCTGGATTCCGGTCCGGTCGTCGACCGGGATCACGGAACCGCCAGGCTGGCTGGGCCACACTTTCGCGATGTGGCGCCATCCCGTCGTCAAAGTGTTTCTTGCCGCCTATATCGTCTGGGGCGGCTGGAATTGGTTACAGAACCGCCCGGTGCGACCGCCGGACGGCGTGCTCGCCCCGGAAGATCCGGTGCAGGTCGACGTCTCCGACGGACCCGGTACGCGCATCGGACACTGGATGCTCACGGCTCGCGCCCATTACCGCATCACCGCCCGGATCTTAAGTCTGGAACGCTATCGCTGGGACTCGTTGGCGCCGCTCGTGCCGGAAGATCTGGCACTCGGCTGGGGAGCGATGTCCGACAATCGCACACTGAAGAGCGTGGATATCTCTCAATCAAACCGCTTCTATTATTGGCGCAGGCAGGCGGGCGCCCCCCTGTCGCCCGAGTCCATCATCGGCCATAGCGCCAATACTCACGTCATTCCAGCCGATGTGCTCGTCGCACAGGAGCTTCGCCGATTACGACCGGGCCAAACCGTGACGCTCACCGGAGAGCTGGTCGACGGTTTGCGCGATGACGGCGCCTCCATTCATACGTCGCTGACGCGGACCGACACAGGCGCCGGCGCCTGCGAAGTCATGCTGGTGCGCGAGATCGAGGTCGAGCGCTATCCTTGAGCGCCGAAATCGGCGCCGTCGTCAAGATGCCGGAGGCGGAGGCGCCGCGTCCTTCGCGGATTTGATGCAACTCTTCATGAAATCGCGCCGTGCATCGCCGGGGGCGAGCTTCTGATCGTCTGCCTGCTTCTTGCAAGCTTGCCAGGCCGGATTATGGTGGTGTCGGCCGTTCGGCGCGTCGGGGGACCCGTCGGGGCTCGGCGCCGAGGCGGGCGGAGGGACATCATCGGCGATTGCCGCCGCGCTCAATCCAAACGATCCCACGGCGATTGTCGAGACGAACACTGCCTGAAGGAATGCGGTGCAATGCAGTCGAGTCATGGTCAACCCTCTTGGTGTGATCCGCGAATCGTACGCCGGTAGACCGATCCGAGCGGCTACAGACGGTGAAAAGCTGCGCAAAGATCTGCAAGTGCCGGCGCTAGCGGCGCAGCATCGATCTGATTCCCCGAACCGCCTGCCGAATGCGGCTCTCGTTCTCGATCAGCGCGAATCGGACGTAGCCGTCGCCGTAATCCCCGAACCCGATTCCCGGCGATACCGATACCTTGGCTTGCGCCAGCAGTTGTTTCGAGAACTCGAGCGATCCGAGGCCGCGATAACGTTCGGGGATGCGGGCCCAGACGTACATCGATGCCTTCGGCACCTCGACCGGCCAGCCCGAGTCGATGAGCCCCTTCACCAGCACGTCGCGGCGGCGCTGATATTGCGCAGCAATATCCCTCACGCATTGCTGGTCCCCCTCGAGGGCGGCGATGGCCGCCACCTGGAGCGGCGTGAACGTGCCGTAATCGTGGTAGCTCTTGATTCGCGACAGGGCGCTCACGAGCTCGCGGTTCCCCGCCATGAAACCGATCCGCCAGCCCGCCATGTTATAGCTCTTCGAGAGTGTGAAGAATTCCACGGCGACCTCCTTGGCGCCGGGTACTTGCATGATCGACGGTGCCTTCCACCCATCGAACACGATGTCCGCATAGGCAAGGTCATGCACGACGAGAATGTCGTGTTGACGCGCGAGCGCGATCACCCGCTCGAAGAAATCGAGATCGACGCATTGTGCGGTCGGATTGGACGGAAACCCGAGGACCATCATCTTCGGTTTGGGGTAGCTGTCGCGGATCGCCCGTTCGAGCTCGCTGAAGAAATCGATGCCGGGCGCGAGCGGCACCGAGCGGATATCGGCGCCGGCGATCACGGCGCCGTAGATATGAATGGGATAGCTCGGGTTCGGTACGAGGACCGTATCTCCACGCTCCAGAACGGCAAGCATGAGGTGCGCCAGGCCCTCCTTGGAGCCGATGGTGACGACGGCCTCCTGGTCGGGATCGATCGACGCAGCGTATCGCTCCTCGTACCATCGAGATATGGCGTGCCGCAATCTTGGAATACCCTTCGAGGTCGAATAGCCATGCGTGTCCGGGCGCTGGGCCGCCTCCACGAGCTTCGCGACGATGTGCGCAGGGGTGGGTCCGTCCGGGTTACCCATGCTCATGTCGATGATGTCCTCCCCGCGGCGCCGTGCCGCGAGCTTGAGCTCCGCGGTGACGTTGAACACATAGGGCGGCAGGCGCTCGATGCGCGCGAAGCGCCGCTTGCCGGCGGAGGAGTCGGACATGTCAATGCTCCGTGTAAACGACCTTGCCGCCTACCATGGTCATGACCACGCGAGTCTTGCCGAGGGTGTCGGGCTTCGCGCTGAATATGTCCTGGGAAAGCACTGCAAGATCCGCCAGTTTACCGGTCTCCAGCGTGCCGAGGCGATCCTCCTCGCGCGCCGCATAGGCCGATCCCGACGTGTAGGCGCGTACCGACTCCTCGACGGTGATGCGTTCTGCAGGCACATAGACCGCGCCTGTGGGCCGCGCGCCTGCTTGAGCCGCGCCGTCCACGGGCTGGCCGGCGACATTGGCGGTATCTTCGGACTTCCATACCTGCCGCGTCGCGGTCTCAAGGATCGATACGAACGGGTCGGGCGGCCAGGTGCACGGCCAATCGCTCGAGAACGCGAGCACGGCCCCTTCTTCCTCGAGGCTGTGCCACCGGTCCGAGGGAATGGATTCGGCGGGATCGAAGTTTGCGCCATCCTCGCCGCAGCAAAAGGTGGGCTGCATATCGGCTATCACCCCGAGCTCCTTGAAGCGCGGAAGATCGACCGCCTCGACCAGGTCGGCATGCTCGATGCGCAGACGCCGGTCGCGCGTGCCGTGCGCCTTCTCGAGGCGTTCGTAAGCGTCCAGCACCATGTGCACCGAATCGGCGCGCAGTGCATGAGTCATCAGCTGGTAGCCGCGCTGGTCGAGTGCCATGACCAACGCGTCGTAATCCGAGGGCAGGTACACGAGCGGCGGTATCAGCCCGGTGCTGCCGTCGGCAAAGAACTTGACCAGGCCGGCGGAGACCCAATCGTCGTGATACAGCCGTCGAGCCTCCTCCAGGTCGGCCAGGAACTGTGGCGACAGGCGGTGCGGAACGGCGACCGCGCCAAAGGCGGTGCGCGTGCGTACGGTCAAGGTGCCGCGATCGCGGAGCGTCGCATAAAGTTTGATCTCCGCCAGATCACCGGTGGCGTTGACGACGCTCGTGATGCCGAAGCTATTGAGGTAAAGCGAGGCGGATTCGAGCATCTTGAGCTCTTCCTCGACGGGAATGCGCGCAAGCACCGCGCGGGCCGCCAGTTGCATTGCCGCCTCGAGCAGAACCCCCGTCGGATGACCGCTGGCGTCGCGCACCACGCCGCGCTCCTCGTCCGGGTCGGCCACCGGCTGGTCGGTGAGGCCCGCCATGTTCATCGCCGCGGAATTGAGCCAAAGCGCATGCTCGGAGGTGTTGTGTATCACGAGCGGCCGGTCGGGTACCGCGCGGTCGAGCAGAGCACTGCGCGGCGTCGTGGGTGGGACCGTGCTGAAATCGGCGCGGCCAAACAGCACCGCATCCTTGGGATGTTCGGCCGCATAGGCGCGTACGCGCTCGATCAAAAGATCCGGCTTTTCGGGCGTGATGCTCGACTCGGGCGTCGATAGATTGAGCCCGTGCAGGGCAAAAGCGCCGTACAGCATGTGCAGGTGCGAGTCGACGATGCCCGGAATGACCGTCTGCCCGTGCAGATCGACGACCCGTGCGCGAGCATTGCGATGCTTCAGGATGTCGGCATCCGAGCCGACCGCCGCGATGCGTGCATCCTGGACCGCGATGGCGGATGCCCAAGGCGCACGGGCGTCACCCGTATAGATGTGTCCATGGATCAGCAGCGTATCGCCGGCGAAGGCCGCACTCAGCCGGACGCACCCGAGGAGAAACGCACCCGCGCAGATGCCGCGCTTGATCACCAAACTTGACATGGACGGACGGCTCCCGGTTCGCAAAGGACAGCGGAGTATGCGGCAAACGCGGGGCCTGTTGCCAACGATAAGTCCGTCCAGATTGTGAGACGGACGCATGCCGCCTATCATGTCCGTCTTGGCGAACGACATGCACCACACGGTACGGGCGGCGTGCCTCTGGCTCCCCGAGTCGGAGGAGTTCGTCTCGCATGGCTCGCCCAATTTCCGAGTCCGCGGCAAGACGTTCGCCACCTACGTGGTGAATCACCATGGAGACGGGCGAGTGGCGCTGTGGCTGCCCGCGTCGCCCGGAGCGCAAGAGCATCTCGTGCACGTCGACCCGGACAATTTCTACGTGCCTCCGTATGTCGGTCCGCGCGGGTGGGTGGGCGTGCGCCTCGACCGGGGTCTTAACTGGAACCGCATCGTGCCCCTGGTGCGGGAGGCCTATGAGCGCATCGCGCCGGCGGCGCTGTCGGCGCAGATCGGCAGGGCGCCCGCGGTCAAGGCGCCGAAGCGCCTGAAACGCGAAGATGTCGATCCGCTAAAATCCGCGCGCGGCGCGCGAGTGCTCAAGATCATGCGCGCCATCTGCCTGAAACTGCCCGAGACACACGAGGCCGTGCATTTCGGTCATCCGGCATGGCAGGCCGGGGCTCGGAGCTTCGCGATGATGAGGCACGACGGCGAGCGGCTGACGGTTTGTTTCTGGGTCGGCGCGGATCGCCAGAATCTGTTGACGGCCGACGCGCGCTTTCAGATTCCGCCTTACATCGGGCACAACGGCTGGATCTCGCTCGACGTGTCGCGCCACGGCGATCGGAACGAAATTGAAGCGCTGGCCCGGCAAAGCTACCGGCATTTCGCGCTCAAGCGCATGCTCAAGCAGTTGCCGGCTGACGGGGAGGACGGTGTGTGATCGAATACAATGCTCGATCGGCCGGAGACGATGGCGAATCATTGATTCAACAGAAGGAGAGTTAGGATTATGGCCAAGGCTTATTTCATTTCATGCTACCGGCAGATCTCGGATCCTGCGAAGCTCGCGGCCTATGCCAAGCTCGCGCTACCGGCCGTCGAGGCGGCCGGCGGCCGGATTCTGGCGCGGAGTGTGGCCGCCAAGGCCTATGAGTCCGGTCATCTCGAACGTACCGTCGTCATCGAGTTCGCTTCGGTTGAGCAGGCCGTTGCCATGCACGACGGTGCGGCCTACCAGCAGGCGCTCGCAGCGCTCGAAGGCGGTGCGGTGCGGGACGTGCGCATCGTCCCCGGCGTGTGAGAAAATACCCCCACCCAACCCTTAAGGCCCCGTCAATGGATGCCGTTCCCGAAACCCCGACTCCAAGCGCCGACGCGCGCGCCATGGTCGAGCGCTTGATCGCCTTCAACACGGTCTCGAGGGATTCGAACCTCGGGCTCATCGAGTGGACACGGGACTATCTCGCCAAGCTGGGCGCCCGCACGCGGCTCACGCACGATGCGACCGGAAGGAAGGCGAACCTCTTTGCGACGCTCGGAGATTCCAACAAGCCCGGACTCATCCTCTCCGGTCATACCGACGTGGTGCCGGTCGACGGCCAGAATTGGGACACCGATCCCTTCAAGGTGGTGGAGCGGGACGGCAAACTCTACGCCCGCGGATCTGCCGACATGAAGGGGTTCATCGGTGTCGCGCTCAGTCAGGCGCCGAAATTCGTCGAAGCACTGCACGCCGGCCGGCTCGACGCACCGCTGCATTACGCGTTGAGCTATGACGAGGAGGTGGGCTGCATCGGGGTGCGCGGGTTGATCCGAGATCTCGAGGAGAATGGCATTCGGCCGGGCGGCTGCGTCGTGGGTGAGCCCACCTCGATGCAGCCGATCATCGCCCACAAGGGCATGAACCGGTTTCGCTGCACGGTGAGAGGCCGCGAGGCGCATTCGAGCTATGTCACGCATGGAGTCAATGCCATCGAATACGCCGCTCGCCTGATCGTTTACATCCGGAACATCGCCGACCGATTGGCGGAGTTCGAGAAGCGCGATTACGGCTTCACCGTCCCCTACACGACGATGTCGACCGGATTGATCCGCGGCGGCATCGCTTCGAATGTCATCCCGAAGGAATGCGAATTCCAGTTCGACATGCGCACGCTCCCGAACGCCTCGGCCGACGCGCTGTACCAGGAAATTCGCGCGCAGGCTGATACCCTGTCGCGCGAGATGCGCGCCATCGATCCGCAGTCGGGCATCGATCTGGAGTGGGTCAGCCAGACCATCGGTCTCGCGTCCTCGCAGAGCGATGCCATCGTGCAATGGGCCATGAGTCTCGCGCGGTCGAACCAGACCGGCAAGGTGTCTTACGGAACCGAGGCTGGCCTGTTCCAGCAGATGGGCGTGCCCACGGTCATTCTGGGCCCCGGAGACATTGCCGAGGCGCATCGACCGAACGAGTTCGTGACGCTCGAGCAACTGGCGAAATGCGAGACCTTCGTAAGCCGAATCCTCGCGACGGGATACGCGGCATGATACGTGCCCCTACCGGCGATGCTTCCGTTGCACGATCCGGCGCGACCTCCGATACCAGCATCGTCAAAGGGGCTTGCCCGCATGATTGTCCGGACACCTGTGCATTGGAGGTGCACGTCAGGAACGGCGTAGCGCTGAAGGTGACCGGGTCCGCGGCACACGCGCCGACGGCCGGCGTGCTGTGCACCAAGGTCGCGCGCTACACCGAGCGAACCTATCATCCGGATCGACTGCTGCACCCGTTGCGCCGTACCGGCCGAAAAGGCGAGGGGCGCTTCGAGAGAATCACGTGGGACGAGGCGCTCGCGACCGTAGCCTCTCGGCTGTCCGCGCTCGCGGCGGACAACCCTGAACAGATTCTTCCCTACAGTTACGCGGGCACCATGGGGCTGGTTCAGGGCGAATCGATGTCCCAGCGCTTCTTCCACCGGCTGGGCGCGAGCCTGTTGGATCGCACGATCTGCGCATCCGCGGGAACTGCCGGTCACAAGATCACCCTCGGGCCGAGCGTGGGCGTCGATATCGAGGTCGCGGAAGAGGCGAAGCTCATCATCTTCTGGGGCTGCAACGCGATCACCTCGAGCGTGCATTTCTGGGCCCGCGCGCAGCAGGCGAAACGCCGCGGCGCGACGCTCGTCGCGATCGATCCCTACCGCTCGCTCACGGCTGAGAAATGCCATGAGCACATTGCCTTGCTGCCTGGCACCGATGGGGCGCTGGCGCTCGGATTGATGCACGTCATCATTCGCGACGATCTCATCGACAGCGACTACGTGACACGCCATACGCTCGGCTTCGATGAGCTGCGCGCACGCGTAAGTGCCTGGAGCCCGCAGCGCGTGGCTGGCATCTGCGGTATCTCCGAACTCGAGATCGAGTCGCTGGCACGCCGTTATGCCACCACGCGGCCCGCCTTGATCCGCGCGAATTACGGGCTGCAACGGGTCAAGGGAGGCGGCATGGCCATGCGCAACATTGCCTGCCTGCCGGCGCTCACCGGTGCGTTTCGCGATGCCGCCGGGGGCATGTTCCTGTCGACCTCCGGCAATTTCAGCGTCGATACCGCGGCGCTCTCGAAGCCCGATCTCTTGCGCGGACGCACGCCACGCACGATCAACATGTCGAGCATAGGCCGGGCGCTGTCCGATGCGTCTCCGCCCATCCGCGCGATGCTGGTCTACAACGCGAACCCGGTGGCAGTCGCACCGGACTCCGCGCGCGTCGCGGCCGGCTTCGCGCGGGAAGATTTGTTCACGGTGGTGCTGGAACAATTTTCGACCGATACCGTCGATTACGCTGATATCGTGCTGCCCGCGACCACGCAGCTCGAGCACTTGGACGTGGTGCGGCCGTATGGCCACTACTACATGGTCGCCAATAATCCCGCCATTCGCCCCTTGGGCGAGGCCAAGCCCAATTCGGAAATCTTTCGGCTGCTGGCCGCCGCGATGGGGTATGAGGATGCGTGCTTCCGGGATACCGACGAGGATCTCGCACAATCCGCGCTCGGCGGGGATTGGGACTTTGCGGTGGTGCGCGCAGAGGGCTGGAAGCGCATCGGCGCTCCCGCCGGCACGGCTCGGTTTGCCGACGGCGGCTTCGGCACGCCGTCGGGAAAGGTCGAGTTCCTTTCATCAGCGGCCGCCGCTGCCGGGCTCGACCCGCTGCCGGACTACATCCCGCCCCTCGAGGATACCCGCAGCGAGCTCGCCAAACTCTATCCGTTGGCGATGATCTCGCCGCCGGCGCGCCACTTCCTCAACTCGAGTTTCGTCAATGTCACGAGCTTGCGCGCATATGAAGGGGAGCCGTGGCTGGACATTCATCCCGACGACGCGCAGGCCCGTGGGGTGGCGGACGCGAGTTACGTTCGGGTGTTCAACGATCGCGGCAGTTTGACGCTGCGTGCGCGGGTGAGCGACCGCGCGCGGCGCGGGGTGGTGGTGGCGCTGTCGGTTTGGTGGAAGAAGCTCGCGCGCGACCATAAGAATGCCAACGAACTCACGCGCAGCGATGAGCTCACGGACATGGGCAGGGCGCCCCTGTTCTACGACTGTCTCGTGCAGGTCGAAGCCACGTATCCTCCGCAGACGCTCGACGCCGCGACGTAGCGCTCATGTCTCGCGCAGAGGCCGTCTGCAGCCTTCACTGCGGAGTAGGCCGAGCTCAAGCTCGCCAACCCCGGGAATGCCGTCTCGATGGCGGCGGGGCGGGAATCGAAGCATGCGCAGGTCGAGCAGTTCACTGTCCGAGTCCGCTCCAGAAGGCACCGAATACGCGCGTCGACAGGAACAAGCCGAGCAGCACGTTGACCGCCGCGCCCAGCGTGAATGCGACGAATGGCCGCACGCCCACCGCCACGAATTCACGCACGCGGGTGGTCAATCCGATGCTCAGAAAAGCAAAGGTGAAAACCCAGGTTCGAAGCGCCTGAAGCGGTGCAACGAGTCCGGGCAGCACGCCCGCCTTGTACTCGCCATAGGCGTACCCGCTCGCAAACCAGGTCACCAGCAGGGATGCGAGCAAGAATCCGATCACGAACTTCGGAAATCGCCTCCAGATCTCGCTTGCGCCGCTCCGGCTTTCGATGCCGGTACGCTCCCAGCGCGCGGCGGCCACGATCGACAGCACGAAAGCCCAGACGCCGATCCACATGTCCCGGCCGATCACTTTCATGAGCGTGAATGCTGTAACGGCAGCCTCCGGATGACCGGATATTCCCGCGACGTTGCCGGCGTAGCCGCCGTAGGTTTGCGCAGCGGCAAGACCGGCGGCATCGGCGAACTCCGACGTGCCAATCCAAGCGCCTGCCACGCCGGTGGAAAGGCCGAGGGCGCGCGCTGCGAGCGGGAGCACGAAGATCATGACGATAGCCCAGACGACGACGAGCGAAATCGCCACGGAGATATCCTGCTTCTTGGCGCCGACGGCGCCGCCGATCGCGATGGCGCCGGAGACCCCGCACACCGCGCCTCCGGTTCCCAAGGTGGCGGCGAGCCGCCGATCGAGACCGAGCCGGGTCGCCGCCGCAAAGATCACACCAAACGTGACCAGCGAGACGATTGCCGCCTGCAGGATGGCCACCGGCCCCGCCCATGCGAGTAACGTGAGAGGCAGGCTCGATCCCAACAGCACGATACCCACCTTGATGTACAGCTCGACTCGAAGTCCGGGATCCAACCAGCGCGGCACGCCGATTGAATTGGAGAATAGAAGCCCGATGGCAAGCGCCACCAATGGCGGCTCGAGATTGAAGTGTGCCGCCTGGTCCCACAGCCCCAAAAAGTACACCACGGCGGTCACCACAAAGATCGGTGCGAATGCCCGCCAGAACCTGACTGCTCCGAGGCCGAGCGCCTGAGCCGCTGCGCCGAGCAATAGCGCCCAGACCGCGAACAGTGCGGCGAACCTCGCACCGTTCTGGCGCAATTGCTGCAGGATCTGCGCGGCGTGACTCCATTTTTGTGGAGCGACCGCAAGCCACTTGATGCTGCCGCCGGCGGCGAAGACCAAGGCCGCAATGAGGATCAACCCCAGGCCGAGGAAGCTGCTGAGCCAGTCTTCGTTGCGCAGAATGGCGGCCTGACGCGTGCCGAGGAGGGGAGGACGTACGCGCTCTGCCGCGGGGGGTCTCGATGGCTCGACGATTTGCACGATAGGGCGCTCCGATGCGGTTTCTGCAAGTTACCCAGCCCGCGAAGACCGGTCGACTAGCAATTCGGCATGAGCATGGGTCCGTTGGTTATATGGGACCCGAAGAAGGCAGATCCGGCGGGGGAGCGGCTGCGCTACGCCTGCACTTCAGCAGCGACGAGAGCTCGTCTTGTGCAGAATGTTTTTTGTGTTGCTCATCGCCAACACGTCCACGTACGTTTTGACGCGGGCTTGGGCGTGCAGGCGAGTGAATTCGTGCTTATAAACCTCGACTACGTCGTCGGCCGGAACGTGAAGTTTCTCCGACAGCGCAGCGACAGCGTCCGCGTCATAGGTTTCAACACTTGGGTTCGACTCGTTCGAGATACTCGATCGTGGCATGCCGCGTTACCTTAACACTCTGTGGCCCGCAGTTAATAGGCCGATTCCGACATTGGTGGATTTTAATATTGATGGTGTAATTCTTTCATTTTCAGAATCTTGCGAGAGATTTAGCGCCGACGTTCTCAACTCTCGAGGAATTCGAGCAGTTGCCGAGTGACGAACACGGGCTGTTCCATCGGGGAGCAATGACCGCACTCGGGGACGACGACGAGCCGTGCGTCTGCGATGCCGTGGGCGATCTCCGCGGCCCGCTCGGGCGGAGTGAGTTCATCGGAGTCCCCGACGAGGATCAGCGCGGGGCAGCGTATCGCGCCGAGGCCTGGGCGCGAGTCGGGCCGCGCAATGTTCGCCTGTTGCTGATGGACGAAACCGTCGACCCCCACCTCCTCGGCCATCTGGTAGAGCACTTGGCGTATGCGCGGGTCAGACCAATGCTTGGGGTGAACCAAGCGTGGAAACCCCGCGTCGCACACTTCACGAAGCCGCCCGCTCCTCGCGAGTGCGATCTGGGCGCGCCGCGCGTCGCTTTGTTCCGGAGCATCCGGCCGGCAACTGGTATCGAGTAGAACAAGTTTCGCGACCCGCTCGGGCGACTGGCGCAGGATCTCGAACGAGATATACCCACCCATCGACAGGCCGACCAGCGCGAATCGCGGTGGTGCCGAGGCCAGAATCCGCCGCGCAATGGCGCTCACGCTGCCGTCTCTCGTGTGATCGGCAATCGTCACCGGCCCCAAGCGCCAAAGCGGCGGGATCTGCTCTGCGTACAAGCGCGGCGTGCAAAGCAGACCCGGGATCAACAAGGTAGGCAGTGGCTCAGTCATGGATCTTGGAGATTCTAGCGCGTCTCAGCGATTGGCGGCAGCATCGTGGATGGATCGAATATACTGATATTGACGGTCAAGTCATCCACGTCAGGAGCGACTCATGAATGTAAGCTCGTCCAGATTCGATCAGGCCTTCATACGGCAACAGCGTCAGCGGTTGGTCGAACTTCGTGCTCAGCTGCAGCGTGCCGCGCGGGCGGGCGTCGCCGAGGAGGGAGGGATCAATGCCCAGTCACGGGATGGGGCGCATGAGTTCGAGGAAGACGCGCAGAAGCTCGCGATGCTAGAAGTGGAAGGAACGCTGGTGGCTCACGATCTGCGTCGCCTGGCGCTGGTGGAACGGGCATTGGCGAAAATCGACGACGGAACGTACGGACTGTCCGACGTGAGCGGACGGCCCATTGCGAAGGAAAGGCTCGAAGCGATGCCGGAAGCCATCGATACCGTCGATGATGCCGTCAAGCAATAGGCTGTCGCCATGAAACACTGTTTCGCAGTCGCTGCCACCCTGTTCTGCGTTTGTGCGACGGGCGCCCCGGCAAAGGACACGCCGGCCGGCGAGCAACGATTCCGCGAGCTGTACAAGGAGCTGGTCGAGACCAATACCAGTCTGTCGGCCGGCAGCTGCACTCTGGCCGCCGATCGCATGGCCGCGCGGCTGAAAGCAGTGGGGTTCCCGGACAGCGACCTGCATTCGTTTACCGCGCCCGATCACCCGAAGGAAGGCGGTCTCGTGGCGGTGTATCCGGGGCGGGATCCAAAGCTCAAGGCGATTCTTCTGCTCGCGCACTTGGACGTCGTGGAGGCCAAGCGCGAGGATTGGACACGGGATCCGTTCACTCTGGTCGAAGAGAACGGCTCGTTCTACGCGCGCGGCGCGATGGACGACAAGGCCGAGGCGTCGATGTGGGTCGATCTGTTGATCCGCTACAAGACCGAGAACTACCGCCCGAGACGAGGCCTCAAGGTGGCATTGACCTGCGGCGAGGAGACGGCGGGTGCCTTCAACGGCGCAGAATGGCTTGCGCAGCACGAGCGGGAGCTGATCGACGCCCAGTTCGCGCTCAATGAAGGCGGCTGGGGAGAGCTCGATACCGGCGGCCACCGGGTTTCCCTCGACGTGGAAGCGGGTGAGAAGTTTCCGCAGAACTACCGGCTCGAGGTGACGAATCCGGGAGGGCACAGCTCGCGGCCGATCAAGGACAACGCAATTTATCATCTCGCCGCTGCGCTCACCCGCATCAGCGCCTACGATTTTCCGGTGCAGTTCAACGACGCGAATCGCGCCTATTTTCTCGGCATGGCGAAGATACAGGCCGCCAGGGGCGAGACCACAGTGGCCGACGCCATGAATTCATTCCTGCGCGATCCCGACGATGTGCGATCGATTGCGGCCGTCGCAACCAAAGATCCGGGCTGGAATGCGACGCTGCGCACGACGTGCGTTGCAACGATGCTCGATGCCGGTCACGCCACGAACGCGCTTCCACAGCGCGCACGGGCAAACATCAACTGCCGAATATTTCCCGGCGTCTCCGCGCAGACCGTGCGAGCGAAGCTCGAGGAGCTGGTTGCGGACCCGGAAGTCAAGGTGACGACGCTCGAGACGCGCGGTCCGAGTTCGCCGGCGCCGCCGCTGACTGCCGCGATATTGGGGCCGATCGAGAAATTAACCGCGGAGTTCTGGCCGGGTGTGCCGGTGCTGCCCATCTTGCAGGCTGGTGCCACCGATGGCGAGTTCACGAACGCAGTTGGCATACCGACTTATGGGGTGGAGCCGGTATTCCTTGGGCCGGACGTTGGGCACATCCACGGGTTGAACGAGTACGTCGGTGTAACCTCCCTGCTCGAAGGCCGGGAGTTTCTGTACCGCCTGATCAAGGTCTACGCGCAGCAATAGTAACCCGGTGCTGGGAGACTGGAAATCCAACCGCTGCAGGGAGCGAAAAGATGGTGGCCTTGAATCATTCGAAATCGGCGTGGCGGCGGGCTTTCGTTCTCGCCGTGGTTTTCTGGGGCCAATCGGCGCTTGCGGGGGAGTCGACGGCTGTCAAGCCCACCGAGCCCCAGGATTGGCGCGCCACAATATCGGAGTTGGCTCGCCAACGATTCAAGAATCCGGCCTGGGGATACTCGCATTCGCAACGCGATTATGCGCTGGCGCGCGAACTGGCGGCCGCCGATCATGTGGCGATCGACGATGATGTGATATTCGCGGCAGCTTACTTGCATGACATGGCGGCGTTCCCGCCCTGGGCCAACGACAACCTCGATCACTCGGACGTCGGGGCCGATGCCGTCGACACGATCTTGAAGGGTACGGGGTTCCCCATGGAGAAGATCGACGCTGTTCGGGGTGCCATCCGAACGCATATGTTCTACCGCGATCCGCTGGGTCCGGAGGCGCTTTATCTGCACGACGCAGATGCACTCGATTGGTTGGGTGCCATCGGAGTCGCGCGCATCTTTGGGCTCGTCGACCCGAATGGCGGCGATCCAGACGGCCCCCAGGCGGTCAAAATGCTCGAGGACAATCTAGCCAAAGTCCCGAGTCGCGTGCTCTCCCGCGCCGGCCGCGCACTGCTTGCACGGCGCACGGCCGAATTGCAGCGATTCCTCAAGGATCTTCGGCTCGAATCGGATGATCTTCGCACCCTGTGAGGGGGCGGCGGCCCCCCAATCGCGCCGGGCTCATTGAACTTTAAATCTTTTGCCTTCTGACGGCACGGGTGCCCTAAACGGCGCAAACTCTTGCCTTGCGCCCGCTCCGGGTTGAATGATCTCCACGCAAGTCTCGTGGGGACCACACTGAGGTTTTTCTTCATGGAATATACCAAAAACGTCAATACACTTGCCTCCAAGAACATCGCCGAGACGGTCATCGACGCCGACTCTTGCGCGACGCTGGCCGCCGGTCTGAAAGCCGCCGGACTGATGCAGATTCTTGCGGGCAAGGGTCCCTTTACCGTGTTTGCCCCGACGGACGATGCCTTCAAGAAGCTGTCTGCGGGTCAACTCGAGTCGTTGCTGGCAGACAAGGCGATTTTGAAGTCGGTGCTGACGTTCCACGTGATCAGCGGTCATTGGCTGGCCAAGGAATTTCGGTCCGGTGACGTGAAGACGCTGCAGGGAAGCCCGGTGTACGTGAAAGTGTCCGGATCCAAAGTCCAGGTCAATGGAGCGCGCCTCGCTCAATCGGAGATCGTCGCCTTGAATGGCGTCATTCATCTCATCGATGCGGTGATGCTGCCGAAGAATGTTCAGTTGGCCGACGCTGCCTGACGTTCCGGCTTTCATGACGTGGTGCCTCGTACCCAGCACCCGCAGTGCGCAGCGAGCGAGGTTATGTGCGATACCAGACCGACGACAGGGATGTGGCTGGATGAGTATTGGATGCGTAGATGCGCGAGGGCATCATGATTAAAAGGTGATAAGGAACATGAGTATTGCCGATGTCCCTGGCGATTTCTCGAAACGGTGGCTCAGAAGACGGGGTTTGGCTTTCCTTGTGTCGTCAGCTGTGCTGTTCACTGCAGGGAGTCAGCATCTTGCCGCAGACCAGGGCGCGCCAATGTCGGCGCCGGCCACGACATCCCAACCCGATTACGCCCAGCAAGCACCCGAGCAATTGCAACAGCTGGTTGCACCGATTGCACTCTATCCAGATTCGCTGGTGGCACAGATTCTGGCGGCATCGACCTTCCCCGAGCAGTTGGTTGAAGCGGACAGATGGGTGCAAGCGCATGCCGATCTGCAGGGCAACGCTTTGGCTCAAGCGGTGGATCAGCAGCCGTGGGATCCCAGCGTCAAGGCGCTCGCTGCGTTTCCTTCCGTGCTCGGAAACATGGACAAAAACCTCTCCTGGGCATCCTCTCTGGGCGATGCCTACTATAACCAGCAGCAGGATGTGATGGATGCCGTGCAGGCGATGCGCCAGCGGGCGCAGGAAGCGGGCAATTTAAATTCCAATCCGCAGCAGAATGTAGCTACGCAGGACGATTCGATCGTCATTCAACCTGCCAGCCCCGATATCGTCTATGTGCCCGCCTATGATCCGTGGTTGATCTACGGAGCTCCGATGGTGGCGTGGCCGGGCTGGTATCCGTATCCCGGAATTTGGGGCGATGGGCCCTATCTCTCATTCGGGATCGGTTTCGGGGTCGGGTTTTTTGGAGGTTTCGGATGGGGTTGGGGGAATTGGGGATTCGATTGGCACAACCGCTACCCCATGTACAACCACGAGAGATATTTTTCCAGGAGCAGCACATTTTATAACCGAAGCAATTACTACCGGGCGGGAGGCGCGCGCGGCGTGCAATCCAATGTGGCGCGCGGCATGAGCGCCAATCGTCCCGGCGGTGTTGAGCGTTCGACGACCGAACCGTTCGCCGGACGGAGCGAGGCAGCACGTGGCTACGCGGAACCGGGTGGCGAGAGCGGTGTGCGCTCCGGCGCCTTCAGTGGCTACGATCACGGGGGTCAAACCCGAGGCTTTTCATCGCGGGGAAGCTCGAGTTTTGGCGGCGGCCAGGGGGGTGGCGCAAGCCACGCCGGCGGCCGACCGAGATGATCGACGCCCTGACATCTTATAGGCGGCTTGTGAATTTCATGAAAACGGAGATACGCCACATGCGTCGAGCAGAGCTGAGCAGCAGATCCCAAGGGAATGTTTTTCCAGCAACGGCCGCGGCCGCCACGCTCCTGTTGGGTTTGTTGTCTGCAAGATCCATGTCTCAGCAACCGGGCCAGGCGACCTTTCCATCTCCCGAGGAAGCGAGCAATGCGATGGTCACCGCTGTGCAGAGCAACGACGAAAAGGCGATGCTCGATTTATTGGGGGGCGATGGAAAGCAAATCATCTCGTCGGGAGATGAAACCGAGGACGCCAACAGCCGCGCCAACTTTGTGCGCCGATATCAGGAAGTGCACCGCCTGGTTAAGGAACCGGACGGAACGGTCACATTGTACATCGGCGCCCGCAACTGGCCCACGCCGATACCGCTCGTGCACAAGGCAAGCTCGTGGTACTTCGACACCGACGCAGGCAAGAAGGAGATTTTGTTCAGGCGAATCGGCCGAAACGAGATATCGACCATTCGTGTCTGCCGGGAACTCGTCGCTGCGGAGAATGAATACCGCGGCGCGCGGCACGACGAGTATGCTGAAAAAATCGTCAGCGACGCAGGGCAGCACAACGGTTTGTATTGGCACGCCGAAGCGGGAGAGGTCCAGAGCCCTATTGGTCCCTTGGTGGCATCCGCGGTCGCTGAAGGCTATGCCGGCGCGGGCCAGAGCGCGCTGATACCGTACCGGGGTTATTATTTCCACGTCCTGACGCACCAGGGAAAACATGCCCTGGGCGGCCTCAAGAGCTACGTCGCAAACGGCAAGATGACCGGGGGATTCGCGTTTGTCGCTTATCCTGCAGAATATCGATCATCGGGCGTGATGACCTTTGTCGTGGGAAGTGACGGAATTGTCTACGAGAAAGATCTCGGACACGACACCGGCGTCGTCGCCAAAGCAATGAAAAACTACGATCCGGATTCAAGCTGGCACAAAGCTGAAGAGGCGCAATAGCGCGGCGGCGAATGTAACGGGGTCGTTGGGAAAATCGGTGAAGGTCTTCGGATGACGATGAACCCGCAAATACTCGAACGTGAGACGGTTTACAGCGGGTATCTGACCGTCGAACGACTGAAAGTAAAGTTGGCTGACGGCGCCGAGGTCTGGCTCGAGGTCGAGAAGCACGGGGAAGCAGTGGTGGTTCTGCCCTTTGACGCTGAACGACGCTGTGCGCTTTTGGCACGCTTGTTCCGTGTTGCGGTATTCGATACGACCGGGCAGCAGGTGTTGGAGGAGGCCTGCGCGGGCATGATCGGAGACGAGGACGCAGAGACCGCCGTCCGCCGTGAGGCCTATGAGGAACTCGGGGTGAAGCTGACAGCTCTGGAATTCATCGGCCGGGTTTGGTCGAGTCCCGGGGTATCGACGGAACGGCACTCGCTGTTTCTCGCACCGTATAGCGCGACTGATCGCGTGGGTGCCGGTGGCGGCGCTCCCGGCGAGCATGAGGGTATAGCGGTGGTGGAAAGACCACTCGCCGACCTCGCAGCGGAAGTGGATCAAGGGCGAATTGCAGACGCAAAACTCGTTGCGCTGATGCTGACGTTGCGGCATAGGAGGCCGGAGCTGTTTACGATTGTATTGTAGGCAATTCCGCTGTGCTGAAATCTGCCGGGGGCGGCAGCTCACGGACTGAGCCCCCAGACGCCACGCAGATGACCAGGCGGCATAAGCATCTGATTAATAGTTGCTTAACGCCCCTCCGCCGACTGACTACCCTGTGTGGGTGTCCTAAATTCATCAAATGGCACACGATTTTGAATCTGGAGCAGAGCGTCGTCGACGATGTGCAGCGGATTCGTGCGCATCCACTGGTGCCGAAAAGCATCCCGATATATGGCTACATTTATGATGTCAAGACGGGACGCTTGATCGAAGTGCCGGTGGCAACCGCGGCGAGCAAGGTGGGGCACGCTTGACTCATATCCTTGGGGGAGGGTGAATGGCGCGCAGAACGAGTTCAAGCTAACCGTCGTTCATTGTGTCTGATCAAACCAGTTTCGGGTACCCCATCTGGGCGGCTGTGCGCTCAAGATGCAATACCTCGGAAAAATCGCCCACAGGCTCCAAATCGAACCCGTCAAGAAACAACCGATCGCGTACGGCATCCAAATCACGGTCGGCGACCACGGCGGCAAGGGCAGATCGAAGCTTTTGCAGCAATGTATCGCCTGTGGATGATGCAGTGATGAACGGCAGGCTCGGTGCCGGCGGCGTCCAATCCAATATTCGCAATGCCGCGACGGTCGATGGATACAAGCGCTGGAAGTGCGAAAAACTGACGCAATCCACTGCCGCCACGTCTGCATCGCCGGCAGCCACCATTTGGGCGCTTCTGCGATGCGAGCCGCTGAGCACGACGGATTCAAAAAATCGAACTTCGCCCCCTAATGGCGCAATGGCTGCACGCAACAGGTTCATTCCACTATTGGAAGATCGCTCATTGATCGCGCACCGCCGATCTCGCAGCTCTGCCAGAGTCTCGGCCGGATCATCCTTCCTCACGACTATCGCACTTCGATAGCTGGCACCGGTGCATCCCGGAACGGCGTATCGAGGAGTGGCTACGAGCCGAACCCGGTTGGCGAAGAATTTCGCCAGCGGGTATTCGCAACCTTGCCCCAGGAGCAGCAGAGGATGCGTCCATACCTTCGTCTGATCGTTCCCGCGTGTCAACTGGCCTGGCGCTTCGGCGACGCCAACCTCGATCAGATGCCTGCGCAAACTCGACCACAGCTCGTCGTGGGTCGATTGCAACTCCGGAAAATCATACATCGGAAAAGCGGCAATGCAGGTGTTCATATCCATCACCCGTCCTTCGCCGGGTGCTCCACGCTGATTACCGGGCGAAACAAGTAGCTCTGCGCCACCTGACGATACCCGCGGTGAAATACCAACCCGGATCCCATGGCGGAGTCGCGCATTTGGCTCCATGCGCTCGGCAATTGGTGCCACGGCAGAGTGGGGTGCGCGTGATGAGCGATGTGCAGGTTGTTATTCAAGAAGATCAGTGCCCAAACCGGATGAGCTTCCACCGCCGTGGTCCGCAAGGACGGTTCTGGATCAGCGCGGTGTTCGACGAACGATCGCAATTGACTCAAGGATATGCTGGGATAGACGACGAACATCACGTAGACGGCAACCGGAATATGGCATACGACCGTCGTCCACAACAAAACCAACGCCACCGCGATTGCATGGCGTGCCCAGATCATCCGGCAATCGCGGTGCCCGGCACGTGCCTTGCGCATCTCTGCGGCCCAAAATCGAAATGCGGCAAGTGCGGGCCCTAGAACAAGGCGCCCGACCAACGTGCAATTGGCAAAGAATACGGCGCGCAAGAACGGACCGCTGCTCGATACGGTTCCCGGTCGCATAAAGAACGATTCTGGGTCGCGGGAGAATTCCGTCAGATGGCGTCCGCCGTGACGGTGGTGCTGCAGATGGGTTGAGCGATAGATGCGATATGGAATCCATAGCGACAGTGGCGGGCTCGCGAGCGCGGAATTGAGCCGTCGAGATGAGGTGGGATGACCGTGAATCGTCTCGTGCTGCAATGATGCGTGCCAGGCCAACCAAACGGCGCACAGCGGTGCCGCGATCCATATCGGCAGATCACGAAAAACCAAGGTCAGAACGATGTAGCCGACGTAAATCACCAATGTCAATCGCAACGTCGTCATATCGAGGTCATCTGTCGCGCTGATCAAAGAGGGCCGCGATGACACGCGCTGCGAACCTGTGATATCGCCGGGAGTTTCCATGGGATGAGCTTGCGGGGTGGTCACGGCTCATCAATAACCAAGCGCAAGGCGCGCTTCCAATATCGATTGGTTATTCTTTAAGACCCAATTCGCTGGAGCGCGTATTGATATAACGTTAGAACAAAGCGGTGTTAGTGCTTTTTTCCCCATCCGTTATTCTGTCGGCCGGATACCGCGGTTCGGCGAATGAAGCGAGCTGGTTAACTCCCCCTTCCCCACGATTCTTCGTTCGCGGGCCGCGGATATCCACCAACTGAGAGTCGCCATCCAACATCGGGGACGTGCTAAAGAGACACAATACCCTCGCGTATGGCGTATTTGGTAAGTTCCGCCACGGTGCGAAGGCCCAACTTCCGCATGATATTGCGCCGGTGCACCTCGACGGTTGCAGCCGTAATGTGCAGTTGAGCAGCGATGGCCGCCGACCGCGCGCCCTCCGCGATCAGGCGGACCACCTCGCGCTCTCTGCGGGCCAGAGGCCGGGTGGCCGAAGCGGTCGCTCGTTCTTGTACGTCGGCGACCAGGGTGCCCGCAATTTCCGGAGAGAAGTAGCCATGGCCACTTGCAACCGCCCGGATCGCGCGAACCAGTTCCGTGCCGGCCGCGGATTTCGTCACGTAGCCTGAAGCCCCGCAGCGCAGTATCTCGTGCACGAATCGCTTGTCGGAGAAAGCCGAGAGCGCGACGATCTTCGCGGTATTGCCGGCATCGCGAAGGCGCGCAGCGACCTCGATACCATTGAGGTCCGGCAGGCGGATATCGAGAACGATTACGTCGGGGGACAGGGATGCGGCCAGTTCGAGCCCCTCCCGCGCATCGCCCGCTTCGCCGACTATCTCGATGTCGGTTACTTTTTTCAGGACCTCACAAAGTGCCTCGCGCACCATGCGATGATCTTCCACAAGCAGTACGCGCGTTTTCATGGCTGGAGTTCGGGTGTTATTCAGAAACGTCATCGGCCAACGGCACCGTCACCAAGCTCCGGGTGCCGACTCCCAGCGCAGTCTGAACCTCAACGGTACCCCCGATCAACGACAGGCGTTCCCGGATACTGATCAGCCCAAGACCCCTCTGCGGACTACCATTGACGATGGCCGGGTCATAGCCCCTGCCATTGTCGATCACGCGAATGAGCAAATCCGCGTCGCGGCGCTCGGACTCGAGTGACACCGAATCGGTCCCTGCGTGCTTCGCAACGTTGATCAGCAGCTCACGAACTGCGCGGTATACGATCGATCTGGCACCCTGGCTCAACGGCTTTGGTTTGCCGTCGTCGATCACCGCCACGCGCAGGGGAAAGGTTCTTTCTATCTCTTCGCCCAGCCAGTCGAGCGCCGCCGAAATTCCCAGCTCGTTGAGAACGGCCGGCGCGAGCTGGGCGGCCAACGAGCGGATCGAGCGGCTGGCAACGTCCATCAACGCGCCAACCTCGCGCGCCTTGGATTGCACGTCCGCGCGCCGATCGTCGCATAGGGCAGCCAGGCGTATGCGGGCTGCCGCCAGCGTCTGCCCCAGGTCATCATGCAGATCGCGTGCAATCTGCCTGCGCTCGCGATCCTCCACCGCCTCGAGCTCGGAGGCGAGCGCATGAAGTTGGTCTGTGCGATGAGTGACGCGGCGCTCGAGTTCCTCCGCCATGGCCCGTGCGGCCTCCAGTTCGTTTTCCCGCCGGGTCGTATCGATGCTCGTGAGCACATTCTCCAGCAGCACCACCCGCAGCGCCTCCGCAGCCTCCAAATCAACATCCGACCATGAAGCGGAATGAAAGCGCGTCACTTCCAACCATTCGGCGAACGATCCGCGTGGCGTCAGGCGCGCTCCGTGACCAGCGACCTTGACGTGAGTGGAGGGGTTGCCCGCCCACCGCACGGTGCGGCCGATCTCGGGCCGGAACCAAAGTACGTAATCGCGTGGTTCGCGCGAAAGGCCCACCGCGAGCAGGCCGCTCGCAACGGCGGAAAATGCCGAGGCCCTGGGATAAACTTCGGAAAGATGATCGGTGGCATACAGCGGCCGGTTCATGCCGTTGAGCCACGCCATGAGCGCGCCGACTTCCCCCGGGGGCGGCGTAACGCCGACCGCACGCGTCTTCCCATCCAGATGTACGACGGCGCCGGTGGCACCCATGTAGGACATCAAATCCCAGGTGGATATCACCTTGCCGATGTCTTTTGCGCCCGCCAGGGTGGCCACGAGTTCTTCGCGGCTTCGCTGCGCATTGAGTCGGTCCACCGAGGTTTCGGCTTGGGCCTTCCCATCAACATGCAGAGAAAAGATCTGCGCAAACGTTTCGCACGCCACCCGCAGATCGGCGGCAACATAGTGCGGCGAGTAGTGATGAAGGACGAGCATGCCCCAGAGTTTTTCGCGGCATACGATGGAGGCTGACATCGATGCGCAGACCCCCATATTCCTCAAGTATTCAACATGAATCGGCGAAACGCTTCTGAGCGCGCAATGACTCATGTCGATCGTCATGCCGGTTCTGGGGTTCATCGGCGGCGTGAGCGGCGCTGCGACATAATTGATATCCGGAATCGTCCGTATCCAGTTGCGCCGATAGAGCTCACGCGCCTGCTGCGGGATGTCGGAGGCCGGGTAGTGCAGCCCGAGGAACGACTCCAGGCCTTCGCGCGCGTCTTCGGCAACCACTTCGCCGCTGTCGTCGGGCAGGAATCGATAGACCATTGCGCGGTCGAATCCGGTCGCCTTGCGCAAGGCAATAGCGGCGGCGGCGCAGCATTCCTCCACACTTGCCGTCATCTGGACCGCGGACAAGAAATGCTTCAGTCTCGCGATCGGATCCGTGATCGACCTGAAGTCTCCGACGGATTCCGATCGAACGGCTTCGAGCTCGACGATGGCCGTTCGTCCCAAGGCATGCACTGTCAGGTCCAGGGTTTTCGTTCCTGTTCGTGACCTCGCGTTCAGGCACATGACGGGGGCGACGTTCTCTGCAGAAGCGGCAAGCTGCTTGGCGACGAAATTTTCACTGTCAGCGTCCAGAATGGCGGACAGAGGTATTCCGGTGATCCGGTTGTGCGCGATGGCGAGCATGCCGTCTGCATCGCCCGCAACCTGTTCGATGCGCAGGGTTTCACGGTCCATGACCATCAGCACGCCATGCGGCTGAATGGAACCCGGAATATGAATGGGTTCCCGGTCACAAGTCGTCAGGTCAGCTTCGCCGAACTTGACCGCTGCCTGGGTCATCTGGTCCGCCCGCCGAGTGTTGCGCCTTTCCAGTACGTACGTTCAGCCGACCTTCGACATGGCGTTAGCAGCGGCTCTTTCCGAGGTGGATCCAGACATGCTCGCTACGACTCTTGTGGATTGTCAAACAGACCGACGCCACGAGTATAGCAGCGGTGGACACAGCTACAACCCTATACGGTTGGTGTCGGCAGCGGGTCGCGCGCGCCGCGTCAGCGCGTCGCGCAGGCGGTGGCAGCGCGTCGCGCAGGCGGTGTCTGTCATCTGTTACGGAACACCTCGCGGTCGTTCTTTGCAGCGTTACCAATTTCATGGAGGACCGTGCGAAGCCCGTCAAGTCCCAGCGCAAGTTCCGATTTTCCGAAATCCTGATGTTCCCATTGCTCGGCGAGCAGGCGTGCCGCCGGCGCGAGCAGCAGCACGCAAATGCGTTCGTAAGGGACACCGCGTTGGCGCACCGACTCGACGAATGCCCAGGCAACGTCTGGTCCATGCGCCACCAGCAGGCGGGCCAATTCCTCCACGTCCCAGTCGTCGGTCGTTCGACCAGGGGCACTGGCCCGATCGCGCCCGGCTCCTGCGGTTCTGCACAGCATGAGCAGGCGGGGCACCATTTCGCCCTCGATGGTACTGATCAGAGCGGCTTGCCGGGATTGGTTATCTGTTTGCATCGCTGCCTCGCAGGATTGGATACCGCTGCTGATCCCCTTCGGACGGCCTGTCTTGCCACCTGCGTCCCCTGGAGCGGATCGCTGGTTGGAAGTGGCTTATAATCTGTATCCAACAGTACCTATAAACCTGTATTGACGCAATACCTATAATAATGCGCCTTAGGCCGCGTTCCCGGCGCTTGGAACCCTAGGTGCGCCATTCCACTTCGAACTGGCAGGCGGGAGCCCCGGCCGCGATGCAGGCGGTTTCCCGCGCCTCGGCTCGCGGATGCACCAGACGTGAGAACAGCCGGGTGAAGGTCGCCGCGTAGTACTCGCAGAGCGGCGCTGCGGACTGCGCGCCGCGGCAGATCGGGCAGTCCTCGAGCCTGAACAGGGTCCGGCGTCCGCCGCGCGCCGTAAATCGGGCGCTGCCGGCAAACGTCCAGGCGTGACGCGTGATCGCGGCGAGCAGCAACCGGCTCGCAAGCGAGGCGGGCAATGCACGCAGAACGATCTGCGCGCTGCGCGGGATCCGATGCGCGAGCAGGTAGTCGCCGGTGGCGAGCCCTGCGGCATGCGCGATGCTGCGCGCCGCTTCGGGAGTCAGGCGCGATCGCACGGCCGAATGCAGGGCGATGACCTCGCGTTCTTCCACCATCTGTCCCGGCGGCGCATCGACATACGCCCCCAGCCCCACGGAGTCGAGGAGCTCGCGTGCGGCGCCGGTGCCGAGGCGACACTCGATCGCGTCGGCCACCCGGATGATCGCATTCGGGCCGATGCGTGCGGCGCCCGGCGGTCGCCATGACCACGTCGGGGGCGTTCGTGCGGATGATCTCCTCGAGGCGCTCATCGTTGATGTGATTCGTCATCGCGTCGACGAAACGCAGGTTCGTCATGCCCGCCGCTTTGAGCGCGCCGCCGATATAGGCCACCCAGCCAGGCGGCCAGTTGCCCGCGATTTCGGCACCGCCCGCATGGTAATTCGGCTGGATCATCAGGATACGCATGCGCACTCCTTTTTATTGTTCGGCATGGTCACCGTAGGGTCTGGGGTGCCTTGGCCGGGATGCGGGGTTGCGCGGGGCGCATGGCCCACTTCCACATTTTCTCGCTGGGCAGGGGGATGACCATGAACCAGTGTTCCAGCACCGCAAGGGCGAGAAGACTGGCCATCAGTGCATAGGCGGTCATTTGGAATGGGTCGGCGACGGCCACATATCGCTGCACCAGCAGGACGACGCCAATGGTCGACAGACTGACCGACACGGGGAACAGAATGTTCATCGGCCGCTTGCGGAAAAAGCTCTTCAGGTACTGCAGGTGGGTCGGCAGAAATTTCTCTCCCAAGTTGGGCACGCCAAGAAATAAGTTGAGCTTCGCGCTGAGTCGCATGGCCCAAAGAATCACGTAAGTTTCGAAGGCGAGTTGGTTCGGCGCGTGACGCGTTGCGGCAAGAATGGTGAGGCCACCGGCGAGCGTGGCCAGTTCGTTGAAGATGATGGCTTGCACCGCATGGAGAAAATGGCGCCAACCCGAGCAGCGCTCCAAGCAGGCATGTTTTCGCGGACCGGTAATGAAACCCATCAGAAAGCTCATCTCGAGCCATCCCCAGACCAAGATGGCGCAAGTGAAGGCCGTATACGCGCCCGACAAGCTCATGTCAGCGGCGCTCGAATGCAATTCCATCGCGACGATCGTCAGCCCGCCGGTGGCGCAGATCATGCTCCATCGAAAGGTGTGGGGCGGCAAGCCGTCGAGAAACAGAATGATTCCCGTGGCAAACCACCACACCAGGACGGCGTAAGCGGCCGGCATGACGAAGTCGACCATCAATTCACCAGGCCGGCGCCATGCACACCTGGTCCGGCAAAGCATGACGCTGTACCGGCAGGGTGTAGAGACGCGCGAAGGTGATCGTTGCGGCAGCCGCGAGCCCGATTCGCTTCAGCGTGCCGATGACGCCGCCCTGGGCCTTGGCCGCGGCGGTGGCCAAGGCGATGTGGCGCAAGCGCTCCAGACCGGCACGAAATTTTGGATTGTTCAGATCCAACGACAGAGGAAACACCTGTTTCGAGATCTCGCTGGTGATTCGGAACACGGTGAAGTCGTATTCCGTCGGATCCATATGGAACGCCTCGTGCATCAGAGGCCGGGCATGGTCGCGAACATACATGGTCGCAAAGACCGCCAACAGAAAGAAGCGAATCCACAGCTTGTTGTGGCCACGCAGCAGATGCGGATGGGCGCGCATCAACAGGGCGAACGCTTCGCCGTGCCGGTACTCATCGTTGCACCAGCGCTCGAACCAGCGAAAGATCGGATGAAATCGATATTCGGGATGCTTCTCGAGATGCCGGTATATGGTGATATACCGCGCATAGCCGATCTTCTCGGAGAGATAGGTCGCGTAGTAGATGAATTTCGGGCGAAAATACGTGTACTTCTTGTCGCGTCTCAGCAGGCCGAGATCGACGCCGACGCCGAAATCCTTGAGCGCCTGGTTGATGAATCCCGCATGGCGCGCCTCGTCGCGGGCCATGAAACCCATGAGGTCCCGCACGTCGGGATTGCGCACCTTGCGCTTGATCTCGCTGTAGAGGACGCAGCCGGAAAACTCGGCCGTGACCGAGCTGATCAGGAAATCGAGAAATTCCTGGTGCAGGTCTGCGGGAAGCTCCTTCACCTCGGCGTCGAATTGCGCGTCGCGCTCGAAGTGATCCTTGTTCACGTCGCGCCGAAAGGCCGCCATCATCTGGTCCCACTCGGCGCGTACCGGCTCCGCATCGAGGCGTTCGAGAGCCTCATAGTCGGTTTTGTAGAATCGCGGAGTCAACAGGGTATTGGCCTCGGCCTTGCGCGTCGCCGCGCTCGTCGAATCGATACCGATCACTTCATCGATCATGTGATCTCCGTGCGCCGGTCAAGCCGGTAAATGTTGTAAATGAAGGATTCACGTCTCTACTCCGACTCGTGGGGGCCGCTGGCCAAAAAAATGTCGGCGAACGCGCCGGCATTGGTGGGCCCGAACACTTCGAGATCCACGTGATGACCGGTGGACGGATCATCGAGCGACAGGCGTCCGTCGGCCCACCGGGTGAAACGGAAGGGCGGCCCCGCGCCGATGTGGTTGGCTCGTCTGTCGCGCACCAAACCGCGCAGCACGCCGCGCACGAAGCCATTCGTTCCGGGCTGCACCGTATAGGCGAGGCGCCCGTCCGCCGCGTCATAGACCAGCACGGCGCCGTCCGGACGGTCCTCGAAACGCAGGTTGCGGACTTGCACGGCGGTACTCTGCGGCGGTCGATCCGGTTGGTAGCCGGTGAGCCGCGCGATGCTTGCCATCCCCAGAGCCAACATGGCCATTCCGCACGCAGCGATGATGAAACCGCGCGGAAGCTTGGGATTTTCGGCGACCGAGGCCATGGTCACGCTGCCGCTTGCCGGATGGACAGGGGCACGGCGGGTTGTACCGCCGGCGCGGGCTGGGGCTCGGGCTCCAGCGCGACGCCGGCTTGCGCCGCCAGGGCGAGTCCCAGGATGCGCGCGGCAGCGGGTGCGTCCGGCAGCGCGCGAAAGCTCGGTTCCGGACGTGCGATCCGCCCCGGCCGCACATGCGGCCAGGTGATGAGATAGCCAACGCGCTCGCGGCGTGACAGCGTCAACGCAATATCCCCGGTGCCATTCGAGAAGTTTTTCAGCGCCGCGTTGTCGATCAACGTATGAGGTACGTTCATCGTCAGAGGTACCGCAATGCCATGGCGAAGCAACACACGTCGGCTGGTGATGCTGTAGACCGTCGATCGCGCATTGCAGTACGCCAGCAACGCGAGTACCCCGATGGCGATGATCCCCAAGCCCGCCAAAAAGAGGCACGAGGTGACGATGGCCGACGGCGTATGCCCCGAGCTCATCCCGGCGGCGATACGCCACAGTACGAGCAGCGCAAAATAGATCGCGATCTTGCGCACGTGATAGGCGTGGATGGCGAGCGATTTCCAGTCGGGGGAGCCCTGCCAGAGCAGCTTTTCTCCCGGCGGCAGCAGGGCTGGAAGACCACGCATCGGCTCGAAATCGAAATCATCATGGCTCATAGCAGCGGCTCCGCGCGGGCGGCCGTGGCGTACAAGTGCCCGCTCGCAAAATAGGCCATGATCTGGTCCTCTTCCCGCCGCGTAACGAGGTTGGGATTGGCATGTGCCGGAACGGTCGTAAATTGCGATCCGAGAATCGACTTCACCTTGACGTGACGCCGGACCTTGTCGAATCTCGTGTAGAAGATGGGCAACAGCACGCGTCGCGCGTTCGTCGTCTCGACTTCCAAATAGCGGATCTGCGGTTCGGCGCGGTCGACCCAGACATCCGAAACGACCCCGCCCAGAACCTTGTCGGCCCCGTAGACTTCCATGCCGCGCGGATCAAAGTCCTTGAGCGATACCGAATAACTACGGTCGACGCGCAGGGGCACGATCATCGGCTCGCCGTTCAGCATCGTATCGGGATGGGTGGCCCGCAGTGCGTAGGATGCCGGCCCCACCGCATCCAGCATGGGATTGCCGGTGGGGACCAGCGGTGCGCCGGGAAATGGCGCGGAGGGCTTGGCCATGATCGGTCGCGGATCGATTTCCTCGCGCGGCGAGACCGTGATCTGGCCGTCGTGGGCGTGATAGATCTTGGGCTTCGGAATCGCGGGGAATCCCTGGACGTTGATGCGCCCGCCGGATCGATCGGACTCCAGCGGATATCCCTCCCGCTTGTCCTCGCGATGCAGATAAAAGATGAGACCGGCAAAGAATATCCAAAATACATAGAGCGCGATTTGGGCAACGTCGAAATAGCCGGTGATTGCGCCAGTTCCAGTATTCATTTACGGATTCCTCTTTCTATATTTGAATCAGTTTGGAGACTCGACAAACTCGTATCCCGGTTCGCCGCTGTGCATGTCGCGCCCGGAACGTACCAAGGGCCCAATCGCCACCAGGGTTGCGAATAGCAAGATGATCTCGATCTGATACACGGCGCTGTAGCCGGTGGAGGCTCCTGCGAGGGTTGGGCCCAAGGAGCCATGAATGGCCAAGCTCGTGACACCGTCGCGTATGGCGCCGCCAAGCGCAATCGCAAGTCCGGCGCTCGTGGCTTGTACGGCGCCCCAGGCGCCGAGCGCCAGTCCGCTTTCGCCGTTGCGTTCGCGCGCCATGGCGCCCGCCAGGGTGCCGACCGAAAAGAATCCGCCGCCGAAGCCGATCATCAGCACGCCGATGCGAAACAGGAGCGGTGCATCCATCGGCGCCGCCAACATCACCGCGGCAAAAGCGAACAATCCAATGACCCCCCCGTAGGCGGCAATCCGGTAAGGATCGGCGCCGTGGCCGAGGAACCGAGCGGCGATCGAAAAGGCGGCAAGCATGCCCCCCGCCAGCATCGCGGTCAGCGCCGTCGTGGCGCCCACCGGCAGGTGGAGAACTTCGCCTCCATAAGGCTCCAACACAATGTCCTGCATGTTGAACGCGGCGGTACCCAAGCCGACCGTGACCAAGAACCGGATCGCGCGCGCATGCTTGGAGAACTGACGCCAGGAGTCACGGAATTTTGCCGTCGGGCGTTCCACGGCGCTCTTCAAGGTGCCGCGCGCTTCCTGTTTCCAAAGTGCCGTCAAATTCAGCCCCATGGTCAACAGGGCCGCACCCTGAATCACCTGGATCAAGCGGATCTCGTTGAAATTCGCCAGGAGTCTGCCGAAGGCGAGTCCGGCTCCGACCATGCCGACCAGCAGCATGACGTACATGAGCGCGATGACCCGCGGCCTGACCGCTTCGGGGGCCAGATCGGTCGCCAGGGCGAGCCCCGCAGTCTGCGTCGTCTGCAGACCCGCACCGACCAATAAGAATGCAAATGCGGAGCCCACGTGGCCGATCCATATCGGACCGTGCGTATCCCCCGAGAGAATCAGCAGAGCGAACGGCATGATGGCCAGGCCGCCGAATTGCAACAGGGTGCCCATCCAGATATACGGAACGCGCCGCCAGCCCAAGGCGGAGCGATGGTTGTCGGAGCGAAAGCCGATGAACGCGCGAAACGGGGCGAACACCAGCGGCAACCCGACCATCAACGACACGAGCCACGCGGGTACGCCCAATTCGACGATGAGCACGCGATTCAGCGTACCGATCAGCAGCACCATGGCGACGCCCACGGATACTTGAAACAGAGACAACCGCAAAAGACGGCTCAACGGCAACTCGGCGCTCGCTGCATCCGCGAACGGCAGAAATTCTGTGCCGATCCGCATCCATCGACCCACGAGTTTCTTGCTGAGGCGGTTCATGGTTTGACCAGCTCCGTGGCTTGGGACGTGTAGAAACCGCTGGCGATGCGCTGCGTGCGGCCGAGATGCCAGCCGGCGAGCGCCGGCTCCGCTGCCAATCGACGCCGCAGCGCACGTTCGGACCAGGGCTCGATCGCGGGGGCTCGATTGTGCCGCGGAAACAATCGCCCCACCCACCACATGAGCGTGAGCAGCGGTGTCCTTGGTGCAAATGAAAAGATGATCGAGCGGCGGGTGCGCGCCGCAAAGCTGGCGAGCACCTGGACGACGTCCTCCAGCGCGTAATGAATCAAGGAGTCCATCGCAACGACATGGTCGAACGCCCCCAAGGCGGGGTCGAACATGTCGCCCACGCGGAAGTCGATGCGACCCGTCCCCAAGGAAGCCGGCAGCCGTTCGCCCGCGAGCAAAACCAGCGTCGCAGACAGGTCGATGGCGGTCACGTGCGCGCCGCGCACAGCCGCCTCGACGCTGAGTGCCCCGGTGCCGCAACCGGCGTCCAGCAGCCTTGTGGCGGTGAGATCAGCCGGCAGATACCCGAGCAGGGTGTCGCGCATCCGATTGCGGCCGGCACGCACGGTGGCGCGTATCTTGCCGACGGGCGCCGTCGACGTGAGACGCGACCACGCCTCCACCGCCGTGCGATCGAAATAGGTCTGCAGTTGGCTGCGTCGTTCTTGATAGTGCACGGTGCCCATCAGTCGAATCCCAACAGGTCGAAGATATCCCGGTCCTTCATGGACTCGGCGATCAGGGGATCGGTGCCGTCCCACAGGGCTTGCGCGAGCCGCAGGTATTCCGCCTGAACCGCATCCAATTCCGGCGAGCTCTCCATCTCGAACAGAGTTGCCTTCTTCAAGCGGCTGCGTCGAATCACGTCCAGATCCGGAAATCGCGCCATGGTCTTGAGGCCGACCCGCGCGTTGAACTTGTCGATCTGATCGGTATCGGCGCTGCGATTGGCGATCACGCCTCCGAGCCGGACCGCATAGTTCTTCGACTTCGCCTGGATCGCGGCGACGATGCGGTTCATGGCGAATATGGAATCGAAATCGTTCGCGGTCACGATCAGCGCGCGATCGGCGTGCTGCAACGGAGCGGCAAAACCACCGCATACGACGTCGCCCAAGACATCGAAGATCACGACGTCCGTGTCCTCCAGCAAATGGTGCTCCTTGAGGAGCTTCACGGTTTGACCCACCACATAGCCGCCGCAACCGGTGCCGGCGGGTGGACCGCCGGCCTCGACGCACATCACGCCGTTGTAGCCCCGGTACACGAAGTCCTCGATGCGCAGCTCCTCGGAGTGAAAATTCACCGTCTCGAGCACGTCGATGACCGTGGGCATGAGCTTTTTGGTCAGCGTGAAGGTGGAGTCGTGCTTCGGATCGCAGCCGATCTGCAGCACGCGCTTGCCGAGTTTCGAGAACGCGACCGAGAGATTCGACGACGTGGTGCTTTTGCCGATGCCTCCCTTGCCGTAGACCGCGAACACCTTGGCGTTGCCGATCTTGAGATTCGGATCGAGCGGAACCTGGACGCTGCCCTCGCCGTCGGCCGGGCGGCCGGTGCGAAATTTCAGCGTCGACATCGGGACGGACACGGCGCTCATGCGGCAACACCTTCGTACACGCCCTCGAGCCGGTCTTCCAATTCCTCCGCCGCGCAGTGCAGCGCCGCGAGCATCTTGTCGTCCGGCTGCCAGTACTTGCGCTTGGAGGCCTCGAGCAGACGGTTTGCCACCTTGGCGGATGCCGTTGGATTGAGCTTCGCCAGGCGCGCGCGCATGGTGGGATCGAGGATGAAAGTTTGGGTGATCTGCTGATAGACCCACGGCTGGACTTCACCCGTCGTCGCCGACCATCCCATCGTGTTGGTCACGTGTACTTCGATCTGCCGCACCCCCTCGTAGCCGTGTTCCAGCATCCCCTCGTACCACTTGGGGTTCAGGGTACGTGTGCGCGTCTCGAGCGCCACCTGTTCCGACAGGGTGCGCACCACGCCGCTTCCCGCGGTGGCATCCGCAATATAAACCGGCGTCTCGCGACCTCCCTTGGCGCGCCGCACCGCGCTGTTGATGCCTCCGAGCGTGTCGAAGTAGGTGTCCACGGTGGTCACACCGAGTTCCACCGAGTCCAAATTCTGGTAGGTGAGCTGGACGTCGGCCAGGACACTGGCGAGCAGCTTCGCATGCGGCACCGGCCGGCCCTCCCGCCCATAGGCAAAGCTTTTGCGTCGCGTGTAGGTTTCGGCCAACTCGTTCTCATCGTTCCATCGGCCGTTCTCGATCAAATGATTCACGTTCGATCCGTACGTGCTTTCGGCGTTGCCATACACGCGCAGCGCCGCGGTCTCCAGATCGCAGCCGTGCTCCACTTGGTAGCGGAGCGCGTGCTTGCGGACGTAGTTACGTTCGAGTGGCTCGTCCGCCGATGCCGCGAGGAACGCCGCTTCGGCCAGAAGCTTGATTTGCAATGGCAGCAGGTCGCGGAAAATGCCCGACAAGGTGACCATGACATCGACGCGGGGCCGGCCGAGCTCGTCCAGCGGAATCAGCGTCGCCCCGGCAATGCGGCCGTACGCATCGAATCGGGGTTGGGCACCCATCAACGACAACGCTTGGGCGATGGCGGCTCCTTCGGTCTTCAGGTTGTCGGTCCCCCACAGCACTAATGCGACCGATTCGGGGAACTCATTCCCCTCGGCGATATGCCTCTCGATGAGCTGCAGTGCCTGGCGGGCACCCTCGCGGACCGCAAAGGCGCTCGGCATGCGGAATGGATCGAAGCCATGCAGATTGCGACCGGTCGGCAGCACCGCGGGCGTTCGCACCACGTCGCCACCGGGTGCCGGTCGCAGGAACCCACCGTCGAGAGCGTGCAGGATGGCGCGCAGCTCACCGTTGTCGGCGAGCTCCTCATTGCTGTGATGCAGGTCGCGCAGCAGCGCGAGCGTCGCATCGCTGGGCGGCAGGGCGGCAATGCCCAAGGCCGCTTCGGGCGTCTTGCCCTCGACGATGGCATGCACCGCGAGTCGCAGGGCGCCGACGTCGACAGCGGCCGCGGCCGGCATGGAGTCAGCCATGGCACCCAGAAAGTCGGCCCGCTCCGGCTTCGAAGCCGGGCGCCCCACGACGTGCAGTCCGTGGGGTATCAAGGTGTACTCGAGTTCCAGCATTTGATTGGTCAACTTGGCGATGCCGGCGTCGGCACCTCCAGCAAGCCAACGCGGTTCGGCGGTGGTCAGTTCGAGAGCTGCCGCTTGCGCTTGAATTACATCGACCAGCGATTGACGCAGCGCGTGGTTGTCGGATGCGTTGGCACGCCAGCTTTCGAGCGATTCCTTCAACTCGATCAGCCCGCGGTAGAGGCCCGCGTTGGTCACCGGGGGTGTCAGGTAACTGATGAGCGTTGCGGCCGCACGGCGCTTGGCGATCGTGCCTTCGGATGGGTTGTTGGACGCGTACAGATACAAATTGGGCATGTCGCCGATCAGCCGGTCGGGCCAGCAAGCGCCCGACATGCCGGACTGCTTGCCGGGCATGAATTCCAGTGCGCCGTGGGTGCCGAAATGCAGTAGCGCGTGGGCGCCGAAGTCCTCGCGCAGGAATCGGTAAAAGGCGGAGAACGCGTGCGTCGGTGCGAATCCTCTCTCGAACAACAGCCGCATCGGGTCGCCCTCGAAGCCGAAAGCGGGCTGGATGCCGACGAAGATGTTGCCGAAGCGCTCGCCGAGCACTTGGATGGAGCACCCGTCGCTTTGCTGCTTGCCGGGTGCGGGGCCCCACTGCGCTTCGATTTCCTTGAGGTAGCGCTCGCGGCGCACATGGTCGTTCGCCGCAATGCGCTTGTGCACGTTGGCGAGCGCGCCGATCTGACCCGCATTGCCATTGATGATGGACTCGCGCAACGCATCGACACTTGCCGGCAGCTCCACGCGATAGCCGGCGGCCTTCATGGCGGCAAGCGTGCCATACAGCGACTCGAACACCGCCAGATGGGCGGCGGTCCCGGTGTTGCCGGCATTGGGGGGGAAGTTGAATAGAACGATGCCGACCTTGCGATCGGCGCGCGCCGATCGCCGCAGCGCGACCAGCTTGCCCACACGGGCGGCGAGCATGCCGGCCCTTTCCGGGCAGGAATGCATGTCGGCCACCGAATTCGATGCCGTGAAAGTGCACGCATGATGACAGCCTTTGCAGACGACTCCGGCGACTCCGGGACGACCGCCGAGGGTGATCGGACCCGTCGCGCCGTCGAGTTCCGGGATGGCCACCATGATGGTGCTCTCGACCGGCAGAAGACCGCGCTCGGATGCGCCCCAGGCGTCGAGGGTTTGAAATTCAAGCGGGTGAGCTGCGAGATAGGGCACGTCGAGGGCCGCCAGCACGTCCTGCGCCGCCTTGGAGTCGTTGTACGCGGGGCCACCGACCAGCGAGAATCCGGTCAGCGAGACCAGCGCGTCGATCACCGGCACGCCGTCCCGGGCGAAAAATTTCTCGATGGCAGGCCGCGAATCGAGCCCGGATGCAAACGCCGGGATGACGGAGAGGCCTCGCGCTTCGAGCGCGGCGATCACGCCGTCGTAGTGGGCGGCGTTGCCCGCGAGCAGGTAGGAACGCAGCATGAGCACGCCAACGGTGCCGCTGCTGCCCGCCGACGAGGGCATGTCCTGCGCGCGCTCGCTGTAACGGCCCTTCATGCGCGGGTGATAGACCCCAACGTCCGGATACGCCGCGGGCGGCGCCACCTTCGCAGCCGCCCGCAACACCGCGCGTGGGCCCGACGCATAGCGGCCCACCAGAAAGCGCACCATGTTCACGATGTTGTCTTCGGAGCCCGCCAGCCAGTATTGCAGCGTAAGGAAATACGCCCGCACGTCTTGTGCGGTGCCGGGAATGAATCGCAAAAATTGCGGGATTCGCCGCAGCATTTTCATCTGCTCCGCACCTGTCGTGCGGTTCGCCTCGACGCCTTCCTTCTTCTTCGGCCGCAGCCGCTTGAGCAGCGCCATCGGCCCGGTCTGCGAGCCGTCCATGGTGAACCGTCCTAGACGGGTCAAGCGCACGACCTCGGCGGCCGACATGGCGCACACCATCGCGTCGCAGTGCTCGCGCCGCTCCGTCAGCGCCTTGAGTACCGGACGGAAGTGCTCCTCCATGAACAGCATCGTGGCCACCACGATGTCGCCCCGGGCGATATCCTCGCAGCAGCGCTGCAGCGCCGCGGGATCGCTGCCCCACTCGTCGGCCGCATGAATGGCCAGAGACAGGCCCGGGTAGTGCTTGGCCAGACGCAGCCCGGCGCGGGCAGTGGCGCTCGTCAGGTGACTGTCCATGGTCACCATGACGAAGCGGATTGCGGCGCTGTCAGCGGCTGTAGTGGGCTTTGGCATTGTAGAGAGTCTCCACGGTAATCAGCTCAACGGATCGGTCTGCAGCGAATCGTTCCGTGTTCCGCCGCGCCTTGCCGCGGACGAAGAATGGAATCTTTCCCAACTCCTTTTCCGCCTCGGGAGCCCAGGCCGCGCGCGCGCTGCCCGCGGCACCGCTCGAGGACACTGGCCGCGGCTGCGGATGTGCGGCCGTCGATCCGAGGTGCGAGGCAGGCGCGCCGTCGTGAAACTCGAAGTCGCCCCGGAACATGGTGAGCAGGTGCTCCTCGAGCCCCATCATCAGCGGATGCACCCACGTATCGAAGATCACGTTGGCGCCTTCGAATCCCATCTGCGGCGAGTAGCGTGCGGGAAAATCCTGTACGTGTACCGGCGCGGATATCACGGCACACGGAATGCCGAGCCGTTTGGCGATGTGGCGCTCCATCTGCGTGCCGAGCACCAGCTCCGGCTGCAATTCCGCGACTCGCGCCTCGACTTCCAGATAGTCGTCCGTGATCAGTGCCTCGAGGCCATACCTGCCCGCGGCCTCGCGCACCTCTCGGGCGAATTCGCGGCTGTAGGTACCTAGGCCCACCACCGTCAATCCGATCTCTTCGGCCGCGATGCGCGCTGCCGCGATCGCGTGCGTCGCGTCGCCGAATATGAACACGCCTTTTCCCGTCAGATAGGTCGAATCCACCGAGTGGGCATACCAGCGCGAATGCGACGGCGTGCCGAGCAGAGCCGGTGACGGATCCACGCCCGCGGTGCCTGCCACTTGGTCGATGAACTCGCGGGTCGCCGCGAGCCCGATCGGAATGGCCTTGATCGTCGTCTGATCGAAGGTGCGTCCGAGCCACTGTGCGACCGGTGCGGCAATCTCCGGGTATAGAACCACGTTGAAATCCGCTTCCCCCAGCCGCGCCAGATCCGCGGGCGTCGCCCCCAGAGGTGCGATCACATTGATGTCGACGCCGAGCTGCTCGAGAATTTCGGTCACGGCGCGCAGGTCGTCGCGATGCCGGAAACCCAGCGCGCTCGGGCCGAGGATATTGCAGCTCGCCCGCTCATCCGCCGTGCGTGGCGGTCGTTTGAAGCCGGGCGGCGGCGCTTCGTGCGACGCCATGGTTCGCACCAGCCGATAAAAAGTCTCGGCTGCGCCCCAGTTTTCTTTTTTCTGATAGGCGGGCAGCTCGAGCGGCACGATCGGAATGGGCAGCCGCAGTGCTCGAGCCAGGCCGCCCGGATCATCCTGGATCAACTCCGCCGTGCACGATGCACCGACCAGCATGGCCTTCGGCTGGAAACGCTCATAGGCATCGGCCGCCGCCCGCTGGAACAAGTCCGCGGTATCCGCGCCGAGGTCTCGAGCCTGAAACGTCGTGTAGGTGACCGGGGGCCGGCGCGGCAGGCGTTCGATCATGGTGAACAGCAGATCCGCATAGGTGTCTCCCTGCGGCGCGTGCAGCACGTAGTGCACGTCCTTCATCGCGGTCGCGATGCGCATGGCGCCGACGTGCGGCGGTCCTTCATAGGTCCATACGGTGAGCTGCATGCGTCAGGCCACCAGGCGTGTGCGGCGAACCAACGGACGAGCGAACAGCTCGGCGAGGTCCGCAGCTTGATTGAAGAGTTGAATCGGCGTGAACACCAATTCGATCGACCACTTCGTGGTCAGGCCCCGTGCCTCGAGCGGATTCGCCAATCCCAAGCCGCAAACAACGAGATCCGGCTTCGCCGCCAGACAGCGGTCCAGCTGATTTTCCACGTGTTGACCTTCCACGACTGAAGTCCCGGCGGGCAGGTTTTCGATTTCAGGCGCAAGATGCGTTCTATGCAGGAACGGGGTGCCCACCTCGATCAATTCCATGCACATTTCGTTCGCCAGGAAGCGCGCCAGCGGTATTTCCAATTGCGAATCGGGAAAGAAGAATACTTTCTTGCCTGCCAGCAGATCCCGGTAGCGAGCCAGGCTTCGCAGCGCGCGCTCATAGGCCGGTTGGATCGCGCGGCGGAAGCGATCCTCGCCGATGTGATAGGTTGCCGCGGCCGCCTTCAGCCAGGCGAGCGTGCCTTGCGCGCCGAGCGGGAAGGGCGCCGGGATATGGCGCGCGCCTCGCTCCTCGAGCGCGCGCGCGGTATCGGCCAGAAACGGCTGCGCCAGCAAGAACCGCGTGTTGACGCCCACCGGCGGCAGTTCGGTCGAGCGGCGCGGAGGAAAGCAGTCGACCTGGTCGATTCCCATGTCGGCGAACAGCCGTCGCGCCTGATCCTCGACCACGTCCGCGAGCGCGCCCACGATCAGCAGATTCGGCGCCGCCTGCGGCGGTTGCGGCGGCAGACTCGGCACGAGGGACGCCAGGCAGGCATCTTCGCCCTGCGTGAAAGTGGTCTCGATCCCGCTGCCCGAGTAGTTGAGCACTCGCACCCGAGGCGAGAAACGGCTGGATAATCGCAGCGCCGCCCGGGACAGGTCGAGCTTGATCACCTCGGAAGGGCAGGAGCCCACGAGGAAGAGAAGTTTGATCTCCGGCCGTCGCGTCAGGAGTTGATCCACCACCCGGTCGAGTTCCGCGTTGGCGTCGGCAAGCCCGGCGAGGTCGCGTTCATCGATGATGGCCGTGGCGAAGCGCGGTTCGGCGAAGATCATCACGCCGGCTGCCGACTGAATGAGGTGGGCGCAGGTGCGCGAACCCACGACCAGGAAGAATGCATCTTGAATCTTGCGGTGCAGCCAGATGATGCCGGTGAGGCCGCAGAACACCTCCCGCTGACCTCGCTCGCTGGACAGACAAATCTGGCTCATATGAATAGCGCCTCGCCGTCCGATGCGGGTGTCTGCGTATCGCCCGCGTCCCCCTCCAGGCGCGCCCTGCGGAGTTTCACCAGGAACTGCGTTGCGTTCAGCAAATAGGCGCAATAGGCCAACAGCGCGACGTACATTTGATAGCGGGCATGCAACGAGCCAAACGCCAACGCGCCCAGGTAGGCGGTGTGCAGGGCGAGCACGAACATGCTGACGAAGTCTTCCCAGAAGAACGCCGGGGCGAACAAGTACCGCCCAAAGACGTCGTGCTCCCAAATGCAGCCGGTGACCATGATCGTATAGAGCACGAGGGTCTTGATGAGCACCGAAGCCGTTGCCGCCCCGAAGCCCGCGCCGGTCACGAGAAAGCGGATGACCAGGGCTGCACTGACCAAGAAAACCAAAAACTGGATCGGAGCGAGAACTCCCTGGACGAGGGTCCAAGGGGAGGCGTCGCGCCTGAGTCGCTCCTCGTGGGTATATAGCGGCATCGCAGTAACCCTAATCTGGTTACACACCAGTGTCAATTGAACCATACGTAAAGCGAACTTGACAGACATGTCGGAAGTTGAGAATGTCAACCCATGGCTTATCCGACGCAGGGAACCATCTCGGTGAGGGTTAAGGACGCCAAGATGGCCCGTCTGTTGCGCACCATCGAGGGCGAGATCGTTCCGCGTCTGGTGCTCGCGCGACGCGCGGCGCCGGCGCCCGCCGCGTCGGGCGCGGCTTCCGGCAAGGTGCCTGACGCTGCGGATGTCACGGAACTGGTGCGTTTGTTATTGGCACATGATGTTGGCGTCGCGTCTGCCTACGTGGAGACCATTCGACTGCGCGGCGCCTCCTTGGAAGCGGTGTGCTTGGGTCTTCTCGCGCCCGCCGCGCGCGAGCTCGGCCTGTTGTGGGAAGCGGACGAATGCGACTTCATGCAGGTAACGGTCGGCCTGTGCCGATTGCACCAATTGCTGCGGGAATTGAGCCCGGAGTTTCGCTGCGAGAGTCTTCAGGCGAAGATCGAGCGAAACATCCTGTTATCGCCGGTACCTGGAGATCAGCACACCTTTGGCATTACACTCGTCGCCCAATTCCTCCGCAAAGCCGGATGGCAGGTGATGAGCGATTTTTCGGGCAGTACCGAGGAACTGCTGGAAATCGTAGGCACACACTGGTTTGCAGCGGTCGGATTCTCGGTGGGCAGCGAATCGCGAACCGATCAGTTGCCGCATGTCATCCATGCCGTTCGGCACGCGTCGAATAATCGTTCGGTCGGCATCCTGGTCGGCGGTCCGTTGCTGGTCGCAAGGCCTGAGCTTGCCAGTTCGCTGGGTGCGGACGCTACGGCCCTGGATGGACTGGCGGCCGTTCAGCGCGCGGAGCAAATTTTGGACTGTCAACGCGATAGAATGCAAGGCTACTGAATGTACGTTCGTTGGGGATATGTCACTTGAAGCAATCTAGCGGCTCGAACAAATGGCTGAATGACATGGACAGCGAGACGGTTGGAAAGCTCATCACAGCAGCATCCGACGTAGTTTTGATGCTTTCCGATTCACGGCAAGGTTTGATCCGGGACATTTCGCTCGGCAGCGATGCGCTATCGCGCGGCATGACCGACCGATGGGTGGGCAAAGCCTGGATTGATACGGTTACTGTCGAGAGCCGCCCCAAGATTGAGGCACTGTTACGCGACGCAAGCACGGTCGGTCTGCCCCGTTGGCGGATGCTGAACCATTTGACGGACGGGGGCGCGGACCTGCCGATGATGTACGCCGCGGTGGAAATGAACCGCGACGGTCGGGTGGTCGCGATCGGCCGCAGCATGCAGTCCATGGCCAATCTGCAGCAACAACTGGTCAGCACCCAGCAGTCGATGGAGCGCGAGTACCTGAAGCTGCGCCAGGCGGAGGCGCGGCACCGCTTGCTGTTCCACGTGGCGTCCGAAGCGGTATTGATCGTGGACGCGAGCAATCGCAAGGTGCTCGAGGCCAACCCGGCAGCCGGGAAATTGTTGGGCGAGGGAACCCGCCGATTGGTCGGGCACCTGTTCCCGGACGGCTTCGACGAACCGAGCACGCAAGCGGTGCAAGGTCTGTTGGGAGCGGTTCAGGCGACCGGGCGCACCAACGAGGTCGTGGTCAACTCGGCCGACGGGACCCAGGAGTTTCGCGTGTCGGCCTCCCTGTTCCGCGAGCACCGCTCATCTTTTTTCCTGATTCGATTGACACCACTCTCGGCCGAGCATGGCTCGATGACGCCGACGCAGGATTCAAAAGTGCTGGAAATCGTCGCGAGCGCCCCTGAGGGCTTCGTCGTCACCAATTTGGAAGGCCGGATCTTATTCGCGAACCGGGCGTTCCTGGATCTCGTGCAGCTGGCGACCGAGGAGCAATCCCGCAATGAACTCCTGGAGCGCTGGCTGGGCCGGCCCGGAGTCGATTTCAGCCTGCTGACGGCACAGTTGCGCGAGCACGGCGCGTTGCGTCTGTTTGCCACTCAACTGCGCGGCGAATATGGCTCGACCAGCGATGTGGAGATCTGCGCGGTATCGGTGGTGAATGGCGAGGAGCCGTGCTTCGGCTTCACCATCCGCGATGTCGGCCAGCGCGTGATCTTCGATCGGCAAGCGAGCCGCGACAAGCCGCGGTCGGTCGAGCAACTGACCGAGCTGGTGGGCCGCGTGCCGCTCAAGGATCTGGTGCGCGAGTCGACCGACATGATCGAGAAGCTGTGCATCGAAGCGGCCTTGGAGATCACCGGCGACAATCGCGCGTCGGCAGCCGATATTCTGGGTCTCAGCCGCCAAAGTTTGTACGCGAAGCTGCGCCGCTATGGGCTCGGCGAACTCGCCTCGACCGAAAGCGATCAATCCGAATAAGCGAGGCCCGCGTGTCTCGATCGGCTGAAACCGTACTGAGCTCCGACCTGCCGACGCCCGCCGTCGTGCTCGAATTGCTCAAGCCGATCACCTGGTTTCCTCCCATGTGGGCGTTCGCCTGCGGCGTCGTTTCCTCGGGCATTGGCTGGCATGGACATTGGGGCGCGATTCTCATGGGAGTGGTGCTGTGCGGACCGCTGTTGTGCGCGGCGAGTCAGGCGGTCAATGACTGGTTCGATCGGCACGTCGATGCGGTCAACGAACCCGGCCGCCCGATCCCGTCCGGCCGCATGCCGGGCCATTGGGGGCTCGGGGTGGCGATTCTTTGGACCCTGCTCGCGTTGCTCTGCGCGGCCGCATTGGGTACCTGGGTGTTTTGCGCGGCGGCCTTGGGGTTGCTGCTCGCATGGGCCTATAGCGCTCCGCCGGTCAGGCTCAAGCAGAACGGCTGGTGGGGAAACCTGGCGTGCGCCTCATGCTACGAAGGTTTTGCATGGGTCACCGGCGCAGCGATCATGGCAGGGGGAACCACGCCCTCGGCGCGGACCATCGCTGTCGCGGCGCTCTATAGCCTCGGCGCTCACGGCATCATGACGTTGAATGATTTCAAATCCATCGAGGGCGACAAGCGTTGGGGAGTCGGCTCGCTGCCGGTGCGTCTCGGCCCCGAACATGCGGCCGAGGTGGCGTGCGTCGCGATGGCGCTGCCGCAGTTCGTTGTGGTGGCCTTGCTCACTGCGTGGGGTGCTCCCTATCGGGCCCTGGCCGTGGGCGCTTTGTTGGGCGCACAACTGCTGTTGATGCGGCGCCTGCTGCTCGATCCTCGCGCTCGAGCGCCCTGGTACAACGGCACCGGTGTCGTGCTGTATGTCACCGGCATGCTCGTCACCGCATTCGCGCTGAAAGGACTCGCCCCGTGACAGTACCCACTTCTAACGAGGCTGCGCTGCGCTGGCCGGGGATCTTTCGCCTCGGCCTGGTGCAGGCTGCGCTCGGTGCGGTGGTGGTGCTGGTGACCTCCACGTTGAATCGGGTGATGGTGGTCGAGTACGCCCTGCCAGCTCTGCTGCCGGGGGTGCTGGTGTCGCTGCATTACGCGGTCCAGTTGGTCAGGCCGCGTTTCGGTTTTGGCTCGGATCGCGGCGGGCGACGAACTCCCTGGATCATCGGTGGAATGGCCGTGCTTTCGGCAGGCGGCGTGCTGTGCTCGATAGCGACCGTCCTGCTTCATTCCCATGCGGGCCTCGGGCTGGCGCTTGCCATCGTAGGCTATGCCATGGTGGGGATCGGCGTGGGCGCCGCCGGCACGTCGCTCCTCGTGCTGATGGCAAGCCGCGTGGACGATCACCGTCGCGCCGCAGCCGCCACCATCATGTGGATATTGATGATTGCGGGCTTCGCCGTGACGTCCGGCGTGGTCGGCCGCTTTCTCGATCCGTTCTCGCCGCGGCGATTGATTCAAGTGACCGGCATCGCGGCAGCCGCTGCCTTTTTGATCGCGCTCACGGCGGTGTGGAATGTCGAGCGAGCCGGCCGTCCGGCTCCCCGCGAGGCTGCGCCGCGTGCCGCGGATGGCAACGGCTCGTTCGCCGCCGCCCTCGAGCGGGTGTGGCGCGATCCGCCAACGCGCGCGTTCACCTTGTTCGTGTTCGTTTCGATGCTGGCCTACAGTGCCCAGGAGTTGCTGCTCGAGCCGTTCAGCGGGCTGGTATTCGGCTATACCTTGGGAGGATCGGCGAAACTCTCGGGATCCTGGCATGGTTCGGCACTGTTCGGAATGATCGGCGTCGGTATGCTGTGCAGCGGCCGGCGGCGCTTCGGCTCTCTGCGTCAATGGACGGTCGGAGGTTGCTGCGCATCGGCCGCCGCACTGGCGAGCCTGGGATTTGCCAGCATGGTCGGACCGGCCTGGCCGCTGCAACTGTCGGTGCTTGTGCTCGGTGTCTCGAACGGCGTGTTCGCGGTGTCGGCCATCGGGTCGATGATGGAACTTGCGCACGACGGAGAATCGGGCAACGCTGGTGTGCGGATGGGACTCTGGGGTGCCGCTCAGGCCATCGCTTTTGCTTTCGGCGGTGTGCTCGGCACCGCCATCGTCGATTCCTTCCGCTGGCTGTTCGGCTCGCCGACAGCTGCGTTTGCGGTCGTCTTCTACGTCGAGGCCGTCCTGTTCCTTGCGGCCGCCGTTTTGGCGGCCAAGGCGCGCTCGGACCGACGATTCTCGCCTCCAACTTCCTCGGCGGTGATCGCATGAACGACTCTCCTGAGACTTTTGACGTGGTCGTGGTGGGCGGCGGCCCCTCGGGCGCCACCGCGGCGACGGATCTGGCGCGGCACGGCAGCAGCGTATGCCTGTTGGATCGGGCCGGGCGCATCAAACCGTGTGGCGGAGCGATACCGCCGAAACTCATCGAAGAGTTCGAAATTCCCGATTCCTTGCTGGTCGCGAAAATCAAGTCCGCTCGGATGATTTCACCGAAGCAGGTGGCGGTCGACATGCCCATCGATGGCGGTTTCGTCGGGATGGTGAACCGCGAGACGTTCGACGAGTGGTTGCGTGAGCGGGCAGGATCCGCGGGCGCGGATTTGCGCCGGGGCACATTCGAGCGGATCACGCGCGATGCCGCGGGCATGGCCGTCGTGCACTACCGCTGCGACTCGGTGGCGCACCAGGTGCGCGCGAGGGCTGTCATCGGCGCCGACGGCGCTCGGTCGGCCGTCGCCGAGCAGTGCGTGCCGGGGGCGGATCGGATCCGCTACGTGGCGGCCTATCACGAGATCATCCGCGTGCCCCAGAACGCAAGCGATCAATACGTCGGTACCCGCTGCGACGTATTTTACCAGGGTCGATTGTCGCCGGATTTTTATGCCTGGATATTTCCCCACGGCGAGACCGCCAGCGTCGGCGTGGGCAGCGCGCACAAGGGCTTCTCCCTGCGCGGCGCAACGACCGAACTGCGCGCGCTCGCGAATCTCGCCGGCGTCGAAACGATTCGCCGCGAGGGTGCGCCCATTCCCATGAAGCCGTTGCGGCGCTGGGACAATGGCCGCGACGTGGTACTCGCCGGCGACGCCGCCGGTGTGGTGGCGCCTGCATCGGGAGAGGGCATCTACTACGCCATGGCGGGCGGCCGCTTTGCCGCCGAGGCCGTGATTCAATTGCTCGAGACGGGTGACGTGCGCGCGCTCGCCGCGGCGCGCCGGCGGTTCATGAAGGCTCATGGGATGGTGTTCTGGGTGCTCGGTATCATGCAGAGATTCTGGTATTCCACGGACAAGCGCCGCGAGCGTTTCGTGCACATCTGTCGCGATCCGGACGTGCAGCGCTTGACCTGGCAGGCGTATATGCACAAGAAACTGGTCCGAGCCAAGCCATTCACCCATGCGCGCATCTTTGCGAAGGACCTCGCGCATTTGTTGGGAATCGCCCGCGCATGATCCGCGCGAGGCGCTTGATCCATCGGCGCCGCTGAAAGCCCCAGGGCCGATCGTTGACTAATTTTTTTTCCAGCGGTCGAGTCGTGGATGGTGTGCTCGCTTTCATGCTGATCGAGCTCATCGTCCTGGTGAGCATTCGCAAACGTGGGAAGGCTTTGTTCCGCCCTCTCGATGTCATCGTCAATTGCGGTGCCGGAGCGGCGCTGCTCCTGGCGCTGCGCGCCGCCTTGCGCGGCTCGCCGTGGCAGACGCTGCCTGTCTGGTTGCTGGTCGCTCTCGGCTTTCACGTCTGGGACCTGACGCGCCGCGCCGCCCGTCGCACTGGGTGATCGATGTGAACGTTTCCGTACCGTCCTCTCCATCGGTCACTCCGCCGGCCTTGTCGGGTTCGGTTCACGCGCTCAACGACCCTTCCACCGGGCGATTGTCCTGGTACGAGGACGGACCTGCGGACGAGCACACTGGGGCAACACCGCTGCTGCTGCTTCACAGTATCAATGCAGCGGCATCCGCCTACGAAATGAAGCCGCTGTACGATCATTACCGGCGCCGGCTGCCGGTCTATGCGCCGGATTTTCCGGGTTATGGCTTGTCGGATCGTTCGGCACGAAGGTATGAGCCGCGGCTCATGACGGACGCGATTCACGCGGTCCTCGCCGCCATCCGCCGCCAGCATGGGCCTTTGCCTGTGGACGCGATTGCGCTGTCGCTGTCCTGCGAATTCCTGGCGCGCGCAGCGACGGAAGACCCGGCGGCCTTCCGCAGCCTCGCATTCGTGAGCCCGACGGGTTTCAACCGCCTGCCGTTGCGGCAGGGGCCGCCGGGTAGCACGCGCGGTCATCCACGGATGCTCGCCCTAATCAACCGGCCCGCCGTCGGTCGCCGGCTGTTCCGGCTGCTCACACGCCGCGGGGTCATTCGCTATTTTTTGCGCCGTACCTGGGGCTCGACGCAGATCGACGATGGTCTGCTCGATTACGATTACCTGACGACGCGCGCTGAAGGAGCGGAACACGCGCCGCTGCATTTTCTGAGCGGCTTCCTGTTCAGCGGTGACAGCGGCACGCTGTACCAGGAGCTCAAACAGCCGGTCTGGGTCGCCCACGGCGTGCGTGGGGATTTCGTCGAGTACCGCGGTCTCCGGCAGGTTGCGGAGCGCTCCAACTGGACAGTCGAGGTGTTGCCGACGGGAGCGCTGCCGCATTTCGAGATGACAGAAGAGTTCGTCCGGCGCTATGACGCTTGGGCAAGCCGACCCGCATCAACTCCGATCTGAGACGAAGAATGCAATCAGGCACACGGCCCGTGTTTCCATTTTCGGCCATCGTCGGCCAGGAGGAGATGAAACTTGCATTGATTTGCGCGGCGGTCGACACGAGCATCGGCGGCGTGCTTGTGTTCGGCGACCGGGGTACGGGTAAATCCACCGCGATTCGCGCGCTCGCCGCATTGTTGCCGCCCATGCGCGCCGTCGTCGGCTGCAGCTACGCGTGCGATCCCGCCGAGCCGGACGCCTGGTGCGTCGAGTGCCGGGAGCGGGCCGCCGCCGGCACACTCAAGGAACGGTCCATCCCGGTCCCGGTGGTCGACATGCCGCTCGGTGTGACCGAGGATCGAGTCGTCGGTGCGCTCGATCTGGAACGCGCCTTGTCGCAGGGAATCAAGGCCTTCGAACCCGGCCTGCTGGCTCGCGCCAATCGCGGATTTCTCTACATCGACGAGGTCAATCTGCTCGAGGACCATTTGGTCGATCTGCTCATCGACGTTGCGGCGTCGGGCGAGAACTTGGTCGAGCGCGAGGGGTTGAGCCTGCGTCATCCCGCGCGTTTCGTATTGATCGGCAGCGGCAATCCGGAGGAGGGCGAACTACGGCCACAGTTGCTCGATCGATTCGGCCTCTCCGTGGAGATCAAGACGCCGGATCGCCTGAGCGAACGGGTCGAAGTCGTCAAACGACGCGACGAATTCGAGCGCGGCAAGGCTGAGTTCGTCGCGAAGTGGAAAAAAGCCGATGCAGCGCTGCGCCGGCGCATCGTCGCAGCGCGCAAGCGCGTGGCGAGCATGGCGACGCCCGACGCCGTCCTGGAGAGCGCGGCGCGGCTGTGCATGCAATTGGGCACCGATGGGCTGCGGGCGGAGCTGACGCTGATACGGGCGGCGCGTGCGCTGGCGAGTTTTGATCAGGCTGACGCGGTCGCCATCGCACATTTGCGGCGCATCGCCGCTCCGGCGCTGCGCCACCGTTTGCGACGCGACCCACTCGACGAATCGGGCTCGGCGGCCCGCATCGATCGTGCCGTGCACGAGGCGCTCGAGGCGTGAGCGCGGCGCAAGATGCCGCGTGGGCGGCGGCGTTGTTCGCCGTCGATCCGGCCGGTCTCGGCGGCGTGTGCCTGCATTCTCTCGTTCAACCCGCGCGCATCCAATGGCTCGAGATGCTGCGCGATCTGCTGCCGCCCGCCGTTCCGGTGCGCCGAATCCCGTTCAATATTTCCGACGGCGGGTTGCTGGGAGGCTTGGATTTGACCGCGACCCTCGCGTCCAATCGACCGATCGCGGCGCGCGGCGCGCTGGCGGCCACCGACGGCGGTGTGGTGATGCTTTGCATGGCGGAGCGCCTCTCGGCGCATACCGCGGCATGTCTGAATGCCGTGCTCGACTCGGGCGCCGTGTTCACGCAGCGCGAGGGTGTGTTGATCTGCGATCGGGCGCGGCTGGGCGTGGTGGCCCAGGATGAGAGCATGGATGAGGAACGTGTGCCGGCCTCGCTCCTCGATCGGCTGGCATTTCTGGTCGATTTGAATGGCTTCGATTTGCGAACACCCTTACCGCCGCTTCACGACCGCGAACAGGTCCAGAGTGCCCGGCGCCTGCTGCCGGAGGTTCAGATCGGAGATGACTTGATCGAGGCGCTCTGCGGCACGGGGCTCGCCCTGGGCGCGGGCTCGGTGCGTGTGTCGCTGTTGGCAGTGCGCGCTGCGCGCGCCATGGCGGCACTGGATGCGCGCAGTCGCGTCGACACCGAAGATGCCGTGGCGGCGGCCCGGCTGGTCTTTGCGCCGCGCGCCACTCGGGTCCCGCAGCCGGCACCGGGCGAGGAGCAGAACGACGAGAAGTCGGCGCAGGCCGACACATCGCCCGACGCCACGCGCGAGAACGTGCCCGCGCCGCCGTCCTCCGCCGCGAAACAGCGCGACGAGACCGAAGCCGGCGGCCGCGAGTTGACGCAACCCGACGATGCGATCCTCGCCGCGACGCAAGCGGCGATTCCGCGCGGCTTGCTGACGCGGCTGCGCAGTGAGGCCGGCGCGCGCGGTGGCTCGGCCCTGCCGGGGCGCGCCGGCGCATTGCGCAGCGGCGCACGCCGAGGGCGGCCCGCCGGCACTCAGGTCGGGGCCTCCCGCGGCCATGTGCAGCTCAACGTCATGGAGACCTTGCGTGCCGCTGCGCCGTGGCAGCGCCTGAGAGGCCGCACTTCAGCCGCAAACGGCCGGGTGGTGATCCTGCCCGGCGATTTTCGCATCACCCGCTACCAGCAGCGATCCCAGACACTCACCATCTTTGCGGTCGACGCGTCGGGCTCGTCGGCCCTCAACCGGTTGGCGGAAGCGAAGGGTGCGGTGGAGATGCTGCTCGCCGAATGCTACGTGCGGCGCGACCTGGTGGCGGTGATCACGTTCCGCGGACGGCGTGCGGAGCTGCTGCTGCCGCCGACCCGTTCGCTGGTGCGCGCGAAGCGCAACCTCGCCGGTTTGCCCGGCGGCGGCGGCACGCCGCTCGCCTCAGCCATCGATTGCGCCGCGCTGCTCGGCGGCCAGGCCCTGCGGCGCGGTGAAACGCCGCTCCTGGTGATGTTGACGGATGGACGCGCCAATGTGTCGCTCGGCGGCTCGGGTGGCCGTGAGGCCGCGCACGCGGATGCCCTGCAGGCGGCGCGGCGCCTGCAACGCTTGCGGATTGCGGCTTTGTTCATCGATACCTCGCCGCTGCCGAGGCCGCCGGCCGCTGAAGTGGCCGCCGCCATGGGTGCCAATTATCTGCCCCTTCCATTCGCCGACGCGCGAGTCCTGTCGGGAGTCGTGAGCGCTGCGACCGCACGTTCCGGGCGCTGAGCCGTGAGCGTAGGCCCCGACGTGTGGGATCGAGAGCGGCATACCTGGCCGAACCAACAGTGGAGCCGCTTCGTACAAGCCGGAGGCCTGCGTTGGCACCTGCAGCAACACGGCAGCGGCCCCGGTCTGCTGCTGGTGCATGGCACCGGCTCATCGACTCACTCCTGGCGCGACGTCATGCCACTCTTGGCGCAGCACTACACCGTGCTCGCGGTCGATCTGCCGGGGCACGGCTTCAGCGATTCGGTGCCCCATGCCCGTATGTCGATCGCCGGCATGAGCGAGTGCCTCGCAGCGCTGCTGCTCGCGATCGATGTCGAGGTGAACTACTGTGTCGGCCATTCCGCGGGCGCGGTGATCCTGTGCCGCTTGGCCTTGGATGGTCTGATCGCCCCGCGGGTGGTGATCAGCGAGAACGGCGCGTTCGTGCCGTGGGGGGGCGCGGCGGGTACGCTGTTTTCCCCGATCGCACGGCTCATGGCGAGCGGATCTCTCGTCCCGCGGCTGTTGTCCTGGAGCGCCGGCAATCCGGTGAACGTGGCACGCATGATTGCGGGCACAGGTTCGCACCTCGACGCGCAAGGCATCGAGCTTTATACGCGGCTGGTGCGCGAGCCGCGGCATGTCGCGGGCGCGCTCGCCATGATGGCGAATTGGGATCTATACAGCTTCGAGCGCGAGTTGCCGCATCTCAAGACGCCGCTGGCGTTGATCGTCGCCGAGTGCGATCGCGCGGTGCCGCCGCGGCAGGCCGAATGGGTCAAACAACGGGTGCCCAGCGCCGAGATCCATCGTCTCGCCGGGCTCGGGCATTTGGCGCACGAGGAAGATCCGCGGCTTGTCGCGGATGAAATCGCCGCCATCTGCCGCGCGAGGTGCTGCTAGACTTTCGCGCCATGAGCGATGAGGCATCGACAGATCCGGCTCGTGCGCACGCGGTCGTCATCGGCAGCGGGTTCGGCGGTCTGGCGGCCGCCATCCGTCTGGGGAAGCGCGGCTTCAGGGTCACCATGCTGGAACAGCTCGATGCTCCGGGCGGTCGGGCGTATGTATTCCGTCAGGACGGTTTTGCCTTCGATGCAGGCCCCACCATCATCACCGCCCCGTTCCTGCTCGCTGAGCTCTGGCAGATGTGCGGCCGCAGCTTCGCCGACGAAGTAGATCTGCGTTCGCTGCAGCCGTTCTACCGAATCCGCTTTTTCGACGGCAGCGTTCTCGATTGCAGCAACGATGATGCGTCGATGGCGGAGCAGATCAATCGTCTCGCGCCCGGCGACCTGGCCGGATACGGCCGTTTCCTCGCAGCGAGCGAGGCCATCTACAAGGTGGCCTTCGAGCGATTGGCGCACGCGCCATTCGATTCCTGGCTCGACATGGTGCGGCTCGCTCCGGAGCTGGTGCGGCTGGGCAGCTACCGAAGCATCTATAGTCTTGCGGCATCCTGCGTCAAGGATTCCCGGCTGCGCTTTGCCTTGAGTTTTCATCCTTTGTTCGTGGGCGGCAACCCCTTCAGGACCACCTCCGTCTACGGCTTGATCGCGTTTCTCGAGCGGCGCTGGGGAGTGCACTTTCCGATCGGCGGGACGGGGCGCATCGTCGACGGGCTGGTCGGACTGATTCGCGGACAGGGCAATGAGGTGCGTTACGACGCGAGGGTTGCCGAGATTTCGGTGTCGCGGGGCCGCGCGAGCGGGGTGCGGCTCGCGTCGGGCGAATCGATCGGCGCGGACATCGTCGTCTCCAACGCGGACTCCTTGTCCACGTACGGGGACTTGATCCCGCCACGACTGAGGCGCCGCTGGACCGACCGGAAAATTGCACGCGCGCGCTTGTCCATGAGTCTTTTCGTTTGGTATTTCGGCACGAATCGGCTTTATCAGGAGGTGCCCCATCACACGATCCTGGTCGGCGCTCGCTATCGCGAATTGCTGCGCGACATCTTCGATCGCAAGGTGCTCGCGGACGATTTCAGCTTGTACCTGCACCGGCCGACGGCGACCGATCCGTCGCTGGCCCCGCCGGGATGCGATGCATTTTATGTCCTGTCCCCCGTTCCTCATCTCGGTGGGAACACGGATTGGCAAAGCGCTGCCGAACCCTATCGGAAATCGATCGCCCGGCACCTGAGCGATACCGTGTTGCCGGATCTGGAACGGCACATCGTCACTTCCAAGATCATGACGCCGCTCGATTTCCGCGAGCGGATGTCCGCTCCATTCGGCGCCGCCTTCGGGTTGGCGCCCGAGTTGACGCAAAGCGCGTGGTTTCGCCCGCACAACCGCAGCGAGGAGATCCAGGGACTTTATCTGGTCGGCGCCGGAACCCATCCGGGCGCAGGCATCCCCGGGGTGCTTTCTTCCGCGCGTGTTCTTGATACAGTAGTGCCCGATGCCGCATCGTTCAAACGTTAGCTCGCATGCGTCGGTGGCCGACGTGGCCGCATGCCGCGCCTCGTTGCGCGGCGGCTCGAAGACGTTTTTCGCCGCCTCGCTGGCGCTGCCCCACACCGTGCGTCGGCCGGCTACCGCACTGTATGCGTTCTGCCGCATGGCCGATGATGCCATTGATCACGGGACGAATCATGAAGCGACGCTGCGCGAGCTGCATCGTCGTCTCGAGCTGATCTACTTGGGCGTACCCCGCAGCATTGCGGCCGATCGCGCCTTCGCCGACTGTGCACGGCATTTCGCCATCCCCAAACAATATCCGCTGGCGTTGCTCGAGGGGTTCGGGTGGGATGCGATCGGCCGTCGCTATGAGGACTTGTCGGCGTTGAGGTCCTATGGCGTGCGCGTTGCCGGCACGGTGGGCGCCATGATGGCCATGGTGATGAACGTACGCGAGCGCAGCCTCGTGGCCCGGGCCTGCGATCTTGGCGTTGCCATGCAGCTCACCAACATTGCGCGTGACGTGGGCGAGGATGCGCGCAATGGCCGGTTGTATCTGCCGCTCCGTTGGATGCGCGAGGCCGGTTTGGATCCTGATGCCTGGCTCGCGCGGCCGGTGTTCAGTCGCCCGTTGGGGCGTGTGATCGAGCGGTTGCTGGCCGAGGCGCAGGCGCTGTACGAGCGCAGCGACTCGGGGCTGGCGCAGCTGCCGCAGGCCTGCCGGCCGGGCATGCATGCGGCCCGGCTGTTGTACGCGGAGATCGGACATGAAGTCGCGCGACGCGGGTTCGATTCCGTGAGTCAGCGTGCGGTCGTGCCCTGGCGCCGCAAGGCGCGAATCCTCGCCGACGCTTGCAGCGCCGCGAAACGGCAGTCGGCGGCGGCATCCATCGCCGACCTGGTCGAAGGCGAGTTTCTATTGGATGCGTTCGCACCCGACCCGCTGACAGCGGCGCTCCCCGAAGACACTGCCCGCGAGCGAGCGCTTTGGCCACGGGTCGAGGACCGGGTGGTGTGGCTGGTCGATTTGTTCGAACGCTTGGAGCGCCGCGATCGGGCGGCTGGCCAGGCCGCCAACCTGTCGTAATTCGATACGCACTCAAGTGAGGCTGCGAGGCATGCGGAACGGCAGAAGGCACTGCACCCAGCGCGCGCGGAATCGATCGAGGTCGAGACTCTCGTGAATGGCCGGCGCAGACGAGCCCAACAAACGCGTGTCGAGCAGCGAACGGCTGTAGAAGGGCGCATCCTCCAGCGTTCTTACGATGCGTGCGCCGTAACCCAAGTCCGCATGAGTGCGACGAGCCACGCGCCAGCCGGTGGTCGGTAATCGAACGAGGGGCGGCAGCTCGATGGCCTGCGCGGATGCGTCCTGTCCGAAGTGCAGCGCCAACGCGCAGGCCGGCGCTTGCGCCGGCTGCGCCGCGCTCCGTGCCGTTACGTCGTAAAGCACCACCGTTCCGCCGGGCACGCTCGCGCGCGACCAGGTCCAACTGCGAAACGCCTCCTCGAGCGGTTCTGCGCCACAGTTGGAGTCGAAATAGGCGATTCCGGACCAGCGCAGCGCCGGCTCCTCGAGTCGCACGTCGATCCGGGCGCACGGCGCGAACGGCGTCCATCGATGTCGCCCGGCCGCATCCATCAGGTAGCTGCGCTCGCCGAGCGCCGACGGCTGCAATCGGATCTTGCCGCGGATTCGCCAGGGGATCGGCGCGCACACTTCGTCGATATGGACATCCATTCCATCGTCGATCCACTCGAGTGCGCTCGGGCCGATCGCGAGCACCGACTGCTCGCGCGCGACGCGCGCGGCACCGCGTTCCGTCATCGCCCAGCGCGAAGCGCGCGGGCCATACAGGGCGACGTTGAGCGCGCAGTGATTCTGCGGGCTCGAGTTGCCGCGGCGTCTGGCCCACGCGTAGTAGGGCGAGAAAACGCTGCCGATGAACGCGATCAGGGTCAGGCCGTGCGCGCCGTCGGCGCTCAGCGCATCGATGTACCACCAGACATAGCCACCGTGTGGGACCGGGCAGTCGAAGCGCAGTCCATCATGATCGCAGCTGCGGCCAGGCGGCCCGAGGTTGCCGCCATCGGCACCCCGGGGCCCGGGTGCGTGCTGCCGCCCGCCAGATAAAGGCCCGGGATTGCGCTGCGCGACCCCGATCGGGTGAATGACGCTCGCCAACCGTGCGAGGCCGGCCCGTACAGCGCTCCCCCCGTGGCCGGGAACAGCCGATGAAAGTCCGCCGGCGTGGTCGGCTTCGTAAGGGCCGCCTCCCGCTCCACGCGCAGACCGAAATCCTTCAGCAATCGAAATACCCGGCATTCGCATGACTCGATCTCCGCTTGGTCGAACTCGTGGACGTCGCCCGTCGCAGGTGCATTGATCAAACAGAACAGCCGCTCAGGCGTCCCTGGCAGAGTGCGGCCATCGTCCTGCCGGTCCATGGCGCATACGTAGATGGTCGGGGATGACGGGATCTCGCTGCGGCGGAAGATCGCGTCGAACTCGGCCTGGTAATCGGCACTGAAAAACACCGAGTGGTGCGCGAGGTCGAAGCCCTCGGTGCGCGCGAGCAAGTTCCATGTCATGGCCGAGAGGCTGCGCGCGGCGGTGGGCGTGCCGCGCACGGCCCGCGCGGCGCCGCGTCCGAACAGGCCGGTCGCCAGCGCATTGTTGTCGGCATTGCACACGACGGCATCGACCGCGAGCCGTTCGCCCGGGGCCGTTTGCACGGCGCTCACGCGGCCTCGTTGCACTTCGAGCTCGCGTATCTCCGTCGCGCAGCGCAGTGTGACGCCGCAACGCTGCGCGAGAGCCGTCAGCTGTTCGACCAGACGATGCATGCCGCCCTCGACGTACCACACCCCTGCCTGTTCGACATGCGCCACGAGCATCAATGTCGCCGGTGCGCTGAATGGCGAGGAACCGCAGTACGTGGCATAGCGACCGAATAGCTGGCGAAGCCGTGGATCCGAGAAGTATTGGCCGACCGTCTGCCACAGGCTGACGAACGGTTTGATGTTCCATAAATCCGCGAGGCCGCCGAGGCCGACCCGCCGCACCAGTTCGACAGGCGAGGGGCGCGAAGCACGCATGAATGAGCGATCGAGCGTGGTATAGACGCGTTTCGCGTGGGCCACGAAGCGCACGAAGGCGCGCGCGTCGGGGAGACCGGCAAAGGTGCCGATGGCCTCGATGGTCCGCTCCAAGTCGGCGAACAAGTCGAGCCGCGCATCGGCATTCCATGCATGCCGCGCCAGCAGTTTTGCGGGAACCAGCTTGAGCCGCCGATCGAGATCGTCGCCGGCGTCGTCGAACAATTGATCGAACACGCTGCGCAGCGTGAACACCGTGGGACCCGCATCCAGGCGGGCGTCGCCGATGGTCAGTTCGCGCAGCTTGCCGCCGGGCGCGCGTGCGCGCTCGAAAAGGACCACCTCGTAACCGCTGCGTGCCAGGTCCACCGCGGCGGTCAAGCCGGCGATTCCTGCGCCGATTACAGCAACACGCGTGCTTGGCAAGCTTCCTCCGGAAATCCGTTGACCGCACTGAGGGGGATGTCTATATTACATTACAGTACAACGTGACAAGCCGGAATTACACAGGGTGAACAGGGGGTCTTCGTGGATGCAATGACCCGGATCGAGCGATCACTGGCCGCGGCTCTGCGCCTGGCCCGCGGCTCCGAGGCGCCGCCTTCGCTGCTCGCCGGCATGCGGTACGCAGTCTTTCCCGGGGGCGCGCGCATCCGGCCGCGTCTGTGCCTGGCGGTCGCGCGGGCCTGTGCGGAAGACAGTCCCGACTTGTCCGGCGCCACCGCGGCCGCGATCGAGCTGCTGCACTGTGCATCATTGGTCCACGATGACTTGCCCTGTTTCGACGACGCAGCCACTCGTCGTGGCCGACCCTCGGTTCACAAGGCGTTCGGTGAGCGCATCGCGGTGCTCACCGGGGACGCGTTGGTCGCGCTGTCCTTCCAGGCGCTCGCCCAGGCAGCCGGCACGGCTCCCTCGAGGCTGGTGCCGCTCGTCGGCATCGTCGCTCGATCGATTGGCGCGCCCAACGGCATCATTGCCGGCCAGGCCTGGGAATGCGAATCACAGATCGTGCTTGCCGACTATCAGCGCGCCAAGACCGGTGCGCTGTTCGCAGCCGCGACTGCCGCCGGCGCCTGCGCCGCCGGTCACGAGGCGGGCCCGTGGCATGCTCTCGGCGAGCGCATCGGCGAGGCCTACCAGATTGCCGATGACATTCGCGACGTGGTCTCCAAAGAAGACGAATTGGGCAAACCGGTTGGCCGCGATCAGGCCCTGGGTCGCCCGAACGCCGTGCACCGGATGGGAATCGGCTCGGCGGTCGCACGCCTGGAGCATTTGGTGCATACCGCGATCGAATTAATTCCCCGGTGCCCCGGGGCCGCCGATTTGCGCGCCCACATTCTGGGTGAGGCCAGTCGATTGTTGCCACGTGAGTTGGCCCGACCGGCGGCTTGACGTCGCCGCCGTGGCCTGGATCGACCGCTATCTCGCCGTCCGCGATCGGTGGCTGTCGAACCCGAAATTTCAGCGCTGGGCCGCTGCCTTTGCGCTAACCCGGCCGACGGCCCGCAGGCGCGCGCGTGCCCTGTTCGATCTCTGCGCCGGCTTCGTGTACTCGCAGATCCTGTTCGCTTGCGTGCGGCTGAAGCTGTTCGATTTGCTCGCGCAAGGTCCGCTCTCTGCGCACGAGATCGCGGCGCGGCTCGCGCTGCCGCTCGATTCCACTCACCGCTTGCTCGAGGCTGCAATCTCGCTGCTCTTGGTGGAGAAGCGCCCCTCGGGTCGCTTCGGGCTGGGGAGCCTCGGCGCCGCGCTCGTGGGCAATCCGGCGGTGGGTGCCATGGTGGAACATCACAGTTTGTTCTATGCGGATCTGAACGATCCCGTCGGTTTGTTGCGCGGCGAACGCGAGCAGACGGAACTGTCGCGATACTGGACTTACTCGGCCGGCGACACCCGGATGGCGACCAAACGCGACCCGCGTTTCGCCGACTACACCTCGCTGATGTCGTGCTCGCAGCCGTTGGTATCGCACGAAATATTGGATGCCTATCCGCTCAACAAGCACCGCAGTCTGCTCGACGTGGGCGGCGGCGATGGCAGCTTTCTGATCGAAGCGGCAAAGCGTTACGCTCATTTGCAGTTGGAATTGTTCGACTTGCCGCCGGTAACGCAGCGTGCGGAGCAGCGCTTCGCGGCCCTCGGCCTGCAGACGCGGGCCCGCATTCATGCCGGCGATTTTTTGGCCGATCCGCTGCCCGAGGGGTCCGACGTCGTATCCCTGGTGCGCGTGGTTCACGATCATGACGACGATGCCGCCATGACCTTGTTGCGCGCGACTTACCGGGCGCTACCGGCCAAGGGAGTTTTATTGCTCGCCGAGCCGATGATGGGTACCCCGGGTGCGGAACCCGTGGCGGACGCCTATTTTGGATTCTATTTGCTCGCGATGGGGCGCGGACGCCCGCGCACACCGCATACCTTGCAGCAGATGCTGCAAGCGGTTGGTTTCGCCGAGACGCATCTCATTCGCACGCGCCAACCTTTGCAGAGCCGACTCATCGTCGCGCGCAAAGCAAGTGCAACAAAAAGTGTTCCTCTAAATTGACATCATAAAGAGTCAGAGTATCCTGACACTCCATGTACAGCATGAGCCCCCCGTTCGATTTGCGCGGCGCATGAACGCTCACGGCAACACTCTGGCGGTCGTGCTGGAGAAGCCAGAGCACTTGGTGCTGAGCCGCCTGGCTTTATCGGCCGCCGGCGAATCGGATGTTGTCGTCGACATCGAGTGGACCGGTATCAGCACGGGGACCGAGCGACTGCTGTGGAGCGGCCGCATGCCACCCTTCCCGGGAATGGGCTATCCGTTGGTCCCCGGCTACGAATCGGTGGGTCGCATCGTGGAAGTTGGCGCACGCAGTGGGCGACAAGTCGGCGAGCGCGTCTTCGTTCCGGGCGCCAAGTGCTATGGCGAGGTCCGCGGCTTGTTTGGCGGTGCGGCTGCCAAGGTGGTGGTCCCTGGGTCGCGGGTCACCACGATCGGCGAGAATCTGCGCGAGGAGGGCGTGCTGTTGGCATTGGCGGCCACCGCGTACCACGCGGTGACGGCGTCCGGCTGCACCTATCCTGATCTGATCGTCGGTCACGGCGTGCTCGGCCGATTGATCGCACGTCTGGTAACGGCGCTCGCGCAGCGCCCCCCGCTGGTCTGGGAACAGAATCCGAATCGAGTGGCGGGCGCCACCGGCTACAACGTCATCATCCCGGAGTCCGACACCCGGCGTGACTATCGATCGATCTGCGATGTGAGTGGCGATAGTCGGATCTTGGATACGCTCATCAATCGCCTCGCTCCTGGCGGGGAGATCGTGCTCGCCGGTTTCTACAGTGATCCGCTCTCCTTTGCGTTTCCGGCAGCCTTCATTCGGGAAGCGCGGATCCGGGTCGCCGCCGAATGGCGCGAACCGGACATCGCTGCGGTGAAGGCGCTGATCGACACGGGCCGACTCGACCTGGGCGGCCTCATCACCCATCGCCAAGAGGCCACCGACGCGGTGCAGGCTTACCGCACAGCCTTCACCGACCCCTCGTGCTTGAAAATGATCCTGGATTGGAGAGCGCATTCATGACCACCTCATCAGCCACCACGGCGGCCCTGCGAGACGAGCAAGTGAGGCTCCGGTCCTTGCGCGATGAGGCTGCCATCGAACCGGATGCCGTGGCGACCAGCGCGCCGACCAAGGCGACTCAGGTGATCGCCATCTACGGAAAGGGCGGCATCGGCAAGAGCTTTGCCTTGGCGAACCTCTCCTACATGATGGCGCAGCAGGGCAAAAAAGTGCTGTTGATCGGCTGTGATCCGAAGAGCGATACCACCTCGCTCCTGTTCGGTGGCCGCGCCTGTCCGACCATCATCGAAACGTCGGCAAAGAAAAAGCTCGCGGGCGAACCGGTCAAGATCGGCGATGTGTGCTTCAAACGCGATGGCGTGTTCGCGATGGAACTCGGCGGCCCCGAAGTCGGCCGCGGCTGCGGCGGCCGGGGCATCATTCACGGCTTCGAATTGCTGGAAAAGCTGGGCTTTCACGAATGGGGCTTCGATTACGTGCTGCTCGATTTTCTCGGCGACGTGGTTTGCGGCGGATTCGGGCTGCCGATCGCGCGCGACATGTGCCAGAAGGTGATCGTCGTGGGCTCGAACGACCTTCAGTCCCTCTATGTCGCCAACAACGTCTGTTCGGCCGTGGAGTACTTCCGCAAGCTCGGCGGCAACGTGGGTGTCGCGGGATTGGTGATCAACAAGGACGACGGCACGGGCGAGGCTCAAGCCTTCGCAGCAGCTGCTGGTATTCCCGTTTTGGCCGCGATTCCCGCCAACGAGGACATCCGCCGCAAGAGCGCGAATTACGACATCGTCGGCCGGCCCGGCAGCGCTTGGGGCCCGCTATTCGAACAGCTCGCGGCCAATGTGGCCGACGCGCCGCCACTGCGCCCGAAACCGCTCTCCCAGGATGCGTTGCTCGGATTGTTCAAGAGTGAAGCCGTGGGTCGCAACGTGGTGCTCGAACCGGCGTCCCACGAAGACATGTGCGGCAGCTCGCTGATCGAGAAAGCGACGCTCGAGATCGTCTACGACACCGTCTGACCCATGAGCGCGCTACCGATCATCAACCAGACGCCCACCCCGACAGACGGGCAGGGATGCCACGGTGGAGCCGATCAAATGCGCCGCGCGGCCGCGGCGGCCGGCAAGACCGAAACGTTGGCGCAATACGCCGCGGACTACCCGGCCGGACCGCACGATCAACCGCAGAGCATGTGTCCGGCATTCGGCTCGCTGCGCGTGGGTCTGCGAATGCGCCGTACGGCGACCGTCTTGTCGGGTTCGGCATGCTGCGTCTATGGGTTGACCTTCACGTCGCATTTCTACGGTGCGCGGCGCACCGTGGGTTACGTACCTTTCAACTCCGAAACGCTGGTCACCGGCAAGCTGTTCGAGGACATTCGCGAAGCGGTGTACCAACTCGCCGACCCGGCCCTCTACGACGCCGTGGTAATCATCAACTTGTGCGTGCCGACGGCGTCCGGGGTACCGCTGCAGCTTCTGCCGCGCGAGATCAGGGGCGTTCGAATCATCGGCATCGACGTGCCCGGATTCGGCGTGCCGACGCATGCGGAAGCGAAGGACGTGCTGGCGGGAGCGATGCTCAGATACGCACGCACCGAAGCCGCCCAGGGTCCGGTTCAAGCGCCGCGCGGCGGCCGCCACAATCGACCCACCGTGACGCTGGTCGGCGAGGTCTTCCCGGCGGACCCGGTTGGCATCGGGATGATGCTCGAGCCGATGGGACTGGCCGCGGGACCGGTGGTACCGACGCGCGAATGGCGCGAACTTTATGCGGCGCTCGATTGCGCCGCGGTCGCGGCGATCCATCCTTTCTATACCGCGTCACTGCGCGAGTTCTCGGCGGCCGGGCGCGCGATCGTTGGTTCCGCGCCGGTGGGATACGAGGGCACGGCTGCGTGGCTCGATGCCGTCGGGCAGGCATGCGGCGTCGGCGCCGAGCGGATCGCGGCTGCGCAGAACAAGATCCTGCCGGCGATCAAGGCGGCCTTTGCAAAATGCCCCATCCGCGGCCGCGTCACGTTGTCGGGCTATGAAGGATCCGAGTTGCTGGTTGCGCGCCTGCTGGTCGAGAGCGGGGCGGACGTGCGTTACGCCGGTACGGCGTGTCCGCGCACCGCCTGGTCGGAGTCGGACCGCCAATGGCTCGAGGCCAAAGGGGTGCGGGTGCAATATCGCGCCTCGCTCGAACAAGATCTCGCGGCCATGCGCGAGTTCGAGCCCGATCTGGCGATCGGCACGACGCCGGTGGTGCAAGCGGCCAAGGAGATGGCCATTCCGTCGTTGTATTTCACCAATTTGATTTCTGCGCGGCCGTTGATGGGGCCCGCCGGCGCGGGATCTTTGGCGCAGGTCGTCAACGCCGCTCTCGGCAATCAAGCACGCTTCGATGCGATGAAGGCGTTCTTCCAGGGTGTGGGTACCGGCCACACGGCAGGCATTTGGCAGGAATTGCCGCAGGATCATCCGCTGTTTCGTGAGCGCTACCAGGCGCAGCTCCTGAAACTCGCCGCGAAGCGCAAATCCGAGGAGATGGGCTGATGCTGGTGCTCGACCATGATCGCGCCGGCGGCTACTGGGGCTCGGTTTACGTGTTTACCGCCATCAAGGGTCTTCAGGTCATCATTGACGGCCCGGTGGGCTGCGAGAACCTTCCGGTGACTTCGGTGTTGCATTACACCGACGGATTGCCGCCGCATGAGCTGCCCATCGTGGTCACGGGACTGGCAGAGGAGGAACTCGGCCAACACGGCACGGAGGGCGCCATGAGACGCGCGCATCGCACGCTCGATCCTTCGCAGCCGGCGGTGGTCGTGACCGGCTCCATCGCCGAGATGATCGGCGGCGGCGTGACTCCCGAGGGCACCAATATCCAGCGCTTTTTGCCGCGCACCATCGATGAGGATCAATGGCAAAGCGCCAACCGCGCCATGACCTGGTTGTGGACCGAGTACGGCAAAAAGAAAATTCCGCCGAAAAAGGCGCGCGCCGCGGACGAGAAACCGCGCGTAAACATCATCGGGCCCATCTACGGCACGTTCAACACGCCGAGCGACCTCGCGGAAATCAAACGCTTGATCGAGGGCATCGGCGCCGAGGTCAATTTGACCTTCCCGCTCGGCAGTCACCTCGAGGAGGTTCCGAAACTGATCGACGCGGACGTGAACGTCTGCATGTACCGCGAGTTCGGCCGGCTGCTGTGCGAGACGCTGGAGCGGCCTTATCTTCAAGCGCCGATCGGACTGCACAGCACGACCAAGTTTCTGCGCACTCTCGGCGCGCTGTTGGAGCTCGATCCCGAGCCGTTCATCGAGTGCGAGAAGCACACGACCATCAAGCCGCTTTGGGATCTGTGGCGATCCGTCACCCAGGACTTCTTCGGCACGGCGAGTTTTGCGGTCGTCGCCAACGAGACCTATGCGCGCGGCCTGCGCCATTTTCTCGAAACGGAAATGGGGCTGCCGTGCACTTTCTCCTTCTCGCGGCGCGCCGGCGTCAAACCGGATAACGACGCGATTCGCAAGGCGATCAAGGAAACCCCTCCGCTGATCATGTTCGGCAGCTTCAACGAGAGGATGTACCTCGCCGAGAGCGGAGCGCGCGCCATGTACATTCCCGCCTCGTTCCCCGGCGCCATCATCCGGCGACACACGGGTACGCCGTTCATGGGTTACAGCGGCGCCGTCTACATCATCCAGGAGGTGTGCAACGCATTGTTCGATGCGCTGTTCAACATCCTGCCGCTGGCGAGCGACCTGGACCGGGTGGATGCCACCCCGGCGCGTCTGCATCACGAGCTGCGCTGGACGGATGAAGCGCAACAGGCTTTGGCAGAACTGGTGGATGCGGAACCGGTGCTGGTACGCATATCCGCCGCAAAGCGGCTGCGGGACGCGGCGGAGCGCGAAGCAAGGCAAGCGGGGGCGGATCACGTCGGCATGGACCGGTTACCGCCGCCGGTGCGCAGGTCAGCGCAGCCGGAGCCCGCCTGATGTCGTGCGCTGCGAATCGAATCATGAGGAATTCACCCGAGAAATCGGGCGAAAGGAGCGTCGAAGCGGGCAGCGAACCGCTTGGGCGCCGGGTGCCGCACGACTGATGTGCGGTTTATGGTCGCAAGACCAGTTGGTGGAGGTGTGAAGTATGGCAGACGAAAGAAAGGGCTCGCTATCGGGACTGACCGAAAGCGAAGCAAAAGAGTTCCACGGGATCTTCGTGACGAGCTTCATCATATTTACGGTGATAGCGATCGTTGCGCACTTTCTCGTGTGGCAATGGCGGCCGTGGCTGTAAAGCGACCTTGGATTTGAGGCAGTTTTCGAAACACGGTTTCGTATAGGAGATCAAAAAATGTGGCGGATTTGGCTTCTTTTCGATCCACGCAGAGCCTTGATTGCGCTCTTCGTATTCCTGTTTGTGCTCGCGTTGGTGATTCATTTCATCTTGCTGAGTACCGACAGGTTCAATTGGCTGGGCGGGCATTCCGCGCCCTCCGCGGCTGCGCAGCACATGTCGTCGCTGCCGGAGCCGCCCAAACCGTAGCGCTGTTCGCTGACGGCGGCGAGTCGGGATCTGGATGTCGGATGTCGAGATTCCGGCCGCCGCCGAAAGCCCAACCTGGATGAGAGAGCACCATCATGTCCATGCTCAGCTTTGAAAGAAAATATCGCGTTCGCGGCGGCACGCTGCTCGGCGGCGATTTGTTCGACTTCTGGGTCGGGCCTTTCTACGTCGGATTTTTCGGCGTATCGGCCGTATTCTTTGCGCTGCTCGGGACGATCCTGCTCGTCTACGGTGCAGCGATCGGTCCCACCTGGAACCTATGGCAGATCAACATTGCACCTCCTGATCTCAAGTACGGCCTCACGCTGGCGCCGCTGCGCGAGGGGGGGTTGTGGCAGTTCATCACCATTTGTGCGGTGGGGGCATTCGTGTCCTGGGCCCTTCGCGAAGTGGAGATCGCACGCAAGCTCGGCATCGGCCTGCACGTGCCGTTCGCGTTCGGCTTCGCGATCCTCGCTTATGTAACGCTCCAGGTGATCCGGCCGCTGTTGATGGGCGCGTGGGGCAACGCATTCCCCTATGGAATCTTCAGCCACCTCGATTGGGTCTCGAACACCGGCTATCAGTATCTGCATTTTCACTACAATCCCGCGCACATGCTGGCGGTGAGCTTCTTTTTCGCCACCACCCTCGCGCTGTCGCTGCATGGGGCGGTGATTCTGTCGTCGTCGAATCCGAAGAGCGGCATCGTGCAAACCGCCGAACATGAGAACACGTACTTCCGCGACGCCATCGGCTATTCCATCGGATCGCTCGGTATACATCGCCTGGGACTGTTCCTGGCGGTGAGCGCCGGATTCTGGGCTGCGGTGTGCATTCTGCTGAGTGGCCCGTTCTGGACCCGCGGCTGGCCGGAGTGGTGGGGCTGGTGGCTGAATCTGTCGATCTGGAGCTGAGCTGAACCGAACTGTCTGGGGGCTATCATGGCTGAATATCAAAATATATTTACCCGCGTACAAATTGACTCGCCGATGTATCCGGGTGTGCCGCTACCACGAGGCGGGGTTTGGGCACGCAAGGGCGGAGGCTTCAATCACCTCTTCGGTCGCTTCGGCGATGCGCAAATCGGACCGTTCTATCTCGGGACCACCGGCTTGCTCTCGCTGATTTGCGGCTTCATCGCGTTCGAGATCATCGGGCTCAACATGTTCGCCTCGGTCCACTGGAACCCGGTGCAGTTCGTCCGCCAGCTGCCCTGGCTCGCGCTGGAGCCACCGTCCCCCGCCAACGGCCTGCACATCCCGAACCTGCAGAACGGCGGCTGGTGGCTGCTGGCCGGCCTGTTTCTCACCAGTTCGGTGCTGTTGTGGTGGCTTCGCATGTATCGGCGCGCCCGCGCGCTCGGCATGGGCACCCACGTGGCGTGGGCGTTTGCGGCCGCCATTTGGCTGATGCTGTCGCTCGGCATCATCCGGCCGGTGCTCATGGGTAGCTTTGGCGAATCGGTTCCCTTCGGCATCTTCCCGCACCTCGACTGGGTGGCTTCTTTCTCCATCCGTTACGGCAATTTGTTCTACAACCCGTTTCACTGCCTGTCGATCGCCTTCTTGTACGGCTCGACGCTGTTGTTCGCCATGCATGCGGGCACCATCCTCGCGGTCAGCCGCCTGGGCGGGGACCGCGAATTGGAGCAGATCGTCGATCGCGGCACGGCAGCCGAACGCGCAGCGCTCTTCTGGCGCTGGACCATGGGCTTCAATGCAACCATGGAATCCATCCATCGCTGGGCGTGGTGGTTTGCGGTGCTGTGCCCGCTGACGGGTGGAATCGGCATTCTGCTCACGGGTACGGTCGTCGATAACTGGTATCTGTGGGCGGTCAAACATCATGTCGCGCCGGTGTATCCGCACGTGTTCGCGCCGGTGATCGACCCAGCCACTCTTCCGGGAGCTCCGAAATGAATCATCCCAGCGCTGTGTGGCTGGCTCGAGCCACGGCATCGTCCCTGCTGATCGTGGGATCCGCATTGCTCGGCGGCTGTTACGAGCGGCCTCCGGTGGATACCGTTCAGACTGGAATCCGCGGAATCGGCGATGAGCAGGTGATCAACCCGCGACTCGATGCGATCAAGTACAAGAAAAACCAGTTACCCGAGCCAATCCCGCCGGCGGATGCCGATGGGCCGCCGGCCACTCTCGTATTCCAGAATCTGAAGGTCCTCAAGGACTTGAATATCGGGCAGTTCACGCGCGTGATGCAATCGATGGCGGCATGGGTGGCGCCTGCCGACCAGAGCTGCAACTATTGCCATGAAGCCGTCATGTCGAGCGATGCCAAATACACCAAACGCGTCGCGCGGCGAATGCTGCAAATGGTCCGATACATCAACAAAGACTGGCGCGCGCACGTCGGTAAAACCGGCGTCACCTGCTACACCTGTCACCGCGGTCAACCGGTTCCCGAATACCGGTGGTTCATCAACCCGGGTCAATCGAGTGCGACCGGCCTGATCGCCGGCAACGCGGGCAAGAACAAGCCCTCGATCGTGGCCGGATTGAGCGCGCTACCCGGGGACCCCTTCAAGGATTATCTGCTCGGCAGCGAGAACATTCGCGTTCAGGCAGGGCAGGCATTGCGCGGCACCGATTACCAGTCGATCAAACAGACGGAACGAACCTACGCCTTCATGATCTCGATCACGCAGGCTCTCGGCGTGAACTGCAGCTATTGCCACAGTACGCGCGCGCTGCGGGCGTGGGACCAAAGTACGCCTATGCGTGCGACCGCCTGGTACGGCATTCGGATGGCACGAGATCTGAACAACAATTTCATGGTTCCGCTGACATCCACGTTCCCCGAGCACCGTCTGGGCGTATTGGGGGACGCGCCCAAGATCGCCTGCATCACTTGTCATCAGGGCGTCTTCAAGCCGCTCTACGGTGTGAGCATGGCGAAGAACTACCCGGAGCTGTCCGGCGGAGACCAACCCATTGGCGGACTGGCCCCGCCAACCCCAACCGGCGCGTCACCGGCGCCGCACGGGGTGCCGCCCGCTATGTTTGCATACCCGCCGCCCGCGACCGACGAGACGCCCGCGACTCCCGCGCAGACGCCACCGACTGCCGCACTGGTGGCGCCGCACTGAGAGACCGGAAAACTTCGTTACCCTGGGTTTCGGATAGTATGGTCCGAAATCCAGGTTTTTCGTTACCCGCGTCACCCGCAGTTCCGCCGACTGAAGGCTAAACCTCACCCAACTCGGAAGTTCTAGGGGAATGCCCTAACGCTCGCGCTTGCTGCGGCATTTGATTCATTCCGCGTCGCGCAATTTCAACAGTTTTTGCGCAATAAAGCGTCTGAAAGGCGATTTCGCTCCCATCGAAAATCACTGGGCTCTGGCAGGCTTAAATATCGTGAGATCTCACAAGTTGGGTGACTGTGGACCATCAAAGTCGCACCCGTCGGGAAAGGCTCGGCGGGCGCCTGAAATTGATCGCGATCGCTTTGGCAGGTGCGCTGGTATGGTTCGGCGCTTCCACGATCCTGCTCGTGTTCGATGCCCAGCAGAGCACATCGCATCGCGAGCGGCTCGCGTTGCTGGGCGCTTGCGCTCTTCTGGCTTGCCTGGGACTCGCAATTTACCAGGCTATCCTGGTCTTCGCGGCACATCGCAGATTCGCACACGCACTGGCTCAAAGCGAGCAAAGGCACCGCGCTCTGGTGGATCAGCAGTCCGAGGCGATCGCGCTGGTTCGCAGCGACGGCAGCCTCCAGTACGTCAATGCGGCGTTCAATCGCCTGTTCGCCGCGCCGGATGCACCGACCGGAAGCAATCTGCTGAATCTGACACCGGCTGCAGATCGTCCCCGGATGCAACGGGCACTCAGCGAGGCACTGTCGGCGCCCAACCCGGTGGCCGTCGAATGTCGTGCGATGCGCGACGGGAAGGAATGCTGGCTTGCCTGGCGCTTGCAGGCGCAGGCATCGTCACCGGATCGATTGGTGACCGCGGTGGGGCGGGATATCACCACTCGAAAAAAGGCGGAGGCCGCTCTGCGCGCCAGCGAGGAGTTCCTGCTGCGGACGAATGAAGTGGCGGGAGTGGGTGGTTGGGTGTTGCATTTGAGCACGGGCGAGATCGTCTGGTCCAGGCAGGTGCGACGCATTCACGGAGTAGCGGACGACTATGTGCCGACGTTCGACAGCGCACTCGCATTCTATACTCCGACGTCACAGGAGCAGCTCCGTCGAGCCATTGCGGGCGCGCGCTCGCACGGGGCGGGCTGGGACCTCGAATTGGAGCTTCTTGCCACGGCGGCTCAACTAACTCATGTCCGTGCGGTGTGCGAGGCGGAATGCAACGAGGACGGCGTCCCATTTCGTCTGATCGGTACGCTCCAAGATATAACGGATCGCAAGCGTCTCGAGCGGCAGCTCGAGACGAGTGAGCGTTTCATTCGCCGCATAACCGACAGCATTCCGGCGCGACTCGCCTACCTGGGAAACAACCGCCATTTTCAATTCGCCAACCGTACCCTCTCGGAACGGTTTCATATGCCCCGCGAGCAACTGATCGGGCGCGACATCCTTGATATTCTTCCGCCGGCCAGTCGGTCCGGTTGGGAAACGATTCTCGCGGGCGCCACGGCAGGAGAGCGCCAGCGCTACGAGTACGACGATACCGTCGCCGGTCAGGTTCTCAGAATCGAGGTACAGCTCATTCCGGATATCAGTACGAGCGGCGAGGTGCAGGGCGTTGTCGCCATTGGCGTCGACATCACCCACCTCAAGCGCGTCGAACAAGAGTTGCGGGAATTGACCGAGGTGTTCGATAACACCACGGATTACGTCGCCCAGGCCGATTCGAAGGGCAACGTACACTTCATCAATAAGTCAGCCCGTCGCGCGCTGGGATTCGATCAAGATCAGCCGCTCGAGGGCCATACGTTCCGCGAATTCTACACGCCGGAGACGAGCGAGCGGTTCGTCCGGGAGATCGCCCCCACCGTCAAGCGGGATCTCGTCTGGGTGGGAGAGACTCAAGTCGTGTTGAAGGGCAAAGTCGTGCCGGTCAATCACATGGTGATCGGCCATCTCGACGCGCAAGGGCAAGTGTCGCGCTATTCATCGCTCATGCGCGACATCACGGTGGAAGTTGCCGCACGCAAGGAACTGGCCCGACAGACCGCCACCCTCAACACCGTCATTGAGGCCATTCCCGCCATGATGTGCGTATGCGATCGTGACATGCACATCATTCTCGTCAACCAGGCTTATGAGCGCTGGCGGGGGCGTTCGCGCACGGATTTAATTGGACGAACGCTCGAAGACACCATGGATGCGAGCGAATTCGAAGAGAGCCGACCCTGGGCCGAGCGAGCTCTTGCCGGTGAGACTGTGTGCTATGAACAGGAGTACCCGCGAGCCCGCGACATACGGCATGTGTCGGTCACCTACGTGCCGTTGACCATGCCCGATGGCGACATCGCAGGCTTCTTCGGCGTCGCCCAGGACATCACGCGGCATCGAGAGGAGAATATTCGTCTCGCTCTATTGAGCGAGCGCGATGCGCTTACCGGGCTGCTCAATCGAGCCGGTCTCGAGCAATTCATCGAGTCCAAAGTCAAGCTGGGGGAAGGGGCGGGGCTCAGTGTGATATATATCGATCTCGACCACTTCAAACCGGTCAACGACACGTATGGGCACGCCGCGGGGGACAAGGTGCTTCAGGCGTTCGCCTTGCGGCTGCTGCAATTCGTGCGCCCGACAGACGCCGTGGCGAGACTGGGGGGTGATGAATTCGCAGTCATTCTGATCGGCATTCGCGATATCACCGACGCGGGCCGGGTGGCTGACAAGATCGTCACTGCCGCGCGCAATCCCTTTTCCATCAACCAGTCGCAGCAAGCCAGCATCAGTGCAAGCGTCGGTGTGGCGTGTAATGCGGATTCGGCGGGGGGCTGGCAGGGGTTGATCGAACGCGCCGATTCGATGGCGTACGCCGCGAAAGCGGCCGGGCGCAATCGCTTCGTACTGGCGCGCGACTCCACCGAGGAGCAGGGGGAACGGCCAGCCAAGCGTGCCTAAACCGGAGCACCGGCGACTGCGTCATTCGGCAGGATCCTGACATCCGTCGGCAGCGCCCCGATCTGGATTTTCCCGCTTCGCAACGCATCGGTTATCCGTATGATCACTGCCGACTGAACCTCGGGTGTCGCGATGAAGCTGTCCACCGCAAAATAGAGCTTGTAGGTCACCAGCGAGTCTGCGAATCCGCAGGCATATGCGGCCGGCTTATTGCCCTGAGCGACTCCGGGACTCGTGCTTGCGGCCGTTACCAGGGCCTCGATCACGCGCGCCGGAGACACGGCTGAATCGATGTTCAGCGCGAGGCTCGATATATAGGGCGCATCGAGCTTGCGGTGATTGGTCACGATCGCCTTTGCGATGACGCTGTTCGGGATCACCACCATGTCGTTCGAGAAGGTCCGGATCCGCGTGGCTCTCCAATCGATTTCGATGATCTGACCCTCGACGGTGTCGTTCATGGTGATCCAGTCACCCGCTCCGAATGGGCGCTCGATGTTGATCGCGAGGCCTGAGAAGACATCGGCGAGCGTATTCTGCAGTGCAAGCCCCAATACGATGGCAAGCACGCCGGATGTGGCCAAAAAGGCGGAGATGGGCTGCTTCAACACCGTGTCCATGATTCCCACAAAGGCGACGATGTATAGCATTCCGGATGCTAGATCGGCGAACAGGCGCCGCGCGTGCGGTTGGTAGTCGTTCGGAAAAATCGTCCGGCGAAGAACAAGCGTCAGCAGACTTCTGATGAGCCAAGCGCCGAGGATCCACCAGGCGATGCCGAACAGCTCCAAGGGCAGATGCATGGAGCCCGAGCTTTGAGCGAACAGGAATTGGCCGATCCGATTCCCGGGTCTCGGAAACAGCATGGTGATCGCCGTGAGCGCCGCGCCTCCCAAGAACAGGGAGCGATAGGTGCGAATCGGCCGCGTGAACGCGCAAGCCACGAGTATGGTCGTTGCCGCCGCGAGGCCGACCTCAGTCCAATCCAACATCGGTTCTCCGGAACACAATAGTTGCCGCGATTGAATCGTGAAGCGGCGCCTCGGTCTGTACGTTGAAGTACATAACCATCGCTGCGCCGCCTGAGGTACGATGAGGCGGCGGGGCAGCGATGCAGCGCAATCCAGGGCGTTCCATGTCGAATCGACATTTCAATTTCTGGCCGGACCATGCGATGCATCACCTCGACGCACCGGCCACCAACGTGTTTTACAACCTCGAGGTGTCTGCGCGGCGCTATCCGGGAAAGCCCAGCCTGGTGTTCTACGATACCTCGATCAGCTTTGCCGAGGTGCTCGACGAAGCGCAACGACTGGCCGGGTACCTGCAGCATCGGTGCAGAATCCGAGCAGGCGACCGCGTGCTGCTGTTCATGCAGAACAGTCCGCAATTCGTGATCGCCTACTATGCGATCCTGCGCGCCAACGCCGTCGTGGTTCCCCTCAATCCCATGTACCTCACCGGCGAATTCCTGCGCTGCGCCAGCGATGCGGGAGCCACCACCGTCATCGTATCGCAGGAGCTGTACCCTCGACTCGAGGCGCTGATCGGTGGCGGCGATCTCAGACACGTGATTGTCGGGGTCTATTCGGATTACTTGAGAAGTCCCACCGACCTCCCCGTGCCGGATTTCATTTCCGCGCCCCGCGCGGAGCTCACCCGGCCGGGCGTGACACTCTGGTGCGACGCTCTGAAGAGCGATCTGTCACCGGGGCCGTTGACCGCCGGGCCGGATGATCTCTCCATCATGCCGTATACCTCGGGCACCACGGGTGAAGCCAAGGGGTGCATGCACACCCATCGAAGCACCATGCATACGCTCGTCGGCAGCATGCGCTGGTTCGCGGTGCAACCGGAACTGACGCTGCTGGCCGTGGCGCCTTTTTTTCACGTGACCGGGATGCAGGGCGGCATGAATGGCCCGCTATATAACGGCAATACGGTGGTGCTGTTGCCGCGCTGGGATCGCATGGTCGCGGCAGAGTGCGTACAGCGCTATCGAGTGGCGAGCTGGACCGCCGTGCCGACCATGATCCAGGATTTCTTCATGAACCCGAACATCGAGCGTTACGACTTATCCTCGATCCGGCGCCTGAGCGGCGGAGGCGCCGCGATGCCGGCAACCGTGGCGCGACGGCTCAAGAGTCGGGGCATCACGTTCTACGAGGGCTATGGTCTGACCGAGACCATGGCGGCCACACACATCAATCCTCTGGACCGCGCCAAGGAGCAATGCCTGGGTATTCCAATCTACGGCGTCGACTCGCGCGTGATCGATCCCCTCACGCTGGAGGAGCTCCCGGTCGGGGAGGTCGGTGAGATCGTCACGCACGGGCCGCAGGTATTCCTGGGGTATTGGAACAAGCCCGCAGAGAGCGCGCAGGCATTTATCGAGATCGAAGGCAAACGATTTCTGCGAACCGGCGACCTCGGCAAGGTCGATGAGGACGGCTATTTTTTCATGGTCGATCGTCTGAAAAGAATGATCAATGCGTCGGGATTCAAGGTTTGGCCAAGCGAGGTGGAGTCGCTGATGTACGCGCACCCCGCGGTTCTCGAAGCCTGTGTCATCGGTACGCGCGATCCACACCGCGGCGAGACCGTCAAAGCCCTCGTGGTGCTGCGACCCGAATGGCGCGGGCGCGTCGATGGACTCATGCTCATCGAGTGGTGCCGAGGGACCATGGCGGCGTACAAGGTGCCGCGAATCATCGCGTTCGTCGATGCATTGCCGAAATCAGGCAGTGGCAAGATCCAGTGGCGTGCGCTTCAAGATCAGGAGATCGCAGCCTATTCGGTCGAATCGCGGCCCTGAAAGCTTTGCTCAGCCGCCGGTGGGCGCTGCCATTCTTGTGTCAACCGCCCTGCTGCCAGGGCGAACAATATCGCGCTGATCAGGTAGAACCCCGTGCCCGTCAGAATTGCATAGCGCAACGATTCGGCGCCGTAGTGCGCGGTGAAGTGATCCGATAAGCGGCCGATCAACAGGGTGCCGAGCCCGAGGCCGATCAAGTTGTTGATGAACAGAAACATCGAAGACGCCAAGGCCCGCATATCGGGGGGCACCAGATGCTGGATTGCACACAGAGTGGGTCCGAGCCACGCCAGCGTGAGCGCGATGGGCACCAGGAAGATCAGCAACGACCAATGGCTCGGCGGCGCCAGCACGCCGAGCGCGTACAAGGGGACGGAGAGCAGAAACGCGGTGGCCGGCACCAGTGCGTAGGCTGCCCGGCTGCGGCCGCCGAGGCGGTCGGCGAGCCACCCGCCAAGCCAGATGCCACAAATCCCGCCAACCAGAATCAAAGCGGCGAAGTACCAGGAGACTTGCACCAGCGTGTAGTGGTAGCTGCGTACATAGAACGAGGGCAGCCAGAACAACGTGCCGTAGCCCATGATCGAGCTCGATGCCGCTCCGAAGGACAGGCACCAAAAGGACGCTTTTCCGGCGAGCACCCCGGCAACCTGGCGAAGGCCGGGCGACGGGCGAGCTCGGCTGGGTACGGCGTCCAATCCGCCACGCACGGGTTCATGCATGGCATAGCGAAACAGCGGCGCCAGGATCAATCCGAGAACGCCCACCACGAGAAACGCCGCCCGCCAGTTCACGCGCGATGCGACGAGCCCGCCGAACAGCAGCCCCGCGGCGCTGCCGATGGGAATGCCGAACGAATAGATGGCAAGAGCCCGAGCGCGCTTTGCGGACGGGAAGTAATCGCTGATCAGCGAATACGCGGGCGCAACGCCGCCGGCCTCACCGATGCCGACGCCGAGCCGCGCCATGAACAGCTGGAAGAAATTCTGTGCGAGCCCGCTGGCGCCGGAGAATGCACTCCACAACGCCAGCGAGACGGTCATGATCCACACTCGGTTGAAGCGGTCGGCCAGCCAGCCGATGGGCACCCCCAAGGCGGTATAGAAGAGGGCAAACGCCGTACCGCCCAACAGGCCCAACTGGGTATCGGTCAGGTGCAGTTCCGCCTTGATGGGCGGCACCAGGATTCCGAGGATGACCCGATCGATGAAATTGAAGGTGTAAACGAGCAGCAGCAATCCGAGTGCATGGTTGGCATACACCCCCGAGCGCCGCGATCCCGCACCCATAGACGCTAGCGACCGCAAGCCAGGGGCTGGCGAGGGCGGGCGAGGCCGCGAAGGCCGGCCGCAACGTACGGCCCGAGCCGCGCCTTCAGGGCGGCCACGTCATTGGAACGGCACAGGCCGTCCGAGAGCGCGTCCAGGCGGCCGGTTTCTGCGAGCGAGAGCGTGAGCGCACCCGTGAGGAAGTTATAGCCCCAAAAGATATCTTCCGGCGTGGCCTCGGGAAGGGAGGCCCTGACTGCCTGGATGAATTCGCGCACCACGGTGTCGAAGGTCTTGCTCATCAATTTCTTGCCCCACTCCGGTGAGTTGTTCACATAAGCGAGCAGCGAGAAATAGCTGTGCCATCCGGGGCCGGCGTGCTCCAGACGATCGAGTATCGGATCCAGGAAGGCATCGACCACTGCCTCGGTGCTCGGCGCGTCCGGAGCGGCCCGAAGCCGTTCGTCGGTCAGCCGTTGCAGGCGTTCCTCGTTCAATACGTGACCACGCCGCTCGATGACCGCCGCAAGCAGTTCCTTCTTGCTGCCGAAGTGATAGTTGACGAGGGCAAGATCCACGCCTGCGGTGCCGGTGATCTCGCGCACCGAAGTGCCGTGGAATCCGCGCCGGGCAAAAAGCTGCTCGGCTGCATCCATGATCTTTTCCTTCGTGGGGCGCTTGGACCGAGCCATGCAATACCTTTAGGGCAAAGTATGAATTCTAGCCTCTTCGAGGGCGGCTTGATATTGAACGGTCGTTGCATTAAAGTCCAACGACCGTTCAATAATGGCACGTGAGCATTGTACTCACACTAATCGGGGGATACACCATGTTTCGCAGCTTCTGCATGGCATCGGGCTTATGCGTCTTGTTGGCGGCTGGCGGTGCATGGGCGGCGGATGCCGACAGCACGACCGCGGTCTCCGGCACGGCATTTGGATCGGACACCGGCCTTCAAGAGGTGGTGGTGACGGCGCGGCGGTACACGGAGAATCTGCAAAACGTGCCCATTGCGGTGAGCGCCATCAGCGCAGCGACCATCCAGACCCAGGACGTCACGAACCTCGAGGACCTGAACAGTTTCGTGCCCAACTTCAAGATCTCCGCCGACCGCGCAACCAGCAGCACGATCAATGTCTATATCCGCGGAGTGGGGCAGAGCGACCCCCTGTGGGGTAACGAGCCCGGCGTGGGGGTGTATATCGACGACATCTATCTCGCGCGGCCGCAGACGGCGCTGCTCGATGTGATCGACGTGAAGGACCTCGAAATCCTGCGCGGCCCGCAGGGCACCCTGTACGGCAAGAACACCATCGCCGGCGCGATCAAGTACGTCACCCGCGACATCGACGGGCCGGCCACACTGACGGTGTCGGCGACCGGTGGCAATTACGGCGAGCACGACGAGAAGCTCTCTTTCTCGACGCCGGTCATCGACGACCACGTCTACTTCGGGATCGCGCTCGCGGACCTCAAGCACAACGGCTACGGGCAGGTGGTCGCTCAGCCGGGGGCCCCGAGTCCCTATGTGGGCGAGGATGTCTCCAACAAAGACGTGCTGGCGGGACGCGCGAACCTCACGATCAAGTGGGGCGAGAGCTCGAAGCTCAAGATCACCGCGGACGATGTGTTGGACAATTCCAACGCCTCGGGCGGTCAGAGGCTGAACAATTATCTGGCCCCCCAGCTGGGCAACCCCTTCGACATGTATGACGATATGCCCGTCAACAGGGACTATTCCCACCGCAGCGGCGAATCAGCCACCTACACCCAGAATTTGACCGACCAGCTCGCGTTGAAGATAGTTGGCGGTTACATCGAAGGCCGCAGCCAGCAGTTCATCAACTTCGCCGAGGTCGCCGAGAATCTGTTCGAGGTGCCGGGGTCGTACCACGACCAACAATCCTCCGGGGAGGCGCAGCTCAACTTCAAGAATGACGTGGTGAACGCCGTGGGCGGCGTGTTCTACATGGACAGCACCGCCTGCGGGTCCTTCAACGCTTCCATCGGCACACTGAGCGGCACCCTTCCACCGACGATCTCCCCCGACCTGGGCATCTACATCACCGAGCTCGTCGGAGGCTGTGTGCTGACCAAGAGTTCGGCGCTCTACGGGGATTCCTCCTGGAAGCTGACCGACAAGTTGGATCTCGACGCAGGCATCCGCTGGAATGAGGACGATAAGACCGCTCGGGTGTACCAGAACGACTACACGACCTTCGCGCCGACGCAGCTGCTGCCAGGCCAGCAGCTGTTCAACCCGGCAACGGCGCCCGCTGGTTTTTTCCCCGACGTGGTGACCGATTACACCGGCCACCGCGCGTTCGTGAACATCACACCGCGTCTGGGCGTCGATTATCACTTCACCGACCGTGTGATGGGTTATGTGACCTACAGCCGCGGCTTCAAGAGCGGCGGGTTCGACATGCGGGGCAATGCAGCCGTCTACCCGCAGACCGAGGGCGGTTACGGATCGGAGACGGCGGACAATTATGAGGCCGGCATCAAGACGACCGTGCTCAATGACACGCTATTGTTCAATCTGACCGTGTTCTACGATCCGTACAGAAATGCACAAATCCCGGTTCAGGAGTTCGTGAGCTACAAGGGTGCGCCCACGAATCTCACCGCGGAGCTCAATGCCGGCAAGCAGATCAACCAAGGCGTCGAGATCGAATCCGTATGGCGGCCGACCCAACCGCTGACGTTGGGGCTCAACGTCGGTTACCTGGATTCCTACTACAAGGATTTTCTCATAGCGTGCAACGTGTTCACGCTCACGCCCGGCTGCGGCGGCAGTGCTTCTACGGTCAACGTCGCGGACGCGAACCGGCCGATCAACGCACCGGCATGGACCGCCTCGGGAAATGCGACCTACACCTGGGATCTGAACTCGGGCACATTGCTTGCGCGCGCGGGCTATGACTGGCGCAGCTTCATCAAGGTCGCTGCCACGTTCCAGAGCCCGACCGATCAGCCGGCGTACGGTCTGTTCAACGGCGGCCTCGCGTTCACCACCACGAGCAAGGCGTGGCGCTTTTCGATCGATGGCAAGAACCTCACCAACCGGTACTATCGCGTCGCCGGCTACGACTTCGGCGGTCCACCGATCGGGCCTGCGAATGCCTTCATCGGTGGTGTCAGCCAGATTGGCTACTATGGCCCGCCGCGAACGTATTCCGGAACGGTGACGTACCATTTCTGACGACCTGCGCAGCGCCGAGGCAATGAACATCGAACACAGCGACTATTTCTACCCGAGCACCGACGGTCTGAAGCTGTATTGCCGGGTCTATCCGGCTCAGCGAGCCGCAGAGGCGCTGCCGGTGCTGTGTCTGCCGGGGCTCACTCGAAACAGCCGGGACTTCTCGGCGCTTGCCAAACATTTGCAGGCGCAGCGCGAGGTGTTGACGGCGGATCTGCGCGGCCGGGGTCGCTCTGCCTGGGATACCGATCCGTCGCGTTATCAGTTGAGCAGCTATGTGCAGGACATCTGGGCTTTGCTCGGATCCCGCGACGTGAGCCGCGTGGTGGTGGTTGGAACCTCGCTTGGCGGACTGATGGGAATGGTGATGGCGGCCATGGGGCCTTCCAGAATCGCCGCTCTGGTGCTCAATGATGCGGGTCCGGAGATCGACCCGGCAGGCCTGCGACGCATTGCCGGATACGCAGGGAAGCTTCCTCCCGTGTCGTCCTGGGAAGAGGCCGCCGCACAGGCCAAGAGCGTATATGGGCTTGCCTTGCCCGGCCTGAGCGATGCGGACTGGCTCGACTATGCAGGCCATGGCTACCGCGAGAATGCGGACGGCGTCCCCGTCCCCGACGTGGATCCGCGCATCAGCGAGGCGTTCAAGCATACCAACACGGCGGCTCCCGACCTGTGGCCCGTGTTCGCGCAAATCAAGCGCGTTCCCATGCTGGTGATACGCGGCGCCCTGTCCGATATCTTGAGCGCCGCGACGGTGGCTCGCATGGCGCACGAGAAGCCGGATCTCATGCACATCGAGGTGGCCAATCGCGGACACACGCCGTTGTTGAACGAGCCGGAATGTCTGGCGGCGATCGATGCTTTCCTCGCACGCTACGGCGGAGTCGCCCCGCATGGCGGGTAAGGAACTGTGCCTCAACGGCAAAGTGGCCGTCATCACAGGGGCGGCGAGCGGCATCGGCAAGCACATCGCCCGCACGTTCGCCGCGGCCGGCGCCCGGGTGGTCATCGCAGATCTCGACGAGGGGCAGGCGAAGCGGACCGCCACCGAGCTCAATCATCAGGGTGCACAGGCGATCGCCCTGGCGATGGATGTCACCAGCGAAGCGCAGGTCGACGCTGCGATGGCCATCGTGGCCGAGTCCCTGGGACGGATCGATGTTCTGGTGAGCAATGCGGGCATCCAAATCGTTGCACCGCTCGAGGAGCTGTCATTCGCTGACTGGAGACGGTTGCTCGCGATACACTTGGACGGCGCGTATCTCACGACGCGCGCGGCATTGAGACAGATGTATCTGCAGGGGAGCGGCAGCATCATCTACATGGGTTCCGTGCACTCGAAGGAGGCCTCGGTCTTCAAGGCGCCTTATGTCACCGCCAAGCACGGCCTCATCGGACTTGCCAAGGTGGTCGCCAAGGAAGGGGCGAAACACGGCGTGCGGGCCAACGTCGTGTGTCCCGGCTTCGTGAGGACCCCACTGGTCGATAGACAGATCCCGGAACAGTCCAAGGCCTTGGGAATTTCAGAGGCCGAGGTCATCCGCGAGGTCATGCTCAGCGAGACCGTGGATGGCGAGTTCACGACCCTGAAGGACGTTGCGGATGCCGCGCTGTTCTTTGCGTCATTCGAGTCCAATGCCTTGACCGGACAATCGCTGGTCGTCAGTCACGGCTGGTTCATGCAGTGACAACGTTACCGCGATAATCCCGACAGCACGGTGACCACGCGGCGTTCCCCAGCGCCCACGTAAACATTCTCCCGGTACACGATGGCGTCGTTCAACTTGATCTCTACCTGGTGGGAGCCCGGCGCGACATCCAAGATCTCCGATTGATCGTTATGCGCCACCACGGGTCCGGCTTGCACGCCATCGACGAAAACGAGGGAGGCTACGGGCGCTCCGGTGATGATGATCTCCGGCGCCTCGCGCGGTGCGGCGGCTTTGCGCGAACCGAACCAACTGCACGCGGATAGGCAGGTCAATAGGATCAATACGAAGAATCTCACGGTATGCGCTCACGCTTGCTGAGAAGTCGCGAGCGTATCATTGGTGCGTCGCAATCCGCGCTGACTGCTGCCTTGACAATGACTGCCTAGGCAGGTAGTATCTTGCCCATGGTCACTCGCAGCGGCTCCAAATCCCAGGTTTACGATCTCGACACGTACCAGCCTGCCAACTGTGTGGGTCAGTTGATTTACCGGGTTCGCGCAGCGCATATGAATGCCCTGGACGAAGCCATCGCTCGGGATCCCGATTTGGCGGAACTCGAGATCAGCGCCGCGCAGTACGTGATCATCAGCGTGCTGGCGAAGCGCGGGGTGGATTCTGCGACCGAACTGTGCAAGGACCTGTCTTACGACGGCGGCGCGATGACCCGGATGATCGACCGGCTCGAGGCGAAGGGGTTGATCAGCCGGCATCGCTGCCCGGATGACCGGCGGTTGGTGAAGCTCGAGCTGACAGAGGCGGGTCTCGCTGCGCTGCCTAAGTTACGCGAGTGTTCGGTGCGGGTGCTGAACCACTTCATGAGGGGCTTCAGTCAGGCGGAAGCGCGCCAGTTAGAAGGGTACTTGGGCCGAATGTTGCAGAATATTTGATCTTTTTTTTGGGGCAAATGATTGCCTAGGCATACACAGCCAGGGCAATGATTAGTGGGAAGAGCTATGCATCAAGTTAATTTTTTACTCCAGCGCGGGCGTCTCGCCTTGCAGGAATTGGGTCCTTCCATGGCGCTGCTCACGTTGCCGGGAGGCTACCTCGTCGCGTTGACGGGTTGGATTTTTCGCCACCGCGCGCGCCGAACTGACCCAGATACCAGCGCTGGAACGTCATCACCCGGCGCTCGTGTTCCGAGTACCGGCCCGGTTGATAGCGCGTCGACAAGATACCGGCCTGATTGTTCTCGGTGATGATCTTGTCCTGCCGGGTGGTCTGATCCCAGCCCCAGATCATTCTCCCGACATCCACGTCACTCGCCTTGCCATCGACCAGCCAGAAAAGATCCACGTCGGTCGCGAGCGTGCCGCGCGGAGTGAATCGGAACAACACCGCGAAATCATTGGTGGCGACCAGCTGCGTGAACGGGCTGAACGACAGGTACATCCGGCCCTGATCGAACGCCACACGTTTACCCATGAGCGAGGAGGCGGGTCGTCCGTCCTGGGTCTCGCTCTCGTAGCCCTCGCGGATCGTTCGCTGCAGCAAGAGCCGCAAGTGCGATGACTCCGGACCGTCGTCCACCGTGCCGATCGGGCGGCCGAGCGACGCGGCATGTTCCTCCCAGGCCTTGAGCGTCGGCAGGTACTGGTCCACCGCATCGGCAGGCCCCGAACTCGGTCCGGCTCCAAAAGCCACCAAGGCCTGTGGGGGATGCATCGAGACGAATTCCGGATGCGACGGCGCGCAGTGGTAACACTCCACGAAGTTCTCGACCACGAGCTTCCAATTCGCGTCGGTGGGATAGGAGCGCGAGTAGGCGATCTTGGCGTCCGCCAAGCCATGGAAATCCAGGTAGGGGGCGAGGTCCGAAAAAGTCGCATCGAAGCTCACCGGCTCATCTTCCGACAGGTTGATGAAGATGAAGCCGTGCAACACACGCACGTGACAGCGATGCAACCCATTTTCTTCCTTGGCGAAATCCACCGGCATCAGGCGGGCGGCGAGCAACGCGCCATCGAGACCGTACGACCACGCGTGATAGGGGCACGTGAGACGGGTCACTCGGCCCTGCGGTTCGGTGCAGATCACCGAGCCCCGATGCCGGCACACGTTATAGAAGGCGTTGATGGTCGTCTCATCGCTGCGCACGACGATGATCGACTCCCGCCCGATTTTGAACAGAAAGTAATCGCCCTTGCGCCGGACCTGATCCGTATGTCCGGCGACGATCCACTTGCGCGTCACGATCTCGCGCATGTCCGCCGCAAACACCTCGTCGTCGCAGTAGAAACGCTGATCCAGGCTATAGCCGCTTCGGGCATCGGCGGACAGATCTGCGATGAGACGCATCTGTTTCTTTCCTCAGCGCTTGATGCGCAGGTTTTTGGGGTCGTAAAGTGGCCGCAATGAGGCGAGCGCCGGCTGCCGGACACCGGCCACCTCGATTTCGTAGCCATCGGCGTCGACTGGACTGTCCGGGCGGGTCGCTGCGCCCGAGGGGTCGGCGACGTAGCCCAGGCCGACCGCGGCGCCGAGCGTATGCGCAAACATTCCGGAGCGGATGTAGCCGACGAGGTCATGGCCCCGCCAGACCGGTTCGTTGTGATACAGCAAGGGCTCGGGGGACTTGAGCTGGAACTGCAACAGGCGTTTGCGCACGCCGCTGTCGCGCTGCTTCAAAAGCGCCTCCCGCCCGACGAATCCGCCGGCCTTGTCGAGCTTCACCGCAAATCCGAGCCCCGCCTCCCAGGGCGTGTCCTCATCGGCGATGTCATGACCGAAATGGCGGTAGCCCTTCTCGATGCGCAGCGAATTGAGCGCATGGTAGCCCGCATGCACGAGCCCAAATTGGGGTCCTGCGCCGACGATCTCCTCGTACACGCCTGCCATGAATTCGGTGGGAACGTAGATCTCCCAACCCAACTCCCCGACGTAGGTGATGCGCGAGGCGCGCACCAGCGCGTACCCGAGCTCGATCACGCGGCTGGTGCCGAACGGGAACCCACGATCCGACAAATCATCGGGCGTCAACGATTGCAGCAGCTCGCGCGACTGCGGCCCCATGATCGACAACACGCCCATGCCGGAGGTGACGTTGGTGAGCACGCAGCGCGCCTCGGCGTCTATATGCCGGTGAAGCCAATTGAAATCCTTGGTCTCGGTTTCGGCACCCGTGACGATGAGGTACACCGTGTGCGAGAGCCGCGTCACCGTCAGATCCGCCTCGATCCCGCCGCGCTCGTTCAGCCACTGGGTGTAGACGATCCTGCCGGGCGTCACGTCGACGTCATTCGCGCAGACACGATTCAGCACGCGAGCGGCATCGGGACCTTCGAGCCGGAACTTGGCAAAAGAGGATTGATCGAACAACCCGACAGCGTCCCGGACGCTGCGGTGCTCGTGCGCGCTGGGCGCGAACCAGTTTTGCCTGCCGTAGCTGTACTCGTAGACCGCCTTGACCCCGACCGGCGCATACCAATTGGCCCGCTCCCAGCCGAATGCCTCGCCGAAGCATGCGCCTGCCGCCGCCAGTTGGTCGTGCACGGCCGACCGTCTGACGCCGCGCGCAGTCGCGTATTGCCGGAATGGAAAGTGAGTGGCGTACAGAAGCCCCAGGCTCTCCTTCACCCGTGCCTGAAGATACTTGCGGTTGATCTGGAACGGCATGTTGCGCCGAACGTCGACCTCCCAGAGGTCCATCGGCGGATGGCCGTCGCGGATCCATTCGGAGATCACCTTGCCGATGCCGCCCGCGGATTGCAGGCCGATGGAGTTCAGGCCGGCCGCGACGAAGCAATTGGCGAGCTCTGGCGACTCGCCGAGGTGATAACGCACATCGGGAGTGAAACTCTCGGGGCCGCAAAAGAACTTCTGAATGCCGGCCTGTTCGAGCGCCGGAATCCGGCGCATCGCATCGAGCAGCACCGGCTCGAAATGGCTGAAGTCACCCGAGATCTCGCCGAACGAGAAATCGTCCGGGATTCCATCCATCCCCCACGGGCGCGCGTTCGGCTCGAATGCCCCCACCAGAAGCTTGCCCGCATCGTACTTGAAGTAACTGCAATGATCATAGTCGCGCAGCACGGGAAGGCTGGGGTCGAGACCGGGGACGTCCTTGAACAGCACGTAGTAGTGCTCGCAGGCGTGCAGCGGGACGGTCACGCCGATGCTCGCGGCGAGGTCGCGGGTCCACATCCCGCCGCAGAGCACGACGTAGTCGGCATCGATGCGTCCCTGCTCGGTCTCGACACCGCTCACCCGCGCGCCGTCGTGGCGGATCGCCGTGACTTTGAGATCCTGGAAAATCCTCGCGCCGCGCGCGCGGGCGCCCTTGGCAAGTGCCTGCGTGATGTCAACCGCGTTCGCGTAGCCATCGCTCGGTATGTGTATGCCTCCCAGCACATCCTCCAGATTGACCAGCGGGTAGAGCGATCGGATCTCGCTCAGGCTCACGACGTGAACCGGCAGACCAAATGTCTTGGCCATGGAGGCGTTGCGCTTGAGCTCCTCCATCCGGTCCTTGGTCGTGGCGAGGGAAATCGAGCCGCACTGGCGGTAGCCGGTGGCCTGGCCGGTCTCGCCCTCGAGGCCTCGGTAAAGCTCCGCCGTGTAGCGCGCGAGCTTCGTCATGTTGATGCTCTGGCGCAATTGGCCGATGAGGCCCGCAGCATGCCAGGTGGTGCCCGAGGTGAGCTGCTTGCGCTCGAGCAGCACGATGTCGCTCCATCCGAGCTTCGACAAGTGGTAGGCAACGGAGCAACCGATGACGCCGCCACCCACGATGACGACGCGGGCACGGGTGGGGAGATCGACGGCCATGAACCTAAGCCCTCATTCGCGAATTATCGGCATCGAAAGCCGGGGCGGGCAGCACGGTCGCGCGCCGCGGTTCCCCCTGAAGCAGTATGTCGAAGGGGGTGCCGGCGGCCTCGAAGGCCGGCTCGACACAGGCAAAGGCGAGGCTCTTCTTCACCCGATGCCCATAGGCGCCCGACGTGGTAACCCCGATGCAACGGCCGTCGGCCGCCAGCACCGGCTCGCCGCCGCGCGCATCGGTGTCGGACGCATCCACCTCGGCATACACGATCTTGAACGGCCGCGGCGTCTGCTCGAGCGTCGCCGTCTTGCCGATGAAATCGTCCTTCTTCGTGGCAAAGAATCGCGGCATGTCCGCTTCGAGCAGCGTGAGTTCGTTGGTCAGCTCCGTCGACCAAGCCTTGTAGCCCTTCTCGACGCGCATGCTATTGACCGCATAGAGACCGTAGTTCGCGATACCGAAGGGGCGACCGCGCTCCCACAGCGCCTCATACAACCCCGCCAGGGAGCCGATCTTCGGATGCAGCTCCCAACCGAGCTCGCCCACGTAGCTCACTCTGAGCGCGCGCACGTCGTGACCAGCCACCCGGATCTCCCGGCCGGTGAGCCAGGGGAATGCTGTCGAGTCGAGCGGTGTATCGGTCAATACGGCGAGGATCTCCCGGGAGCGCGGTCCCGAGAGCACGAGCACGCCGCGCTTCTCGGTGACGTTGTCGATCTCGACCCTCTCTCCAGGGCGCAAGCTTTGCGACAACAGATCCCGATCCCGGAGCTCTGCTGCGGCGGCGGAAAGAGCGTAGAAGCGATCTTCCGCCAGCTTGGTGACCGTCATCTCGCCGAGAATCCGTCCTTGCGGGGAGAGCATGTGCACGAGGGCTATGCCGCCGACTTTGCGCGGAATCCGGTTCGCACACACGCGGTTCAGAAACTTCTCGGCATCCGGCCCGTCGATATCGTACTTGGCAAAGCCGGTGAGATCGAGCAGGCCCGCGTGCTCGTGCACGGCGGCGACTTCATCGCGCACCACCTCGAAGACGTTGTTGCGGCAATATCCCGATTCCTCCACGCGGCCATCGGCAGAGAACCATTTGGGACGCTCCCAGCCGAAGGTCTCCGCGTACACGCATCCCTGTGATTTCAAGCGCTCATACAGCGGGCTCACCTTGTTGGGCCGCGCATCGGGCTCCTCTTCGCCGGGCAAGCGCGTGGTGAACGTCGTGCGGTAATCCAGGAACACCTTCTCGTGCACGTACTTCAGATCCGCATACGGCCCAAAACGCCGCGGATCGAACTCGGTCATGTTGATCTCGGCATCGCCTTGAATCATCCATTGCGCGAGGAACTTGCCGCAGCCGCCGCCCTGCGCAATGCCGAAGGAAGTGCCGCAGCACATCCAGAAATTACGCAGACCGGGTGCAGGCCCCAGCAGCGGCGCGCCGTCCGGCGTGTGCGGGATGGCGCCGTTGATGACGCGGCGGATGCCCACGTCGCCGAAAATCGGCATGCGCTCGATGGCGCGCTCCAGCCAAGGCGAGATGCGATCGAGATCGTCCGGGAAGAGCTCATTCGTGGATTCCCATTGCGGAAATCCTTTCGGCGCCCACGCCTCGGTGAGGCCGGTGGTCTCGTAAATTCCCATCAGCCCGGATTTTTGCTCCTGGCGCAAATACCCGGACATGTAGGAGTCGCGCATCACCGGAATTTCCCCGCTGCGCTCGAGGAATGCCGGCACTGGATGCGTAATCACATAGTGATGCTGCATGTTGGTGATCGGTGCGTCGGCACCGACCATCTGCGCCACCTGCCGCGCATAGCACCCGGCCGCGTTCACCACCATCTCGGCAACGATGGTGCCCTTGTCGGTCACGACCTCCCATTCGCCGCTGGCGCGCGGACGGATCGCCGTGACGCGGGTGTGGCGGATCACGGTGGCGCCCAGATCCCGCGCCGCCTTGGCGAGCGCGTTGCAGATACCTGAGGGGTCGCCATGACCGTCATCGCGCGTCCAGGCCGCCGCGATCACGTTCTCCGTGGTCAGGAACGGATTCAGCCGCCGGATCTCGTCGAGGCCGACGATGTCCATGCTGAAGCCGATGCTCTTGGAATATCCATACACGAACTTGAGCCACGCCAGCTCGCGCTCGTCGTTGGCGAGGCGCAGTCCGCCGCTGGCGTGCCAGCTCGTGTACTGCCCGGTCAGCGCCTCGAGCCGCGGATATAACTGATTGCTATACGCGTGAATCTTGGCGAGGTTGTAACTGCCGGTAATGCTCGGACACTGGCCCGCGGCATGCCAGGTCGAACCGGAAGTCAGCTCGTCTTTCTCGACCAGCAGCGTGTCGGTACAGCCCTCCAGAGCGAGGTGGTACAGGAGGCTGGCGCCCATCATCCCGCCGCCGACGATGACGACGCGTGCGTTGCTTTTCATGGAGTACCGGTCAGCTGTTCAAGTGAGGCAGTAGGCCACAATAAATTGCCCCTTTGGGGCGTACAAGCGAGTATTTTACTGCCTTTGACCCCAATAAATTCATAGGTGGTCTTCTGACTCGAAATCGGCCGCTGGTCGGCTTGCCCACACTCACCTGGCTGCGCGCCTTCGAGGCAGCCGCGCGCACCTCGAGCTTCAGCGCCGCGGCTGCGGAACTGCGGCTGACTTCGGGCGCCATCAGCTATCAAATACGGGCGCTCGAATCTCACCTGGGTTACGCCCTGTTTGAACGCTTGCCGCGTGGGGTGCGGTTAACCTCCATGGGCGTCGCGTATCTGCCGCCGGTGCGCCGCGCCTTCGAGCAGCTGGCGGATTCGACCGTGGGATTGTTCGGCGGATCGGAGCGGGGCGCCATCACGGTGCATGCGCCGGTATCGCTGGCTGCGCTTTGGCTGGC
>JBEKHO010000020.1:0-91179 GCA_050012215.1 Steroidobacteraceae bacterium
CGCCAGGCGGCTTTGAGGCCGGCGGAATCACCGTCGAAGCAAAACACCAGTTCGCTGGTCAGCCGGAAGATCTTGTTCAGGTGTTCCTGGGTGGTGGCGGTTCCGAGCGTGGCGATGGCATAGGTGATCCCGGCCTGGTGCAGACGCACCACGTCCATGTAGCCTTCGACCACCATCAGGCGCTTGAAGTCGTTGCGCGCCTGACGCGCTTCGTAAAGTCCGTAGAGCTCCCGACCCTTGTGAAACAGCGGCGTTTCGGGCGAGTTCAGGTACTTGGGCTCGCCTTGATCGATCACCCGCCCCCCGAATCCGAGCACGCGTCCGCGCGAATCCCGAATCGGGAACATCAATCGGTCCCGGAACCGGTCGTAGTATCCGCTCGGCCCCTCCCCCGCGGCCCGCGCGCTCGCGCCATCGCGCTCGATGATCAAGCCGGCCTGCAACAAGCGGCGACGCTCATCCTCGTCCGCGCCGAAACGGTTGAGCAGCGCATTCCACGAGTCCGGCGCGTATCCCAGCGCAAATTTGGCGCCCGTGCCCGCATCGATCCCGCGGCGGGCCAGATACTCGCGTGCGCGCGGGGTGTCGGCGAGATTCTGCTCGAAAAATCTCGACGCGCGGATCATGAGGTCGTACAGATCGCCGCCGCCGGGCTCGCGCGCACCCTGGGCCTCCCGCGGCAGTGCCACTCCCGCTCGCTGGGCGAGGTCCGCCACGGCATCGAGGAAGCCGAGCTTCTCGTACTGCATCAGAAAGCCCACCACGGTGCCATGGGCTCCGCACCCGAAGCAGTGATAGAACTGCTTGTCGGGACTGACCCAGAAAGAGGGCGTCTTCTCGTTGTGGAACGGGCAGCAAGCCTTGTATTCGCGGCCCGATTTCTTCAACGCCACGCGTGCGCCGATGATCTCCACGATGTCGGAGCGTGCGACTATCTCGTCGAGAAACGGTTGCGGGATGCGGCCGGCCATGGACCGGACGCGGTCAACCGCCGAGCTTGGCTTTGATTTTGGCGCCGACGGCGGCCATGTCGGCCCGGCCTTGCGCCTTCGCCTTGATGACGCCCATGACCTTGCCCATGTCCTTGATGCTGGCCGCGCCGGTGGCAGCGACCGCCTCGGCGATCAGGGCGTCGAGTTCCGCATCGCTCAAGCGAGAGGGCATGTAGGTTTGCAGCAGCGTGATTTCCGCGGATTCCTTGTCGACCAGATCCTGCCGGTTGCCGGCCTGGAACTGCGCCAGGGATTCCTTGCGCTGCTTGATCATCTTCTCGAGGACGACAAGGACCTGCGAATCGTCCAGAACGATGCGCTCGTCCACCTCGCGCTGCTTGATGGCGGAGGTGATCATCCGGATGACGCCGAGCCGCTCCTTTTCGCCGGCGCGCATCGCGGCCTTCATGTCATCCGTGATTCGCTCTTTCAAAGACACCGAGGAGCCCCCGGAGATCGAACGAGTTCCGGCCTCAATAGGGCCGGGAGGAAGCCGCTTGCGGAGCGCTCGACGGGGCGCCGCCGGCGCCGCGCATGTTCTCCCGAGACAGACGCTTCAAGTGACGCTTGACCGCCGCAGCCTTCTTGCGCTTACGTTCCTGGGTCGGCTTCTCGTAGAATTCACGGCGGCGAAGCTCCGTGAGGACACCCGCTTTCTCGCAGGCTCGCTTGAAGCGGCGCAGAGCGGCATCGAAGTACTCGTTCTCGCGAACACGAACGCTGGGCATTCAAACCTCAATAATTTGAGACAAAAGACTACCGCCGGGCATTCGGCAGCAGGGGGGCGCATTCTAATGGGCGTTCCCGCAAAAGGCAAAGGTGGGCAAGAAAGATGCGGGTCATTGGAATCGAAAGTTCCTGCGATGAGACGGCGGTGGCGGTTTTCGACACCGTGCGGGGTCTTTTGTCGCATCGGCTGCACAGTCAGATCGCATTGCACCAGGCATACGGGGGGGTGGTGCCGGAACTGGCCTCGCGCGATCACATTAGGAGGCTCCTGCCCCTGGTGCGCGAGGCGCTATCGGCCGCGCAATCCTCGCGCGAGAGCGTGGACGGGGTGGCCTACACTGCGGGTCCGGGACTGATCGGGGCTCTTCTGGTCGGTACGGGCTTTGCCAGAAGCCTTGCCTACGCCTGGGGGAAGCCGGCGATCGGCATTCATCATCTCGAGGGACATCTGCTCGCACCGCTCCTCGAGCCCGAAGCGCCAATCTTCCCGTTCCTCGCTTTGCTGGTCTCCGGCGGCCACACCCAGCTGGTCGACGTGGCGGGCGTCGGAGAGTATCGCATTCTCGGGCAGACCCTCGACGATGCCGCGGGCGAAGCCTTCGACAAGACGGCCAAGATGCTTGGGTTGCCGTATCCGGGCGGCGCCGCGCTCGCCCAACTGGCCGAGTCGGGACGGCCCGGCCGCTTCAACTTCCCGCGGCCGATGCTCGACAGGCCGGGACTCGACTTCAGTTTCAGTGGCTTGAAGACGGCGGCCCTAGTAGCCTTGCGAGGCCGCGTCCTGGACGAGGAGATTCGGGCGGACGTTGCACGCGGCTTCCAGGAGGCGGTGGTGGACACGCTCGCTGAAAAGGCGCGTCGGGCGCTCGTGGGCGGCGGATACCAGCGGCTCGTGGTGGCGGGCGGAGTGGGTGCCAATACGCGGCTGCGCGAGCGCCTGGGTGACATTGCGAAGGATGCCGAAGCCACGGTGTATTTCCCCCGGGCCGAGTTCTGCACCGACAACGGCGCGATGATCGCGCTGGCCGGCGCATTGCGTCTGGCGGCGGGGGAGCGGGCGAGCCTCGCCATCGACGCCCGGGCGAGCTGGGAGCTCGGAGTGCCGGGATCGACGCAGTAGCAATCGACGGAGTAACAGACTCAAGAGTTCAATGGACAAGATATTCATTCATGCGCTCAAAGCCGAGGCGATCATCGGCATATACGACTGGGAGCGCCAGGTCCGTCAGACCGTCCTGGTCGATATCGAGATAGGCGCGGATATCCGCAAGGCGGCGCTCACGGACTCGGTCGAAGACACCCTCAATTACAAGCGGGTTGCGAAGCGCGTGGTGGCGTTGGTGGAGGGCTCCGAATTTCAGCTGGTGGAGACGCTCGCCGAGCATGTAGCCATGTTGATTCTCGAGGAGTTCGGCGTCTCGTGGGTGCGCATCGTGCTTTCGAAGCCCGGCGCCGTTCGAAGCTCCAAGGATGTCGGAGTCGAGCTCGAGCGGGATCGTGCCGCGCTCGAGTCATGGCTCGCCGCGCGCGCCCGGGCGGTCCCGCTGCCACCGGGCTCATGAGTCCATCGTTCGCGGTCGATCTTCCGCTCACCTGGCGCCAGATCGGCGCAATCGGCGACGGGGGCGCCTCGCTGTCGCTGTCTCAGGCTGCCTCGGAGCGCATTGGCGCGGCCCACGCGCTGGTGCAATCGCTGGCCGCCAACGATGTGCGCGCTTACGGCGTCAATACCGGCGTCGGTGCGCTTTGCGATGTCCTCGTATCCCCGGCAAAGCAACGAGCGCTGTCGCGCAACATCATCATGAGTCACGCGGTCGGCGTGGGACCTGGGCTGGAGGCTGCCGCGGTCCGGGCCATCATGGCGGCGGCGGTCAATCACTATGCGCGCGGATACTCCGGGGTACGGGTCGAGCTCGTAATCCGGCTCTGCGAGTTCCTGGACCGCGACTTGATTCCCGAAGTGCCCGCGGGCGGATCGGTGGGTTATCTCACCCACATGGCGCATATTGCGCTGGTGTTGATCGGCGGCGGCCACGCGCGCCTCGGCGGTGCTGGCGCCGGCAGCGGCGCAAATGCGAGTGGCGGCGAACTCATGAGCGGCGCCGCGGCGCTCGCCGCAGCGGGCCTCGAGCCGCTGGTGCTGGAGGCCAAGGAAGGATTGAGTCTCGTCAACGGCCTGCCGTGCGCCACCGGCCTCGCGGCGCTCGCGCTCACCCGCAGCGCGCGTCTGCTCGACTGGGCGGACCTCATCGGTGCAATGACCTTCGAGAACCTGCGCGGACAGGCGGCGGCTTTCGACGCCGAGGCGCTCGGCCTGCGCGCCTCACCCTCTCCCCGGCTGGTGGGCGAGCGCCTGCGCGGATTTCTTCGTGGCAGCGCGATTCTTGCGGCGAGCGCCGGTCGGCGAACCCAGGACCCGTTGAGCCTGCGCGCGATGCCGCAGGTACACGGCGCGGTGCGTGATCAGTTCGCGCAGGCGGCGGGCACGGTCGACGCGGAACTCGCCTCGGTGAGCGACAATCCCGTGGTGCTCGGCACCCCGCAAGCGCCCCGGGCGCTGTCGGAGGCCCATGCGGTGGGCGCGGCCCTGGGACTCGCGGGCGATGCGCTCGGCATCGCCGTCGCCGAGCTGGCTGCCATGTCCGAGCGGCGCATCGATCGGCTGGTCAATCCGCTGTTGAGCGGACTGCCCGCGTTCCTGGCGGCGGACTCGGGTGCCGGCTCGGGATTCATGATCGCGCAGTACACGGCGGTATCCTTGACGGCCGAGAATCGGCGCTGCGCCGCCCCGGCCAGCCTCGATGGCGGAATCACGTCGGGCCTGCAGGAGGACCACCTTGCGCACGCGACCCCCGCCGTCTTGAAGCTTTTGCAGATCGTCGAGAACACCGAAGCCATCCTCGCGATCGAGCTCCTGGCGGCGGCTCAAGGCTACGACCTGGCGCCCGACGCGCCGGCCCGCGCGAGCGCGACCGATGCGGCCTACCGCAGGGTGCGGCAGGTGGTGAGCCTGTATCGAGACGACCGACCGCTCGCGGGCGACATCGATTTGATCCGCCGCATGCTGCGCACGGAAGATGCCGGGGCGCCGTGCTAGATGCCGCGTCCGCCGTCCACGGCGATGATCTGCCCCGTGATGTAGGGCGCGTCCTGGGCGAGAAATAGCGCCGTGCGTGCAACATCCGTGGGGTTGCCGTGACGCTGCAAGGCGGTCTTGCCGATGATCTCGCGTTTCAGCGCCTCGTCGATGTCATGTTCCGGCCAAAGCACCGGCCCCGGCGCGATACCGTTGACCCGGATCTCGGGGCCGAGCTCGCGGGCGAGCGAACGGGTCAGCATCGCGAGGCCCGCCTTGGCGACGCTGTACACCGGGTAACCCTTCAGCGGCCGCAGCCCATGGATGTCGACGATGTTGATGATGAGCCCGCGCCGCTCGGCGAGGCTCGGGACTGCCGCCTGGGCGAGAAACAAGGGTGCCTGCAGATTGGTACCGATGAGGTCGTTCCATTGCGCCCGGGTGATTTCCCCCATGGTGGAGGGAGCAAAGCTCGAGGCATTGTTGATCAGCACATCCACGCCGCCGAACGCTCGAATCGCCGCGTTCACCAGGGTCTCGGGAGCCTCGGCACTCAGCAAGTCCGCGCTGTGCACGGCGGCCGTACCCGGCCGCGCCCGATTGAGCTCCTGTGCCAGGTCCGAGGCCGCCTGCGCAGAGGATCGATAATGAATGAGTACGCACGCCCCGGCGCCATGCAGGGTGCGGGCGATCTCGGCGCCGACGCGCCTCGCGCCTCCGGTGATGAGGACCACTTTGCCGTCGAGCGGAGGGTTGCATGCCGTCATGCGTCGGAACGATACCGGATTGTCCGGCAGGCGGGTACAAGGCGGTCCGGCCATGTCCTTTGAAGCCCCCCCGGGTGCGAGCGGCGGCGCCCTCGGCGAGGAGGCACTCGAGCACGCCGCCAGGATGCGGGAGCGGCTCGCCGGCGAGATTCGAGCGGCCGGGGGCTGGATCGGCTTCGATCGCTATATGGAGACTGCGCTGTACGCGCCGGGTCTCGGCTACTACAGTGCAGGCGCGCGCAAGCTCGGGCCGGGCGGCGATTTCACCACCGCTCCGCAGATCTCGCACCTGTTCGGCGCATGCCTCGCGCGCCAGTGCGCCCAAGTGCTCGAGTCGCTGCAAGGCGGCTCGATCCTCGAGATCGGTGCGGGGACCGGGACGCTCGCGGCAGACATCCTCGCGCGGCTCGAGAGCCTCGGGCAGCTGCCTGCGCAATATTTGATTCTCGATGTCAGCGCCGATTTGCGCGGGCGCCAGAGGCGCACGCTCGAGGAGCGGGTGCCGCATCTCGCCGCCCGGGTCGAGTGGTTGGACAGTGCGCCTGCATCGCAGCTCGATGGCGTGATCCTCGCGAACGAGGTGCTCGATGCGCTGCCGGTGACGCGCTTTCGCTGGTTCGCAACCCACTGCGAGGAACTCGGGGTCAGCATCGAGCGCGATCGGTTCGTGTGGTCGCCGCGGCCGGCTGATACCGGCCTCGCCCAGATCTGCCGCTCGCTCGCGCAGCCCGGCTGGGAGGACGGCTACGTCTCCGAGTACTGCGCGCGGCTTCCTGCGTGGGCGCTCGAGGTCACGCGGGGACTTCGGCGCGGACTTGCGCTGTGGATCGACTATGGGTTGCCGCGCCGGCAATATTATTTGCCCGAGCGCCGCGACGGCACGCTGATGTGCCATTTCCGGCAGCGTGCCCACGATGATCCGTTTTTCGAGCCCGGCTTGCAGGACATCACGGCGTGGGTGGATTTTACGCTGCTCGCCGAGGCTTCCTCTGCGGGCGGATTTACGCTTGCCGGCTTTTGCACGCAATCGTACCTGCTCGCGGCGCTCGGAGTGGATCGGGAAATGGGCCATCTCGCGGCAGGGGATGAGCACCGGTTCGCGCGCCTCGCCAACGAGGCGCGCCGGCTGATGATGCCGGGTGAGATGGGCGAGCGCTTCAAGGCGATGGCGTGGCTGCGCAATCTCGATCTGCCGCTATCCGGCTTCTCGTTGCAGGATCTGCGGCACACGCTGTAGCGTTCCGCTTCGCGTCAGTAGCGCTCGCGAACCCTCGCCACTGCGTCGAGCCGCAGGCGGCTCACGAGCTCGGCAATCGCCGCACCGGAGCGGCCGGAGAGTTCCTCCTGCGTCGGTTTGGCCGCCGCCGCTGCGTCGCGCGCCGCAAGCAGGTAGTCGCGCTGCGGGTAGGTAGCGCTCTGCAAACCCTCGCGGCCCCTCGAGTCCGCCTCGCAGGCCAACAACGCGAGCGCGAATCGCTCCGGCCGGCGAAAGGCGTCAGAGCTTTCCATGAATTCGAGCGCTGTCTTGGCCTTGAGTTCGAAGGCTCGATGAACGATGCCGTGGTAGCGCGCCACGATCACGGCGAGGTCCCTGTAGTCGCCAGGTACCCGCAGCCGTGCCGCGAGCGCCTCGATCAGCGAGACGCTGCGCTCTTCATGGCCGTGGTGCGCGGGCCACGCTGCCTGCGGCGTCTGCGCCTTGCCGAGGTCATGCACCAGCGCCGCGAATCGCACCCTGCAATCGCTGCTCAGAATCGCCGCCTGATCGAGCACCATGAACGCGTGCACGCCGGTATCGATCTCCGGGTGCCAACGCGCCGGCTGCGGGACGCCGAACAGGGCGTCGAGTTCCGGATAGATGCGTTGCAGAGCGCCGCATTCGCGCAGCACCCGGAAGAAAGCGCCGGGCGCAGACTCGCGCAGGGCCTTCTCCGATTCCTGCCAAACGCGCTCGGCCACCAGCGCGTCGACCTCGTCGGCGAGCACCATGCGTTTCATGAGTGCCATGGTGTCGGGCGCCACGCGAAATCCCAGCGGCGCGAAGCGAGCAGCGAAGCGCGCGAGCCTCAGCACGCGCACCGGATCTTCGACGAAGGCATCGGAGACGTGTCTGAGAAGCCGGGCGTCGAGATCGCGTTTTCCGCCGTGCGGATCCAACAGAGTCCCGTCGGGCTGCCTCGCCATGGCGTTGATGGTCAGGTCGCGGCGGCTCAAGTCCTCCTCGAGCGTGACCTCGGGCCCGAACTCGACGCTGAACCCACGATAACCGGGCGCGGTCTTGCGCTCGCGGCGGGCGAGCGCATATTCCTCATGGGTGTCCGGATGCAAGAAGACCGGGAAATCGCGGCCGACCTCGCGGAACTTGCGCCGCTCGAGCTCTTCTCTCGTGCCGCCCACGACGACCCAATCGCGCTCCTTCACCGGCAACCCGAGCAACTCGTCTCGAACGGCTCCGCCGACCAGATACACTTGCATGGGTGCATAGTATCAGCATCAATTGGCGGATCTGCGCGCCCGCCATCGCCGCACTGGCCTCGTCCGTGCTCGGTGGGTGCTATCTCGTGCAGAGTGCGGCGGGACAATTACAGCTCATGTCCAAGCGCAAGCCGATCGCACGCGTCATCGCGAATCCGGCGACTCCTCCCGAGGTCAAGACCCAGCTCGAGGCGGTCGCGCAGATACGGGATTTCGCGATCCGCCGGCTGGGGCTCCCCGACAACGGCAGCTACCGCAGCTTCGCCGACCTCAGGCGGCCCTACGTGGTTTGGAACGTGGTGGCGGCGCCTGAGTTTTCCGTCGATCCGAAGGAGTGGTGCTATCCGATCGTCGGGTGCGTGGCGTACCGCGGATATTTCGTCGAACGCCGCGCGCGCCGCTTCGCGGACGATCTGCGCCACCGCGGGCTCGATGTGACCGTCGGCGGCGTGGCCGCCTACTCGACCCTCGGGCATTTCGACGATCCGATCCTGAACACCATGCTTGGCTGGAGCGATGTCGAGCTCGCCTCGATAATCTTCCACGAGCTCACGCATCAGATGATTTATCTGCCGAACGATGCCGACTTCAACGAGGCGCTCGCGACGACGGTGGAGCAGGAGGGCGTGCGGCGCTGGCTCGAATCGCTCGGCCGCAAACGGGATCTCGAGCACTACCGCGCGTACCAGCAGCGCTTCGCGAAGGTGCTCGGACTTTTGACGCGCGCGAGAGACGGGTTGCGCACGCTGTATGCATCCAGAATCGATCCCGAGCGGATGCGGCGCGAGAAGGCGGCGATCTTCGCCGCGCTCCTTCAGTCCTATTCCGATCTCAAGCAACAATGGGGCGGGGGGGCGCACTTCGACAGCATGTTCGGGGCTGATATCAACAACGCCAATCTCGCCTCGATCGCCACCTACTACGATTGCGTGCCGGGTTTTCGGCGCGAGCTCGAGGCGGCCGGAGGCGATCTCGGTGATTTTTACGCCCGGGTGCGCCGGCTGGCGAAGCTCGACCAAACGCAGCGGGACGCCCTGTTGTGCGGAGCGCGCTGATGGGTGACGCCCCGTCGGAGGATTTCATCCGGCACGGCACGCCGGCTTTTCGCCGCACCAACCTCGCGCTGTTCGCGGCCGGCATCGCGACGTTCGGCCTCTTGTATTGCGTTCAGCCGCTGATGCCGGAATTCAGCCGGCGATTCGGTGTGAGCGAGGCGGTGAGCGCGCTGTCGCTGTCGCTGCCCACCGGCGTAATGGCCGTGGCGCTGCTGTTCGCAGGCGCCCTGTCGGACGCGCGGGGACGCAAGGGAATCATGGCCGCATCGACTCTCTGTTCCGCGCTGCTGACGCTGCTCACCGCGGTGGCGCCCGGGTGGCTCGCGTTGCTGACGCTGCGCGCGCTGCTCGGCATCACGCTCTGCGGGCTGCCGGCCATCGCCATGACCTACCTCAGTGAGGAGGTGCACGCGGAGTCCATCGGTCTCGGCATGGGCTTGTACATTAGCGGCAGTGCGGTGGGCGGCCTCGGAGGCCGGCTGCTGACGGGCATCGTGGCGGATTTCTTCGGCTGGCGCTGGGCGATGGCGGTGATGGGAGCTGTGGGGTTGGCCTGTGCGGTGGTGTTTTCGCGCAGCCTCCCGCCGTCCCGGCGCTTCGTGCCGCAGCCGCTCGAGCTCAAGGTCCTGATGAGGCGATTCGCGGGGACGTTGTCGGATCCGGGATTGCCATGGCTGTTCGCGGAAGGCTTCGTGCTGTTGGGGGCCTTCGTCACCATCTACAACTACATCGGTTATCGCCTCATGGCGCCGCCCTACGCGTTGAGCCAGTCCGCGGTGGGCCTGTTGTTCAGCGTTTACCTGGTCGGCACGTTCAGCTCGACCTTCATCGGGCATCTCGCCGGTCGTCGCGGACGGCGCAAGGTGCTGTGGACCATGTTCGTCATCATGCTGGCGGGGCTGGCGCTGACCATGGCGGGTTCGCTCACGCTGATCATCGCGGGAATGGCGGTGATCACGTTCGGATTCTTCGGCGGTCATTCGATCGTTTCGAGCTGGGTGGGCCGGCGCGCGGGAAACGCCAAGGTGCAGGCAAGCTCGATGTATTTGTTCGCCTACTATCTGGGATCGAGCTTCGCGGGGGCCGCCGGCGGGTTGTTCTACGCCGCGCATGGGTGGGCGGGAGTCGCCGCCTTCGTCGCCACGCTGTTCGGCCTCGGGCTTTTGTTCGCGTGGCGGCTGTATTACCTGGCGCCGCTCGCCGTCGCGCCCCCGGCAGGAACCGCGGAACCGCCGCTTCCTTGAGGAAAGAATTCTATGATCGGCCGGTCGCGGCCCGGTCGATGCTGAGTCTTGCGTTATCCTCCAGCGCGCCGACGTATTGGCGCGCGGATGCGGCCATGGAATGCGGCTTGAGCTTGAGCCTTTCGAAGCCATCCTCGGTGCATACGCTGTCGACCTTGAGAGATCGATAGTTGTCGCTGGAGAATGGACGGCCGGGCACCAAGTCGAACACGGCAGCCTCCAGGCGCCCGAGAACAGTCGGCAGCCCCGCGATCCAGCGGCGCCGACCCGTGACCTTGGCGACCAATTGCACCACCTCGCGCAGCGTGTAGATCTGCGGCCCGCCGAGCTGATAAGTCTGGCGGCTCGATGCGCCCCCGCGCAAGCAGCGCAGCATGGCGTCGACCACATCGTCGACGAACACGGGTTGGAAACGCGCGTTGGGCCGGGCGAGAGGCAGCACGCCCGGCGCGGAGCCGAGCAGGCTGGCGAACCGGTTCAGGAAGGTGTCGCCGGGGCCGAACATGACCGAAGGTTGGAAGATGGTCCAGTCGAGCGCCCCGCTCTGTTCGCGGATCAACTTCTCCGCTTCGCCCTTGGAGCGCAGGTAATAGCTCGGCGCATCGACGGCGGCGCCGAGCGCCGACACCTGGAGGAGCCGCCCCACGTTCGCCGAACGAGCCGCGAGCAGCAGCGCACGCGTGAGCTCGGTGTGCGCGCGCCGAAAGCCCGCGCCGCCGAACCAGCGCTCGTTCAATATGCCGATCAGATTGACGACGACATCCTTGCCGCGCAGGCGCTCCGAGAGCTGCGCCTCGTCGTACACGTCGCAGTTCTCCAACATCAGGCCGGGCAACACCAGCAGGTGCTTGTGGAGTTCCCGGTCGCGGGACAACACTGTCACCCGATGATTGTCCTTGAGAAGACGCGCAGTCAGGCGCGTGCCCAGAAAGCCGGTGCCCCCCAGAATGCAGATGGATAACGGCTTCATTACGTCTCAGCGGATCGGGATGAGGAGCGTGGAGGCGCCGCGCCGGACGTTGAGCATCAACAAGTTCACGCCCTTGGCCGCCTCGCGAAAGGTCTTGATGCTCGACACCGGCGTGCGGCCGATGCCGACGATCAAATCGTTGGACCTCAAGCCCGCGACCGAGGCGGGACTGCCGTCGGTGACGCCGCGCACGAGCACGCCGCTGCCGTCGGGGGAGTCGGTGAGATCCGCCCCTTCCAGGCCGTGGTGGATATCGGTGGCGTTGGCGGATTCGGAATTCTCGCGCTCTGCGACCAGCGAGGTGACCTTGCGGGGCTTGCCGTCGCGCAACAATCCGATCTCGACCTGGTCGCCGATCTGCAGCATGCCGATGGAGTTGCGCAGCTCATGCGCATTCTTCACGGGAGCGCCGTTGATCGAGACGATGATATCGCCGGTCTTGACGCCCGCGCGCTCCGCCGATGAGCCCTGACTCACGCCCGCAACCAGAGCGCCGCTCGCGTCGGCGAGACCGAATTCCTTGGCGATGTCCGGCGTCACGTCGTAGATGTTGACGCCGAGAACGCCGCGCTTCACCTGGCCGTACTTGATCAGCTGGTCCATCACTCCCTTGGCCATGTTGACCGGAATGGCGAAGCCAATGCCGATGTTGCCGCCACTGCCCGACAGGATCGCGGAGTTGATGCCGACCAGCTCTCCTTTGAGATTGACCAGTGCACCGCCCGAATTGCCGGGATTGATGGAGGCATCGGTCTGGATGAAGTCCTCGTACCCGTCCGGATTGATGCCGGTGCGGCCGAGCGCGCTGACGATGCCGGCGGTGACGGTGTGCTGCAAGCCGAACGGGTTGCCGATCGCCACCACATAGTCGCCCACCTCCAGATGCGAGGAATCGCCGAGCGCCATGGCGATGAGGTTCGGCTGCTTGGCCTGAAGCACCGCGATGTCCGCGCCTTCGTCGGACCCGATCACCTTCGCCGGAAAAGTGCGGTTGTCGAGCAGCGTCACCGTGATTTCGTTGGCGTTCTCGATGACGTGGAAATTGGTGATGATGTAGCCGTTCTTGGCGTCGACGATCACGCCCGAGCCCGCGCTCTGAAACGGCCTCTCGTGCGGCTTCGAGTCCGGCGGTACGTTGAAGAATTGGCGGAAGAAAGGATCGTCCAGCAACGGATTGCGCTGACCCGGCTTCTCCTTGATGGTGCCGCGAGTGGCGATGTTGACGACCGCCGGCGATACCCGCTTGACTATGGGAGCGAGTGAGGGCATCGGCGCGGCATCGGGTGCCGGGAGCGGCGCGGTCACCGCAGCGAAAGCCTGTGGCGCGGACAGTCCGAGAGCGAGCACTGCCGCCGCCAGTCCAAAACGCAGATTCATGCGCGATCCTTATATCCAGATGACTCGTCGGGCCGGCCACATAAAGAGGGGCCGGACGATGAGTCCGGCCCCTTCGCTTCGTCGCCCGAAGCCCGCGATTTTACACCGTAAGATCGCGCGCTGCGGACTCTCTTAGGCCGCTTCGACCGTAATCCGTTGCGGCTGCACTTGGGCGAGCTTCGGAATCGTGACTTCGAGCACGCCGTGGGCGGACTTGGCCTTGATGTTCTGCACATCCGCCGATTCCGGCAGGCTGAAGCGCCGCTGGAATTCACCGGTGACGCGCTCGACGCGGCGATAGCCGTCGCGATCCTCGCGCTTCGTATCCTCGCGGCGTCCGCGAATCGTCAGCACGCCCTGCTCGGAAGTAATCTCCACCGCTTTCGGATCGACGCCCGGCAGATCCAGGTGCAGAAGAAATCGATTGTCCTCCTCGTGAATGTCGACGGGCGGCAGCCACGCGCCGGAGTCAGCCGCAGTCGCGGCCTGGGGGGCGCCGAACAGACGGTCGATGTCTCTCTGGAAACGGTTCACGAGCGACCAAGGCTCGTATCGCACGACAGTCATGATGCTCTCCTCTTAAATGATGATGTTGATGAAACGAACAAGAAAAAGCGCTTGGTACCCAAAGTTGGGACGCTGCCGATCATTTCAACCGCCATCACGCGTTAGCGAGGGAAAAATGGCATGTGCGATTTCGCCAATGTCAATGGGACATATTGTGAATAAGATGTGGACCACAATATATTGAGATTACGAATTCTCCCCCTTGACCTGAAGAACCCGAAGTGTAGTAAGAAAATTTCTCGGAACAATCTCCTAATATTATGAATTTATTAATGTTTTTAGGTCGAAAATTAGCTTAAAAAATTCTTGACGCTGATCATAGTCAAGTCTTAACCTTCCACTCCGAACACAATATGTTGTGGTCGGAAAGTCGCGAAAGTCTCCATTCATCCCTGATCCGACCGCAAGGCCGTTTTCTCGCCCGGGACCACCGCAACTTGTCTTTCACTGTCGCGCCATAATTATAAGGGAGCGGTTTTAAACCCATGAATACGGTGGTTCAAATACAGCCCAAAGACGTCGGAAGTATTCCTTATCAAGAAGCGTCCTATGACATCTGGGATAAGAAATACCGGCTGATCGCGAAGGACGGGTCGCCGGTCGACCGGTCGATGGACGACACGTACAAGCGCGTGGCGCGTGCGCTCGCGGACGTGGAATCCCCGGAGTTGCGCGAGCAGTGGTACGAATCCTTCCTCTGGGCGCTGCGTCACGGTGCGATCCCGGCCGGGCGCGTCACGTCCAACGCCGGCGCGCTGGAGCACAAGCCCGCCACCTCGACCATCAATTGCACGGTGTCTGGCACGATCCGCGACTCGATGGACGACATCTTGAACAAGGTGCACGAGGCGGGGCTCACGTTGAAGGCGGGTTGCGGAATCGGCTATGAATTTTCGACGCTGCGGCCGCGCGGCGCCTATGTGACGGGCGCTGGCGCCTACACTTCGGGCCCGCTGTCGTTCATGGATATCTACGACAAGATGTGCTTCACGGTGTCCTCCGCCGGCGGCCGCCGCGGCGCGCAGATGGGCACCTTCGATGTCGGTCATCCCGACGTGCTGGAGTTCATCCGCGCCAAGCGCGAGAACGGCCGGCTGCGTCAGTTCAATCTCTCGCTGCTCGTCACCGACGAGTTCATGAAGGCGGTGAAGAGCGACGGCGATTGGCGGCTGGCGTTTCCGTTGTCCCGCAACGAATACGAGTCCGAGCGTCCGGACCTCTCGGACACGAGCAAGTTCGTGTGGCGCGAATGGCCCGATGTCAGGGGCTATGTGGCGAACGAGGAGGGTCTCGTGGCCTGCAAGATCTACAAGACGCTGCCGGCGCGGCGGGTGTGGGACCTCATCATGTCCTCCACCTACGACTTCGCAGAGCCTGGCTTCATCTTGATCGACCGGGTCAACGAGATGAACAACAACTGGTGGACCGAGACCATCCGCGCCACCAATCCATGCGGCGAACAGCCGCTTCCGCCCTACGGCTCGTGCCTTTTGGGGTCGGTCAACCTCACGAAATTCGTCGTCGAGCCGTTCACCGAGGATGCGCACTTCGATTGGGACACCTATCGCAAGGTGGTGAAGATCTTCACCCGCATGCTGGACAACGTGGTCGAGGTCAACGGCCTGCCGCTGGAGCAGCAGCGCAACGAGATCCTGCGCAAGCGCCGCCATGGCATGGGTTTCCTCGGCCTGGGCTCGGCCATCACCATGTTGTGCATGAAGTACGGCTCGAAGAAATCCGTGGCATTCACCCAGAACGTGGCGCGTGAAATGGCGGTCGCCGGCTGGGAGGCGGGCCTCACGCTCGCCCGCGAGAAGGGTCCGGCGCCCATCATGAACGAGGAATTCACAGTCACGCCGGAGATGCTCCGCAAGCGTCCCGAGATGGTGAAGGACGGCTGGCGCGTGGGCGCGAAGATCGCGGGCAGGGTGCTGCATGCGCGCTACAGCCGGTACATGCAGCGGATCGCGGAGGCCGCCCCGGAGCTCGTGGACGAGCTGGCCGAGGTCGGTGCGCGCTTCACGCATCATAGCTCCATCGCGCCCACCGGCACGATCTCGCTGTCGCTCGCGAACAATGCATCGAACGGCATCGAGCCTTCCTTCGCACATCACTATTTCCGCAACGTGATCCGCGAGGGCAAGAAATCCAAGGAAAAGATCGACGTGTTCTCCTTCGAGCTGCTCGCGTACCGCGAGATGGTGAATCCGCGCGCCATGCCCGGCTCGCAGAATGCGGCGGAGAAGCTTCCGGATTACTTCATCTCCGCGGACGACATCGGGCCGAAGGAACACGTCGACATACAGGCCGCCGCGCAGATCTGGGTGGACTCGTCGATTTCCAAGACCGCGAACGTCCCGACGGACTACAAATACGAGGATTTCAAGGACATCTATCTGCATGCCTTCGATCAGGGCCTGAAGGGTTGCACCACGTTCCGGTTCAATCCGGAGGCCTTCCAGGGCGTACTGGTCAAGGAGGACGACCTCAAGAACACCATCTACGTGTTCACGTTGGAAGACGGCACGGAGGTCGAGGCACGGGGCGATCAGGAAATCGAATACGACGGCGAGATGCACACTGCCGCGAATCTGTTCGATGCTCTGAAAGAAGGCTACTACGGGAAGTTCTGACATGGCGCACATCAAGATCGACAAGAAAATCGCCAAATACCGGGTGCAGAAGCCCGAGGCGAAGGATGCAAGCACGTCCGCGGCGAAGGAGCCGGTGAAGACCCAGGACAACGTCATCTGGATGCACGAGAAGCTCGAGCGTCCCGAAGTTCTGATCGGCTCGACCTACAAGATCAAGACGCCGGTCTCGGATCACGCCATGTACGTGACCATCAACGACATCCTATTGAACGAAGGCACGCCGCACGAGCAGCGGCGACCGTTCGAGGTGTTCATCAATTCGAAGAATCTCGATCATTTCCAATGGATCGTGGCATTGACGCGGGTCATATCGGCCGTTTTCCGCAAGGGCGGCGATACCACGTTCCTGGTGGAGGAATTGAAGGCCGTGTTCGATCCGCGCGGCGGCTACTGGCAGCCGGGCGGCAAGTTCATGCCCTCGACCATCGCGGAACTCGGCTATGTGATCGAGCGGCACCTGCAATCGATCGGCCTGTTGAAGAAGCCCGAACTCGACACCCATCAGAAGAAGCTGGTGGAGCAGAAGCGTGCAGAATTCGAGGCGCGCACCAAGCAGACGGACGCGTTCTCCAAGTCGCATTTTCCGGACGGCGCGCAGCTTTGCGCGAAGTGCAGCACCGCCGCGGTGGTAATGATGGACGGATGCCAGACCTGTCTGAACTGCGGCGATTCGAAGTGCGGGTAGAGGATCCCTCATTCTTCATCGCATAAGAGTTGCGGCGCTCTGCTTGATGCTCGCGCCGCCGTTTCTCGGCCTGCCGGCCGCTGCGGACGAAACCGATCCCTTCGCCCATCCGCCGGCGCTCGAGCCGGACATCCGCTTCTGGGTGCGGGTCTATACGGAAGTCGCCACCGATCAGGGACTGCTGCACGACGACTGGAACTTGAAGCTGGTCTACGAAGTGCTGCGCTTCGATCCGGCCTCCTCACCTTCGCAACGCGAGCGGCGCGTGGGGGAGGCCAAGGCGCATTACGCAGCGCTCCTTCGGCGCTTTGCGGCGGGCTCCACGAGCGAGCTGACGCCTCACGAGAAGCGCATCCTGGATGCGTTCGGGGAAAACGCCCGGCCCCAGGATTTTCTCGACGCCATCGAGCGGATCCGGTTTCAGCTCGGGCAGGCCGACCGGTTCCACGAGGGACTGATCCGTTCGGCTGCCTGGGAGACGAACATCGCCCGGGTGTTGAAGCGGCATGGGGTTCCGGAGGAGATCGCTGCGTTACCGCACGTGGAATCCTCCTTCAATCCGGAGGCCTACTCCAAAGTCGGCGCGGCGGGACTGTGGCAGTTCATGCCATCCACCGCCAAGCGCTTCATGCGAGTCGACGGCATCGTCGATGAGCGGCTCGACCCGTTCACCGCGACCGAGGCGGCCGCCAACCTGATGCTCTACAACTACCGCCTGCTCGGGAGCTGGCCGCTGACCGTCACCGCCTACAATCACGGCCCGGGCGGCCTCAGGCGCGCCCAGGATGAACTGGGAACGGACGACATCGCCGTCATCGTGAAGCGCTATCAGGGCGCAACCTTCGGCTTCGCCTCGCGCAACTTCTACGTCGCCTTCCTGGCGGCGCTCGAGGTCGACCGCCATGCCGAGAAGTATTTCGGTCCGTTGACGCGGCTTCCGGAAACGGACAACACGCCTGTGGAGCTACCCGATTACATCGCCGTGACCTCGCTGGCGAAGGCGTTCAAGGTCGATTTGGGAGCTCTCAAGGTGCTGAATCCGGCGTTGCGGCCGCCGATCTGGAGCGGCTCCCGGCTGGTGCCGCGCGGCTACGCCTTGCGCCTGCCGGGGAGCCAGTCGCCGAGCGAGATCGAGGCGGCTTGGGCGCGTGTGCCGATGGCACAGCGCTATCTCGCCCAGCGCAACGACGGGGCGCATCGGATACGCAAGGGGGAGACACTTGCAACGATCGCATCGGTCAGCGGCGTGAGCCTGTCGCGGCTCTTGGCGGCGAATGGCTGGAACGCCGCGCACACCGCGGCTCGCGGCGAGATCGTGCACATTCCCATGCCGGCATCCCGCGGTGAAGGCGGGGCCGCAGGGGCATCCGAAAAAGCACCTGGAGGGCCGCCCGAAGTGGCGGTTGCCGCCGCTCAACCGCCGAGCGATGTGCAGGCGGATAACGCGACGACCCCGTCAGCGCCGCCGCCGACGCCGCCGACGGCTGCGGAACAGTCGCTGCAGCATCCGACGGGCGCCCCGGAGAAGACTGCCACCGCCTCGGCGCGAGAGCCGGTGTCACCGCGGCAAACCGATAGCGCGGCCCTGTTGCCGGCGAGCCCACCGACGGGCGGGCCCGACGCGACGGACTATGGGGTGGGCGCGGGCGACACCGTCGTCGTGCAGGCGGGTGAGACGCTCGGGCATTTTGCGGATTGGACCCAGGTCGACAGCCAATCTCTGCGCAAGCTCAACCGGCTGCACCAGAGCGCGCAGGTGACGGTCGGCCACAAGATCAAGCTCGATCTGTCCAAGGTGCCGGCGGCGCAATTCGTGGCTGCGCGCACGGAATATCACCACCACATGCAGGAAGCGTTCTTCGCCGCGCACCGCATTGCCGGCACGGAGAACTACACCGTGAAGCGCGGCGAGTCCTTGTGGACGGTGGCTTTGCAGCATGGGGATCTGCCGATCTGGCTGGTCGCGCAGTACAACCCGGATGTGGATTTCCACGACCTCAAGCCCGGCACCACGATAGCGTTGCCGCAGGTGGTCGACATCAACCGTCAGTAGCCTCGAGCGTGCAGATACCTCAAGAGCGTTTCATGAGCATCCGGTGCAGCGGCAAAATGCACCACCGAATCGCCGGCCCTCACATCGAGCCCGATGCTGCCGCTCGCGGCCATGCGTCTCAGCAATTCGAGATCCACGCCGAAATAGGCGGTCTCGCCCCAGGAGGCGACCGGCTGATAGGGCGCGCGCGCGAGCGCAGGCGGCTCGATCAGCGACAGCGGCGTCGCGGCAGCATCGAGCGACAAGCTCACTGCGCCGGGAGTCTTGATCTCATCGAAGCGCCAGTCGTTGCCGGGAGCGACGTGGATCCAGAGCCCGTACCTGATGTTGCCCATGTTGTCCCACTCGACGGGACCGAGATACGCGTAGCTTGCGCGCCGGTTGGAAACCAGCGAGGCCGGAGTTCCCTGCATCAATTCGATGGGCTTGTCGAGCGTGCCAACGGTCATTCCCGTGCGCTCATCGAGGACTTCGGAAGGTTTGATCGAGGATTCACCGCCGCACGCGGCGAGCAATGAAACGGCGGCAAAGGAATGGAAAAGAGACGCAAGGCGGAAAAACGGGCGCATCAGCCCATTATACCCGGTCCGTGAGCTGCAGCCGGTTATGGAGCGCGTTGCAGGAGCTATACTTTTAACCATGTTCAATTGCAGTTTTCATCGTGGTTTTCGGGCTGTGCGGCCTGTTCTGACGATTCTCGGGCTGATCGCGGCCGCGGCGTTTGGCGATATTGCGGCCGGCTCGCAGGTCGCGACGGCGGATCACGTCGTGGTCCGCAAGGCGGAACACAAGCTTTACCTGTACAGCGGCAGCCAATTGCTGGCCTCGTACAAGGTCGCCCTGGGTCTGGCGCCGGTCGGCCAAAAGGAACGCGAGCACGATTTCCGAACCCCCGAGGGCCATTATTTTCTGGCGCGCCGCAATACCCGGAGCGATTACTTCCTGGCGATCCAAGTCTCCTACCCCAATCAGGAAGACGAGATCCGGGCGCGCAAAAATCGCTGGGCCCCGGGAGGATCGATCATGATCCACGGATTGCCCAATACCCTGAAGCATCCGGCGAGCTACTATGCCTCGAGCGACTGGACCGACGGGTGCATCGCTCTGTCGAACTCCGACATGGTTGAGCTATGGATGCGCACTCAGGACAACATTCCCATCGATATCTACCCGTGAGGCGGTGACGGGTGGAAACCACGATTCTGTCCTCTGACATGGTGGATGCGCGGGTCGCCCCGAAAGGGAGCCTCGAGCATCTGTCTCAGGAGGAGATCGCCAAGCTCCTCGATTCGGGGCAGGGCGGCCTGTACCCGCTGTTCCGCAAATGCGCCCTCGCCGTATTGAGCTCGGGCTCGGAGATCGCCGATGCGCGCACCATCTTCGACAAGTACAAGGACTTCGACCTGCGCATCATGCGCCGCGCCTGGGGGATCAAGCTCGAGATCAAGAATGCTCCGGCGTCCGCCTTCGTCGATGGAGAAATGATCCGGGGCCTCAAGGACCATCTGTTCGCCGTGCTGCGCGACGTGGTGTTCATCTCGAATGAGATCAACGAGAGCGGCCGTTTCGACCTGAACTCCTCGCCGAGCATCACCAACGCCGTGTTCCACATCCTGCGCAACGCCCGGGTGCTCGAAACGCAGATGCGGCCCAATCTCGCCGTCTGCTGGGGCGGTCACTCCATCCGGCGGGTCGAATACGACTACACCAAGAAAGTCGGCTACGAACTGGGGCTGCGCGGCCTGGACGTATGCACCGGCTGCGGCCCGGGCGCCATGAAAGGGCCCATGAAGGGGGCAACCATCGGGCATTCCAAGCAGCGTATCGTGAATGGACGCTACCTCGGCATCACCGAGCCGGGCATCATCGCCGCGGAGCCGCCCAATCCCATCGTCAGCCAGCTCGTGATCATGCCCGACATCGAGAAGCGCCTGGAGGCCTTCGTGCGGGTGGGACACGGCATCGTCGTCTTCCCGGGCGGCGCCGGGACGGCGGAGGAGATTCTGTACCTGCTCGGAATCCTTCTCGATCCGGCCAACAGCACCCTGCCGTTTCCGGTGGTCTTCACGGGGCCGGCGGACGCGGAGGATTACTTCCGGCAGATCCACGACTTCATCGGCGCGGCACTCGGCAAGAGCGCGCAGTCCCGCTACCAAATCGTCATCGACGATCCCGCGGAGGTGGCACGCCTGATGGTCCAGGGCTTCGCGCAGGTGCGCGACTACCGGCGCCGCCAGAGCGACTCCTACGGCTTCAATTGGCTGTTGAACATACCGCTCGAGTTTCAGCTGCCCTTCGAGGTGACTCACGAGTCCATGCGCGCGCTGCGCCTATCCCACGATCAGCCCGTGCACGAGCGCGCGGCGAACTTGCGGCGCGCCTTCTCCGGCATCGTGGCGGGCAACATCAAGGAATACGGCATCAACGCGATCGAGCGCTACGGTCCCTTCGAACTCTCCGGCGAGCCATCGATCATGGAGCCTCTCGATCGATTGCTGCGTTCCTTCGTGGCGCAACGTCGGATGAAGTTCAGCGGCACGGAATACACGCCCTGCTACCGGCTGGTGGCATGAACGAGCCGCTCTCGATCCGCTATCGGTTCGACTTGCCCGATGGATCGCAGAAGACGCTCGATTTCAGGTTCGATCCGGCGAGCTTCAGACTGATCAACCCTGCGCCCGCCGCGCCGCCCTTCTGGACCGAGCTCACGTTCAACCAGTGCGCCAATTGCCCGCTGACCCCGGCCGCGCACCCGCACTGTCCCGCGGCTCTGCAGATGGCGGCCGTCCTCGAGCCATTGAAATCGTTGGTGTCGTTCGACACCGTCGGCGTCACGGTGCATCAGAGCGGGCGCACGGTCTATGTGGAAACCAGCGCGCAGCAGGCGATGAGCTCGGTGCTCGGGCTCATCATGGCCACCGCCGGCTGTCCCTGGACCGACCGGCTGCGTCCGATGGCGCGCTTTCATCTGCCTTTCGCGAACGAGGCGGAGACGGTCTATCGAAGCGTCTCGATGTTCCTGCTGTCGCGCGAGATGACTGCCACGGACACACGCCCGGCTTTCACCGCGCTCACCGAGCTTTACGAGAGCCTACACCTCGTGAACCGGGACATGTCGCGCCGTCTCGGTGCCGCCACCCACACGGATCCCGCGCGCAATGCGATGGCGCTGCTCGACTCCTACGCGATGCTCCTGCCCGCGGCGCTCGACCGTTCGCTCGAGGAATGGAAGCCGCTGTTCGACGCATGGGAAGCCAAGTAGCTGCGCGCGATTTAACTTACCGTGCCGGGCGGTGAGATGCGCATCGCAATGCGGGTGCGGCTCGCGGACGCGCCCCCCCGGCTGTGACACAGTTACTGCCCGGGGAACTGCCGGACTCCTACTGTCGGGCAAACGAGAGGCATCCATGAGCGACGACTTCAAACTTAAGACTCGATACACCGGTGTGGACCGGCGCGCTCCGCGCGTCGAGGCGGGTGCCCCGGGAACCGCGCTTCCCCGCGAGGCCTACAAGCCGAGCGGCCGTCACGCGGCGATCACCAACAGCCTGTACAACTGGCACAGCTACAAGAACTGGGCGGAGAAAGTCCGCGTCAGCTGGGAAGACAAGAAATAACCGGTCTCAAGCGGTTTCCGGCAGCGGGTTGATGCCGGAGATCGGGCTGGAGCCGGAATTCGGCCGGACGATCCCTTCCTTGGCCCTCAACCACGTGAGCAGTGGCTCCCAGTCCTCGATGTCCTGGGCGACAAGACCGCGCTTCATCTCGTAGAGCCCGACTCCCTGCTCCGCGGCGCGAACGTAATTTTGCGAATCGCGCAGCGTTGCGATCACGGGGATGCGCAGCGTCTCCAAAAACCTCATCAGCGACTGGTAGATCAGGGTGTTGCGCTTCACGCGGTTGGCTATCACCCCGATCCGGTTCTCATCGCGCCTCACCTTGGCGATCAGCAGCAGGTCCGCGATGCATCTCGAGCAGGCGTGAATGTCGATGTCGGACGGCAGCACCGGCACGATGATGGCATCCGCGGTCTTGGTCATCTCCGGCATGTCCTGCGCCGGGACCGCCGCCGGCGTATCCACGATCACGTGGGCGGCGTCAGGCGGAGTACGCATCAGCCAGGCGCGCGTCATGCGGTTGTTGCGTTCGAACGCCGCAATCCCGTGGATGAAGGCCTGCTCCGGCTTGCGCTTCTTCAGCCAGCGGGTGCTCGAGCCCTGAGGATCGTTGTCCGACAGCAGCGGATGGTCACCCTGGCTCGCGAAATAACTGGCGAGGTTCGTGGCTATCGTCGTTTTGCCCGATCCGCCTTTCGGATTCAGGACGAGAATGCGCTGCATGTGACGTAGAGCGTACGCAGCCGCTTGCGGCATGGCAAGTATATGTGACCTCACTCACGCCCGGCTCACGGGCTCCCCGCCTAGACTCCCGAGCATGGAATGGGTCTTACAAGTCGCCGACGAATTCGACGATGCAATCGGAGTACTGCGCCACGGCTGGCTCGGCGTCACCGGCGAGCTCAGCGCGGTCTCGCTGGCCGGGCTCGGTGTCGGCGCGGAACTCGCAGGACCCGCGTTGGGCGCACAGCCGGCGATCCTGGGCGCCGCCGCGGTCGCCGCCAATCTCGCAGCGCTCATCAAGATTCGACAATCGCGACGGAGCGCCTGACGCCCCGACGCCCCATTCGTGGGCATCGGCCAAATCCGCTAGGATGCGCGCATGGCATCCTTCCCCCGACTTGATTCCCATAGCGCCTCGCGCGGCGTCGCGGCGGCACGCATCTTGGCCGCGGCGGCGCTCATCGCCACTTTGCCGTCGTGCACCGGCCAGGCGGCCGGCCCGGCTCCCGCAGCGACGGCAACGGTGAATTCTCTGCAAAGCGAGGACATCAAGACCGGGACGGGCGCCGCAATTGCCGCGGGACAGCAGGCCGTCGTGCAGTACACCGGATGGCTCTACGACGCGTCGTCGCAAGACGACAAAGGCAAGGAATTCGACAGCTCCGCGAACTCCGGACAACCCTTCCGATTCGTGATCGGCGGCGGCCAGGTGATCAAAGGCTGGGATCAGGGCGTTGCCGGCATGAAAGTGGGCGGCCGCCGCAGACTGGTCATTCCTGCCGATCTCGCCTACGGGCAGGAGGGGGCCGGCGGCGTCATCCCGCCCGGCGCAACCCTGGTTTTCGAGGTAACGCTGGTCGGTATCGAGTAAGGAATCCCGAGCGAGCACATTGCGCGGGGCGCGGCACTCCGGAGCGGCTGGAGCCTCCAACCGCTCCGGAAGCAGAGACTCGACCCGCCTCGCAGGCGCGAGGCGACTCGGGTGAACGTCGGGCTAGTTCACGAATTCCTTGAGGTTCTTCAGCGCGGCAATGCGGACCTTCTTGCTCGCCGGCTTGGCCTTGAAGGTCATCTTCTCGCCGTTGAAAGGATTGATGCCTTCACGCGCTTTCGTGGCCGGCTTCTTCACGACCTTCATCTTGAGAAGTCCGGGCAAGGTGAACAGCCCGTGACCGCGAAGACTCTTCTTGATAGCGGCGGAAAGCGAGTCAAACACGGCTCCGACCTGCTTCTTCGAGAGCTCTGTTTCCTTCGAAATCGTAGCGAGAATTTCAGACTTGGTCGGTGCTGCATTTTTTTTCGCCATATTAAATCTCCTGCTGATGTTTGCGAACGCGGGACGTTGATTCCCCACAATTTCAACTCGGCGCCGAAAATAACATAGAAAAAAGCCGATGTTTAGCGCATTCGTAAAAAAAAATCTTCCGTTGATGCGTGCGCGAGCCTTAAATTTCAGGCGTTCGCGCCAAGGGCCGAGCGCCCGGGCCGTTGCGGGAGCGATCAAAACGCTGCGTTGGCAGTAATTTCAGTCACGTAGGAGTGCATGTTCAACGCAGAAGTATCAACAGCGCGCCGATCGCGATGGACACCCAAAGGAAGGAGAAATCGATTTGCCCGATGGGGGGAATCACGCGACGCACTCGCTTCAAGACGGGCTCGCAGAGCTGCCCCAGCAAACGAACGCCCGGTGCGTAGCTGCCCTGGGCGACGAACGTGGCCACCCAGTAAAGCAGGAATGCGAACAAATACACCCGCAATACCATGTCGATGAGGTCGAGCGCGGTGACCCGCGCAAACATCAAGGGATCGCTCAAACCGATGCCTGCGAGCAACAACATCGCCGCCGTGCGGGCCGAGGCGGCCAATAACACGGCCAGCACCGTCGCCGTGTCGATCTTGCCGATCGGCGGCAGAAGGCGGCGCAACGGCAGAACCAGCCAATTGGTCACGCGCACGATGGCGTCCGCCATCGGATCGCGGAAATCCGCCCGCACCAGCTGGAACAGGAAACGCAGCACGAACGCGAGCGTCAGCAGCCAGAGCAACGTATCGACTATAAACCGAATCGCTTCCATATCGGATCACGGCGCCCCGAATTCCTGGGCCAGCTCCGCCGAACGGCGATCGGCCGCCGCAACGGCGTGGGCGACGATGGCGCGAAGTCCGGCCGCATCGAGCACGGCGAGCGCGGCCGCGGTGGTTCCCCCCTGGGAGGTCACCTGTTCCCTCAAGATCGCGAGGGATTCGGTCGACTGGCGCGCCATTTGCGCGGCGCCGAATGCGGTCTCCAAGGTCAGCTTGTGCGCAATGTCGTTCGGCAGTCCGCGCTCGTGCGCGGCCGCTTCGAGCGCTTCCATGAACAGGAAGAAGTAGGCAGGACCCGACCCGGACAGCGCGGTGACGGTGTCCATCTGCGATTCATGCTCCACCCAAACGGTGGCACTGACCGCGGCCATGATGGATTCTGCCAGCGCCCGGTGCGCGGCCCCCACACCCGCCGGAGCATACAGCCCGGTGGCGCCGAAGCCGTTCAGAGCCGGGCGATTGGGCATGGTGCGCACCACCGGGATTTCGGGACCGAACCAGCGCGCCAGTGCGGCATGCGGGATGCCTGCGGCGACCGAGATGATAAGAGGTTTCGATGCCGCCAGATGCGGGGCGAGCGCGAGCGCCACGGCGCGCATCTGTTGCGGCTTGACGGCCAGGACCACGGCCTCGGCGCCGGCCGCCGCGCGGGCGTTGTCCGGCGCACCGGATATGCCGAAGTCGCGCTCCAGACGCGCCATCTGCTCGGCGCTCGGATCGGCGACCGCGATCCTGTCGCGAGGGAGCCCGCGCTTGGTCAGTCCTCCGATCAATGCGGCGGCCATGTTGCCGCCGCCGATGAAAGCCAGTCTGCGTATGTTGTGCATGTCGTGTCCGCTCACCGTTCGCCAAATATCGCCGTTCCGATCCTCACCATCGTCGCGCCCTCGGCAATGGCCGATTCGAAGTCCGCACTCATCCCCATCGACAGTGTATCGAGCCCGAGCCCGCGGGCGTTGAGACTCTCCAGGAGCGCCCGCAGCCGGGCAAACAGGGCCCGCTCGGAGCGTGCATCCGGCTGAGACGGGGGAATGCACATGAGGCCGCGCAGCTTCAGACGCGGCAGAGCCGCCATCTGCTCGACGAGCTCGGCCAGATTACCGGGCTCGATCCCGCCCTTGGTGGCCTCCGGAACGAGGGCCACCTGGATGCAGGCATTGAGCGGTGGCGCATGAAAGGGACGTTGCTCCGAGAGTCGCCTGGCCACGCTCCAACGATCGATGCTGTGCACCCAGTCGAAGCGCTCGGCCACGGGCCGGGTTTTGTTCGACTGGAGCGCTCCGATGAAATGCCAGCGCACCGGGAGCCCCGCGAGCCTTTCCATCTTGCCGAGCGCCTCCTGCAGATAGTTTTCGCCGAAATCCGTGACGCCCGCCGTGGCGGCCTCCCTCATGGATTCGGCAGCCTTGGACTTGGTAACCGCGACCAGCGTGACGCTGGCGGGATCGCGTCCAGCGGCCTTGGCCGCCTCGTTTATCCGAGACCGGACGTGGTTCACATTGAGCGTCAGATTCTGCGGACCAATTAACATATTGGGTGACAACACCCTCTTATATACTGCTTGAGGCTTGTACAGCCGGATTTAGGAGCCGTAAATGGCGGTTGATATCGCGCAGCTTCTCGCCTTTGCGGTGAAGAACAACGCTTCGGACCTGCATCTGTCGGCGGGGGTACCGCCGATGATTCGAGTGGACGGCGACATGAAGCGCGTCAATATGCCGGCGCTGGTGCATAAAGAAGTGCACAGCATGGTGTACGACATCATGAATGACAAGCAGCGCAAAGCCTTCGAAGAGTTCTTCGAGACGGACTTTTCGTTCGAAATTCCCAAGTTGGCGCGGTTCCGCGTCAACGCCTTCAACCAGAATCGGGGCGCCGGTGCGGTATTTCGCAACATTCCGTCGACCATCCTGTCGCTCGATGAGTTGAATGCGCCGAAGACCTTCAAGGACCTTTGCATGCTGCCCCGCGGGCTGGTGCTGGTCACCGGACCCACCGGCTCGGGCAAGTCGACCACGCTTGCGGGCATGGTGAACCATTGCAATGATAACCGCCCGGATCACATCATCACCATCGAGGATCCGATCGAGTTCGTACACGAAAGCAAGCGCTGCCTGGTAAACCAGCGCGAAGTGCATCGTGACACGCTGGGCTTCACCGAGGCGCTGCGCTCGGCGCTGCGCGAGGACCCGGACATCGTACTGGTGGGCGAAATGCGGGATCTCGAGACCATTCGCTTGGCGTTGACCGCCGCCGAAACCGGTCACCTGGTGTTCGGCACGCTGCACACGAGCTCGGCGGCCAAGACCATCGATCGCATCGTGGACGTTTTTCCGGCTTCCGAAAAGGACATGGTGCGCGCCATGATGTCGGAGAGTCTTCGAGCGGTGATCTCCCAGACGCTGATGAAACGCGTGGGCGGCGGCCGTATCGCAGCGCACGAGATCATGATCGGCACGCCCGCCATCCGCAACCTCATCCGCGAGGGCAAGATCGCGCAGATGTACTCGGCCATTCAAACCGGCCAGGGACAGGGCATGCAGACCCTCGATCAATGCCTGCAGGAACTCGTCCAGAAAGGCGTGGTCAGCCGCGAAGAGGCCAAGTACAAGGCTCAGAACAAGGACAGCATCTAATGGATCGCGAACAATCGATACGATTGATGCAGGACCTGCTCCGCCGAATGGTGGAGAAGAAGGGCTCCGACCTGTTCATCACGGCGGGCTTCCCGCCCGCCATCAAGATCGACGGCGAGATCCGGCCGCAGTCCGACCGCAGCTTGAGCGGCGAGCAGAGCGCGAGCCTGGTCCGCGCCATCATGAACGACCGGCAGACCAAGGAATTCGACTCCACCAAGGAATGCAACTTCGCCATCGCGCCGCCCGGCATCGGGCGCTTTCGCGTCAGCGCCTTCGTGCAGCAGGGCTTCACCGGAGCGGTGGTGCGAACCATCAATGCGAAGATTCCGACGCTCGAGGAGCTGGAGCTCCCGCCGATCCTGAAGGATGTCGTGCTGTCGAAGCGCGGCTTCGTGATTCTCGTGGGAGGCACCGGTTCGGGAAAATCGACCTCGCTCGCGGCGATGGTCGGATACCGCAACGAGAAGACCCGCGGGCACATCGTGACCATCGAGGATCCGGTGGAATACGTGCACGCCCACAAGGGCTGCGTGGTGACGCACCGCGAGGTCGGCGTCGACTGCGAGAGCTGGCACCTCGCCCTCAAGAACACCCTGCGACAGGCGCCGGACGTGATCTTGATCGGGGAAATTCGCGACCGCGAGACCATGGAATACGGGATTCAATTCGCCGAGACGGGCCACCTCGTGCTCGCGACCCTGCATGCCAACAGCTCCAACCAGGCGCTCGACCGCATCATCAATTTCTTCCCCGAGGAACGGCGCGAACAGCTGCTCATGGATTTGTCGCTCAACATCCGCGCGCTCATATCGCAGCGCCTGATTCCGCGCGAGGCGGGCTCGGGCCGCATCGCGGCGATGGAGATCATGCTGGCGTCGCCCTTGATCTCGGATTTGATCTTCAAAGGCGAAGTGGCGAAGATCAAGGATGTCATGGCCCGCTCCAACCGGTTGGGCATGAAGACGTTCGACCAGGCGCTCTACGAGCTCTATGAGGCCGGACTGATCTCCTATGAGGATGCCTTGCGCAATGCCGACTCGAAGAACGAGCTGCGGCTGCGCGTGAAGCTGGAAAGCAAGCGGGAGATGAAGAACCCGGAGGACGGGGGGGCGGCGCTGCAGATTTTGGAGGAAGAGGAAGGGCAGGTTTTTTAAAGCTGATTTATTCGTGAACGTTCGATATCCTCATGCACGGAGACCGGATCGGGAAGGCATTTCCCGGACCGCCGTGAATCCATCCCTGGAGGCTGCGGGGAAAACATTGGGCTGCGCAGTCCCTGCTGCGCCCAAGCCCGGGGCGGCCATCCATGGCCGCCCGCGCGACGCATGCGTCGCGCCCATGTTTTCCACGCTCCGGGAAATGCCTTCCCGATCCGGGCTGCTTACCGCGTATTCGTCGTTCACGAGTGGATCAGAGTCAGTCCTACCGGTTTCCCAAACATGGATGGTGTAGAGATGTCAGCGGCGGTGCCGGCGCAGGTGATGAACACCAAGCCGTTGTTCAAACTGATGGTGGAGAAGAAGGCTTCGGACCTCTTTTTTACCTGTAATGCGCCGGTCAAGATCAAGATCGAAGGGAAGATTTTTCCGGTCAACAAGCAGGTGCTGAGTCCGGAGACGGTGCGTCAGGCGGCGTTGGGGCTGATGACGGCGGAACAGATCGAGCATTTCAACGAGGAGCTGGAGATCGACTTCGCGATCTCGGAGTCGGGCCTCGGGCGATTCCGCGTCAACGTGTTCTACCAGCGCGGGTATCCCGCCATGGTACTGCGCTACATCACGGCGGAGATGCCGAAGCTCGAGGATCTGGGCATGCCCGAGATCCTGAAAGAGCTGGTGATGCTGAAGCGCGGGCTGATCCTGATGGTGGGCGCGGCGGGGGCCGGCAAGTCGACCACGCTAGCGGCCATGATCAACCACCGCAACGAGACCTCGTCGGACCATATCCTCACCATCGAGGATCCGATCGAGTTCCTGCACTCCAACAAGAAGTCCATCATCAATCAGCGCGAGGTGGGGCTCGACACAAAGAGCTTCGCGCGCGCGCTGCGCAGCGCCGTGCGCGCGGCGCCGGATGTGATTCTGGTGGGCGAGATCCGCGATCGCGAGACCATGGAGGCGGCGCTTGCGCTGGCCGGCACCGGTCATTTGTGCATCGCCACATTACACGCCAACAATTGCGCCGAAACGCTGGACCGCATCATCAACATGTTCCCGCGGGACCAGCACAATCAAATATTCCTCGACCTGTCGCAGTATCTGCGCGCCATCCTGTCGCAGCGGCTCGTGGTCGCGAAGTCGGGCAGCCGGGTGGCGGCTTCGGAAGTCATGATGAATACCCCGCATATCTCGGAGCTCATCAAGAAAGGCGATGTCGTGGGCGTCAAGGAGGCGATCAGCAGCGGCACGGAGAGGGGCATGCTGAGCTTCGACATGTCGCTCTACAATCTGGTGCGTGAAGGCCGGATCGAGCTCGAGGAGGCTCTGACGAGCGCCGATTCGCGCACCAATCTCGAGGCGAAGATCAACTTCGGCTGAGACTGGCGGGAGTCTGCTGCGGACCCTACTGGCGCTGCCGCCGATCGCTCGCCCAGGACGGGCAGGCACTCTGAGCCGGTGGAGTGGCACGGTACGAGGTTGGCCTCGAATTCCCGGGTGATCACATCCCAGCCATATTGCAGAGCGTGCCTGCGGCAGGCCTCTGGATCGAGCGTCAATGCGCGCTGCGCGGCGCGCCCCAGGTCCTCGTCGAGCGCGCCCGTCACCCCGTCGTCGATCACGTCGATCGGTCCGGTCACGGGGTACGCGGCCACCGGCACGCCGCAGGCCATCGCCTCGAGATTCACGAGCCCGAAGGTGTCGGTACGACTGGGAAAGACCATGATGTCGGCGGCGGCCAAATGCCGGGCGAGATCCTCCTGGAAGCGGTACCCCGTGAATCTCACGTCCGGATACTGGCCTTGGAGGCGCACGCGCTCGGGACCGTCGCCGATCACGATCTTGCCGCCGCTCCAAGGCATCTTCAGGAACGCCTCGATGTTCTTTTCGATCGCAACGCGCCCCACGTAGGCGGCGAGCGGCCGTGGCAGGTCGAGAAAATCCTTTGACCGAGGCCTGAACATCTCCGTATCGACTCCGCGGCGCCACGCGGCCAGATTGCGGAATCCCCGCTTCGCCAGATCCTGACGGAGGGTTCGGGTCGACACCATGCAGCGAGCGCCCGCCGAGTGGAAACGGCGCATCGCCCAATACGAGGCTTCGAGCGGGATCGGGAAGCGCGCACGCAGGTACTGCGGAAACTGCGTGTGATAGGAGGTGGTGAAGCGCATGCTGCGCCGCGAGCAATGGCGACGGGCCGCGAGACCCAAAGGGCCCTCGGTGGCAATGTGCAGGGCCTGCGGAGCGAATGAGTCGATGGCATCGCGCACCCCTCGTCCGGGAAACAGAGACAGTCTGATCTCCGGATAGGTGGGACAGGCAATGCTGCGAAAATCCCGCGGGGTCAGCGTACGAACCTCATGGCCGAAGCGGCCGAGCCATGCGGCGGTTTGCGCGAGGGTGCGTACCACACCGTTGGTCTGGGGAAACCATGCGTCCGTTACGATCATGATTCTCATGCTGCCGCCAAGGTCTCATCGAGCTGTGACGATGAGATGAACGACGTGTCATCGGCGTGTAACCAAAATCCTATATTTGTTTCACCGCGAATTCACGCCGTCAACTCCCGGAGTTTGCATGCAAAGCTTCCTTGAAGAACTCAGAACGCAGCGCTGGGACGACCACCGCTACTACCATCACAGCCGCATCAATCAATCCCTGCATCTGGTAAGCGCCTTCAGCTTTCTGATCGCGTACGTCATGATGTTCAAGGACCCGGTGGCCGCCGCCCTCATCGGCTGGCTGGTATCCATGGTCACCCGGCAGTCGGGGCATTTTTTCTTCGAGCCGAAAGGCTACGACGAGGCGAACCACGCCACCCATGAGCACAAGGAAGCGATCAAGGTGGGCTACAATTTGAGGCGCAAGGTGATCCTGCACGCGGTCTGGGCGCTGGTCCCGCTGATCGTATGGCTCAATCCCACCTTCTTCGGGGTCTTCGCTCCCGCGAGCGGCGGGTTCGTGCGGCATGTGGGCGAGATCTGGCTGGTGGTCGGCATCGGCGCCCTGGCGTTCCGCACGATCCACCTGTTCTTCCTGCGCGACGTGCAGACCGGACTCGTGTGGCTCACGAAGATCATCACCGACCCGTTCAACGACGTGAAGCTCTACTTCAAATCGCCGCTTTACCTCATGCGCGGCGAGCTGATCGAGCCGGCGCCGAACGGCGAGCGGGCCTGAAGCATCTCCTTCAGAACGCGGCGTTTGATGGATTTGTTCGTGGTGGTGGGCTCCGCCCACCACCACCCATCCGCCTGCATCGCGCGGGCGGCAGACAGCAGCCGCCCGGCCACTTCCTCGAAATCTGCGGCCGTGTAATTCAGGCTGAAGATCAGGCGGCCGGTGCCCACCCAGCTCAGGGCGACTCCGGCCTCGCGCAGATAATATTGAAACATCCAGTGGTACGGAGAGGGTTGCTCGTAGCGGATCGTCCATATGGTCGACAGATTCGCAACGCGCACCGGCAAATCCTCCGACACGAACCTCTCGTTGAGAGTTCGGGCCCTCGCGTTCCACGTGTCCTCGAGACCATCGTACAGGGATCGTATCTGTGCGCCGTCGAGACGCTCGAGAAACTCGCACATCGCACCCATCACATAGGGATGCGAGTTGAACGTGCCGCGCGCGAAGCAGATATCGGCCGGGCGATCCTCCCGGAAGCGCTGCATCTGTCCGCGCCGGCCGCACAGCACCCCGATGGGGAGCCCGCCAGCCACCGTTTTGCCATAGGTGACCACGTCGGCGCGTACGCCGAAATACTCCTGCGCGCCACCGGGCGCGAGCCTGAAGCCGACGAACACCTCGTCGAAGATCAACACGATGCCGCGTTGCGCGCACACGGCGCGCAGCTTCTGCAGCCACTGCGTGTATGCCGCGCGGTCGAAATGCGCCCTTCGGCCGCCGTCGAGGAGCGCCGAATCCCCGGGGGCGCTGGAATTCGGATGCAGCGCCTGCAGCGGATTGACCAGCACGCAGGCGATGTCGCGGCGGCTTTCGAGCACGCGAAGCGAAGCGTCGTCCATGTCGCGCAAGGTGTAGGTCTCGCGCTCGGTCACGGGATTGCCGACTCCCGGCTGCACATCGCCCCACCATCCGTGGTACGCGCCGCAGAAGCGAACCAGGTGGCTGCGGCGCGTGTGATATCGCGCAAGGCGCACCGCCTGCATCACGGCCTCGGTTCCCGACATGTGGAAGGAAACCTCATCCATGCCGGAGATCTCGAGCAGTCGGCGTACGTTGTAGGCGATCACGGGGTGGTAGCTGCCGAGCACCGGGCCCAAATCGCGCACGCGCTCGCTGCCACGGGCGATGCACTCCTTGTAGAAATCGTTCCCAAAGACGTTGACACCGTAGGAGCCCGTGACGTCGTAGAACTCGGTGCCATCCAGATCGGTCAACATGACGCCGGAGGAGGACGACACGAAAGCGCCGCCCCTGATGTGCCGGCGAACGAAGCCGCTGAATTGATACGGAACGCGGTATCGGCTGGTGAACTGCAGATCGGAAATGCCCTCGATCACCTCCGCGGTCAGAGCGGCGTTTTTGGGGGAACGGTCGGTGAGAGCCGCTGCCAAGCGCATGAAGCCCGCCCGACGCAGTCCGGCAATCCCCTGCGGAGGGTCGTCCACCTTGAACACCCGGTCCTCGCCATATTCATAGAAGGGAATGAGGCGCGCGAGGCGGCGCGCCATGCGCGCATGTCCCGTCACCGAGCGGTGCTTGGCGTGCGAAAGCTGCAGCCGCAGCCGGATTTTGGGGAGCGCCGCGGCCAGCGTGCACGCCGCCGCCGTCCAAATGATCGTCGTATGGGTCACCTTGAACCTCCGCGCGGACTGTATTTCAGCCGAGTGACACTTACATGACCGCCCGCGCTAGGCTGATGCGCATCCTGCAGCAGGAGGACCTCAACTTCCTGCTCACCAACCGGGTTCCGCGCCGCTGGCTCACCCTGTTCGTCGGCCGGATGAGCCGAGTCGAGCGGCCATGGTTTTGTGCAGCCGCCATCGCGGTTTGGCGGCTGTTCTCCGATCTGGACTTGAGCGAGGCCAAGACGGAACGTTTCAACAGCCTGCACGAATGCTTCACGCGCGAGCTCAAAGCGGGAGCCCGGCCGATCGACGCTGACGCCACCGTGCTCGCGAGTCCCTGCGATGCGCTGGTGGGCGCCTGTGGGCGGGTCGAGGACGGCTCGGTCCTGCAGGCCAAGGGGTTCCCCTATCCCCTGATCGATCTGCTCGGCGACGCAGAGCTGGTCGATTACTATCGCCGCGGCCAATTCGCGACGCTTCGGCTCACCTCCAGCATGTATCACCGTTTCCACGCTCCCTACGACTGCCGGGTGGAGCGGGTGAGCTACATCTCGGGCGACACCTGGAACGTGAATCCGATAGCGCTCGCGCGTGTCGAGCGGCTGTTCTGCAAGAACGAACGCGCCGTCATCCGCTGCCGCCTCTCATCGGGCGCAATCGTGACCCTCGTGCCGGTGGCCGCCATCCTGGTGGCGAGCATCCGGCTCAAGTTTCTCGACGTGCGGCTGCATCTGAAGTATCGCGGCCCGAACGTCATCCGCTGCGACGTGGCAGTGCGCAAAGGGGAAGAGATGGGGTGGTTCGAGCATGGCTCGACCATCATCGTTTTCGCGCCGGAGGGCGTGGCGCTTTGCGACGGGATCGGCGCGGGCGGGCGGGTGCGCATGGGAGAGGCGCTGATGCGGCTGGGTTGAAGCGTCACCCAGCGGTCGCCGGCAGGTTACGGTAGGCTGCCACTCCCATGAAGTCGAGGTTGCTGTGGGGCGGCGCTGCGCTGTTGTTTTTGCTCGGCATGCCGCCGGGTGTTGGGCAGCTGTTGCCTCACCGAGGACATCCGATGGCTCACACCTGGCCCCTGTTGGCGGGTGTCGAACCACATTTCATCACCAGCATCACTGACGGGCGAGACTTTTGGCCGGGGTTCTCGCCGGATGGCATGTGGGTGCTGTTCAGCCGCATGGCGGATGGAGACCATTGGGAACTGGTCCGTGTTCCAGTCTCTGGAGGTCGGACAGAGAAGCTAATTCGATCGCAGGTTACGATCTCGGCGACGCGCGCAAGCTGGTCGCCCAAGAACGATCTGATAGCGTTTACTGGAACATCCGCGCCCGGCAATGCGGCGATATGGATCGTCAATAGCGACGGTACTGGCGCGCATGCGCTGAGCGGGTCCGGCTTGTCTGAAATGTTCTATCCATCGTGGTATCCCGATGGCAGTCAGCTGGCGGCGATGGATGGTCGTAACCTGGTCATCAAGCGCTTCGATCTCGCAGGCGGCGCAGCAGTGACCGTCACGGACCACGCGAAAGTCTTGACCGGTAAGCCGAGCGTTTCTCCCGATGGCAGGTGGATAGCGTTCGCCGGCCAGCAGAATGCCGGCCAACCTTATGATCAGGAGCAAAACGTGATCTGGGTGGTTGGTGAGGGCGGTGCTCTCAGCACACTCGAAGCCATTCCAGTGCAGGGCCGATCTCCGGCTTGGTCGCCTGACGGCACGCGTCTGGCATTTGAATCCGATCGTGGCAGCGATGAGGGCCGCTACGCGGTGTTCGTCATTGGCCGAGATGGCAGGGGCTTGATTCAAATCACCGATTACAACTTGAACGCGACACACCCAGCCTGGTCTCCGGACGGAAAACGCCTGGTATTCGATGCGCAAGACCCCAGAAGCAAAAATGTATTCGGTATCGCGATCATCGACGCTCCGCTCGTCAAATAGCAAGCGGCGTTCAAGGGTCACTTCTTGGTTTTACGTGATTGCGAAACATCAGTAATGCCGCAAGCAGCATCCAAACTGCTTGACCGGCAACCAAAATCAGAACTTCATGCGCGCTGATGTATGCGGATCCTCCTATCAGCATTGCCATCCCCGCAAGACAGACCACGGCGCCGACCCAAGGCAGCCCAGCGCTGAGTCGGTTGCGGTAAATCACCCAAGACCACAGTGACACTGCACCGGCCCCCAAAAGCAGGTAAATACGCGTAAGAGAGCTTGCCGCAAGCACGCAAAACCGTACCAGCTCCTGCAGGTCGCGTCCTCCGGCATTGTCTGCATTTGTCCACTCCTGCGCGAGCTTAGGTATCACAAAGCCATCGAGTGCTGCCGCTACCACGACGGCCACACTGGCCAGCGCAAAGGCGGCCAGCGCCGCCATCACTGTGACGCGCTGCAGTCCCAGCATCCGCGACAGACCTATCAGCCCCAGCATCACGAGCCACGTTCCGAGGACCGCGAGACTGTGTGCGAAAGCATCGATGGCCGCCAGCCGAGAGAGCGCTACATCGTCGCCCCAGGGAATGGCGATAGGGTGCATTGCACCCATCACAAGCAATACCACCGAGCCAGAGAGCAATATCGCGCCGTATGCATTCTCGTGTCGCAATCGAATCTGCCAGCGTGCAAGGCCTGAGACTATATGCGAGCCTTGAGTCCTCGTCTGCGCGGGCAAAGGGTTGCGAGACACCGAGGGGTCCACTGTGCCGAATCTCATTCCGATTCCTCGACTCATTGACCCGTGCGCGCAAAACCGAGTTCATCATGAAGGTTTGGCAAAACAATCTTGCCGAGGTATTCGAGCAGCGGGTATTGGCAATACGCGGTGGTGGATCAACACCGGCCGCGACACCGGCGGTGCTTCTAGCTCAACATCTGGCTGGAACCCTGATGACCTTGATGGTGTGGTGGATAGATCATCACTATCCCTTCGAGGAGCAGGAGATGGAGAGGCAATTTCAAAAATTGATTGCGGGAATTGGACGCTGACGTGGGGCACCCGCGCAGGAGTCGGACAATCCTTAACGATGAGAGACAACCGGCCAGGTCCCGAGCTGGCAACGGTCGCCGACCGGGCCATGACCGGTGAGTCAGGCGTTCAAAGTGACGACACCGAAGCGGCCTTTCGCGGATAGGGGTAGCCTAGTGGCACTGCGAAGTAGAAACTGTAGCCCGGGCGACCAAGCCAAGGTTGCTACCAGAATTGTCGGTGGACTAGGCTAAGGCTCCAGGAAATTCCGACCGGGAGAACTTGGGATGCTAATTCAAGAGATGACCAAGGACGAATGCGGTGCCGCACTTGGGCAGACAGATTTTGGCAGATTGGCGTGCGCACGAGGCCATCAACCCTATATCGTTCCAATCTATTTCTCATACGATGGAGAACACCTTTACGGTGTCACCACGCTGGGGCAAAAGATCGAGTGGATGCGCTCCAATCCGCTCGTATGTCTGGAGGTTGATGAACGGACGAGTCACTGTCAGTGGATGAGCGTTATTGTTTTTGGCCGCTACGAGGAATTACCGGAAGCGCCCGAATACGAAGGCGCGCGCACACACGCTCTCGAAGTTCTGCAGAAACGCGAGATGTGGTGGCAGACTGCTTGCGTCGCCACTGAGCACCGGGAACAGCGATCGCCGATTTTCTACCGCATTCACATCCTGCAAATGACAGGACACCGAGCGACGCCCGATGCGATTGAAGTCACCACGATGGGTGCACAGGCAACGCGGGCTTATGTTGCCACGTAAGCTGCCGTTGGGGCCGCGCGGCGATCGGATCATAGGATCAAGGGCTAACGGGAAGCCACTTGCAAGGAAAAACGGAATGTTACGTCCCACTGTGGAAGCAACGGCTCGGGTATCACCTTCACGTGTATGCGTAAGGAACTGGATGCTGTTGGCTGTTTCGACGATTTCCGCGGCTTTCCCAGTATTCGGAGCGGACGCCCCAACTCAGCCCTCTGAACAAGACGCCGGCAGTAGCGCCTATCACCGACTGACCGAGGAATGGGCTTGCGCGACCGTGCGCCTCTATTCGCACATGCAATCAGCGGCCGCTGCGGAGATACGCGACTGGGGTGAGCATTGGCGCATTGTTGAGGTCGAGAAAGCTCTACAGTCTTTGCCGGATCGTTCTACGTGCATTTCGGTGCCCGAGCTAGAAGCCATCAAAGCGCTTATGAGGAAGCAGGCAATCTCGGAGTTACGCGAACAGGAGTTCCTGCGGCTGCTTTGGTTGCGCGCTAGATTATCTCAAACGAATTTCGATCCACGATATCCAGACAGTCCTCTTGTACCTGCAACGATCAAGGGCATGCAGGCGCAAGGTTGGGGCGACAAGCAGATTCTCGGGGCAGTCACGGGCGAGAATGCACTCGAATCTCGCATGCTTACTAACGCTCTGTTCGAATCGGTATTACAAGAAGTCAAGTTGGAACAAGAGCCGTACCGAGACCCAACGATTGAGGAACTCCTGCAGAAGCTACCGGCAACGATTCGTGCGGCCGCCGATGCTGCTCAGACAGCGGTGAAGGCGGCGCAGCATGAGCGGCCGGCGCAGTCGCCCGGAGCTTCGCCTCCGCCGGTATCTCCGTAATTTTGTGGTAGAAGTTCGTAGGTTTCGCATTGGATCGAATCAGGGCGTTGGTCACGCCAGGTCAAGGGTGGACCGTCGCCGAGCCGGGAGTCGGCGCAGGTTGCCACCGGCCAAAACCAATCATTGTGACCCGTCCACGGGACTCGTCGCCTCCATCATGGCCCTGTCTCTGTCTTTTGGAGAGGTGTCGGCCGCAGCGACTCATCCTGCCGTCAGCCCATATCAAGAATTCTCAAATCCCATACTTCAAGTACACGCGCCAGACTCTGATGGCTGGTCCGGGATTACTCAAACGCCCGATCGCATAGCGTTTGGAAAATCAGGTTCGACGGCAGGCGAATCATTCGTTGCCGCAGTGGTCCTCTTTCGCATTCCTGAATTCCCAAATTCCGAGGCTTTCACAGAATACATAAGGGAGGGCGTCATCAAGGATTTGCCGTCGGATCGATTCGAAGCGACCGACTCCAATATTCAGTATTCGTCTGAGCGCGGATATCCCTGCGTCAGATACCACGCCATCGCCATTGATCGAAAGGCACGAACGTCAGTGTTCGTCACGAAGAAATTGCGACTTGAGGATTTCGCATTGTACTGTCAGCATCCCACGAAGCCCGGCCTGGGTTTTAGTGTGAGTTTTTCTCACCGGGGCGGTGATGCCGATGAGAAAATCGATGCCGAAGCTGCGGCCTTTATGGACTCGGTCCAGGTGACATCCCCGGCCAAGGCGCCCTGAATGATCTGGCCGTCAGGAATTGGATATAGGATGAAGCGCCTTTTCCCGCTCTGCATTGTTCTGGTGTTGAGTTCCTGTATTTCCGGCGCACCCACGCTCAACGATGAACAAGAACGCAGACTCTCAACGCTAACGGTATATCCTCCTGGGGACCTGCCGACTAAGCCGTACTCCGTGCTCGGAGACATCATCGCGGCAGATTGTTCGGGCGCTCCTTGGGGTGGCCGGGTGACTGGCAACGTGAGCCGCGCGCTGGACACGCTCAAACGCAAGGCCGTTGCGATAAACGCCGACGCAATTATTGAGGTTAGCTGCGGCGTCGCCCCTACCGTGGTAAACGATTGTCGGAAGGCTCAAGAATGCACCGGGCGCGCCATTGCCATTACGGAAGTGCTGTCTACCGCCCACTCGGAATGAACACGGGCACGACAATGCTAGGTGTCGCCGCCACCGAGGCCCCCGCCAGGCTTTGTCGGCGACGGAACGTCGCTGTAACTCAGGTCACGTCGCGGTGCATCCGCCAGCTCACGATCCAGCATCGTTCTGTACCGAATGCAGCCCTCCATGAATTTCGGCCACGTAGGCACCCACGGCCGCAGGTCGCTTTGTTCAGGCAGTAGGCCCCACAGGGCCGGGTGGTGCCAGCATAGGTCGTGTCCCGTGCTATCTCGATGGGAGCGAATACCAGCGCGGAGGCGCTTCACCTCGGTCATCAGTTGCTCCTTCGTCAGTGCCTCCAAGTCTTCGTCCATGCAATCACCTTTCGTCATTGGCCGGCAGGCGGTTCCCATAGCTCGACCTTGTTTCCTTCCGGATCAATGACCCAAGCGAATTTTCCGTACTCGGACTCGTCGATCTTTTCGAGTACCTTGCAGCCCTCCTCGCGCAGAGTCTTGACGAGTGCGTGGACATCCTCCACGCGGTAATTGACCATGAAGGGGGCTGTGCTGGGCGCAAAGTGGTCACCCTGCGCCGGACCAATAGACCAGGCGGTCGTTCCGGCAACCGGCTTGCCCTCGGCGTCGGTCCAGGTGAACGCTGCGCCACCCCATGATTGGACATCGATTCCGAGATGTTGTTTGTACCAAGCTTGTAGCGCTGGAGCGTCTTTGGCTTTGAAGAAGATCCCGCCAATGCCAGTGACTCGCTTCATGGAACCTCCGAGGTCGGGTGGCGGGGAAACGTAGCCACAACCGCTGCGCCGCGTGATCCTAGCATGGGGTCACTCCACGGTGACAGTTGGGGATTTGCCGGCCCCGCATGGGAGCGCATAATTTGCACATGGCGTGGAGCGCGACAACGACCTTCGACGGCAAAGCGGGCCCGACTCTCCTCCTTGGGATGACGGGGTTGCTCGATGCAAGCTGAGATTCGGATTCGGCGAGCGCAAGACGATGATGCGCTTGAGCTTTCCATGCTTGCTGAAAGAACATTCCGCGCTGCGTTCGCAGAGTCGAATACCGCGGCGGATATGCAGGTACATTGCGCGTCACACTACAGTCACGCGTTGCAACTCGCCGAGATTCGTGATCCGGATCGCGAGACCTGGGTCGCCGTAGCCCGTGCTCAATTGGTCGCGTACGCACAGCTGCGGCTCGATGCCCCATCGCCGCTGATCTCGGGCGAGCGATCGGTCGAGATCCAGCGGTTCTACGTGGACGCTTCGCATCATGGAACTGGATTGGCTCACCAACTCATGACGCACGTTCTTGTTCGAGCCGAAGCGGTTGGCTCCGCAGTGCTATGGCTCGGAGTGTGGGAACGAAATCAAAGAGCGTTGGCGTTTTACCGAAAATGGCGGTTCGATGTCGTGGGAGAACACACCTTCAAGGTTGGCGACGATCCGCAACGCGACTTGCTCATGTGTCGCGACATGTCATCGACCAAGAGCGCGCGGGAGACCGGCATGGCGACCCGCGGCTCAGGCGGAATTTAGCGGCAAACACCATCCGCTAAAGCGGCCGGCGGTGCCGCGTCAGCGTAGCCGCAATGGCCGCGAGCACAGCCATACGCACTGCCACCCCGTTGTTGACCTGTTCGCGAATCACCGAGTTCGGGCCGTCGGCTACCTCCGAGGAGATCTCGACGCCCCGATTCATGGGGCCCGGATGCATGACGAGCGCGTCGGGCTGGGCCAGCTTCAAACGCTTGGCGTCCAGTCCGAAGGTGCGGAAGTAGGCGGCATCGTCGAGCGAGGCTGCCTGGGCCATGCGCTCCTTCTGAATCCGCAACATCATCACGACATCGGCGCCGTCGATGCCATCCTCGATTCGGGTGAAGCGCAGAGCTCCCTGAAATTCGTCCTCCGCGGGAAGCAGCGATTCGGGAGCAACCAGGCGCACGTCCGAGGTGCCGAGCGTGCGCAACGCGCGCGCCGTGGAGCGAGCGACGCGCGAGTGCCTGATGTCGCCGACGATCGCGACCTTGAGGCCCGCGAAGCGGCGCCGGTGCGCCCGAATCGTCAGAACGTCGAGCAGTCCCTGGGTGGGGTGTGAGACGTGCGCCTCTCCCGCGCTGATCACCGAGACATGCGGCGCCACGTGGTCGATCAGAAATTCCGGCATCCCCGCTTCGGAGTCGCGAATCACGAAGATGTCGGTATTCATCGCTTCGAGCGTGTAGATGGTGTCCAGCATGGTTTCGCCCTTGACGCGCGAGCTGGATTGCATCTCGAGGTTGAGCACATGCGCGCCCAGCCGCCGGCTGGCGAGATCGAACGACGCGCGGGTGCGAGTGCTGGGCTCGAAGAACAGATTCGCGAGCGTGACGCTGGCGAGCTCGCGTCCCTCGTAGGCCGGCTGTCCTGGGAAACGCCGGTAGCTCTCGGCGCGATCGAGGATGGACGTGATCGCCTCGCGCGTCAGCCCGTCAAGGGAAATGAGATGCCGCAGACCCCCGGCGCCATCGGTTTGTGAACGCATTCGCGCCTCATGTTTTTTCGCTGAACCAACGTTCCAAGATGACGCACGCGGCTGCCGCATCGACGTCGCCTTTCGTGACGCGCCGCTTGCGCACGCCCGACTCGCGCGCTCCCCGCAGCCGCTCCTGCGCCTCGAGCGAGGAGTAGCGCTCATCCACGAGCTTCACCGGCAGCGAGTAGCGCTTGCCGAGCTCGGCGGCGAAGCCGCGCGCCGCGCCCGCCGCCGGGCCCTCGGAACCGTCGGCATTATACGGCAGCCCGACCACGAGCATGGCGGGACGCCAATCCTGAATCAGGGTGTCGATGCCGCCCCATTGGGGCCCCTGCGGCCCGGCGGCTACGCCTCCAAGCGGCGAAGCGGCCCGGCTGACGTTGTCGCCGCAGGCGACGCCGATGCGTCGCTTGCCAAAGTCGAATGACAGCACCAGGTGACGCCCCGAGCCCGGACCCAGCCCGTTGCGCGGGGCCTCATCAGGCATTGCCGCTGATCGACGAGATGCGGGAGAGCTCCACGCCCAGCAGGCGCCCGGCAGCGAGCCAACGCGATTCGAACGGAAGGTCGAAGATGAGATCGCAATCGGCCGGCGCGCTGAGCCAGGCATTTGCCTTGATCTCCTCCTCGAGCTGGCCGCCGTCCCAGCCTGCATAGCCGAGCGCGACAAAGGCCTCCATTGGACCCTCGCCCCGGGCCATCGCAGCGAGGATGTCGCGCGATGTGGTGACGTGGATCTGGTCGGAGACCTTGAGGGTCGAGTCCCAATCCCCCCCGGCCCGATGCACGACGAAGCCGCGGTCGGTCTGCATCGGACCGCCGCGCAGCACTTGGCGCTCGCTCAGCGGTCCGCCCGGCACCTCTATCTCGAGCTGCTCGAAGATCTCGCTCATGCGCATCGGCAGCGGTTTGTTGAGAATGAGACCCAAGGCGCCGCGCGGACCGTGATCGCAGATGAGCGCCACCGTCTGAGCGAAGTTCGGATCGCCCATCGCCGGCATCGCGATCAGCAGCTGATTGGTGAGGTATTCCGCCTGGCTCATGGGCCGATCAGTGAGCGCCGGACGTGGGAGCGCTGGGAGCCGCGGGCTCAGCCGGTTTGGCGGGGTCCGCGTAGTAGACGCTCGAGCCCTGCGCCGTGCCGTCGAGGAATTGCCATTCGTAAGCGATCCGAATCTCGTCGTGCCGTGCCGACAGCTCGCCCGGGAAAGGGTCGTACGGGGCGGCCAGCTTCAAAATCCGCATGGCGGCTTCGTCGATCTCCGCGTGCCCGCTGCTCCGGCGCACGACGCTTTGCAGGAGCTTGCCGTCCGCGCCGATCGTCACCTCGATCACCGGCGTGCCGGAATGCCGGTCGCGGCGTGCGACTTCGGGGAAATTCACGGTGCCGACCCGTTCCACCTTGCGCCTCCAGCTATCGAGGTACACGGCCACGTCGGATTCCCGGGTATCGGCGGCGACCCATAGCTGTTGCCGCGCCTCGCCGCGCATCCGCAGCATGATGCCGTCGTCGTTGGGCGCCATGCCGAGATCGGGCCGTTTCTCGAGCAGCAGCGGCAGTTTCGACGGCTGGTCCGCAGCGGACACCGAGGCGAAATATAAAATCTTCGTGGTCGGCGCGTGAGTCGCGAGAACTTCGTCATCGCCCAAATCCCGTCCGGTCTGATCCGACGCATCGCCCTCGCCATTGGGAATTCCTTCCCGCTCCATCGGACTCAACGACGATCGAGGGATCAGGGCGCGCTCGCGCTTCATGGTGTTGCCGGAGCCGAGCTGGCTGCGCTGCGCGAGGTAGGGGGCGTTGGGGTTCTTGGCGATGCTCGGTGCCTGCTCGTTGACCAGCACGACTTCCAGGGCGGGACCATCGCCTTGCTCGCCCTTGTTCCCCGGCGCGCTGAAAGTGACGCCCAAGATCACGATGCAATGAACCAATGCCGCGAGGAAGCACGTGGTCAGCATGCGATCGTTGGCCGGCGGGAGGCCCGCTTTGAGCAAGTCGGAACTCATCGCGCGTCCAAAATCCCCGCAATCGCCTTTACCAGGAGTGCCCCAATGTCGACACCATGTTTCTTGTTTAGTTCGCGGATGCCGGTCGGACTTGTGACGTTGATCTCGGTGACGAAGTCACCGATCACATCCAAGCCGACGAAGACCATACCGGCTGCCTTGAGTTTCGGACCGATGACAGAGCAAAGCCAGCGGTCCCGGTCGTTGAGCGGGCGGCTCTGCGCCGTGGCGCCCGCGGCAAGGTTTCCTCGATGGTCGGCGGCGTCGGGCATGCGCTGCAGCGCGAAAGGCACGGGCTCGCCGTTGATGAGGATCACCCGATTGTCGCCTCCCGTGACGATTTGCGGCAGGTAGCGTTGGACGATGGCGTAATTGCGCCCGTAGTCCGTGAGGGTCTCGAAGATGACGTTGCGATTCTTGTCACCCTGCTCGAGCACGAATATCGATCTGCCGCCCATCCCGTGCAGCGGTTTGCAGACGGCTTTGCCGTGCTCCTTGAGGAACTCGCTCATGTCATGCATGTCGCGCGTGATCAGGGTCGGTGCGCAGCATTCGGGAAACCAGGCCGTATAGACCTTCTCGTTCATGTCTCTGAGGCCCCTGGGGTTGTTGCACACCAGGGCGCCCTGTTCGCCCGCACGATCGAGGATGTAGGTACTGTAGATGTACTCCATGTCGAACGGCGGATCCTTGCGCATCAGGATGAGGTCGTAATCGCCCAGCCTCGCGGGGACGCGTGCGCCGCGGGCGAACCACGCCTTCTTATCGTCCATCACCTCGAGCGGCGCGAGGCGCCCCCAAGCAACGCCGTCGCGCAGGCTCAGGTCGCCGAGCTCGGCGTAATGGATCTCCCAGTCTTCGGCTTGAGCCGCCAAAAGGATCGCAAGCGTCGAATCCTTGGCAGGATTGATGTTCTCGATGGGGTCCATCACCACGACCAGTCGAACTCCCGAAGACATGTCGACAACCTCCAGCGATCCCAAGAATTCGCGCAACCCTCCGCCAGTCTATCGCAAGCGGCCGATGCATCGTTCGGTGCGAAAACTGTGAACCACGCCACCGTCCTTTGAGCCGAGTTACCTCGAAATGTCGACTCCGTACCGTGGCTTGCGGGCCCCGGATATGTTAAAAAGCCACAAGATTCCAGCACCTACGCACGCATAGCTAAAGGTCGTCCAATTCCATGCAGAGCATGATCAGCAACGGAAAGCCCAAACTCTCGGGACTCAAGGTCCTGGTGATCGACGACTCAAAGACGATCCGCCGTACCGCCGAGACGCTCCTCACCAAGGAAGGCTGCGAGGTGTTTACCGCGGTCGACGGCTTCGATGCGCTGTCGAAAATCGCAGACCATCAGCCTGACATCGTTTTTGTCGATATCATGATGCCGCGGCTCGACGGATATCAAACCTGCTCTCTGATCAAGCACAACAAAGTCTTCAAGCAGATCCCGGTCATCATGCTGTCGAGCAAGGACGGCCTGTTCGACCGCGCTCGCGGCCGCATCGTCGGGTCGGAGCACTACCTGACCAAGCCGTTCACCAAGGACGAGCTCCTCGGGGCCATTGAGGCTCATGTGGGCAAATGACGGAGGAATAAGATGGCGCTTATTCTCATAGTAGACGACTCCCCGACCGAGGTGTTCGTCATGCAGAAAGCCCTGGAAAAACATGGGTTCAAGACCGCAGCGGCGGAGAACGGCGAGGAGGGCATTCGCAAGGCGAAGGCGATGAAGCCGGATCTCATATTCATGGATATCGTGATGCCCGGCGTGAACGGTTACCAAGCCACGCGCATGCTCAATAACGATCCCGAGACCAGCTTGATTCCGATCATCATGGTGACCACCAAGGGTCAGGAAACGGATCGCGTTTGGGGATTGCGCCAGGGTGCGGTGGACTATCTGGTCAAGCCGGTCTCGGCCCAGGCATTGGTGGAAAAGGCGCAGGCCGCGCTGGCCGTATGACGAGTACGACAGGCGGAGTCGACTTAAGCCTACGCAGCTTGCGAGACCGGCCGTTCGAACTGCTCAAGGAGCTCGAAAAACGCAGCCGCACGGTCTCCACTGTGGGTCCTCCCGATGCCGCGGCGGGTCGGGAATGGGTGGGGGTGGCTTGCCGGATGGGAGGCGAGACGTTCTTGATCGCCCGCGAGGAAACGCGCGAGGTGCTGGGCTATCCGACCGTGATTACGCGGATTCCCGGCGCGAAGAGCTGGGTCCGGGGGTTGGCCAATGTGCGCGGGTCGCTCCTGCCGATGCTCGATCTGCGGCAATTTCTCGGCAGCGGCGCCACCACGCCCGGACGCAATACTCGCGTCGTTGTCGTGCACCACCGGGAGATTCCGGCGGGTCTCATCGTCGACGAAGTTCTTGGATTTCGGCGCTTTGCCGAGTCGGAATTCAATGCGGAGGCGCCCCCGACGGTGATTCGCTGCGACATGTACCTCGCAGGCGCGTTCCGCCGCGGCGGCGAAGTTTGGCCGGTGCTGAGTTTGAAGAGCTTGGTGGAGAGCCAGGGCTTCCTCCAGGCGGCCAGTTGAATTCCGGACGCGTTGGATGACCATGCGAGACACCGCCCCCAAGACCCAGTTGTTGCCGCTGTTCCTGGCGCTGACCCTAGCTTGCCTGGCCGGGGCGGCGATCCTCACGATGCTGTCCCGAAGCGTGCCCCCGGTCGCGGCCCCCAACGAGCAGATCACGCTGGTGATCGAACGCATTCCCTTCGAAGCGCAAAACGCCCTGCGCGGCGAAGCCAGTGCTTTCGATGCCATGAACCGCAGCATGGCGCGCCTGAAGACGCTGGCCGCGGGCGCATCGCTCGGAGAGCATGGACCGAAGCTCGAGCCGTCCCTGGGCAAATTCAGCTCGGCGGTCTCCGCCGTGTCGGACGGCCGCCCCGCGGTCGAAGCCATCCAGTCCGCAAACCAGGAGAGCCGGGACCTCGCCCCGAAGCTCCTGTCCGAGCTCGGCGACCTGGCAAGCGCGGTCGGCGTGCAGAAGCTCGAGGGCATGAGCCGTTACCTGGAGCGCTTCGAGCTCGCTGTGCAGCGCATCCAGCAGGAACTGAATGGGCTGGCATCCGGCGTGAGCGATGCGGCGCCGACGGCGCAACGGCTCGCCGACAGCCTCGAATTCCTGAATCAGGTGGTGCGCGGTCTGTCCGGAGAAGAGTCCGGCATGGCGCTGTCCAAGGTGACCGGTCCCGACGCCGAGCAGCGTTTGAAGACCGTGGTACAGCGCAACCAGCAATTCGCGGCCGCGGTTCGCAAAGCGATCGGCGCGGCCGAATCGCTGTCGAAGGCCCAGACGGCAGCCCGGTCGCTGCCTACGCTCGCGAGCACCATGAGCTCGCAGCTGGGGGCCGCGCCGGTCGTGCCGACGGAAGCCGGTACCGGATACCGGCCATGGATCCTGGTGCTGTTGGGATGCGCCGCCCTGTTGCTCGGGGCGCTCGTCTGGCTGTTCCGCAAATCGGTCACCGCGCGCCGCAGTACGGAGCTGCGGGTGCGCGAGAATGAGCGCAATCAGGAGGCCATCATGCGCTTGCTCGACGAACTGTCGAGCCTCGCGGACGGCGATCTGACCGTGCAGGCGACCGTCACCGAGGACATCACCGGGGCGATCGCGGACTCCATCAATTACGCCATCGAGGCGCTGCGTGAGCTGGTCACGACCATCAACGACTCAGCGATACAGCTCGACGGCGCCGCGCGTCAGACCCAGTCGGTGGCGGCGCACATGGCGAAGGCCTCGAGCGCCCAATCCAGACAGATCTCCGCAGCCTCGGAATCGATGGCCGACATGGCATCCTCCATCGAGGAAGTCTCCGGGAACTCTGAGCGCTGCTCCGACGTCGCCCGCCATTCGGTCGACATCGCCCACAAGGGCGGCGATGCCGTGCGCCGGACCATCGACGGCATGAACGCGATCCGTGAAACCATTCAAGAGACCAGCAAGCGCATCAAGCGGTTGGGCGAGAGCTCGCAGGAAATTGGCAATATCGTCGAACTGATCAACGATATCGCCGAACAAACCAATATTCTGGCCCTGAACGCGTCGATACAAGCGTCGATGGCCGGGGAAGCGGGACGCGGTTTTGCGGTGGTGGCGGACGAGGTGCAGCGCCTGGCGGAGCGCGCGGCCAATGCCACCAAGCAGATCGAGGTGTTGGTGCGCACCATCCAGACGGACACCAACGAGGCTGTCGTATCGATGGAGCGCAGCACGACCGATGTGGTCGGCGGCGCGTTGCTGGCGGAGAACGCCGGTGCCGCGCTCGAAGAGATCGAGCAGGTGTCGAACCAGATCGCGAGCCTGGTGCAGAACATTTCGGCCAGCGCGCGCCAGCAAGCTGCCGTATCCGGGAACATTTCGAAGAACATGCAGGTCGTGCGCGAGATATCCACCCAGACGGCCGAGGGCTCGACCGCCACCTCCACCTCCATCGCCAAACTTGCGGCATTGTCGGCGCAATTGCGAAAGTCGGTGGCGGGATTCCGGCTCCCGGACTATGGCGCCGGCACGACCACCGTGGGTGCCGTGGCACCGGTCACAGGCATCAAGTCCGTGAACGATCCGCGCAATTCCGGTCCGCTCAATCCGGGCCCTGTCCATCCGGGTCCCGCGAGCGCCGGCCCGGTCGCGGCGGGCGGCTCGGGCAAGTTACGCAAGGCGAGCGGAGCAGGCGCCTGACGGCGCGGCACTTCGACGATTCCGATGACCGATATCAGCTCTCAAACCTTGCATTTGGTCGCGAAAGAATTGAGTGCGACCTTGAACGAGGCGCGTGCCGCGCTCGAGGGGTACGCGGAACGCCCGGATCAGCACTCGTTTCTGGAGAAATGCGCGGACCAGCTGCATCTCGCACACGGTGTGCTGCGGCTGGTCGAGGTATACGGGGCGGCGCTTCTCGCCGAGGAGATGGAGCACGTCACCCGCTATTTGATAGCCGGCGGAGCTAACGACCAAAAGCGCCAAGGAGACGGGCTCGATGCGTTGATGCGCGCCATGGTACAGCTGCCCACCTATCTGGAGCGGGTGCTTTCCGGTGGACGCGATCTCGCCCTGGTGCTCCTCCCCCTGCTCAACGATCTGCGCTCGGTACGCGGCAGCCCGTTGTTGTCGGAAGGCACGCTCCTCTTGCTCAACCTGAAGTCCGACCAGCCCGCGCAGCCGCAGGAGCAGCGGCAGGAAGAGCAGTCCATCACGGTGGCGCAATGGGCGCGACGGCTGAGACCCCGCTTCCAGGTGGGCTTGCTGGGATACATCCGCGGCGAGCGCACCGTGCAGAACCTCGAGATCCTCGCGAAGGTGTCGGAGAAGCTCGAACAGGTCGCCACCACGCAGCCGGTGTTCCAGCTTTGGTGGGTGATCGGCGCGATCCTGGAGGCTGTGCGCGCGAATGGGCTCGAGGGCAGCGCCACGTTGAAGCGCCTGCTCGGGCAGGCCGACCGGCAAATCAAGCTCCTCTACGAATTGGGCGAGACTCGCTATGGCGAAGATCCGCCGGTGGATCTGCTCAACAACCTGCTCTATTACGTAGCCCGCGCGACGACGACCGGCGGGCGCATCGCGGCGGTGCGTGCATCGTTCAAGCTGTCCGAGCTCTTGCCGGTGGACGATTCCATCGAACAGGAGCGCGAGAGTCTGTCGGCACCGAGCGTCAAGCTCATGCGCACGGTCGCGGCCGCCATCAAGGAGGACCTGTCCAAGGTCAAGGATGTCCTCGACATCTTCGTGCGCCGCGGCGGCGGCGGGCGCCATGACGAGCTGATGCCGCAGCTCGAGCTCCTCAAGAAGATCAGCGATACGCTCGGAGTTCTCGGCCTCGGCGAATTGCGCCAACGAGTGCAGCAGGAGGTTTCGGAGCTGTCGGACACACTGAGCGACGGCAGAAATCCTTCCGAAGCTGCGCTGATCAAGATGGCGGGCGTGCTTCTGTCGGTGGAAGACAGTCTCGACGACCAACTCGTCCGGCTCATCCTGCCGACGGCTCCCGCCGGTGCTGCAGTCGACGCCGGATCCGACCAGGATTTCGAATTCCGCCAGGTCAGTGAGGCGGTTCTTCGGGAGTGCATCGTCAATTTGGCGCGGGTCAAGGAGGCCGTGTCGATCGCGGTACAGAAACCGGCCGATGCGCCCGCTGCCCAGGGTCTGGATAATGTACCGCAGCTGCTGCGCGGCATCACCGCCGGTCTGTTGATGCTGGGCAAGGGTCGGGCGGTCGAACTCATGGACGCCATCGGCGCCGAGGTGCGCAGGCTGATCGAGCCGGGCGCCGGAGTTCCCGATGCGCTGCGTCTGGAGCGCATCGCGGACGCCATCGTCAGCATCGAGTACTACATGGAGACGCTGCAGAACGGGCGCGCCGATCCATGGTACATGCTGGACAACGCCGAGACCTGTTTGAAGGCGCTGGCCGCGGATGCTGAAGTGCGCGTGCCGAACGTCGAACTCCCCGCAGCGGACGCCGCCAAGACCGTCAAACTGGACCCGGAGTCGACGCTCGCGCTGGAGGACATCAAGCGCACTCAGGCGGCGACCGATCCTCTGATCGCGCTCGCCGCGGCCCCGCCCTTTGCGGTCCCGCCTCCCGCTCCGGTCGCGGCGGAAGTGGATCCGCAATTCCTGGAGCTGTTCATCGAGGAGGCGAAGGAAGAGATCGCGGCGATCCAACGGACCTTCCCGCTCTGGGACCAGAATCCCATGGACCTGGAAACCCTGGCATCGCTGCGCAGAAGCTTTCATACCCTGAAAGGCAGCGGCCGCATGGTCGGTGCCCGCTCGATCGCCGAGTTCGGCTGGTCCATCGAGAATTTGCTCAATCGCCTCATCGACAAGACGCTGTCGCGCACGCCGGGCATGATGGCTCTGTTGCGCAACGCCGTCGCCGCGTTGCCGGCGCTGGTTGAACAATTGGAAAGCGGCCGGCAGAATTCCGTGGCCATAGAGACGCTCATGTCCCGAGCCTTCGCGTACGCGGACGGCCGTGAGGCCGAGCAACTCGGGGCAGCCATGGCGCCGGAAGACCGCGCCGATGCAGGGGCTTCCGGCGTGTTGGCGGTACCGATACCGACATGGCCGGATGCGGGCGCCGCGCATGCGGGCGCCGCGCATGCGGGCGCCGCGCGAGCGGCTGACGAGGTGCCTACGCCGGCGCCTGCCGAGGCCGCGCCAGCGGGCACCGCCGCCGGCACCCGCGTCGAGACCCCCGCGGCGGCGCCGATGGACCCGCAGCTGCACGAGATCTACAGCAAGGAAACCTCGAACCATCTGGCGGAAATTCGCGATTACCTGCGCAAGCGGTCCGGTCAGCCGGCGCCGCACGATCTCCCGGAGTCGGTGTACCGCGCCATCCACACGCTGAGCGGAAGCTCGAAAATGGCGGAGGCCCGGCACGGCATCCGCATCGCGGAGCCGCTCAACCATTACATGCGCAAGGTGTTCGACAGCGGCCGAGGCTTGAGCGATGCCGGGGTTGGGGCGCTGGCGGATGCGGTGCGCGCCATCGAGAACGTGGTGTCGCATATCAACGAGAGCACGGCGTTCTTCGCCGAGCAGCCCTCGCTCCTCGCGAGGTTGCGCACGCTCGAGGCCGATCTGGACCTGGAACTCGCGCGCGCGGCCAACGACTCGAGCGCGTCGGCGCTCGTTCCCAAATTGATCGAGGTGCCGAGTGAGGCGCCGGACGCTTCACCACCGGCCGAATCCGGGGCGCGCCAGCCGACGGAAGAGATTGCGCCCGCTGAAGCACCGGCGGCCCACCGCGTCGGGCATCCCGCGGAAGCCGGCGCCGAGGAATTCGATCACGAGATCGCGGCGATCTTCAGCGAGGAGGCCACGGAGCTGATCGAAGCGGCCGAAGTCTCACTCACGGCCTGGAATCGGGATCGCAAGGACAAGGACCGGGTCGCCGAACTGCAGCGTCAATTGCACACCCTGAAGGGCGGCGCGCGGATGGCGGGCATCACCGCCATGGGCGACTTGAGTCACGAGCTCGAGACGCTGGTGATCCAGATCGACGGCGGGGCAGTGACCGCCGACGATCACGCACACGCCGTGCTGCAGGCAAGTTTGGACGAGCTCGCCCGGATGCGCGATTGGGTGAGCGCCGGACAGCTGCCGTCCCCGGCACAGGCGCTGCTCGCACAGATCCGCGGTCTTGCCTCGGGAACCCCCCACGCTTCGGCGCACGCTGCAGCCGTTACCGCCGCGGCGCCGGCTGCGGCAGTTCCGTCCGCGCCCGCGCAGCCCGTCGGCGCGGCGAATGAGACCGCGATGCCGTCGGCGACTTCCGCCGATGTGCCGGGCGCCGGCGCGCCGCGGCTCGTCCCGATACCGACGGCCGCCGTTTCTCATGCGTCAGAAGAATCGCCGCCCTCGATCTCCGAGGATTCTCTTTCGCAGCTCGAGACATCGCAGCTCGAGACGAGCGCGAGTCCGGTGCTGCCGGGACGCGAGAACCTGCCCGCGGAGCGGGTCGAAATGGCGCGCGTCGATGCCGAGCTGCTCGACACCATGCTGAACAGCGCGGGCGAGGTGAGCATTTTCCGCGCACGCCTGGATCAGCAGGTGAACTCGATCGATTTCAATCTGGCCGAGCTGGCGCGCACGGTGACCCGCCTGAAAGAACAGCTTCGGGGCCTGGAGATCGAGACCGAGGCGCAGGTGCTGAACCGGCATCAGGACGAGGAGGATCCACGACGGGACGATTTCGACCCGCTCGAGCTCGATCGCTATTCCGCGCTTCAGCAGTTCTCGCGTGCCCTCGCGGAGACCTCGGGCGATGTCGCCAGCATCCAGGGGCTGCTCGAGACCCTGACGCGCGAGGCGCAGAATCTTCTCACCCAACAGGCGCGCATCATCACCGAGCTGCAGAACAGCCTGATGCGCACCCGGATGGTGCCGTTCCAGCGGCACGTTCAGCGTCTCACCCGCCTGGTTCGGCAGTCTGCGAATGACACGGGCAAGCGCGCGGAACTGGTCGTTCAGGGTGCATCCGCCGAGCTCGACCGGCAGATGCTGGAGCGCATGGTCGCACCGCTCGAGCACATGTTGCGCAATGCCGTCGTGCACGGCATCGAGACGCCGGAGCGGCGCTCCGCCCTCGGCAAGCCGGACGTGGGGCGCATCTCGGTCAGCTTGACGCGCGACGGTGCCGAGATCGTGATCGTGGTCACCGATGACGGCGGCGGCATCAACGTCAAGCTCATTCGCGAGAAGGCCGTGGCCTTAGGGTTGGCGGACCGGCATTCGAAACTCACCGACGAAGAGGCCATGCAGCTCATCCTGGAGCCCGGCTTCAGCACCGCCGGCCGCGTCACGCAGGCGGCGGGCCGCGGAGTCGGCATGGACGTGGTGGCGACCGAGGTGAAAAAACTCGGCGGCGGGCTGTTCATCGAATCGACGCTGAACAAAGGCACGCGCTTCACCATTCGCCTGCCGTTCACCCTCGCCATCAGCCAGGCGCTGATCGTACGCGTCGCCGAGGAGGTATACGCGCTGCCGCTGGCCACCGTTGAGGGCGTCGTGCGCCTGCCGCGCAACATCGTGGCGCGCCATTTGGGCAAGGACGCGCCGCCGTTCGAATACGGAGGCCAGAAATATCGCTTCCAGCAGCTCGGATCGTTCGTCGGCTTGGGGCCGACTCGTTTGCCCGAAACCGATGTCTCCATGTCCGTGGTGCTGATCCGCGCGGGCGAGCATTCCACCGCATTGGTGACCGACGAGCTGGTGGGGAGCCGGGAGATCGTGGTCAAGTCGTTGGGGCCGCAAATCTCCGGCATCCGCGGTATCGCCGGCGCGACGATCCTGGGCGACGGACGAATCGTCATCATTTTGGACATGGGCTCGCTGGTTCGCTCGGAATGGCGCGCACGCCCGACCGACACGGCGGTGCTCGAACAGCGCGATCGGCGCACGTTTGCGCTGGTGGTCGACGACTCGATCACCGTGCGCCGGGTGACGCAACGCCTGCTGGAGCGAAACGGCATGCGCGTGCTGACGGCCAAGGACGGCGTCGATGCCGTCTCGCTGCTGCAGGAAAATCTGCCGGATATCATCCTGCTCGACATTGAAATGCCGCGCATGGACGGCTACGAGGTGGCAGCGCACGTGCGCAGCGATCCGCGCCTGAAGAACATACCGATCGTCATGATCACCTCCAGGGTGAGCGAAAAGCACCGGGCGCGCGCCATTGAGCTGGGCGTCGACGATTATCTCGGCAAGCCTTACCAGGAAAATGAGCTGCTCGATGCGATCGAGCCGCTGGTCAACCGCCGCCGCGCCGTCGCGCGCTGAACGCTCCATGTCCGACTTGCGAGATGAGCTCTACAGTCTTCTGGTGCCGCTGGCGGGCGAGCGCCTGATCGTGCCGCGTGCCTGCGTCGCCGAGGTCATCGGTTATCAGCCGCCGGCGGAAATGACCAATGCACCGCCCTGGTACGCGGGTCTCGTGACCTGGGGCGAGCGGACGGTTCCCGTGGTGTCGTTCGAGGGCGCCTTCGGCCAGGCGTTGCCGAGCGTGTCGAGCCGTACGCGGATCGTGATATTTCACGCTCCCAGCGGTTTGTTGCCCGGGGGATACTTCGGCATGCTGACACAGGGGTTTCCGCAGCTGGTACGCGTCAACGCCGACGTGATTCGTCCCGACCCGTCGCGCAGCTTCCCGGAGCGGGCGCCGGTGATATGCCAGGTGCGCATGGTCAATGAGACGCCGCTCATTCCGGACCTGACGCGTCTCGAGCAGATGATTGCCGAGGAGACTTCGGTGATGACCTGAGGTCGATGCTCGGCTTGGGCCATGATCGGATTACGTCCGCCCGTCTCGTCCTACCCTGCAACTGCCTGCAGGTACATTGAATTACGCAGCAGGCAGGAGTAGGTTCATTACACTGACGTTGCAAATCTAGGCGACGAAGTCGGCGATCCCGTGGGAACAGCGGTAGCCGCTGTTCGGGGGGTGCCGGGCTAAAGCCCGACTGAGCGGATTGCTGAATCGATCGTCATTGCGCAGGGAGTGCCGCGATGTTTGAGGTCGAGCGGACGTGGTCCGCGGACGGGTTCATGCCCCATGGCATGTGCTACCTCTGGCGGCCCGGAATTCTCGCGCTCCACGTCGCATCCGACGCGCTGATCACACTCGCCTACTTCTCCATTCCTTTCACCCTCCTTTACTTCGTACGCAAGCGTACCGACCTGCGCTTCGGAGGGATCTTGGTATGTTTCGCCGCGTTCATCATCAGTTGCGGCACGTCGCACCTCATGGAAATTTGGACCATCTGGTATCCGGCGTACTGGCTGTCCGGTGGCGTCAAGGCCGTGACCGCGCTCGCCTCGGTTCCAACGGCGATTCTGCTGGTCAGGCTCGTGCCGGCGGCGCTGCGCATGCCGAGTCCGTCGGCCTTGGAGGAGGCCAATGCCGAGTTGGCGCGCGAGCTGGCCGAGCGGCGCGCCGCCGAGGCGCAGGTGCGCAGGCTGAACGAGTCGCTCGAGGCGCACATCACCGCACGCACCGCGGAGCTGAGCGCCGCCAACCGAAGTCTGCTGAGCGAAGTTCGAGTTCGAAAGCAGTCCGACGAATTGCTCACGCTGACGTTGGCAAGCATAAAAGACGGCGTCATCGTGACCGATTCGGGCGGCTGCATCACCTTCATCAACGACGCCGCCACGCGCCTCATCGGGTGCGAGGCGGGCGATACAATCCAGGCGCCGGTGACCTCTGTCCTGAAGGTCCTGCACGGTGCGACCCTTGCGACCCACGACCTGCCTGAAGGATCCGCGCCGGGCGGCGCGACCCCGAGCCCGGGCGACCTGCTGCTGATCGATGCCCGGGGTCGCGAGATTCCAATCGATCTTCGAGCCGCACCTCTGCAAACCGAGCAGGCGGGGGTGGGCGGCTGGGTTTACACCTTGCGGGATTGCACCGAGCTCGAGCTCGCGGAAGAAGTGCAACAGCGAATGACCGCACTGGTCGAATCGGCCGACGATGCGATCATCATGAAAGACTTGGATGGCGTGATCCGCAGCTGGAACGCGGGCGCGGAGCGGCTCCTGAAGTATGGTGCCGCGGAAATCATCGGTCAGCCGATCACTCAATTGCTCCCGGACGATCGGAAGGACGAGGAATCGCTGATTCTCACCCAGATACGCAATGGCCAGCCCGTCGCCCATTTCGAAACCGTCAGGCGCCGGAAAGACGGCACGCTCGTGGATGTGTCGCTGACCATATCGCCGATTCGCGACCGGGTCGGCGCCATCGTCGGCGCATCGAAGATCATGCGGGACATCACCGAGCGCAAACAATATGTCGAGCAGCTCCGCAGTCTCAACGCCGAGCTCCAAGAACGCATCCTCGCGCGCAATTCGGAGCTCCGGGAGCGCGACGCCTTGCTGCAGGAAATCCACCATCGGGTGAAGAACAACCTGCAGGTGATCTCGAGCCTGATCAACATGCAAGTGCGGACGCTGAGCGACAGCAGCACGCGGGCAGCGCTGCAGCAATGTCGATCCCGCGTGGAAACAATGGCGCAAATCCACGAAATGCTGTATCAGTCCAAGGACTACTCGAACGTACCCTTCTGCAAGTACGCCAAGGAGCTCACCACCCGGGTGTTGAGCGCCTCCGGGCTCTCGCCCGACGAGGTGACCGTCCATTACGAAATGCAAGATATATCGCTGGGTGTCGACAAGGCGATCCCCTGTGCGCTCATATTGAACGAGCTGATCTCGAACGCGCTCAAGCACGCGTTTCCCAAAGGGGCCGGTGCAATTCGCATCGAGCTGCGGCAGCTTCCCGAAGCACGCATTCTTCTTTGCGTCAGCGACGACGGTGTCGGCGTTGCAACCGGTTTCGATCCCGCGAGATCGAGCTCGCTGGGGATGCAGCTGGTCGTGACATTGGCAGAGCAGCTCGATGGGCGACTGGAGATCGACGCCCCGCCGGGCGCCGCATTTCGCATCACGTTCCCGTCCGGAGATTCAAATGGCCACCCGAGTACCGCCTAAAGTTCTCATCGTCGAGGACGAGAAGATCGTTGCACGCGACCTCCAGGCGTCGTTGAACGAGATGGGTTACGACGCGTTTGCCATCGCCGCCTCGGCGGAAGAGGCACTTGCTTGTGCGCGGGCCAAGTGCCCGGACGTCGTGCTGATGGATATCAGAATCAAAGGATCGAGCGACGGCGTTCAGGCCGCCGATATGCTGAGAAAAAAGTTCTCGATGAGCATCATCTATCTCACCTCCCATGCCGATGCGAACACGGTCCATCGGGCCAAGAGCACGGATCCGCATGGATATCTCGTCAAACCCGTCAAGCTCGCGGAGCTCGGCAGCATGCTCGAAATCGTGCTGCATCGGCGGCACTTGGATCTGGCCTTGCGTGAGGCGCAGGAGCGCAGTCGAGCGCTGGCGGAGCGGCTCGCCGCGGTGCGTGAGGAAGAGCGGCGCGGCGTGGCGGTGCTGTTGCACGACGGAATCGCCCAGGAGCTATTTGCACTGAAGCTCGATCTGCGGCGCCTGCAGGCGTTTGTGAAACGGCGCGGCGCGAAGGAGATATTCGAGGAGATCAACCTGACGGTCAGCAAATGCATGGAGAGCATTCGACAGATGGCGAACGATCTGCGCCCGGTGGCGCTCGCCTATTCATCCGTGTTCAACGTGATCGCGGAGCACGCGAGACATTTCGAAGAACGATCCAACCTCAGGATCAACGTCATCCAGACGACCCCATTTCCACCGCTGGCGGAATCGATTCAGTTGCTGCTGTTTCGCGCGGCGCAGGAAGCCCTGACCAACGTCGCGCGGCACGCGGGCGCGACGAGCGTCGACATCATCCTGCGAACGGACGGCGATCGAGTCGCGATGGAGATCACGGACGATGGCGTGGGAATAGGCGAAGGAGTCGCCACCAAGCCGCGTTCGCTCGGCCTGTTGGCGCTGCGCGAGCGAATTGCCGCGCTCGGCGGAGACCTCACAGTGCGGCGTTCGGAGCCGAACGGGACCTCGATGATCGTTGAGATACCAATGCCTCCAGATGCAAGAAATCATGCCGCGTGATATGCCGGCCCTGCCGGGCATCCTGGTGGTCGAGGATGAGACCATTGTCGCGAAGGATCTGCAGCAGACCTTGCGCGACATGGGGTACGACGCCTATGCGGTTGCCGCGAGTGCGGAGGAGGCGATTGCGCGCGCGTCCGAGCGATGCCCCGATCTGGTGCTCATGGATATCCGCCTCAAAGGCCACAGCGATGGAATAAAAACTGCGGCGATCCTCAAGCAGAAGTGCCGTTCGGCGGTTATATACCTCACCGCCCACGCGGATGATGCGACGATTCAGCGGGCGAAGAAGACGGAGCCCTATGGCTACCTGCTGAAGCCGGTCAAGTCCGCGGAGCTTCGCAGCATGATCGAGGTCGCGCTCTATCGGCGCGAACTGGACGAGGCGCGGGAACGCGCCGCGCAGCTCGAGTCCAATCTTGCCGAGAGGGCGGCGGAGCTGTCGGCCACGAACTCGAAGCTCCGGGCCCTGACCGAGCTCAACCTGCAGATGGCGTCCGAGCGGGATCCCCGCGTGATGCTCGAGAAAGTCTGCAACGGCGCGCGGGAACTGCTCGGCGCTCGATATGCCGTTCTGGTCGTCAACGAAAAGTTCGCGAAATCGCCCTTTTGCGCCACCAGCGGCCTCGAGCCGGCCGAGGGAGGAGCGCCGCTTCCCATGCCGTGGATCGACGTGGGCCCGCTCGGCCGTGTGTATGCCCAAAGGAGTGCCTGGCGTGTCCGCTCACCGCCGAACGAGCCATCCATGCCGGTGTTTCCGGATGGATATCCGGTGTCACGGTCGTACTTGGCCGTGCCCGTCAACTCGTTGGCGCGGACTTATGGCTGGCTGTGCCTGGGCGAGAAGCTGGGGGCCGATGAGTTCTCGCACGACGATGAGCGGATCCTCGGAATATTGGCCGGCCAAGCCGGGCGCATCTACGAGAATGGCAGTCTCTACATGGACCTGCAGCTGCACGCGGCGCAGCTGCAGGTGGAGATAGACGAGCGCGAGCGCTTCGCCGCAAACCTGCGGCGCAGCGAGGAGCGGTTCAGGCAGCTCGCGGAGAACATCCAGGATGTGTTCTTCATCTTGTCCCCCGACTTCCGCGAGTTGATTTATCAAAGTCCCGCCTTCGAGCATATCTGGGGGCGTCCGCCCGATTTGGCGAATGCGATGGACTGGACCACCTCGATACACGCCGACGACTTCGACCGCATTCTCGAGCGTCTGGCGAGCTATGCGGGACAGCCTATCAACGACGAGTTCGAATTCAGGATCGTGAGGCCGGCAGGTGCTGTGCGTTGGATCCTGATGCGATATTTCCCGCTGTACGATGACCAGGGGCGGCCTTACCGCATCGTCGGTGTTGCCACCGATATCACCGACCGCAAGCTGGCCGAGACGAAGATCCAACATTTGAATCGGGTCTACTCCGTGCTCAGCGGCATCAATACGTTGATCGTGCGGGCCCAAACGCAGGCCGAGCTGTTCACGGAATCGTGCCGGCTGGCGGTCGAACAGGGGCATTTCCGGCTCGCCTGGATCGGCTGGTTCGAGGAAGCTGAAGACCGGCTCCTGCCGCTCGCCTGGGCAGGCCAAGGGGACGCCGGCAATCTGCTGCGCGACAGCGTGTCCTTGTGCATCGAGGCCGAGGCCGTGCGGGCGATCCGGCAGGGCGAGCCGTGGGTGTGCAACGATCTGCACGCGGCGCCCGCCTTGTCCGATTACCAGCGCGGCATGGTCGCGCATGGGATGCGTTCCGTGGTCACTCTGCCCCTGTCGATTCGCGGTAACGCGGTCGGTTGCCTGGTGCTGTCGACCGACGAATGCGAGTCGTTCGACGAAACCGAAATGCGGCTGCTGATCGAGCTCGCCGGCGACATCTCGTTCGCGCTCGACTATCTCGAGAAAGCCGAGAAGCTCAACTACCTCGCTTACTATGATTCCTTGACGGGACTCGCCAACCGGACCCTTTTTCTGGAACGCCTTACCCAGCAGGTCGGTGCGGCGAGACGCAACGAGGGCAAGTTCGCGGTGGTCGTGCTCGATCCTGAGCGCTTCGACATCATCAATGAGAGCTTCGGCAGAAGCCATGGGGACGCGGCGCTGAAGGAGATCGCGGATCGACTCGTCAGCTGCATCGGGGATCGAAACTCAGCCGCGCGCATCAGCCCGGGCCAATTTGCCTCGGTCCTGCCGTTCACCGGCGAAGCCGACGCCTTGGCAGGAATTCTCGACGAGCAATACCGTGCCTGGCTGGGGGAGCCCATAGAGGTGGCCGGGCACGAGGTTGCGTTGACCGCCCGGGCCGGCATCGCCATCTACCCTCACGACGGGGGCGATGCTGAAACGTTGCTGCGGAATGCGGAGGCGGCGCTGAAGCGTGCCAGTTCTCCCGGTGATCGCACCGTATTCTTCACCCAGGAGATCGGCGATCGGATCACCGAGCGGTTGTCGATGGAGACAAGACTTCGGCGGGCGCTCGCGAACGAAGAGTTCGTGCTGCACTACCAGCCCAAGGTCGACCTGGAGACGCGCAAGCTGGAGGGGCTCGAGGCGCTCATCCGCTGGCAGAGCCCGGAGTTGGGACTCGTCTCGCCGGTGAAGTTCATTCCGATCATGGAAGAAACCGGGTTGATCATCGACGTGGGCACCTGGGTGCTGCATCAGGCCTGTGTCGACCGCTGCGCCTGGTTGGAACAAGGATTGCCCGCTCCGCGCATCGCGGTGAACGTGTCCTCTGTCCAGCTGAGGCGGCCCGATTTCCTCGACTGCGTGCGCAGCGCACTGAAGCGCGCGACTCGCAATGCCATGATATTCGAGGCCTCGGGCGCCGGCATGGACATCGAAGTGACCGAAAGCCTGTTCGTCGAGAACGTCGAGGCCAACATGGCGAAGCTTCGTGCTGTTCGCAACCTGGGCGTTGAGATCGCCATCGACGATTTTGGGACGGGATACTCCTCGCTCGGCTATCTGGCCAAGATGCCGGTCGACAGCCTGAAAATCGATCGAACCTTCACCGCCTCCATGCTGGAAGATCCGGGCGTCACGACGCTCGTATCCACCATCATCACGCTGGCGCATTCCCTCAAGCTCAAGGTCACTGCCGAGGGCGTCGAATCCGAAGAGCAAGCCAAGATCCTGCGCTTGCTGCGGTGTGACCAGATGCAGGGCTACCTGATCAGCAAGCCGCTACCTGTCGCGGAAATCACCGTGCTTTTGTCCACGAAAGGATTCGTCGACGGGAACAGGGCCCGGTAGCCGCCCGGCCTCATCGGCTCTGCGGTGCTCGTGGCAGAACCGCCAGATCGCCGAAGCGGCTCTGCAGCCATGCAATCCCGGCGATGGCCGCGGTCTCGGTGCGAAGCACGCGCGGCCCGAGCGCTATGGGGGTGAATCCCGAGATCCGGAACGCCTCGAACTCCTCGGCATCGAAGCCTCCTTCCGGACCGACGGCCATCTCGACCGTTGCGCCGATCTGCACCGCGGGATCCAAGCCGGCCGCGCCGGGCTCGAGGATCAGACGAGCGCCGCCCGCCGCCGCGTCGCCCAAATGATGCATCAGGGGCCGCGGCGCCTCGATCACCGGCAGACGGTTGCGTCCACATTGCTCACACGCAGCGACGGCGATGCCGCGCCAGTGCTCCGCCTTGGACGCGGCCTGAGCGGCGTCGAGACGCACGACGCTGCGCCGGCTGATCACCGGCACGATACGCGAGACGCCGAGCTCGGTCGCCTTTTGCACGATGACATCCATCCGGTCGCCGCGCGCGATGCACTGTATCAGCGTGACGGCCAGCGGCGACTCGCGGTCGATCGGATGCGCCTCGCCCACCGAAGCGGTCACGCGCGCGCCGCGGATGCTCTCGACGGCTGCGGCGAACTCGTGCCCATCGCCGGCGAACAGCACGATCTCGTCGCCGATTCGCGCGCGCAACACCTTGGCGAGATGCTGCGCGGCCGGCGCCGGCAGCTCGATCACGCTTCCCGCGCTCAAGGGCGCATTCACGTAAACACGGTTCAACCGCATGCGGGGCGGGCAAGCTCGGGGCGGGCGGGGCGTTTCATATCGCGCGAATTGTCGCATATGCTAGGAGCCGGGAGTCCCCACGGCCGAAACGATGACATCCTTGCAAGCAGATCCGAGCAGCGGCGTGATGAGCGGCGCGCGCCAGGTCCCATCGCCGAATCGCGACGCCCGTCCCGCGGGGATTGCGCCGGATCTCATCGTCGTGCACGGCATCAGCCTGCCTCCGGGAGAGTTCGGCGGCCCCTGGATCGACCGGCTGTTCACCAACCGGCTGCCGGCCGATGCGCATCCTTATTTCGCCGAGGTTGCCGGGTTCACCGTCTCTTCCCATTTATGCATCGGCAGAGACGGTGCGCTGACTCAATATGTGAGTTTCAACGAGCGGGCATGGCACGCGGGCGTGTCCAGCTACGAAGGCCGCAGTGCCTGCAACGACTTCTCCATCGGCATCGAGCTGGAAGGCACGGATACCACCGCCTACGATGCCCGTCAGTATCGGGTGCTCGCCGAGGCCGTCGCGGCCCTTTGCGCAGCCTATCCCACCCTCTCGCCGCAGCGGTTGGTGGGGCATAGCGATATCTCACCGGGCCGCAAGACAGACCCGGGGCCTGGTTTCGATTGGCCTCATGCGCGCGTGCTCATCGACCAGGCCTGTCGGCAAGCCTATCGGACATAACGTGGCGAGTCGCCCTCCTCGAGCGAATCCGATCCCCGGCGCCCGACGCCGGTTGGCCCCTGGCGTGGGCACAACGTGATCGGAGTCACTTTTCCCGCCAGCAGAATTCGAGTCAAAAGCCGACATCCTGGGATGGACGGGCCATCCGTCGCGGTTCCCTCATGCGGAGGCCTCGTTGTTACGTTGGTTCGCGGACCTCCCGATCGAACGCAAGCTCCGGTTGGTGATCACCTTCCCGGCTCTGACGGCGTTTGCGATCGCATTGGGCTTGCATGTCGCGACCAACCTCGTGCACATGCGGGAGGACATGCAGAGCCGCGCCCTGCGGATTGCGGGCGGCTCCGGCGTGGAGGTCATCGAAGCGGCTGAAGCCGGCGATCGAGACGCCGCGCTCAAGGCGCTCAGCGCTCTGCGCAACGAGAGCTTCGTGGACGCCGTGGAGATCTCGCTTCCGGACGGCCGCAAGCTCGCCCGCTATCGTCGCGGGTCCGCCGACATCGAGCTCGAGCCGATCGTTCGCGGCGAGGCCGCGCCCGTACTGCCGGCTCCCGCAGCCTCCGATCCCGGCCAGCGGCCGATTCTGTATCTGAAGGCTGATGGGATTCACGTCACCGTCGCCGCCACCCAAAATGGCAAGCTCATCGGATGGGTCCACGTCGTCGCGCCGTTGAGCGCCGTCTATGACGACTGGCCCGGATATCTTTGGATGACTGCGGCCGCGATCGCGGCGGCGCTCTGCGGCGCATTTTGGTTCGCCGCGCGGCTGCAGCAGCAGATATCCGGCCCGATCGTCAATCTTGCCCAGACCATGCGCCGGGTGTCCTCCGAGGAGGATTACACGCTGCGCGTGGAAGGCTGCTCGCAGGACGAGATTGGCGCCTTGATCGATGGCTTCAACCAGATGCTCAACCAGATCCGGCAGCGCGATTCGCGTCTGGAGCGGTACCGGCAATTCCTGGAGCAGCAGGTCGAGGAGCGCACCGTGAATCTCGCCAACGCCAACCGTGAGCTGCAGCAGGCGATTGCTGAGGCAACCGGTGCGAAGGAGGCCGCGGAACGGGCTAGCAGCGCCAAGAGCGAGTTCCTGGCGAGGATGAGCCACGAGATCCGTACGCCGATGAACGGCGTGATGGGAATGGCCGAGCTCCTGCAGGGGACGGAGCTGTCTGGGCGCCAGCGGCGACTCGCGCAGATCATCACGCGTTCGGCCGAGGGGCTGCTCGAGATCATCAACGATATTCTGGATTTCTCGAAGATCGAAGCCGGCAAGCTCGAGCTAGAGACCATCGAGTTCGGATTGCGCGAGATCATCGAGGAGACCATCGAGATCCTGGGCGTCCGCGCTCGCGCGAAAGGCCTGGAGCTCAAGTGCGTGATCGAGTCCTCGGTGCCCGCCGCCGTGCGCGGAGACCCCGTGCGTTTGCGCCAGGTGCTGGTCAATCTGGCTGGGAACGCCATCAAATTCACCGAGTCGGGGGAGGTCACCGTGCGGGTGCGGGCCGTCGATGCGGGAGGGCAGCTGAGATTCGAGGTGACCGACACCGGCATCGGAATCTCACCGGATGCCCAAACTCAGATCTTCAGCGCGTTCAGTCAGGCGGATTCCTTCACCACGCGCAAATACGGCGGAACCGGACTCGGATTGGCCATTTGCCGACAGCTGGTCGGATTGATGGGCGGCGCAATCGGCGTGCACAGCGCGCTCAATCGCGGTTCCACCTTCTGGTTCGAGGTGCGGTTGGAGCCGGCGGCGGATCCTGCCGCGACATTCACGGCGGCGAGCAGCCTGTGGTCGCCGGACTCGAGGCAAGGCGCGGCGGTTCCCGGCACAGGACCCCTCATTCTGCTGGTCGAGGACAATGCGGTAAACCGCGAAGTCGCGGTCGGCATGCTCGAGAACCTGGGTTACAGAACCGAGTCGGCGGGCAACGGAATGCTCGCCCTGGAAGCGGTAAGCGAGGCGAGCTACGCCGCCGTCCTCATGGATTGTCAGATGCCGGTCATGGACGGCCTGACCGCAACCGCGGAAATCAGACGGCGCGAGGCCAAGACGGGCGGCGCTCGGCTCGCCATCATCGCGCTCACCGCGAATGCCATGGAGGGGAATCGCGAACGCTGCCTGGCGGCGGGCATGGATGATTTCCTCACCAAACCATTCACTCAACTCGAGCTTGCGACCATGCTCAAGAAGTGGGCTCCGGCGGGTGCGAGCGCGGAACGTGGCGAGGCGGCCCCGGGCCCGGCCCCGGCCGCGGCGCCGGCCGGCAATGGTTTCGCGACGCCGCTTGTCGATGCGGGCGTGTTGCGCGACATCTCCTCTCTTGGCCGGCCGTCCCTGCTGAACTCGCTCATCGAGCTCTACATACAGCATTCGCCTTCGCTGATCGGCGCGATCGAGACGGCGGCTCGCAACCGGCAGAAAACGGAACTTGCGGAAGCGATTCATACGCTCAAGTCGAGCACCGCGAATCTGGGCGGCACGCGGCTCGCGGCGCTCTTGAAGGAGTGTGAAGCGATGGTAAGCGGCGGACAGGTCGAGGAGTCGGCACTGCGGTTGCAGGGCATCCGCGCCGAATATCGCAACTTTTGCGATGCGCTCAAGCTGGAACAGTCGGCCACGGCGGCATGATGGACGGCACGATGGATAACTTGGTGGAATTGGATCAGGCGGCAACGATCTTGGTGGTCGACGATGACCCGGGTGCTCGGCTCCTGTTGAGCACGGCCTTGGAAATGGCCGGCTTTCGCGTCACGGCCGTGGCGGATGGACCGAGCGCGCTGGCCGCCTTCCGCGCCCAGCCTTCGGACTGCGTCATCCTGGACGTGGTCATGCCCGGAATGAGCGGGTTCGAGGCCTGTATTGCCCTGCGGGCGCTGCCCAATTGCCGCCACGTGCCGATCCTGATCCAGACCAGCCTGGACGATATGGAGTCGGTCAAGCGCGCCTACACCGCCGGCGCCACGGACTTTTCGTCGAAAGGCATCAACCCGATGCTGCTCGCACAGAGAGTGAAGTTCTTGGTGCGCGCGAAAAGGACCCAGGACCAGCTGCTCGCGAGCGAGGCGCGGGTCAGCTACCTCGCCTATTACGACGCCTTGACGGCGCTGCCCAATCGTCAGCGTCTGCGGCAGATTTTGGATGAGCAGGTCGCCTGGGCCGGGCGCGGCAAGCGCGGCGTCGCCGTGTTGATGATGGACGTGGATGACTTCTCGCGCATCAACGACACCCAGGGTCCGGCGGTGGGCGATGTGCTATTGAAGGAGGTCGCGAACCGCTTGCAGCATTGTCTGCGCGATTGCGAGCGCGCCGGTCCTGCATTGGACGACGTTACCCCGGAAAACGTCATCAAGGATTGGGTCGCGCGCACCGGCGGCGATGAATTCGGTCTGGTGTTGCCGGGCGTCGCGACCGTGGACGGCGCCGAACTGGTCGCGCGCCGAGTGCAGGGGGCGCTGGCACGGCCGTTCATGATCGGCGAACAGGAGGTGCCGCTGTCGGCCGCCATCGGGATCAGCATCTTTCCGCTCGATGCCTGCGGCGCGGAGATGCTGATCAACAACGCGGACGCGGCAATGCACCACGCGCAGAAGGCGCATCGCAGCGGCATGGAGTTCTTCAAGAAGTCGATCAGTACGCGGGCGGCGAAGCGGATGTCGCTCGAGGCAGATTTGCGCAAAGCCGTGGAACGCCGCGAACTCTCGTTGAGCTTTCAGCCGCGCCTGTCCCTCAAGGATCTCAACGTCGAGGCCGTCGAGGCGCTGTTGCGTTGGTCGCATCCGCAGCGGGGCATGGTTCCTCCGGATGAGTTCATACCGCTGGCCGAGCAGAGCGGCCTGATCGTGGAGATCGGCGATTGGGTGCTGCGCGAAGCCTGCGCGCAGGTGCGGCGGTGGCGCGATGCCGGCGCGAACGTCTGGCAGGTGGCCGTGAACGTGTCCGGCGTGCAGTTCCGCGACGGAAGCCTGGTGCGCCGCGTGGCTGACGCCATCGGCGCGGCCGGCATCGACCCGCGCATGATCGAGCTCGAATTCACCGAGGGCGCGCTCATCGAATATTCGACGGCGGTCAGCAAGGCGGTCAACGCCTTGAAGGAGCTCGGCGTGACCACGGCGCTGGACGATTTCGGAACCGGCTACAGTTCGATGTCCTATCTGAGGCATTTCCCAGTCGATACCTTAAAGATCGATCGCGTCTTCGTGCGCGACATCACGTCGAGACGTGCGGGCAATGCGCCGCTGGTCGACGCCATCATCGCCATGTCGAAGAGCCTCGGGCTCGCGACCGTTGCCGAGGGCGTGGAGACCGAGGCTCAATGGCAATACCTCAAGGACCGGGATGCGACGCAGGTGCAGGGCTTTTTGTTCTGCCGCCCGCTGCCGATCGCGGATCTGGAGCGCTGGCAAGCCGATTGGCTGCTGTCGCGGCGGCAGCGGGACGCGGGGGCGGCTTAGGTGCGCCATTATGCTCACTAGCATAGTTCCGCGAGGGATCGGCCCGGTATTGTCTTTGCTTGGGCGGACATTACCAGTCGTTCTGTTGCTTTGCACGACGCCAGCGCGTGCGCAAATCGCATCCGTTCAAACGACCGGTCTGTTCGGAACCACCGCCGGCACGAGCGTCACCTCCCCGGGATTCGCTTCCCGACCGACGGTCGGCAACACTTTGATTCTTCTGGTCTGGACCTGGACAGAGACCACCAAAGCCACCCTCAAGGTCTCCGACAACGCCGGTAATACCTACACGGAAGTGTCGCAAGCGCAGTTCTACGATTCAGGCGACAACTGGTATGAAACCGCTTCGGTGTATGCCGCGCCCATCACGGCGACGACGAGCGGCGCGGCGCTGACCATCGCTTTGCCAAACAACGACGGTGCGTCGCAAATCGAGGCGGTCGCGCTGGAGTACTCCGGAATAGGCGCGGTCGATCAGGCGAACGCGTTGACCGGCGTTACCGCAAACGCCACGGTCGCGACTGCTGCAGCCACGAAGTATCCCAATGAGCTCGTGGTGTCGGTGTTGGGCATCGAGAATCCGGCTGACGACTTCAGCTCAATCTCCGCAAGCTCCGGCTTCACCATCGTGGCTTATGACAACAACAATTCCGGCGACACTGCCGGGGCCGGGGCGGTCGAAATTGCGTCCACCGAAGCGGTTCAAAGCAACACCTGGACGGTCAATCCGGCCATGACGCAATGGGCGGCCGTGATTGCCACGTTCGGTCCCTCCAATGGCACGCCGAACCACTACGACGTGTCCACGCCCGGTACCGCGGTCAATTGCGCTCCCGCCGCCGTGACGGTCACGGCCCACACGAGTACCCATTCGGCGCTCGCGACTACCGACACCATTGCCCTGAGCACCAGCACCGGCCACGGTGATTGGACGCTCACGAGCGGCAAAGGGACGTTCACGGCCGGTGCCTCCAACGGCGGTACGGCAAGCTACACGTATGCGGTGGGCGATGATGGCACGGCGGTGTTTGCGCTGCGGGACACTTATCCGGAGACCGTGACGATCAATGTGACGGACGGCACCGTGACGGCCAAGTCCGGCACCGCGATGGCTTCAGAAGACAGCCCGCTCACGTTCGCGGCCTCGGGATTTCGGATCACGAACGGAGCCAATGTGGGTACCACGATCGCAACCCAAACGTCCGGCGTGACCTCGACCCAAGCTCTCGCGCTGCAGGCCGTGCAGACCAATACCTCCACCGGTGCCTGCACCGCGGTGTTCGCGAGCGGAGCCACCGTCAACGTCGGCCTGGCATATCAGTGCAACAATCCGACGGCGTGCGTCGCGGGGCAGACTCTCTCGCTCACCAATAACGGTGTGACCGCGAATCTTGCCTCCAATCCGGCCTCGGGTCTGACCAGCTACACCACCGTTGCGCTCAAATTCAGCACGGCAAACGCCGAGGCTCCCTTTGCGCTCGCCTACACGGATGCGGGACAGATCACCCTGGCCGCGAAGTATTTCATTCCGTTGGGAAGCGGCGCCGCCTCAGGCAACACCATGACGGGAGCCGGCCAATTCGTGGTGCAGCCGTACTCGCTGAAGCTCTCCAACATCAAGAGCACCAGCAGCGGCATCGCGAATCCCGGCGCGAGCACGGCCTCGGGCGCGGCGTTCATCGGCGCGGGCCAGCCCTTTACCGCCACCGTGACCGCGAGCAATTATCAGGGCAACGCCACACCTAACTTTGGTCAGGAGATCTCGCCCGCCAGCGTCGTGCTCACGCCGAATCTCGTGCTTCCGGCCAGCGGCCACAATCCCGCGATCAGCGGTGCGTTCGGCACCTACTCGAGCGGCAGCTCCACCGGACCCACGTTCAGCTGGACCGAAGTTGGCGTGATCACCTTGACGCCTGCCGTGACCAGCTATCTCGGCAGCGGCACGGTCACCGGCACGACCTCGGGCAATGTCGGCCGCTTCGTGCCGAACAATTTTGCCGTCGCCCTCAATACTCCGGTGTTCGGAACCGCGTGCAGCGCGGGCAGCTTCACCTATGTGGGTCAGCCCTTCACTTACATGGTCGCCCCCGTCATTACCGCCACGGCGCAGGCGCTGGGCGGCGCCACGACTCAGAACTACACCGGTCCGCTGATGCGCCTGGCGAATAGCTCACTGACCGGACGAACCTACACACCCACGCCGGTGAGCCCGGCACTGATGCTCACCGGCCTGCCGCCCACCTCGGCCGACCCCGCGATCGCCGATCTGGGTACCGGCCAGGTCACCCTCACCTTCGGCGCCGGCAGCGGCTTGAGCTTCGCGCGCGGCAGCGCGATCCCACCGTTCAGCGCAAACATCGCGTTGTCGGAAAATGTCATCGACTTGGATGGCGTGACCGCACCCAATCCCGTGACCTTCGGCGCGGGCAGCGGCATTTCGTTCAGCACCGGCGCCAACCAGTATTACGGCAGGCTCGCCCTACGCGACAGCTTGGGTTCCGAGCTTCTCGACCTGCCGATGTCGCTCACCACCCAGTTCTATGTCAACTCGGCCGCGGGCTTCACGACGAATACCGCGGATAGCTGCACCGTGGCGCCCGTACTGGCCTTCACGAGTTACCAATTAAATCTGAGTGCGGGCAAACTCTGCGTCCGCGACAGCGGCAGTCCCGGCGCTTCCGGTGTCGGCTGCGCCGCAGCGTCAGGCTCGCGCTACAATCCGACCGCGTCCGCCGGCAACTTTAATCTCATCCTCGCGGCACCCGGAAGCGGCAACAACGGCGCCGTGACCGTGACTGCCGCGTCGCCTTCCTACCTGCAGTATCTGTGGTCGGTGGGGTCGGGCGTGACCGCCGCTCCCTACGGCATGGCCACGTTCGGCCTGTTCCCCGGTTCCGCCTCGCGCATCCATCAGCGCGAGGTTTATTGAGTGCGAGGTCAGCCCGACCCGGGGTAGGAGCGAAATAGGGCCTGGCGCGTGAAGTTCAGATGCTGGAAAGAGCCTCCTGCAGTGTCGCTGACATGCCGGGCGATTGCGCCGTTCGCTGTCAGGTCCCTGATCGTTTCGGGCCGATCCGATACGAAGCGCCACGGCGTCGGGACATCTGGGTCGCCTTCGGCTGCGGTGGCAATGGCGAGCGCCGATCGGAGCGTCTGCCGCGGGGGCGAGTACACCACAACCGACTCGTGTACCAAGCCCGCATCGGCCACCTGCAGGGCAGCGCACAAGCGGATCTTCGCGCCCGCATCGAGCGCGTCCGCAGCTCGCAATCCGCGGATATCTTGCTGCGTCACGCTGCTCAACGCGCCGTCGCTGCCCTGCAGGAGCGGTCGATCTGCGGCCCAGGCTTCGGGCGGACAGAGCTTCGTTTCAGGGTTCAACTCGATCAACGGATTGACTTCGGCCGGATAGATCCGGCACACGAGCGGGCGCTCGCGATATATCCCGCAACGAAAATCGGCCAAAAGATTCGGACAAGGCCCTGTGACATCCGCAACCAACATGGCGATGACGCGTGCCGGCATGGAGCCGCTCATTACGGCGAACGACCTGCGCTCGAAGTGGGCCGCTCGCGGATCCTGGTCGGTCAACCGCGCAGGCCACGGCGACGCCTCGCAGATCAATTGAACCTGGTGACCGCGGTCAAGCCAGGCCATCGCTTCTGCGACGGTCAGCGGAATTTTCAAGTCCCGACAACACTTCCCGCATCGAGTGCAATTGAAATGGATGCTCAAGCCTCTCCCATGGGTTCGTTACTGCCCCGCAGCGATTCGGGGGTCATTCTACTTGAAGCCGCTTGAGGTCTTAGCGATCCAGCGCCAGCGACGTGCGTGCAGCGCGTACCTCGCGCTCGCTGACCGGCGGCGCAGCGTGGCTCCAGCTGTTGCGGATGTAAGTGACCACTGCCGCGACCTGCGCGTCGGTCAACTGCCAACCGAATGCGGGCATCTGCGGGCCGGTCGGCTCCTCGTCGGTGGCGGCCGTTTCGGCTCCCTGCAGCACCACTCGGATGAGCGTGGTGGGCTCGCGCGAGGCAACGGAAGGTGCGTGCGCAATATCCGGAAACAGATAGGGGACGCCTGAGCCGTCGGCCTTGTGACAGGCCGAGCACGCGTCCCAGTAGATGGCCGCGCCCGCCGTCATGACCGGATCGCCGCCGGCCAGCGGACGCGAAGCTTCGCGTTGTGCGGGGAGCCCCTTGAGATATTCCGCAATGGCCTGAAGGTCCGCCTCCGTCCACCGCGAGCTCGAGTCCACGACTTCCTCGCCCATCGGGCCCGAGGCCGCCGAATATTTATTATGACCTCCCTTCAGATACTCCACTATATCAGTGGGCGACCAGCGGCCGAGGCCCACATCCTCGCTGTCGGTAATGTCCGGAGCAAACCAGCCTTGCAAGGCATATCCCTGATAGGCGTGTTTCAGCTCGTCTCCCCCGAGCGAGGTTTTTGGCGTATGGCACGCGCCGCAATGTCCGGGACCTTCGACCAGATAAGCGCCGCGATTCCACTCGGGCGACTTCGAGGCATCCTCGCGGAACTCTCCCTCCTTGAAGTACAGGGCGTCCCAGACAGCCATGAGCGACCGCATCTTGTAGGGAAACGGCAGCTGATTGGACATCACCTCGTGATGCGCGGGCGGAACGGTATTGAGATAAGCGCGTATCGCCAGCACATCATTGCGCGACATCTTGGTGTAGTACGGATAGGGCATCGCGGGGTACACCCGGCTGCCGTCCGGCATGCGTCCCCCTCGAATCGCCGCGTCGAACTGCGCATCGCTCCAGGTGCCGATACCCGTGGCGCCGTCGGGGGTGATATTGGAAGCCCGGAGCATCCCGAAGGGTGTCTCGATCGGCCGGCCGCCCGCGAAAGGCGTGCCATCTGCGCCCGCATGGCATGCCACGCAATCCGCGACTCGTGTGAGATAGCGTCCGCGCTCGATTTGCGCGAAGTCCTGCCGATCGGAGGCGCCGAATGTCGCACCCTGCACCCGGGCGGAGCTGGAAAGCATGAGCCACGCCAGTAAGGCCACGAGCGAGACGCGCGCGGCGCTCGTGCTCATGCATGCACCAGCGGCCCGGGATTCTTGAGATAACGGCTGCGGATGGCTTGAGCCGACCAGAACGCGAGCGCGGCCAGCGTGCCGGTGGGGTTGTAGCCGGCGTTTTGCGGAAAGTTGCTCGCTCCCATCACGAACAGATTGGGAACGTCCCAGCTTTGAGAGTACCGGTTGACCGCACTGGTCTTGGGATCGGTTCCCATGATCGCCCCACCGCACAAGTGGGTGGTCTGATATTCGGTCACGTCGTACGGTGCCTTGCGATAAATCTTGTGCACCTGCTGCGCGCCCATCGCATGGAATACTTCAGCGAACTTGTCGGTCAGAAACGCATTCTGCTTGATCTCGTTATCATGGAAATCCATGGTGATCCGGGCGAGCGGCCGATTGAAGCGGTCGCGGTAAGTCGGATCGAGGTCCATGTAGACATCGCGGTAGCTGTACATGCTGCCGTGCACGCCCGTGCCGGGCTTGAGCGCACTGAGATAGTTGTCACGGACGGCGTCCTTCCATTTCGCACCCCATCGCGGCGTTCCCGGGGGAACCGGCGTGGTCTGAATGGGGCGGCCGCCGGTCTGGACCTGGCCCATGTAGCCGCCGCCGACGAAGCCGTGGGGACCGTGATCGAAATTATCGCCGTTGAACTCATCGATGCACATGCCGATCGCACCGGAGGCAATGAAGGGGTTGAAGTTGAACTTGGATTTGTCGAAGAAGCTTTCCACGTCTGAGATGGTCTGATGGGTGAAATTGCGGCCGACCACTCCCTTGTTGGAAAGCGGGTCATAAGGAGTTCCGATCTTCGACAAGAGCAGCAGCTGCACGTTGAATATCGTGAAAGCGCTCAAGATCACGAGGTCGGCCGGCTGCTCGTATTCGTTGCCGCTCGCGTCGACGAACGTAACCCCCGTTGCCCGCTTGCCGGTCGAATCGGTGTTGATGCGGGTCACCTCGCACAAATCCCGCGCCTCGAAATTCGCCTTGCGCATCAGCACCGGCAGGAGCGTCGTCTGGGGACTCGCCTTGGAATAATTGCCGCAGCCGAACCACTCGCAAAAGCCGCAATAGGTGCAAGGCCCCATGCGCACGTTCAGCGGATTGGTGTAGGCCTGCGACAAGTTTCCGGAGGGTTGAGGAAAGGGCTTGTAGCCCAGTTCCGCCGCCGCCTTGCCGAACAGCGCGTGACTGAATGGCTGCTGCTGAGCCGGCGTGGGATAGGGGCGTGAGCGCGGGCCCTCGAAGGGATTGCCGCCCGGTTGGATCTGGCCGTTCAGGTTGCCCGCGGTTCCGGAGGTGCCGCACAGATACTCGAACCGGTCGTAGTGCGGCTCGAGATCGTCGTAGCTGACCCCCCAATCCTGGATGCTCATGTCCTGGGGCAGGAATTTTGCGCCATAACGCTGCGTCAAATGCGTTCGCAGCACGAAATCCGAAGGCAAGAACCGCCATGTCTCCGCATTCCAGTGCACGCCGCCGCCGCCGACGCCGTTCGGCGGCATGAACGCGCCCCAGCTGCGAATGGGCAGCGCGTTCTGATCCATTTTATTGCGGAAGGTGAAGGTGGTTTGGGCGGGCTGCAAAAAGAGCTCGTGGCGAATGCGATAACGCAGCTCGTCCTGCGCGTAGTTGGGCGCGAAGTTGGTCGCGGTATTGCGCCAAGGTCCGCGTTCAATGGCGATGACGTCGAGCCCGGCCTCGGTCAGCTCGTGCGCGAGGATCGAGCCCGTCCAGCCGAGCCCGATGATGACGACATCCTTCGCGGGCAGCTTCGTGGTCATACGCTCATGCTTGTTTCGGCGTCCAATCGGGGCGGCCGGCAATGCTTACTGGGGCGTGCGGATATCGTTCGTTGTGCCGCCCGATCCAATCGCGGTAATCGTAATGTGCTCCCGGATAGCCGATCATTTTCCAGCCGCACATGTCCTTGTTACCGCCGTAGATCGGATCGGCGAAGAAGCCCTCCTGCATGTTCTTGAGCAGCATGCCGAAGAAGGCTTTGCCGTCGCTTCCCTCGAGTTGCACGCTGCCCGCCTCCAGGCCGCTCAGCAGCTGATCCTGCCGCCCGGCAGGCAGCTCCGCGAAGGGCTTGCCTTCCTGCGCGCGACAATAGCGATCGAGCGCGGCGAGCGATTTACGGTAGGCCACGGCCGGCGGATCCGGCGATTGGGGGCCCTGTTGCTGGGTACCCGTGACGAACGGGGCCCTTGTATAGAGATCCGCGCTGGTGCCGAAAGAGCCGATCAGCTGCCGATCAATATAGACGGCGCAGCCTGCGTCCTTTCCGCCGGGCGTGTTCGGATCCGGAGGAATGATGCGGTCGGCAATGGCCTCGACGGCGGCTGCCTCGTCCGCTGTGAAAAAGAGCCAGCCTGATTGGGTGATCGGCTGCGGAGGCGATCCCGCATTCGCATGCCACGGAAGCTGGCCGCGCACCACGCCGGCTTTGGAGGCCGCATCCCCGATGAGCACGAAAGCCGTGCCTAGTAAAACGTCGCGGCGGCTGGGAGGGGCCATTGGGGCGTAGGACACATATTCTTAGGGAGACAAGCGCGATCCTACGAAGCAACCGACCGGCGCGCTGTAGGCGGAGCGCGCGCGACTCCGTAGGAGAAACGAGGGCCGGGATGCGCCGTGCTAGCGGCGCCGCCACAACACCTCGCTGCCCGATTCATTTCGCGCCAGCACCCGGGCGATGACGAACAGAAGATCCGACAAACGGTTCAGATACTTGAGCGCATCGGGGGCGATTGACTCGACGCGGGCGAGCGACCAGCAGCGGCGCTCCGCGCGGCGGCAGATGGTCCGAGCCATGTGACAGGCGGCCGCGGCCGGGCCGCCCCCGGGTAAAATGAAATCCTTGAGGGCGGGAAGCGGCTCGTTGAAGCCGTCGAGCTCGCGTTCCAGCCGCTCCACATAGGCCGGCACGATCATGCGATGCCCGGGGATGCAGAGCTCGCCGCCCAAGTCGAACAGATCGTGTTGCACCTCGGTGAGGCAGGTCCTGATCGCATCGGGAAGCGTGGGAACCGCGAGCACGAGCCCGATCGCGCTGTTGGCTTCGTCGACGCTCCCGTATGCCTCCACGCGCAGACTCTCCTTCGATACGCGCGCGCCATCCCCCAATCCGGTGGTTCCATCGTCGCCCGTGCGGGTATAGATCTTGCTCAGTCGGTTGCCCATGATGCCGTGCTCTTCCGCGGTGATTCGCACTGCGACGGTAGCATAACGGCGGGACTGCAAAAATCGGCGCCTCGCTTGCGCCAAAACTGCCTAGAATTGCCACCACTTTCCCCGGAGGAGATCCGCGTCACATGAGTCCCTCGCTGGAACTGAAGGCGGCGATAGATGCGTCGGAAGAAGCCTCGAAAATCGCCCTGTCGCTGTACCGGCACAACCTCGAGGTTCGCATCAAGGAAGACAAATCCCCGGTGACCGAGGCCGACGTGCGCTGCGAGATCGCGATCCGAGAGATCCTTGAATCCCGATTTCCCTCCTACGGCTTTTACGGCGAGGAAACGGGCGCGCGGGATGCCGGCGCGGAGAACCTCTGGCTGGTCGACCCGATCGATGGCACCAAGGCATTCGTGCGCGAGTATCCTTTCTTCTCGACTCAGATCGCCCTGATGCGAGCCGGCGAGATCGTGCTGGGCGTCTCGAGGGCGCCCGCGTACGGAGAACTGGCCTACGCTGAACGCGGCGGCGGAGCCCATCTCGACGGCACGCGGATATCCGTTAGCCGAACCGCCGCCCTCGGCGCCGCGGCGCTCTCAGCCGGCAATCTGAAGTCACTGGCATCCGGCCGCCAATGGCCGCGCTACGGCCGGCTGGTGGCCGCGGTCAATCGCATCCGAGGTTACGGTGATTTTCTGCACTATCATCTGCTCGCCGCGGGCAAGATCGACGCGGTGGTGGAGACGGACGTGAACATACTCGACATCGCGGCCTGCGCCGCCATCGTGACCGAGGCGGGAGGACGTTTCACGGAGCTCGACGGCGCGCCGTTGACGCTCGCATCGAGGACTGTGCTTGCGACCAATGGTTTCATGCACCCGCTGGTGCTGCAGGCTCTCGACGAAGACGCGGAGTTTCCCTGACCGCCGCCTATTTTCGCCAACGAATCTCGATCGCGGTCGCGGGCCCGATGACGACCTCGTCTAGGCCCGAGGGCTGTTCCCACGAGGTGGCGGAGAGCATGCGCCGGCCCGCCATCAACTCGGCGAATTTCTGCGGATAGAGGGGCGACTGGCGCGGATCGCCATAACCGTCGGGGAAGACGGGCGCGTCGTTGACAGGGTCGTACTTGTCGGTCGCACCCAGGGTGTGCAGCAACTCGTGTGCGATCACCATGCTGTTGCCGCCGTCCATCGCCGGCACGGCGAATGCGTTGACCACGCCGATCAGGCCCTTCTCGATGCCGAGCGAGTGCGGCACGACCGGCGATAGCGCCGGGTCGTGATACAGCACGAACATGCGAACATCCTCGGGATCCTTGACGTGCCCGCTCATCCGCCAGGCCCAATATCTCAGTCGAAGACTCCAAAGCGCGGTCGCCGGCAGGGAGGCTCCGGGCGAGCGCACCGGCGGCTGCTCGCGAAGCTTCGGCCGCAGCCGCGTCTTGATGGGCTCATCGAGCCCGAGTCGATAGCGCGCGGCCTCGGTTGCGAAGAATTGGTCGATGGGCCGAAACCGCATCGCATCGAGACCCGCCACGTAGGCGCGGGTCACCGGGCTGTCGTCCGCCGCAATGGGGTAGATGGCGACGTACAGCGGTTGCCGCCACGCGACGCTGCGCAACCGATCCTCGCAGGTGGTGACGCTGACCAACAGCAGGACTGCGAGCAGAATCGCGATGCGTACCGAGCGCCACGGGGTGCGTTGGGCCGCCGGCGGGGGTCTCGTAGGGGTCACGAGGCGCGTTGGCGCGGGCTCAATCGGCAGATTCGACGCTGAGCTCCGCGACCTCGCCGTCGACGGCGACGTAGGAGACGGCCATGGGTTTGCAGCACACCGGACAGTCCTCGATATAGGACTGTTCCTCCACCGACAAGTCGAGGGTGAGTTCGATGGTCTCCCAGCAATGCGGGCAAGTCGCCTGATGTCCGCGGAGCAGATCCATGAGCCGCTACGGTTGCAATCGCTGCACGGTCCAAGTGGGCGCTCCTCCCCCACCCTCGAGGCGCGTCCAGCGCGCGCGCTCGTGAATGCGAAATTCCCCCTCCACCCAAAGCTCGACGGCATCGATCTTGAGGCGAAATCCTCCCCAGTGAGGGGGGCGCGGCACCTGCGCCACGACCGTCTCGGGTTCGGGGGTGCCGGGGCCGCCATACGGGATGCCGAAGCGGCGTGCCGCCGCGGCGACGTTCTCTCCGATGGTGCCGCGCGACTCGATCGGCTCGCTCTGACGGCTCGCCCATGCCCCGAGACGGCTTTGCCAGGGGCGGGAATCGAAATAGGCGTCGCTGACGCTCTCGGGCACGCGTTCGACGTGCCCCTCGGCGCGCACCTGGCGATGATGATGGTCCCAATGAAAAACCACGGCGGCACGCGGATTGGCCTTCAGGTCGCGTCCCTTATGGGACTCATAGTTCGTGTAGAAAACGATGCAGCCCTCTTCGGGGACGATCTCCTTACAGAGCAACACCCGCGCGGAGGGTTGGCCTTGCCCATTCACCGTGGCGAGTACCATGGCGTTGGGATTGGGCTGTGCCGCATCGGTCACTGCTTCGGCCAACCAACGCGCCGCGATCTCGAGCGGGTTTGCCGGCAACGGGTCGGGCAACGTTTCGGTCCACAAAGGCTTTATGCTTGTATTCATAACCGAATGGTAGCCGCGGCGGGGTTCTGGCGATAGCCGCCCGGACGGTGGATGCAACAACAGGGGATTGATTCTCAGATGAATTTGGATGAATTGCGATCCGAGCTCACCACGCTCGATGCTGAAATTCTGGCGCTCGTTGCGCGCCGTCAGGCGTTGAGCGGAGAGGTTGCAGCCGTCAAGCGCGCAACCGGCCTGGCGACCCGGGACTTCGCGCGCGAGCGCGAGGTGATCCTTCGCGGCCGAACGGCCGCCGAACGGCTCGGCCTCGAGCCCGATCTGGCGGAATCTCTTTTGAGGCAGCTGATCCAATCCTCGCTCGCCACCCAGGAACAAGCGCGTGTTGCGGCGCAAGGTCAGGGCAGCGGCAAGCGTGCGCTGGTGATCGGCGGCCGCGGCAAGATGGGCGGGTGGTTCTGCGATTTCCTGGCATCTCAGGGTTTTCAGGTCACGATCGCCGATCCTGAGGGCGGGCTGCCGGGATTCGACCAACTCGCGGATTGGCAGGACCATCCGCTCGACTCCGATCTGATCGTGCTGGCGACACCGCTGAGTGCCACCGCGGACATCCTCAAGCGCCTGGCGATGCGTGCTCCGCGCGGGCTGATTTTCGACCTGGGCTCATTGAAAACACCGCTCCGGGCCGGGCTCGATGCGCTGGTCAAGGCCGGTTGCCGGGTGACATCGGTCCATCCCATGTTCGGACCCGACACTCAATTGCTGTCCGGCAGGCATGTCATCTTCATCGATCTCGGCGACAAGGCGGCGCTGCAGGAAGCACAAGCGCTGTTCGCACCCACCATGGCGGAGCGTGTGGTGATGGGATTGGACGAGCATGACCGTTTGATCGCGTACGTGCTGGGCCTGTCCCACGCGCTCAATATCGCGTTCTTTACCGCGCTTGCGAACTCGGGAGAGGCGGCGCCGCGCCTGGCGAGACTGTCGAGCACCACCTTCGATTCGCAGATGGAGGTCGCGAGCCGCGTGGCGGCCGAGAGCCCGGAACTGTACTTCGAGATCCAAAGCCTGAACGAATACGGCGCGGAGTCGCTGATGGCGCTGCAAGAGGCGGTCGCGCGACTGGTCACGGCGGTGAGATCCAAAGATGCGGACGCGTTCACTGCACTCATGCTTCGAGGAAGAGCATATTTCGACGTACGCGCTCAAGCGCGCGGGGGCTGACCCCCAGGGATAACACGGCATGAGAAGGGCGCCGACCGGTGGATGACATCATTCAGGAAAATGAAACGCTCAAGAAGCGGCTCACGGAATTGACCGCCGAGGCGGCCAACAACGAGTCGATATTGAAGCGAACTCAGGCGCGCGAGCTCTCATTACTGCGTGCCGACGGGTTGCCGCAGCTGCTGCACGCCCTGGTCGACGGTCTGAAGGAATCCTATTCGCTGGACGTGGTGAGCGTCGTGCTGTTGGATCCTCAGCACGAAATCCGCCATTTGCTCGTTGCGGGCGGAGACCGGCCCGAGGAATTCAAGCAGATCTTTTTCGTCGATTCGCTGATCAGCCTCGCGCCGCAACTCGCCGCGCTGCACAGGCCCTGGCTCGGCCCCTTCGTCGGCGCAGACCATCACCTCTTGTTTCCAGGCAATCCCCATCTGAAAAGCGCAGCTCTCGTGCCGCTGCCCCGCAAGGACCTGTCCACCGGGGCACTGTGTTTCGGCAGTCGCGACCCGACCCGGTTCACGCGCCACCATGGCACCGACTTCCTGTCGCACTTGGGCGCCGTCGCCGCCGTGTGCATCGAAAACGCCGTGAACAGGACCCGGCTGCTGCGCGCGGGAATCACCGATTTCCTGACCGGGTGGCACAACCGCCGGTACTTGCAGCAACGCTTGAAGGAGGAGCTGGCGCGCACCCAGCGGCGCGCGGGGAGCATCGCGTGCTTGATGATGGACATCGATCACTTCAAGGGAATCAACGACGGCTACGGACACCTGGCGGGCGACATCGCGCTCAAGGAGGTCGCGCAGCGGGTCGAGTCGCAGATTCGCAGCATGGACACCGCGGCGCGTTTCGGCGGCGACGAGCTCGCCATCTTGTTGCCTGACACCGGCGCCGCCGAGGCCGCGAAGCTCGCCGAGCGCATCCGCGAATGCATCGCGGCGCAGCCGATCGCGCTCACCGCGCAGGTCGAGCGTAACTTGACCGTTTCGGTGGGCGTCGCGGCGCTCTCGCCGGGGCGGCATGAAACCGACCTGAAAGCGGCCGCGGACCGGCTCATCGCCGATGCCGATGCCGCGCTTTACCGAGCCAAGGCATTGGGCCGAAACCGTGTGCAAGTGGGAGCCGGCTGAGGGCACAATGAGCCATGCCCGACACCCACGCCAATGACTACATCGACCGGCATGGCTTTCGAGCCAATGTCGGCATCGTATTGACCCGCGGCAACGGGGAGCTGTTTCTCGGCGGACGCGTGGGTGGCCGCGGCTGGCAGTTCCCCCAAGGCGGCGTCAACCGCGGCGAGCAGGTGGAAGATGCGCTGTTTCGGGAGTTGACCGAGGAGATCGGTCTTGGGTCCGGCGACGTGGAGGTGCTCGGCTCGACTCGCGGATGGCTGCGCTATCGACTCCCCCGGCAATACGTGCGCGACCGCTGCATCGGCCAGAAGCAGCGCTGGTTCCTCTTGAAGCTCACCGCCGACGAGGCGAAGTTTCGCTTCGACAGCACCGATCAGCCGGAATTCGATCGCTGGCGATGGGTGGACTTCTGGACGCCGGTGCGCGAAGTGGTGTATTTCAAGCGCCGCGTGTACGTGCGTGCGCTGCACGATCTCGGCAAGCTGATATTCACCGAGGGCTTGCCGTCCTATCCGGAATGGTGGGCGGGACTCAACATCCCGGCCGCGAAAGCCAAAGCCGGTTGACCCGAGGCTGCCGCGAACTCAGGGCTTGACGACCGCCAAAATGACGATGCCCATCAACAAGAGCGATGGCAGCTCGTTGAACATGCGGTACCACCTGGATGTGCGTACGTTGCGGTCCTGCGCGAATGCGCGGGTGAACTTGTAGCAATACAAATGGTAGATGATGAGCAGACCCACCAGTATCAGCTTGAAATGCAGCCAGCCCATCGCAAGGTACGCGGGCACCGCGATCAGCATGGCGATGCCCAATGCCAAGGTGGCGCATGCACCGATCGTCATGATCGCGAACAGGCGGCGCTCCATCACCTTGAAGCGCTCCACGCCGATCGCATCACGGGCGTCGGCGTGATACACGAACAGGCGCGGCAGGTAGAACAGCCCGGCGAACCAGGTTACCAGCGCGATCACATGAAAAGCTTTCAGCCACAGCAACAGCAAGGGTCGTTCCCCGGACACAAAGGCGGATCATAGCGTGGCGGACCTGTTCGGAAAACTCGTGGTGCGGGCGGCGCCCAGAAGGCACGCCTGGTTGTTGGCGGGTATCGTGCTCGCGTTGCTGTTTGCGGTGTACGCCATATTCGAGTTCGGCCGCTATGAGGCGGGCTTTCGGGTGATCGACTCGGTGCGCGGCGCATTGGCGGCGAGCTCGCGCATCCGGGCGCTCGAGGCGGAGAATTCACGGCTGCACACGCAGCTCGAGGCTGCGGACGTGGCGCGTCGAGTCGACCAGGAGGGCTACAAGCAGGTGCAGCGCAGCCTCGGCGACATGCAGAGCCAGATCGCCCGGCTCAATCAGGATCTTTCCTTCTATCGCGGATTGGTGCAGCCCGATTCCCTGGTTCACGTCAAGGTCCAGCAGATGCAGATCGTGCCCGAGCCCGCCGAGGGGCAATTCCGCCTCAAGTTCGTGCTCATGCAGACCGGTAAGCCTGACAAGGAGATTTCGGGAAGCTCATCGATCGTGATCGATGGCCTGCAAGGTGCCAGGCCGCAAAGCCTCAAATTCGCGGAGATCTCGCCCAACCGGCACGAGAGCCTGGCATACTCTTTTCGCTATTTCGAGGACTTCGACGAGCTCGTTCGGCTGCCGAAGGGATTCGCGCCGACCCGGATCGGGGTCGAGCTGCACACCGGCAAGGATCAAAGTCGCGGGTTCCGGCAGGCATTCGCCTGGAAGGCGCAGGGAATGTCGGTCGAGATGGAGGCCAACGGCGGCACTACGCCCAAGGAAAGTGCGGATGTTCAAACGGAAACCGAATAACAACGCGACGGTCGACACGCTGATCGGCGTGAAAACCCGTATCAATGGCGACGTTGAATTCGCGGGCGGCTTCCATCTGGACGGCCATATCAATGGCAACGTCACCTGCGACGGCGCGGCCGATGCGTTCTTGTCCGTGAGCGAGCACGGCTGCATCGAAGGGTCGGTGTACGCCCCGAACGTGCTGCTCAACGGCACCGTCAAGGGCAACATCGATGCCACCGCCCGGGTGGAGCTCGGTGCCAAGGCGAAAGTGCTCGGTAATGTCGCCTACACGGTCATTGAAACGGCCGTTGGCGCCCAAATAAGCGGAAAATTGATCCATCGGGGCGTCGTCTCCGCCCCCAAGGCCCCTGAAATCGCGGAAGGCGAACCCGGGTCGCAAACTTAGCGCCTTTGCTTTGATTGACGCGGGGTGCCGAGTAGACTATGTCCATGAACGCCACTTCCGAATCTGCCGTCACCGAGGCTGCCCCGCCGCCGCCGCCCGATGTTCTCGTCTTCACCGATGCCGCCGCCGGCAAGGTGGGTGAATTGATCCGCGAGGAAGCCAACCCGAACTTGAAGCTGCGGGTCTTCGTATCCGGCGGCGGATGTTCGGGTTTTCAGTACGGATTCACGTTCGACGAGAAGATGGAAGAGGGCGATTTCTGCGTCGAGAAACAAGGCGTGCAGCTCCTCATCGATCCGATGAGCGCGCAGTACCTGATGGGTGCGGAAATCGATTACAAAGAGGATCTGCAGGGCGCGCAGTTCGTCATACGCAATCCGAACGCCAAGACCACCTGCGGGTGCGGGTCCTCATTCTCGGCATAACGACAACCGCCCGAGACGACAACTAGATGAGCGGGGGTCGTGTCGTTCCCGACGTACTTGCAGCGGTCGATCTGGGCTCCAACAGTTTTCATATGGTGGTCGCGCGCTACTCGCACGGCCAGCTGGTCATTCTTGACCGGCTGCGCGAGATGGTGCGGCTTGCCGCAGGCTTGAACGACAGCGGTCGGCTCGACGATGCGGCCACCGATCGGGCGTTGCGCTGTCTCGAGCGCTTCGGCCAGCGGCTCCGCGCCATGCGTGCCGACAGCGTTCGCGTGGTGGGGACCAATGCGCTGCGCCGGGCGAAGCGCAAGCGCTGGTTCCTCGAACGTGCACGCGCGGCGCTCGGACATCCGATCGAGATCATTTCCGGCCTCGAGGAGGCCCGGCTGATCTATTCGGGTGTGGCGCATACCAGCCCGATGAGTCCGGACAAGCGCCTGGTGATCGACATCGGCGGCGGCTCCACCGAAGTGGTCATCGGCGAGGGCTTCAATCCGCTGTTGCTCGAGAGCTTGTCGGTGGGTTGCGTGGGGTTGACCACGAGCTTTTTCGACGACGGCCGCATCTCGGAGAAGCGCTTCGAGCGGGCGCGCACCGCGGTCAGGCTCGAGCTCGAGCCCATCTTCGAGGCCTACAGAAAGCTCGGTTGGCTGCAGGCATTCGGCAGTTCTGGAACGGTCCGGGTGATCGGCGACGTCGTGCGCCGGTTGAACCCCGATTCACCGCGCATCACGCTCGACCATCTGCGATCGCTGTCCCAGCGCGTGATCGCGGCGGGGCATGTCGATGACCTGGATCTCGAAGACATCGATGCCGAGCGCGCCCCGGTGTTTCCGGCGGGTCTCGCGATACTCCTGGAGATCGTCGAAAGCTTCGGCGTCGATCGCATCCGCGTGGCGGAAGGAGCGATGCGCGAGGGATTGCTTTACGACCTCATGGGCCGTCTCACCGACGAGGATGCCCGCGTGCGCAGCGTCCGCGCCATGGAGCAGCGTTACCACGTCGACTCGCTGCAGGCCGATCGCGTCGAAATCACCGCCGTGAATCTGCTGCAGCAGGTGGAATCGGAGTGGGGGCTCGAGGATCCGCTCGCCGAATCGATGCTGCGATGGGCCGCGCGTCTGCACGAGAGCGGGCTCGACATCGCTCACTCCAAGTATCACCGGCACAGCGCCTATCTGCTCGAGCACGCCGACATGCCCGGGTTTCCGCGCGAGGAGCAACTCCTGCTCGCCGGCCTCGTGGGCGGTCACCGGCGGCAGTTGTCGTTCGAGGCGCTGGAGGACCTGGTGCCTCCGTGGGATCGGCACGCGGAATTTCTGATCGTGCTGTTGCGCCTGTCGGTGCTGCTGCATCGCGGCCGCAGTCCGCAGCCGCTGCCGGAAGTGCGGATGCAGGCCAAGGGCCGCAATTTGAGCCTGGAGTTGCCGCAAGGCTGGATGAAGGAGCATCCACTCACACTCGAGGATCTCGAGCAGGAGCGGGCGTATCTCAAGGACGCCGGTTTTCGACTGAATTTGAATCGCGCCTCCGCCGAGGCCGCGGTCAAAGCGCAATGACGGCGCGCAAGCTGCAAACGCGTTGACGCTGGAGCGCTGCGTTACGGTTCGATGAACGCGACCCGCTCGTCGTACAGGCTCAACAGGCGCGCCTGCGCCGAGTGATTTCCCGGTCCGCTGGCGCGCAGATACTCTCCGTTGGACGACATCTCCCATGCCTGGCAATCGTCGGCCAGGTAGAGATTCAAGTCCTCGATCACACGCGCCCTGAGCTCCGGCGCCTCCACGGGGAAGGCGACCTCGATGCGGCGGAACAGATTGCGGTCCATCCAGTCGGCGCTGCCGCAGTACACCTCGATCTCGCCGGCATTCTCGAACTGATAGACGCGAGAATGCTCGAGGAACCGGCCCACGATGGAGCGGACCCGGATGCGCTCGGAGACCCCGGGGACGCCGGGCCTCAAGCAGCACACTCCACGCACGATGAGATCGATCTCCACGCCCGCGCGCGAGGCGCGATACAGGGACTGAATGATGGTCGGCTCGGTGAGCGCGTTCAGCTTCGCCACGATGTGTGCGGGCTTGCCGGACCGGGCGTGCTGCGCCTCGCGCTCGATCTTGGAGGTGAGCGCCTGATGCAGACTGAAGGGTGCATGCAGAAGCTTGCGCAGGCGCGGAACCCTTGTCAGGCCGGTGAGCTGCAGAAAGATCTCGTGGATGTCCTCGCCGATCGACTCTTCGGCGGTCAGCAAGCCGTAATCCGTGTACAGGCGCGCGGTCTTGGCGTGGTAGTTGCCGGTGCCGAGATGGCAGTACCGCCTGAGGCCCTTCTCCTCCCTGCGCACGACCATGACCAGCTTGGCGTGCGTCTTGAATCCGAATACGCCGTACATCACGTGCGCGCCGGCCTCCTGGAGCTTGTTCGCCAGCTCGATGTTCGCCTCCTCGTCGAAACGGGCCCGAAGCTCGATGATGACGGTCACGTCCTTTCCAGCCTGCGCGGCTTCGATCAGCGCGCCGACGATGGCCGAGTCGCTGCCTGCCCGATAGAGCGTCTGCTTGATGGCGAGCACCTGCGGGTCACTCGCAGCATGCCGGATGAAATCGGTGACCGGACCGAAGCCCTGAAACGGGTGCTGCAGAAGCACATCGCCGGCGCGCAGCGTCGCGAAAATGTCGCCGCCGATTCGCAGCCGTTCCGGAACGCTCGGGGTGAAAGCCGCGTACTTGAGCTCGGCGCGATCGACGAGGTCGTAGAGTGCCATCAGGCGGTTGAGGTTGACGGGGCCCGACACCTTGTACAGATCGTCCGTGGTGAGCGCGAATTGCTCGAGTAAATACTTGAGGATCTCATCGGGGCAGTCGTGCGGCGTCTCCAACCTGACCGCGTCGCCATAGCGGCGCGAGGCGAGCTCGCCCTCTACCGCGCGGAGCAGGTCGTCAACCTCCTCTTGCTCCACGAACAGATCGCTATTGCGCGTCACGCGGAACTGATAACAGCCGCGCACGCGCATTCCGGCGAACAGCTTGGAGACGAATGCCTCGACGATGGTGCCGAGGAAGACAAAATGCCGGCTCCCCAGTTCGTCGGGCAGGCGGATGAGCCGCGGCAAGGATCGCGGCGCCTGAACGACCGCGAGTCCCGAGTTGCGGCCGAAGCCGTCCTCGCCTTCGACCACGATGGCGAAGTTGAGGCTCTTGTTCAGCACCTTGGGAAACGGGCGCGCCGGATCGAGCGCCAGCGGGCTCAACACCGGCTCGACTTCCCGGTGGAAGTACTCCAGGAGCCATGCGGCCTGAGCTTCAGTCCAGCTTTCCGGCGAAACGAACACCACACCGTTCTTGGCGAGCTCCGGCATGAGCACATCGTTCAGGACCTGATATTGCTCCTCGATGAGGTGAGCGGCACGCACGCGGATCGCTTTCAACTGATCAGGGACGGACAGGCCGTCCGGACCGCCCTGCAGCGCTCCAGCCTCCAGGAGCTCCTTCAGTCCCGCGACTCGAATCTCGAAGAACTCGTCGAGATTGGTGCATGAGATGCACAGGAACTTGACCCGCTCGAGCAACGGGATACGGCTGTCCTTCGCTTGTTCCAGCACGCGCTGATTAAATTCCAGGAACGACATCTCCCGATTGATGAAGAGTTGCGGTGCTTGTAGGTCTGCGTCGTTCATAGGGACGAGTTTGAAGCCTCTGCCATGACAGTTCCGTGAAACCCGCGCGCCGGCTTCTCGCGCGCGAGTGCGTGATCCGCTCCGGCCATGCTAGCGCGGATAAATGCCGCCCAGTATGCGTGCGCCGCGCGCGCCGGTGACGCTCGGCGTGCTCGAGGTCAGCCCCCCGAGCGTGCGCCGCGCGAACCAGGCGAACGCGATCGCCTCGACATAATCCGGGTCGAGGCCGAGCGTCGCGGTCGTCGCCACCCGGGCGGGGGACAGGCGCCGGGCGAGGGCGGCAAGCAGCGCCGAATTGTGTGCACCCCCGCCGCAAGCATAGAGCGAGGCACCGGGCGCGTGCCGGTGTACGGCATCGGCAACGGTGGCGGCCGTGTATTCGAGGAGCGTGGCCTGGACGTCTTGCGGGCGGCGCTCTTCAAATCCCAGTCTCTCTTCCAGCCAGAGCATGTTGAAGAGTTCGCGCCCGGTGCTCTTGGGCGGCGCAAGCGCGAGGTAAGGCTCGGCGAGCAGGTGGTTCAACAAGACCGCATCGATCTCGCCGGTGCTGCCCCAGGCGCCGTGCTCATCGAAGGCCGTGCCTCGATGACGCAGGATCCAGGCATCCAGCAGCCGGTTTGCGGGGCCCGTGTCGAAACCCGAAACCTCCTTGCCGCGGGCCAGCACGGTAATGTTGGCGATACCGCCGAGATTCAAGATCACGCGGTCTTCGCCGCCGCTCCGGAATACCTGATCGTGGAACACCGGCAGGAGCGGGGCGCCCTGTCCGCCGGCCGCCACGTCGCGGCGACGAAAATCGCCCACGACGGTGATGCCGGTCAATTCGGCCAGCGTGTTCGGATCACCGATCTGCCAGGTAAATGGCCGGGGAAGATCCGGTCGATGGCGCAAGGTCTGCCCGTGACTTCCCACCGCAGCCACCTGAGAGGGCTCGACTCCTGCGTGACGCAGCAATTCGAGCGTGCTGGTCGAGAACGCGCGCGCGACGGCCACGTCGAGCTGACCGATCTCATCGAGCGAAGCCCGCTCAGGGGACTCGATGACGGCGGTGATCCTCGACTTGAGTTCCGCATCGAGAGGCGTGGCACTTGCCGCCACCAGCGACAGCGGCGATACGCCGAAGTCCACCAGGACGGCGTCGATCGCGTCCATGCTGGTGCCCGAGATCAGTCCGACGTACAGATCCATGGGCGATGCTCGACACGCACCGCGCTAGTTGACGGCGCCGCGCGGCTCGCCGACGTATTGGGCCATTCCTGCGACGGAGAAGCCCGGCGGCAACGCGGATTTGGAAGCTGCGGCCGGTGTGGCCGGCGAGGATGCTTGCGCGACCCGCGCCTGACCCACCTGCGGGGCCGAGAGATCCACGAGGTATGCCGTGGTTTGCTCCCGGAATTTGGCCAGGGCATCGGCGGAAAGCGGGTCCGCGCTGGGCAGTTTCACGGTCTGCGGGTCCATATGCATGCCTCTCATCAGGTATTCGTAGTGCAGGTGCGGTCCGGTCGCAAGGCCTGTCATGCCCACATATCCGATGATCGTGCCTTGCTGCACGTGCGAGCCCACACGGATGTCGCGCGCGAAACGCGACAGATGTCCGTAAAGCGTCGAGACGTCGTTGCTGTGAGCAAGCACGAGGGCATTGCCGTAACCCCCGCGCACCCCCGCGAAGCTGACGCGCCCGTCGCCGGCGGCATGCACCGGCGTGCCAATCGGCGCCGCGTAGTCGGTCCCCATGTGCCCACGGATGAGATTCAGGATCGGATGCAGGCGATGGGGGTTGAACACTGAGCTCACCCGGGTGAACTCTACGGGCGCGCGCAGAAAAGCCTTGCGCATCGGCTTGCCGTCGGGCGTGTAGTAGCCGACGGCGCCTGACTCGCTCACGTAGCGCACCGCGCGGTACACCTTGCCGTTGTTGACGAATTCCGCAGCGAGCACATCGCCGTCACGCAGATATTTGCCGTCCTGATAGATCTGCTGATACACCGCCGCAAAGCGGTCGCCCTGACGGATGTCGAGCACGAAGTCGATGTCCCACGCGAACACGTTGGCGAGCCGGAGCGCCACTGTCTCCGATATTTGCGCGGACTCGGCCGCCTGGAACAGCGAGCTGTCGATGGTGGCGGTTGCCGTGCGGATGCGCGTCTGCACCGGATTCTCCGTCATCTGGGCGGCGAATCCCGCATCGTCGCGCACCACGTGCAATGTTTCCGTCTCGCTCACCTTGCGCGACAGCTCCTTCACCGTCCCATCGCGATGCGTCAGCTTGATGGCATCGCCGGGCTTGAGCAAGTCCAGGCTTTGACGAATGCCGGGCAGTTGGCGGATCGCCGCCAGGTCGGCGGGGTCGAGCGCCATGCGCCGGAAAATGGCATCCAAGGTGTCGTTGCGGCCCACGATCACCTCGATCGTCGAGGCTACGGTTGCTTGCTGCGAGGCGGTCGGCGCCGCGGAGTGGGGGGTAGCGGCAGACGGCGCCCCGGCGGGATATACCAGCGGCGCCGGATTGCCCGCCGCCGGAGGCGGGGTGTCCCGGGCAGCGTGCCAGAGAATGAGCACGGCGCTCAGGCCTGCGGCGTACGGTGCGACTCGGGCGGTTAACTTACTGAATTGACTCGCTAATTTTGCAGCGAGTAACTTTGCGGCTTGGCCGCTTCGGGGTCGCACGATTCAAACTCTCGCAGCAAAGATACTCAGGCTAACTGCCACCCTCCGCTCGGTCAATGCGATGCGCCTGATTTGACACAATCGGATGCCCGGCTCGCGCGGTGGCCTAGGACCGCTCGGCGGAGATTCGGATCAGAGCGTGACGCTTCTTGCCGACGCTGAGGCGGAGCGTTCCGCCGGAATCGAAGTCCGCCGTCGTGAGTCGGGCGGTGGGGCCCGGGACCAGCCGATCGTCGAGTTTGACGCCGCCTTGCTCGATGAGGCGTCGGGCGTCGCTCTTGGAGGCCGCCATGCCGAGCGCCACGATCACGTCGACGACCGCGATGCTGTCCTGTTCGAGCGTATACGTGGGCAAGCCCTGCGCCGCCCCTCCGGCGAAGGCGCGAGATGCGGTAGCTGCCGCGTCGGCAGCAGCGGCCTCACCGTGGCACAGACGCGTCGCCTCGGTCGCGAGTATCTCTTTCGCAGCGTTGATCTCGGCGCCGGCGAGTGCCTCGAGTCCGGCGATTTCGGCGATGGGAAGTTCGGTGAACATGCGCAGGAACCGGCCCACGTCGCCATCCTCGGTGTTGCGCCAGAATTGCCAGTAGTCGTACGGCGACAGGCGCTCCGCATTCAGCCAGACGGCGCCGCTCGCGGTCTTGCCCATCTTGGCTCCCGAGGCGGTCGCGATCAGCGGCGAGGTCACTCCGAACAGCTGCACGTCGCGCATCCGCCGGCCGAGTTCCACGCCCTGCACGATGTTGCCCCACTGGTCCGAGCCGCCCATCTGCAGGGTGCAGCCGTAGCGCTGGTTGAGCTCCACGAAGTCGTAGCCCTGCAGGATCATGTAATTGAATTCGAGGAAGGTGAGCGGTTGTTCCCGCTCGAGACGCAGCTTCACGCTGTCCATGGTCAACATGCGGTTGATGGTGAAATGGCGGCCGACGTCGCGCAGCAGCGGTATGTATTTGAGCTCGGAGAGCCATGCGTCGTTGTTGGCCATGATCGCGCCGCCCGGCGCATCGTCGAAGCGCAGGAAGCGGTCGAAGATGCGGCGGATGCCGGCAATGTTGGCGTTGATTTGATCCTCGGTGAGGAGCTGTCTCGTCTCGTCGCGCCCCGAGGGGTCGCCGATTTTCGTGGTACCGCCGCCCATCAGCACCAGGGGGCGATGGCCGCTGCGCTGCAAATGGCGCAGCAGCATGATCTGCACGAGGCTCCCGACGTGCAGACTGTCGGCGGTGGCATCGAAACCGATGTAGCCGGTAACCCGGCCGGTGCTGGCAGCGGCATCGAGCGCCGCACCGTCGGTGACCTGGTGCAGAAAGCCGCGCTCGGCAAGGGTGCGCAGGAATTCGGATTTATATTGATCCATGAAACGTTGATCCGGCGATGAAGACTGTGGTTGTACGGATTGGACGAAGGAATTTAACGGACCTTCGGCCTGGGCGCTGACCAGTTTGAGGGGACCTGTTTGCGGCATTGCGATAATCGCATGGACATGATTTCCACCGAGGCGGTTGACAGCCATAAACCGGGGGCTATACTGCGCGCCCTTCCAGGTAAAAGCCGGTTTCGCGATGCCGTCGTAGATTGACGGGGTGTGAAACTGGGTTATACTTGAAAGTCTTTCCCCGGCCCTCGTCGCCGCGGGACACTCTTTAACAAATTGAATAGGTAACTTGTGTGGGGACTCGCGTCATGCACTTTGGTGCAATTGATGATGAGTTTCCAGAAACGACCAGTTGTTCATTCGTGAACAAATGTGAGTTTCAGGAGCTCGAAAACTTCAGTGACTTAAGTGTATTTAACTGAAGAGTTTGATCCTGGCTCAGATTGAACGCTGGCGGCGTGCCTAACACATGCAAGTCGAGCGGTAACAGGTGTAGCAATACATGCTG
>JBEKHO010000021.1:0-170717 GCA_050012215.1 Steroidobacteraceae bacterium
GAGAACACCAGCGTGATGTCGGCCTGTCTTGCGAACTCGTTGAGAGCCGATGCAGCCGCTTGCGATTGGATGTCGAAATGCCGCACCGCGCCGTCGGCATAGGCTTGCGCGCCGATCAACGCCAGCGCCAGACAGCGAATCATCCATCGCGTGCGCATGACACTCCCCCGGGCCCGCCCGGTCATCGCCGCGGGGCGATGCAAGGCGAGCTTTGTAAGGAGTAGACGCACGGCTCGAAAAAAACCGCTATCCGGAGCAAACAAAATGGGAGGCTCGGCGCGGCCCGGCTCGTTCAGCGCCGCGAATCGATATAGATCACGCCGTCCGGGGCGCGGCGGACGGCGATGGGCAGTGCCGACTCGAGGCCCCGGAAGAAACCCGGCACATCGTCGGTGCGAAAGCGGCCGCCCACGCGCAGCGCCGCAGTTTCGGGAGCGCTGATCACGATGCGGGCATCCGTGTATCGCTCGATCTCGGCAATGGCCTGCGACAGCGGCTCGCCGTCGAAAATGATCGCGCCTTCGCGCCACGCCATTTCGCTGGACAACTGCTCGGGCGTGACCTCCTTTACCGAGTAGTCCGCGCCGGCGGTCGAGAGCCGCTCGCCCGCGCGGAGCGCCCGCAGCGCCGCCACGGGCCTGGGCGCCGATGCGGGTCCGGCGTCGCGACCTGAGCCTGACGGTGTTGCCTGGACCTCCACCCGTCCCTCGTTGACCACGATGTCGACGTGTTGATCGGCGAGCAGGCGGACCTCGAACTCGGTGCCCACGGCACGCACCACAGCATCGCCCGCATGGACCAGGAATGGCCGCGAGCGATCGTGCGCGACTCGAAAGTGCGCCTCACCCTTGCGCAGATGGATCTGGCGGTTGCGGCGGGTCAGGTCGACCTCGACGATGGAATTGGTATTCAGGCTGACGATCGAACCGTCCGCCAGAGTCACGTCCCGTTGCTGGCCGACTGCAGTGGAGAAGGTTTGTATTTCACTGCCCGCGCTCATCCACAATACGGCAGCGAGCGCGCCCAAGAAAACGGCCGCGGCGGCGCCGAGCCACCAGCGCGGCGATGAACGGACCGGCGCACGCCGCGCAACGTCCGCGAAGGTCGCCAATTTCTCGTCGCGCTTGGCCGTGTCCAATCGGTCCAGCGTCCGCCAGGCCTTGGACAATTCTTCGAAGGCGCGCCGGTGCCGGACATCCTGCCGGAGCCAGGTTTCGAACGCCTCGCGGTCCCCGGGGGCGACCGTCTCGCCGTCCATGCGCCAAGTCCATTCGGCCGCCTCTTCGTCGATCTCGGCGCGAGTGCGTAATTTGACGATGTCGCTCACCCGCCGTCCCCCCGGTCGATGGCGCGGCGGCGCGTATCGCCGGCGCTCAACGGCTCGGAAGCGTCCAGCATGCCGTGATCCCGCAGGTAATCCCGGCATCGGACCAGGCCCTTCGCGACGTGCTTTTCGATCGTACTGTGAGAGACGCCCAACACTTCCGCGATTTCCGTATGAGACAGCTTGTAGACCTTGCGCAGCACAAAAACGCGGCGGCAGAGCGGCGGTAGCCGGTCCACTGCGGCGCAAAACGACTCGAAGCGCCGGCGCGAATCAATCTGTTCATCCGGCGGCACCTCCCGACTATCGACGTCCAACGGGGCAAAATCCGCTACCGTGTCGGTGGCGCGCGAGATCTGCCGGCGAGCCCGCTCCACCGCAAGATTGTGAGCAATCCGAAATAGCAGCGCGCGCGGCGAGCCTACCGCATCGCGATCCTCGATCGCGTAGATGCGGACGTAGGTCTCCTGGACCAAATCCTCGATATCTTCCGAACCCGACGTGAAGCGGCGCAGATACCGGTGCAGCGCCGCCCCGTGGCGGAATATCTGTTTCAGGAACCATTCGTGCCGGTCGTTCGCCATGATCATCCCACGGACCGTGGGTCGCCCCCCCTCGTACGACCGCGCTAGTTTACCCACTCCGTGGCGCCGTTGTCGCGAAGCTTCGGCAGCTACTACCGCTGTTGACCTTTCCCTGCAAACTCGCACAATGGAGTGCGCTGCATCAGTCACCGGGTTTTAGTCATGTATGTACTCGACATCAACGGCGGGAAATACTCGGTCGACGTTCCGGCCGACATGCCGTTGCTTTGGGTGCTGCGCGATGTGATCGGACTCATGGGCACCAAGTTCGGTTGCGGTATCGCCCAATGCGGTGCTTGCACGGTGCATCTCGACGGTCAGCCGGTCCGCTCCTGCGTGCTCGCGGTGAGTGCCGTCGCCGACCGGGCGGTCACCACCATCGAAGGGGTCGGCGCGACGCCCAGCGGGAAAAAGGTTCAGCAGGCGTGGCTCGATGTCGACGTGGTCCAGTGCGGCTACTGCCAGTCCGGGCAGATCATGTCGGCGGCCGCTCTGCTCGCGCAGACCCCAAATCCCACGGATGGGGACATCGACGCCGCCATGTCGGGCAACATTTGTCGCTGCGGGACCTACGTACGCATCCGCGCGGCCATCAAACAGGCTGCGACCGGGAACGCCGAGGTACTGCAAACTCTGGCCGCGGACGCGACATGAGCTCGGTGCCGCATCGCCCCGTCGATCTCGAGCGCCGGCGCGTCGTGACGGCTGGCGGCCTCTCGCTCGCCTTTCTCTGGCTCGGATCCGGCAAGGCCAACGCCTTCATCAACCCGCGGCACCAGGAAGCAGATGCCGCGGCCGCGCTTGCGGACGGCAATGCGCCATTCGCGCCGAACGCGTTCATCCGCATCGGCCCCGAGGGTCCGGTGCGTCTGGTCATGCCGAACGTCGAGATGGGCCAGGGAATCTACACGGGTGCCTGCGCGATGCTGGCCGAGGAGCTCGATGTCGGCATGGATCAGATCGCCATTGAGCACGCTCCCCCCAACGAGGCGCTCTACGGTATTCCCCTGTTGGGCGGCCAGATCACCGGCGGTTCGACCAGCACCCGCTCTCACTGGGGCGTGCTGCGCGAAGCGGGCGCCGTGGCCCGCTCCCTGCTCGTGAGCGCCGCCGCCGCCCGGTGGAGTGTGGACCCGGCGAGTTGTTCCGTGCGGCGCGGTGTCGTCACTCACGATAAGTCCGGGCGCGAGCTCCCCTACGGCGCGCTCGCGAAAGCCGCGGCCGCCTTGGCCGTTCCACCCAAGGTCACGCTCAAGGAGCCCGCGGCGTTTACGCTCATCGGTAAGCCGCTGCGCCGCGTGGATTCGCCCGACAAGGTGGCGGGCGCCACGACGTTCGGCATCGACGTGAAGGTGCCGGGCATGAAGATCGCCACGGTCAAGGCGTGTCCGACGCATGGCGGCCGGGTGCGTTCGGTGGATGCCAAGCGCGCACGATCGCTGCCCGGCGTCATCGATGTGCTCGAGATCGACAATGCGGTTGCGGTGGTCGGCGAGCATTTCTGGGCCGCAAAGCGCGGACTCGAGGCGCTCGACATCGTTTGGGATCCGGGCCCCAACGCCGATCTGACGACCGCGAAGCTCACGCAGGCGCTCGCCGAGCGCTCGCAGAACGGCCCCATCATCCCCGGACGCAATGTGGGCTCCAAGCCCGCCGTGGGCAGAACCGTCGAAGCCCTGTACCAGCTGCCGATGCTGGCGCATGCGCCCATGGAACCGATGAACACCACGGTGCAGGTGTCGGCCGAGCGCTGCGAGATCTGGGTCGGTACCCAGGTGCCGGTGCGATGCGTGAGCGTAGCCGCCGAAGTTACCGGGCTTCCCGAGAGCAAGATCGTGCTGCACAACCACTACATCGGCGGCGGATTCGGCCGGCGCCTGGATCACGACTCGGTGGAACAGGCGGTGCGCTTCGCGAAACAGGTCTCCTACCCGGTGAAGGTCATCTGGACGCGCGAAGAGGACATCAGACATGACATCGTGCGCCCCATGTACTACGACCGGATATCGGCGGTTCTCGGAGCCGACGGCAAACCGGTGTGGTACGGCGATCACATCACGTCCGGCACGGTGCTCGCCCGATGGATGCCGGCGGCGATGGGCAAGGACGGCCTGGATGACGACGTGATCGAGTGCGCCGCCGAGACGCCCTACGCCATTCCGAATCTCGACGTGAACTGGGTCCGGCACGATATGCCCGCCGGACTGCAGCTCGGCTGGTGGCGCGGAGTCGGACCGACTCACAACCTTTTCGTGATAGAAAGCTTCATGGATGAGCTCGCTCACGCGGCCGGGCAGGATCCGATCGACTACCGCCGCAACTTGCTCGCCAAGGGCTCGCGCGCCCTGGGAGTCCTTGATCTCGCCGCAAGCAAGATCGGTTGGGGAGCGGGCACTCTGCCCTCCCGAGTCGGACGCGGCGTCGCCCTCGGCTCGCCGTTCGGGAGCCATGTGTGCCTGATCGTCGAGGCTGAAGTGACGCCGCAGGGTGAGGTGCGGCTGCGGCGCGCGGTCGCGGCGCTCGATTGCGGCATCGCCATCAATCCGAGCTCCATCGAGGCGCAGGTCCAGGGCGGACTGCTGTTCGGCTTGAGCGCCGCGCTGTACAGCGCCATCACGTTGAAGGACGGCGCCTTCGAGCAGAGCAACTTCCACGACTACCGCAATCTCAGGATGAACGAGGCGCCGCGGGTCGAGGTGTACCGGGTGGAGAGTTCGGAGCCGCCGGGCGGACTTGGCGAGGTCGGCACCGCCATCGCCGCACCTGCGCTCGGCAACGCCATCTTCGCCGCCACTGGGGTGCGGGTGCGCTCGTTGCCGGTGGATAAACGGCAATTGATCTCAAACGGCGCGGCTGCCAAGCCCGTGAGCGCCGAAGCGCCATCTCCGCTCGAGCTCGAGCACGCGAGGATCTTAGTATGAAGCGAGTGCTCACGGTCATTGTCGCGCTGGGCATCATCGGCCTCATCGCGGTCTTGGTGCTCAATCGAACCGATCCCGCCACTGGCACCGCACCGCCCATCGCCGGTGCACCCGCCTCCGCGGCGCTCGTGGCGCGCGGCGAGTACCTCACCAAGGCGGCCGACTGCGTCGCCTGTCATACGGTGCCCGACTCGGGCAAGCCTTTTGCCGGAGGCGTCGCCTTCAAATTGCCGTTCGGGACCATCTATTCGAGCAATATCACGCCGGACCCTGACCATGGCATCGGCGCCTACAGCGACGATGAATTCGTGCGCGCCGTGCGCGAGGGCGTCCGCAGAGACGGGCAGCATCTGTACCCTGCCTTCCCGTATACCTCATATACGGCGTTGAGCCGCGACGATGTGCTCGCGATCAAGGCGTATCTCATGAGCTTGCCCGCGAGCGCGCAGCCCAGTCGGCCCAACGACCTCGGTTTCCCGTTCAATCAGCGTTGGGCCATGTCGCTCTGGAACGCCGCGTTTTTCAAAAGCGCGCGCTTCGTTGCGGACGACTCCAAACCGGCGCAGTGGAACAGCGGTGCGTACCTCGCCACCGCGCTCGGCCACTGCGGTGAATGTCACACGCCGCGCAACGTCGGCTTCGGACTCGAACATGGCCGCGAGCTCGCCGGTGAGGAGCTGCAGGGATGGCGCGCCTACAACATTACCTCGAACCCCAAGTACGGCATCGGCGCCTGGTCCGACCCCGACATCCTCGCCTATCTTTCATCCGGTCACGCCCCGGGGCACGACGCTGCGGCCGGCCCCATGGGCGAGGCCGTGGCACACAGCCTGCAGTTTCTGAACCCGCAAGATGCGGCCGCATTGGTCGCTTACCTGCGCACAGTACCCGCCCGCGAAGGCAAGCACCCGGTGGAGGTGGACTCCAAGGCGGCCGCGCTCGCGAGTTCCACGCCGATGTTGCCGAACGCGGACGAGCTCGAGGCGGACACCCAGGGACTGAAGCTCTTCGAGGGAGCTTGCGCCGGCTGTCATCAGTGGAACGGCCCGGGACGGGAGAGCCCCTATGCATCCTTGGGCGGCACCCGCGGAGTCAACGATGCCGCTGCCGTCAACGTCACCCAGGTGATCCTGCAGGGCGCGCGGTACCGGGTCGGTGACAACGACGTATTCATGCCGGCGTTCGGCGAAGCGTATTCCGACGCGGAGGTCGCCGCGCTCGCGAATTACGTGGTGGCGCATTTCGGCGGCAAGCAAGGCTCGGTGACGCCCGAGGAAGTCGCGAAGAGGCGTCAGCTCTAGATGGCGGCAATCGGCAGCGAACGCGTGTTGTCGGTCCGTCACTGGAACGAGACCGTGTTCAGTTTCACCACCTCCCGGGATCCGAGCCTGAGGTTCCAAAACGGCCACTTCGTCATGCTGGGCTTGATGGTCGATGGCAAGCCCATGATGCGCGCCTACAGCATCGCGAGCGCGAATCACGAGGACTTTCTGGAATTTTTGAGCATCAAGGTGGCCTCCGGCCCGCTGACCTCCCGGCTTCAACACATCAAGCCCGGCGATGAGGTGCTGGTCAGCAGAAAGCCCACGGGGACACTTCTGCTCGATGATTTGCGCCCCGGCAAGCGCCTGTATCTGTTGAGTTCGGGCACCGGGCTTGCGCCCTTCATGAGCTTGATCAAGGATCCGGCCATCTACGAGCGCTTCGAGAAGATCATCCTGGTTCACGGCGTGCGCTTCCGCAGCGAGCTCGCCTATCGGGATTTCATCGAATGGGATCTGACCGAACACGAATATCTCGGAGAACAGGTCCGCAATCAGCTGGTGTATTTCCCCACCGTGACGCGCGAGCGATTCCGCTACCAGGGGCGGGTCACCTCGCTGATCGAGTCCGGCGAGTTATTCCAGAACATACGCCTTCCTGCGCTCGATCCCGCCGCCGACCGGGTCATGATATGCGGCAGTCCCGCGATGCTCGCCGATCTATCGGCCATGCTCGACGCGCGCGGCTTCAAGATCTCGCCGCATGTCGGTGAGCCGGGAGATTACGTGATCGAACGGGCCTTCGTCGTACGCTAGGCGCGCCGAGCGGCCTCCCGCCGTCTCGATCAGCTACGCTCCAGCCTCGCGACCGTTTCGACGTGCTCGGTGAACGGCATTAGGTTGAACGCCGCAAGTTCGGCCAGCCGCATCGTCCCCGCCGAGGTCAGCCGCGCGATGTCCTCGAGCAGGGAGACAAGCCCGCAGCTGATGTAGAGCAGCCGATCCGGCGGATGTTCGCGAAGGTACGCCGTGAGTTCTCGATCGAGTCCTTTGCGCGGCGGATCGGCGATGACCACCTGGGCGCCGTCGGCAGCCTCGAGCGCCGAAGCGGCGCTCCCCGCCACCACCGACACCTTGGCACGATCGGACGTTGCGAGATGCTCGATCCCGAGCGCGAGTCCCTGCAGCGAGTGCGGGCTCAGCTCGTTCAACTGGATCTGCGATACGCGCTCCAGCACCGACAATCCGATGGCGCCCACGCCCGCATAGAATTCCGCGACTTGGGCATCCTGAGGAATCCGCTCGCGCAGGTATTCGATGATTCGCTGAGCGATATCGAGGTTGCTTTGACCGAAGGCGCCGGGGGGATAATGAACCGGGCCGCCGCCGAAACTCTCCACCACGCTCGCCGGTCCGCCCAGATTCTCGAAAGTGGGGCCCAAGATGGTATTCGTGTGCTCGAGATTCGAATTGAACCAAAGGCTGTGAAGATCCCCGCCCAACCTCGCACCGATCAGCGCAAGGCACTCGGCCATCGGTTCGGCGGTCGGGCTGTTGGCAACGATCACAACCTGCGCGGTCTGCGAGGCCCGCTCGACCACGACCTGCAGATAGCGCGCGATTCCCGCGTGTGCCTTGTCGGAATAACAGCTGATGCGCGTCTCGACCAGAGCACGCCGCACCACGTTCGCGACGTGATTGATCAACGGATGCTGAACGCGACAATTCGGGATGTGGACCACGCGGTGCGAATCGAGTTCGAAAAGTCCGAGCTTCGGTGAGCCGACTCTGCCGCGGATGGCGAGGCGCGCCCGTAGCCGAAATCCGGCATATGCCCCCGAGATGATCCCGACCTCCGGCAGCCCGTGCGCCCGGGCGAGATCCTCGAGCGCTCGTTGGGCCGCGGGCGCGATATCGCGTTCGCCGAATCGCGGGCATGCTGAGCAGGGCGGCCGATGCGGGCACGGGGCGAGTCCGTCGATGGGCGCCGGACGGCCGGATACTGCACGGCGCCTCAATGCGAGCGTCCCGCCGGCGCGAGCGTGCGGCCCCGCGACCTGAACTGCCTCTCTGCGTTCTTGAGCCAGTTTTCGGCGATGTTTCCCGACTTGTCCCGATCGGCGGCTTGCAATGCCGCGAGTTCGGGGCGGCTCGCCGCACTTCTCAGCCAACCGCAAAGCTCGGGGGAAAGCATCCCGATCCGCACCAGCGAGGCCAGGAGCTTCGCCGATCGCTGTTCGGGAGTTGCGGGCCCGGTTGCGAGGTGACGCGCCGCGGGCGACAAATTCGCGGGTACGGTGACGGCGCATTTCGCATCGATTCGCTGCCGCAACCGGTCGGCAAATGAGGGATCGATGAGGTAAGCCGTCGTCACGAGTTGCGGCGTGACCCAGCTGCCTGAGTCGATCGCTTGCCAAATCGCCATCGAATCCAGACGCCGGCCGGCGTCCAGGATGAGCGCCACCGCGCCGATGAGGTGCGGGCGCCAATCGGGGCTCGCGAACAGCGCGCCCGCTCCTCGAACGGCATCATCGGCGGACAGCGCCTGCTCGATCCGATCGACAACCGCCCCGACCTCGGTGCCGCGCATGGAAAGCAGAGCCAGCGGCGCCGGCTCGCCGGGTGATTTGAGCACGGCAGCAAACGGTCCGAATTGCACATAGGTGTTGTCGCGGCTCGCGAACACCCATCCGAGAAGCGAATGCAGCCAGGATCGAAGCATGTTTCGCGCCTTCGCCGCTTAAGGCGCTTCCCGGCTTTCGGGCCGCCAGCCGCCGCCGAGGGCCTTAAACACCCCGATCTGATCGAGAATCAACGCGGCATCGGAGGATGCCACCGACGAGTCGATCGAAACCAACAGCTGCTCGGTCGTGAGCAGATCGAGGTTACTGACCGCACCGGCCAAAAATTGATCATGAGTCATGCCGAACGCCGAGTGGATCCTGGCTTGAGCATCGCCCAGCGCTCGACGGTTGTCGAGAGCTGCACGATAAGTGGCGAGTGCCTGTTCGGTCTCCTTGAGCGCGTTGAGCACCACCGCATCGAAGTTGGCAAGCGCGGCCGCCTCCCCTGCCTTGGCCTGGCGAACGCGCGCGCGCGGCGCCGCCATGTTCGGGAAGTTCCAGCTGATCGAGGGACCCACGCCCCAGGTCCGTCCGATGTTCGTGTTGAGCTGCGAGAGTTCGGCCGCGGCGCCACCATACAGGCCCACCAATTGGATTCTGGGATATAGATCGGCGGTTGCGACGCCGATCTGTGCCGTCGCCGCCGCAAGCCTTCGTTCCGCCTCGCGCACGTCGGGGCGGCGCTTCAGCAGCGCGGCACCGTCCCCGACGGGCATCAGCGCGTCGAGATGCGGGGGAGTGACGCAGCTTTCCACATCGACCGGCGCGTTCGCGGGCGTCCGCCCGAGGAGCGCGGTCAGCTCGAACAGGGCCGCGCGTCGCTGACCCTCAAGCAGCGGGATGGCGGATTGCACCTGTGCCGCCAGCGCCTCACTCCTCGCGACGTCGAAATCCGAGTTCGCTCCGGCCTCGTGGCGGTGAACGGTGATATCCCTTTCGCGGCTGACGACGTCGAATGAATGGCGCGCGGCGGTGAGCTGCTCACCGAGCGCACAGACTGACGCATATGCGCGGGTGGTTTCGGTGGCCACCACCACCCGCACGCTGTCGCGAGCCGCAGCGACCGCATCCGCATTGGCGTTGGCCACCTCGATGGCGCGATGCAGTCGGCCGAAGAGGTCAATCTCATAGGCCGCCTGAAACACATCTTCGAAAAGCCAGATGGTCTGCGGCGGATGGCCGTTGAGCTCGAGTATCTCGTCGGTAACCGCATCCCGCCCATACAGGCCGCCCGCGACAGCCTCGGTCGTCGGATAGCGGTTGGCATGCACGGCGGTTAGGATCGCGCGCGCGGCGCGCAGGTTCGAGTCCGCTGCAGCCAGATTGAGGTTGGCCCGCAGAGCCTCCTCAACCAGCTGTTCGAGCCTGCGATCGGTGTACAGCCGCCACCACGCATCCGGTGGAGGTTGCGCTGTTTCGATCGTCGGGTCGGTCGAGACCAACGGCAATTGCGCCTTCGCGGGCAGTGGGGGCGCGTGATAGCTGGGACCGACGCGACAAGCGCTGAGCGCGGCGACCATCAGGAGCATCACCATTGCTTCCATACCCCGGATGCGGCACTGCAGCTGCATCACGGCTGCTTCGCTCCGCGCACCGGGAACAGCGGCGCGGCCGAGGCTGGTCCTTGCGGCGCCGCGCTTCGGAACACCAGAATCAACAGCGCGACCGCCGTAAGAACACCAACGGCAATGAAACCATCGATCACCGCCTGCAGGGTCGCCGCCACGCGCACCACATTGCCCAGCACCAGCTCTCCGCGGTGCAGTGCGCCTGTCGGATCAATGACTCGCGTGGTAGCCGCGCCGTAGGCGTGCACGCGCTGGGCAATGTCGGGATCACCCACGCGCACGTGCTGTCCGAGAAGGTTCGATGCCGCCTGCTCGCGCACGCGGGTGAGCGTCGAGACGAAGGCAGTGCCGATCTCGCCTCCCATGAGCCGGGCTGTCTGCAACACCGCACCGAAGGTTAGTGCATCCTGGGGTTTCAAGTGCAGCACGCCGAAGAAGATGACGCCCGATAACGCAAAGCTCTGCCCCACCGCCTGCAGGAGCTGCGAGGGCAGAAATTGCAGAGATCCCCAGGTCGGGGTGATCGTATAGGCAACCATGAGACAGGCGACACTGATAAAGACGAAGCCGATCGAGGCCACGAGCCGGGGATCCGACCTTCGCAACATCAGCGCGGACAGCGGGCACAGGATGAGTTGCGGGGCGGCGATCCACACCAAGGTCTGGCCGACTTCGAGTGCGCGAAAACCGCGCACGGAGCCGAGATACAGCGGGATCAAATAGGCGGTCGCAAGAATGGTAAGCCGCAGGAAGGCGATCAGCAAAAGCTGGCTCGGCATGGGCGGCCCGAACACCACTTTGAGGTTGAGCAGCGGGTGCGGCGTGACAAGCTCGTGCACCAGGAACGCGGCGAGCAGCAGGATCCCCGCCGACATCAGTCCCCATACCAGGCCGGAGTTCAGCCAGTCCAGCCGGTTGCCCTGATCGAGCGCCGCGTAGATGAGCGCAAGTCCCGTGCCTCCGGCCAGCAAACCGAACAGGTCCACGGGCGGTGGGGCGGTCGCCTTGGCGGGAATGCCTCGATGCAGGCACAGCGACATGATGAGCGCGAGCGGTACGTTCTGCCAGAAGATCCAGTGCCACGATGCGTGCTCGGCGTACCACCCCTCGAGCGAGGCGGAAATGTTGAGCGAGAGCTCGAGGTTCAATGCATAGATCGCGATGCCAAAGGCCCAGTAGCGCGGCGGCGTATTGAGCAGGATGAACCCAAGCGTCAGCGGGATGAAGAATCCCGAGGCGAGTCCGCCGAGAAATTGCAGCGTGAGGAACATGGGCAGCGTCGCCGACAAGGGCGTCAGCAAGGAGATCATCGCGAAGACGATCGACGCGCCGATCAAGACCCGCCGTGGTCCGTAGGCGTTTCCCAGCCAGAGGGCGGGCAGCGTGATGAACATCTGGGCGACGGTCTGCGCCGTGGTGATCCACGCGCCTTCGTCGAAGCCGGCGCCCAGCGCGCCGCGGATGTCGGCGAGACCGAAGCTCGACAGGCGGCCATTCAGGGTCGAGATGAACGTGCCCATGAGCACCGCCAGCAGGCCGAGCCAGGGGATTCGGGTCGGGAGTGTGGGCGCGGCGCTGGACATCAATGCCGCTCCTTGCGGGCATCGACCCGTGCCTCGACCGACATCCCAGGCACCAGGCGCTCCGTCAGATCACCCGCATCGTCGATGAGAATTTTGACGGCGACGCGCTGCACGATCTTGGTGAAATTGCCGGTGGCATTATCCGGTGGCAGGAGCGCGAACTCCGCGCCGGAGGCGGGCGCGAACGCGACCACGTGTCCGTGCAGTGTGCGGCCCGGAAACGTATCCACGCTGATGTCTGCCTTCTGCCCAACCGCCATGTGTGTGAGCTGCGTCTCCTTGTAGTTGGCGATGACCCAGACGTTCGGCAGGGGTGTCAGGGTCGTGATTTGCGTGCCGGCGCCCACCAGTTGCCCGGGTTTGACCTGGCGCAGCCCCACCACACCGTCCTGCGTGGCGGTGATGGTGGTATAGCTCAGATTCAGTTTCGCAATTTCGAGCGCCGCCCCGGCGGCAGCGATCGCGGCTTCGCTTTGCGCAATTTGCGCAGCGAGCACCGCGAGTTGCCGCTCCGCGGCGCGCGCCTGGGCGCGATTCTGCGCGAGCTGCGCCGCGAGCTGCGCGTGCACGGTATCGAGTTTTTCGGTGGCCTCGATGGATGACGAGCCGGTCAGGAGCAGGCGGCGCTGGCGGTCCACGTCGCGGCCGTTTTGCGCGACCGAGGCGCTCGAGGCAGCGACCAGAGCCCGCGCCGCCTCGACGTTGGCGAGCTGCAGGTCGCTCTGTGCCTTCAATGCCTCGGACTGCGCGCTCGCCGATGCAAGGCTGGCCTGCGCCTGTGCCACCGCCGCCCGATAGTCATCGTCGACCAATTGCGCGAGGACTTGGTCCTTGTGTACGCGTTCATAGTCCTGGATGGGCAGCTCGCGCAGATACCCCGCTACCTTCGAGGATATCGGAGTGAGATCGGACTGCAGATACGCATCGTTGGTGCGCTGCCACCCCGCCCCTCCCTCCCATCGAGTCCAATTGGTCGAAACGATCAAGATGATGCCGATGGCGACGATGAACACCAGGATGCGCCAGGTGAACTCGAACGCTTTGTTCCAATCGAGCTTGTCCATATCCCGGCGCTCTCATTGTTATCGCCTGGCGATCGCCCGCCGAGGCGTCGAGGGTCCCGCATTACGACTCAGGATAGAGTTTCTGCTACCCTGCGATCAACCCCAGGGGTTACCGTGCGCGTGCTCATGAGCCGATCCGCTTCCGATCTGATGCCGAAGTTTTTCGAGGCCCGCGACGGCGCCCGGCTGGCCTACCGCGAGCTCGGCGAAGGCCGACCGGTCGTGCTCATACACGGTTTTGTCTCGACCGCCATGGTGAACTGGGTGCGCTACGGGCATGCGGAAAAGCTCGCCAAGAGCGGCTTTCGCGTGATCATGCCGGATTTGCGCGGCCATGGCGACAGCGCGAAATCCCACGATGCCGCGGCATATCCTCCCGACGTGCTGACGGATGACGGGCTCGCGCTGATCGAGGCGCTGGAGCTCGCCGACTATGATCTCGGCGGCTACTCCCTGGGTGCTCGCACCAGCGTGCGCATGCTCGCGCGCGGGGCGGCCCCGCGCCGCACCATCGTCGCCGGGATGGGACTGGAAGGCATCGTCAATTCCCAGGGGCGCGGAGAGTTTTTCCGCCGCGTCTTGAATCACCCGGGGACCTTCCCGCGTGCAAGCGCGGAGTGGATGGCCGAGGCATTCTTGAAGACGGTCGGAGGTGACCGCATCGCCCTCTTGGCGGTGCTCGATTCGGCGGTCGATACGCCGCGAGACGCCATCGGCCGTGTCGAGATCCCGGTGCTCGTTGCCGCAGGCGTCGAGGATGTGGACAACGGCTCAGCCGCAGCGCTCGCGCAAGCCTTCGCACGCGGACGCTACGCCGAACTGCCGGGCAATCACATGAGCACGGTGGCCAGGCCCGAGCTCGGCACGGCGATGGTCGAGTTCTTGAGCTAGGGAGGTGGAGTGGACATGACCAGGGCGGAAGCCTTCGAACACTGGATCAGAACCTCGTTCGTGGAGATGAATACGCAGCTCGAGGAGCTTTACTTCTCACAGTCGAACCGCGGCGACATCATCGGTTGCGGCGGGTCGATCAAGGCGGCGCTGCGTGATGAGGGCTTGGTATTCGTGTCCGCCCTGCTGGCCGAGGGCAATACGGGCGACGGATTCGACAGCGCGTTCGGGGTGCTCGGCAGCGTCGGCATGTATCTCGCGGCGCTGCGCCGGCACGAACTCACCAATCCGGTACGCGAAGAGCGCTCCCCCTTTCCCGAGGCATCCTCCCTTGCGCTGCATCTGGGCGCCTCCTTGGGCATGGCGCCGAGATTCTCCACGGCGCACTTGGCTACGCACAATCGGGCGAGGGCCGGAGTGCGCAAGAGCTTCACCTCGCTCGCCGATGAATTTCTTTTCATCGATGAGAATACTCGCGGCATCCTCTCCCTGCAGCGCGCGGCCGACGCGCTGGGACGCATCGTTCACCTCGGCGTGTCGAGTCCCGTTGCCGACGTGATGTTCGAGGAAGCGAAACAGGCGCTGCGCGACGTGATCCGCTTCAACGACCGATTGATGGAGCATCTCGACGTCGACCGCTTTTTCTATTCCGTACGACCGTACTACAAACCCTACCGCGTCGGGCGCCAGGAGTATCGCGGCGCCAACGCGGGCGATTTTTCCGGCATCAATGAAATCGACCTGCTGCTCGGCGTGTGCCGCGCCAACGACCCCTACTATGCCCAGCTTCTCGTCGACAAGATGCTTTTCATGATTCCGCCGGACCAGGCGCGGCTGCGCGATTGCATGACGCGGACCAGCTTGCTCGACGAGCTCTTGCAGCTCATCGACGAGCACGCCGATAGCGATTGGTTTCAGGTGAATGCCGCCGCGTTCCTCGATGTCTGCGATCTATTCGGCGCTTCGGCCGCGCAGCACCACGACGGCCTGGTCAGACGCTTCATCGAGGGCCCCGCCGGCGTGCTCGATGCGAAAGGACTCGAGGGCATCACGGCGAGCGGACCGCCGCTGCCGGTCCTGATCCGCTCGCTGGAGATTTTGCGCGACTTGCGCATCGGCGCCCCTCGCACGGACATCGCAAGCCGCCACGCCGATCTTCGCCGGCTGCGCGCCGCCCTCAAGGGGTGGCCCATCGGCTGAATTCTGTCGCCCGCCCCCAAGATCTTTACGCCTCTTTACAACCACTGCAAATCGGTCGCATGAGGCTATGATATCGGCCGCATGACCCGTATTTTGCTCATCGATGACGATGCGGCTCTCACGTCGCTCCTTCGCGATTATCTCGAAGCCGATGGCTTCTCGGTGCGCGTCGAAAACCAGGCACCGCGCGGCATCGAGGCCGCATTATCCGGCGACGCGGCAATGGCGGTCCTGGATGTGATGATGCCGCAACTCAACGGACTCGAAGTGCTGCGCAGAATTCGCGACAAGAGCGAGCTGCCAATCATCATGCTGACGGCGCGGGGAGATGACATCGACCGCATCACCGGACTCGAGCTCGGCGCGGACGATTACGTTCCCAAACCGTGCACACCGCGTGAGCTTGCGGCGCGTATCCGCGCTATTTTGCGCCGGGGACGGATCTCAGCCGAGAATTCCGCGGAAGGGTCGGAGGTGATCGCATCGGGCAACCTTCGACTGTGGCCCGCCCGTCGCAGCGCAGAATGGGCCGGCGTTCCTCTGAAACTCACCGGCACGGAGTTCAGCCTGCTCGAGACGCTCGTTCGGCACGCCGGCCGTCCGGTCAGCAAGAATGAATTGTCCGAGCGCGCGCTCGGGCGCCCGCTCGAGCGGCATGATCGCAACATCGACGTGCACATCAGCAGCGTCCGCCGCAAGCTCGGCACGCTCTCCGACGGCCGGCCGTTGATCCAGGCGGTGCATCGCATGGGCTATCAGCTGCTCGAGGAATGACGTTGGGTCGGCTATTCTGGAAATTCTTCGCATTCATCGCCTTGGCGCAGCTCGGTGGGATCATCGCCATCGGCATTCTGTTCTGGCTCACTCAATCGCGCGACGAACGCGGTCTGCCACCCTCGCCCCCCGAAGCGCGGTTTATGCACGGCGCGGGCCCGCCCCCACACCCACCGCCGCGCGGCCCGCGGCCGTTTCCTCCGGTGGCACCGACCGTCGCCACGTTGCTGGCAAGTCTCGGCACGGCCGCCCTGCTTGCCTGGTATGTCGCGAAGCCGATTCGCGGACTGCGGCAAGCCTTCGCGGCGGCATCCAGCGGGCGGCTCGACCATCGCGTCGCTCCGTCGATCGGCACTCGCCACGACGAGCTGGCCGATCTGGGGCAGGAGTTCGACCGCATGGCGGCCCAACTGCAGGCCCTCATGGAACGCCAACGCCGCCTGCTGCACGATGTTTCGCACGAAGTGCGCTCGCCGCTGGCGAGGCTCCAGGCCGCAGTCGGATTGTTGCGCCAATCCCTCTCGCCGCGGGAAGCAACCATCGATCGGATCGACGAGGAGATCGCGCGCATCGATCGGCTGATCGGAGAACTATTGAGGCTGTCGCGACTCGAGGCTGGGGAGCACGCGGAGGAAATTCAGGACATCGACATGAAGGAACTGGTCGGACAGGTGGTGTCGGATGCCCGCTTCGAGTCGCATGCCGCCGGTCTCGAAATCGGGTGGAGCGATACCGCGGACTGCCTCGTGCGCGGTCGCCCGGAGATGCTTCACGTGGCCTTCGAGAACGTGGTCCGTAATGCCGTCAAGTATGCATCGAGCGGCGGATCGATCATTGTCGAGACCTGCAAGGATGCGGCCGGACGGCGATACTTCTTCCGGGTCATGGACCAAGGTCCGGGTGTCCCGGAACAGGATCTCGACAAGCTGTTCACGCCTTTTTTCCGTTCGGACGACGCCCCCTCCGCGGAAGGTTACGGTCTGGGTCTCGCGATCGCGAAGCGCAGCATCGAGGCACATGCCGGATGCATTCGTGCCGAGAATCGGCCCACGGGCGGACTCATGGTGGAAATCGCACTGCCCCTGGAAACCTCTGCGCCGAGGCGCACGGCTTGAGCTCGCGGCCTGATGGCCGCGAGCCCCCCCAATCGCCCCGAGTTATCGCGGCGGCGGAGCGTCCCCACCGTGCGACGGGCCATCCCAACCATGCGACGGGCCATTCCCACCGCGAGGCTGATCTTCGCGCGGCCCTTCGGCCACCCGCGCGCGCTGATCGGGCGTCAGCAGCAAGAAGATCTCGTGATCTGTGCGCGATCGGAGAAGCGCGAGCTGATTTTCCGCCGCCCCCAGCGCCTGCGCCAAGGAAGCCGCTTTCGCGGCGTCGTACGCTGCGGATTGGCCCATCTCCCGCAACGCCTCGCGCGCCTTTCGCGCCGCCTTGGAGCGCTCGCGCATCTCCGGTGCAGCTCCGTGAAGAATGCCGAATACCTTGTCGTCTTGATCCTCGCTCAAATGCAATCCCCAAAGATAAGGCGGCGGCCGATCCTCCGCGCCGAAGCCTGGCCCCATCGGGGGCGGCCGAGGCGGTCCGCCGCGCCACTCGGGCCCGCAACCTCGCGAGTCCTTCGGCGCCTCCGGCGGCGCCGCAAATGCACTGGAACAGAGGAAACATGCAACCGCCGCAACGGCGCTCGACCGACGTATCAATACTTGAATGACGCTCATGAATACCCGACCTCCCATTTGACTTGAAAATGATAGAGGCTCGCACCGTCAACGGGGCGTCAACGGGGGTAAACTTCCGTAAATTAATTGCGGCCTACTACACGCTCCCAGATTTTGCGCCGAACGGTCTCTTCACCCTGCGTGCCGCTCCGGTTTGTAAATATCAGACGATCTCCTTCGAACGAGACCTTCTGCGTGTAGGTCATGCCGTTCTCGGCGGGAGAAAGCGACGAGGACACATGGTGGGCCACCTCGGAGGACTTCGCGTTGAAATCCCAGGTGCCGTGGTAAGCGTAATAGCTGTCGAATGCCAGGACCTTCGACGCCGCGAGATTGGCATCGTCTTGTGATGCGATTCGTTGGCTCGGAACCTCGAACCTGATCCGCTCCGGCGCGGCGATGTCCACGCTCATCCACCCCGATTTATCGTAAATCAGCAGACCGGTGGAGCGTGCCTGATAAAACGGGTCAACGGTCGACCCGTGCGGTCCCGAATAGTCGATGCGCACCAAGCGCCAGACACCGATCAACCCTTCCCGGGTCACCGTCTTCGGCGGCTTCTCTTGCGCACCGAGCGTCCCGGCCGAGAGCGCGAAAACACCGATCACGCCATAGAGCCAGATCGCAGCGCGCCGGCTGCGCGCCGCAGGCACATCAGCCATTGCGTGGCAGCACGGACCTGATCAGCCCATCGACCTCGAGCAGCGAGTAGGGCTTTGCGATGAACAAACGCTTGCGGCCCCTGGTCACCGATTGGGCCGCGGTTTTATCGCCCGAGGTCATCAGCATCGGCACTTCGGGATGGTGTTCATGAAGCCAGATCGACAGCGCATTGCCGTTGAGCTCCCCTCGCAGATTGACGTCCGAGAACACCACGTCGATGCGGGTGTTGCTGGAAAAAACGACGAGCGCTTCTTCCACGCTGGCAGCCTCCACAACGCGATAGCCCGAATCACGCAGGTATTCGGAAGTCGGCCATCGCAACAGAAATTCGTCCTCGACCACGAGTATCACGGCGCGAGCATCCGCCGAGTCCTGGACCAGCGTTTCGACAAGGTCCACCATCCCGCATCCTCTCAATTTTTTGACGCGCGGCGACGCTCCACCAAGTTTCTGATCCGAGCCTCCACATCCTTGGCCTCATAGGGCTTTTTGATCGGCCCTTCCTCGCATAAATCGTGGGATTCCTGTGCCACGCCCGCTATTCCCGAAGTCAAGATAACATCGATGTCCGAGCGTGTCTGTCGGATGCGGCGCGCCAGCGAAAAGCCGTCCACGTCGCCGGCAAGCTTCACGTCCGCCAATACGATGTCGAGCTTCCGCCCGCTCTCCAATACGGCCCAAACATCCTGCGCGGCAACCCCTTCGATGACCCGATAGCCGCAATCGCGCAAATGCTCCGCGATGACCATGCGTATCAGCACATCGGGCTCCACCATCATGATGGTTTTGGTTTGAGTACTGTCCATGCCGCTACGGTAGAACGGGTGGCTGCAACACGCCTACCGGCGTGAGGGAATCAAGCGTGCCGGCATTCGCCTACCCAAGGCATGTAGAAATTACAACGACTCAGAGATCCGGAACATGCGCATCCTTGGCCGGGGCGGCCACCGCGTGACCGTGGTCGTGCCCTGCGGCGCGCAAAATCGTTTCCGCTTGGGCGGCGCCGTCCGCCGCAAGCGCGGGACTGTAAGCCGTCACCGTGTAGCGGGTCACCATGCGGTCGCTGTGCAGCGCACCGCCGTTTGCGGTGTAGTGGTCCTCGGTGACGATGGCGATCCCGCAATGCTGAATTTCGAAATCGAGTTCCTCGGTGGATCTCTGCAGCGCCATGTTTTCGCGTGCGCTCGAAACGCGCAAAGCGCCAAGTCCTCCGAGCACGCCCCGACGTCCGCAGCTGTCGCCAACCACCACGCTACCGCCGGCCTGATAAAGCCACGTCGCGGATTGCGGCAGACTGCCGGCGCCCGCGAAACCGCCATACTTTTCGATCAGTCCCTGCTCGAGCGCGCTCTCGTGAACCGCATTGGGGGGTGAGTAGCCGACCGTGTGTACGATGGCCATGGCGCGCTCGCGTCCGGAAATCGGTGTGAACATGACCTCGAACGATTCGCCGTCGCTCTCGTAATTTCCCTCCGCTGCGGACACAGCCGAGTTCGATGCGGCGATGACGTTGACGAAGCGGCCGTTGGCAACCGGCTGCATCTTGCCGGTCTCGGTGTCCCGGTAGCTCAGGTTCTCGCTCCATTCGTTGTGATCGCGCAGGTTCTTGGATTTCAGCACCGCTCTCACTTCGTCGGCCGACATGCCGAGCCTCACGCCCGAAATATCGACCATGCCCGAGGAGAAGCGGCTGACTGGGGCGGCTGCGGGCGCCGGCGCGGAAGGCGGCGCGGAAGACGGCGGCGATGCAGACACCGGTGCCGGGGGCGGGGGCGCGCCCGTGGAAGCACTCGACGCTGCGGAACGTGCGGGCACCACGTATCCGGCGGTGATGAGCATTCCCTGTTGTTCCGCCTTGTCACAACGGTACAGGGAAACCGCGCTGCTCTTGATACCCGTCATTCCGTCGGGGCGGGGAATCGGGTCCCCCAGCACGCCGTTGGGCTCGCGCCGATGGCTTTTCGGATCCATCAGGCAATAGTACCGATGCACATTGGGCGGCGAGCCCACTTCGAAATGCCCGCGGATGATTTCTTGATCGCCTTCCCGGAGCGATTGCTTGATGGAGGAAAATAGGCCGTCTTGCGGAAGAGTCTTGGGCTCACCGGCGTCCGCGTCTGCCGCGGCGCCCCCCGCCGTTGCTCCCTGCGGGGCCGGCGCATCCGCCTGCACCCTGAAACCGCCACCGAAGAGCAACACCAGCCCCGCCGCCCACGCCCGCGTGGCGCCGCATCGAACTCGTCGCGATGTCTCCAAGGTTCCCCCTCAAGCACGGTCTGATGAATTATTGGTTCCCGGATTCTAGTCGCTGGCGGACCGTACCGCACTAGCACACCCCCTCCCGTGATGCCTGGCCGGTATGGCGACATGCCGACTTGGTAGTTCCTGCCAGCGACCGGCGCGCCTAGGATTCGGGCGAGGGCATTGGGAGAACGGCCATGGAACCAGGGTTGGGAAAGCACGTCTACCGTGAATATTGCTGGCTCTCGGCACTCTTGGTGGCAGTGCTGATTGCCGCCGCGTGTTTCGGGACGGGACCACGCAATGAGACCGCCTCGGCCTCGAACGATTCGGCTGCACCGGGCCGTTGAACCGACCAATGAGGTGCTGTTCAGCTGCGGCGAGCGAGCTGTAGTTTCACCCGTGGAGCATTTGCTGATTGGCGCCGCGGGTTGTCTCGCGCTCAGCTGTGGTTGCGGATGATCCACACCGCGGCGGCAATCACGCAAGCGGCCGACGCCCGGATCCAAGTCACGTGCTCATGAAGCACGAACGCGCCGAGTAACGTGCCGAAAACGATCGATGTCTCGCGAACGGCCGCAACGGACGCAATGGGCGCCCGCGTCATCGCCCAGAGAGCGAGCACGTAGGAAGCCAGCGAGAATGCGCCGCACAGCACCCCGATGGGTATGCCGGAGCGTATCTTTGCCCACCCATCGCGCCGATGGGCCACCGCAGCCCATATGAACCAGGGCACACCGATCAGCGTGAACAGCCAGAGGCCGTAGGCAACCGGATGCCCCGACCGCCGAGCCCCGACCCCGTCCACCATGGTATACGCCGCGATCAGCACGGCATTCAGCAGCGCGAGCGCCGTGGCGGAGGAGGGTTGCCGTCTTGATCGGCCCTCGAACACCAACGAGATCAGAGCGCAGGACAGAAGCGCGATACCGAGCCAGACTGCTCCGGAGAGTCGCTCGCCGAGCAACGCGCTGCTTGCCGCGGCGACCAGAAGCGGCGCGGTCCCGCGCATCAAAGGATACGCATGACTCAAGTCGCTTACCCGATACGCCGTGGCCAAAACGATCCCGTAGAGAAGCTCGAGGACAGTGGAGACCGCCAGATAGGGCCAGCTGGCGGCGTCGGGAGAAGGCAATAACGGCAACACCGCCGCCGCGATCAGACCGGAACTGGAGTACAGGACGGCGGTTGCGACATGCTTGTCGGGCCGTGCCTTGACCAGCATGTTCCAACTCGCGTGCAGGAGCGCGCCGAGCAGTACCACCAACAGGACTTCTATGCTCAACGACCGCTGCTCACGAACCAAGGTCCACGGTACCCCGGTGTACCATAATGTGCTCTCACGCCCGCCTCATGGAGCCGACGATTCTTCACGCCAAGTAACATGCAGCGGGCGTAAAATAAGCCATGGAACGGGATCTGTTGCCGTGGATATTGGGCGGTGCATTGATCACCACCGGTGCGATCGCCGCCGCGATTGAATTCAGCGGCCGTTCCCCGAGCGCCCCCCGCACTGCGCCCGCATCGAGTGCACTCGGCGCGTCTGGCGTCGCGGCCAACGTCACCGCTTCGTCCCCCGGCTCCACCCCTGGCCCGGTGCCGGCGTCCGCGCCAAGTTCGGAGTCCGCAGCGCCCGGCGCAGCGCCTGGGTCCTTCGCGGCGGGCGCAGCCGGCACTGCATCCTCTGAGTTGCCGGCGGGTGAAGTGTGGCAGTGCATCGTCAACGGCCAGAGGGTTTTCTCCGACACGCGCTGTGCAAACGATGCGTCGGTCAGACAGATCAGCGATCTCAATGTGATGGATATGCCCGCACCCCAGCCGGCGACCTACGGAAAGTATATGCCCGCATATGGCGGCGCCCCCTCCGCCTCGACGCCGCCCTACCCCGATGATGCGGACGACACGGGCAACGTATCGGGCGATCTCTATCCGGGGCAGGCGCTCATCCTGGCGCGCGAACGGGCGCGGCGAGAGCATTTGAGTCGCCATGACAGCCACGTTCGCCCGCCGCCGAACCACGGTTCGCCAGGGCCGCGCAATCCCCGATAGCCGGGCGCGCGGCGGTCGGACTCAAGTCCAATCGCCCGAATTATTCGAGCCTCGATCCGACAACAGATTGGCCAAAAGCCCCCCGACGATGGCGCCGCCGACCTGCAACGCAATGTCGCGTCCGGTGCCGCCGGGACCATCGCGTTCCTGGGTGCCCGTTGCGTCCTCCTCCTGCTCGATGCGCGAGACCACCCAGTCGAACTTGCCGCTGGTGACCGCGGCGCGGCAGTAACGGCACTCGCCGATCTGATTGAGCGCGAGGGGCGCCCCGCAGCTCGGGCAGGTGTTCTCCAAGGTGCCGGGCTTTTCCGTCGTCGCGACGCCCACCGAGCGTTGGAAGGTCCAGTCCTCGGTGAACGAGCGCACCGTGCGATCGCCGAATACGATCCTGTTGTCCTTGTCCACTTCGAAGTCCGCGGCGGATGCGCTCACCCGGACGGTGAGATCGTCGAACACCCGGCCGTGCACGATCTGCACGGGATCGATGCGTTGCACCGACAGATTCTCCATGAGGTTGCGTCGTCCTTCGGCGGCCATCGTCTCGATTTGGGCGCTCCAGGTGAAGTAGGCGCCGGGGCTCAAGAAGGCACGTCCCGCATCGAGATTCTGCCGGCACCAGGCATCTTGCAGCGCGAGGAATGCGGTTTTCACCCGAGCTTGAAATGCATCGAGCGAGAAGCTGGGATCGGTCGTGCGCAAACTTGCCACCCCCTCATCGAGCGTGGCCGCGGCGACCGCGAGGGACGATCCCGCCGCATAGCCGATGAACGGCGCACCCTGCACGTCCGTCACCACCCATTCCACGGAACCGTTCGTGACGCTGGCGCGACAGTGAGCGCAGGTTCCGTCGAGATTCAGCCGCAGCTCGGCTCCGCACGCCGGGCAGCGCGAGGCAATCACGCCGCCATTCTCGGGCGTGCGCGCCGCCGCGCTGCGCGTAAACGTCCAACGCTCGCCATGCCGTTGATCACTGCCTTCATCCGAGAGTACCTGATTCGCCTCGCCCAGCATTCGGGCGCGATAGACGAGATCGAAATGAATGTCGATGCGCTGACCCGACTCGTCGCAGCCCGCGTTGTCCACATGTACGGCGCGCACATTCAGACTCTCGAGCAGCGCATGCTGGTGCAGGGAGCTCGCTCGCGCGATGCCACTCGAGACTGCGGCAAATACACGGTCATCGAGATAGGGTCGGATGGCCGCCGCATCGTTTCGCTGGATGCCGCGCTTCACCAAGAAGAAAATCATCTCGGCGCGCTGCAGGAAGACTTCGAGCTCGAATCCCGGATCGCGAGCGCGGATCGCATCGGTGGCGGCGCGAACGCCCAGTGCGGCTGCGCCATACAGCGCCGCGGTTCCGCCGCCGCGCCGCGCGCCGCCCTCGAGTGCAGTGCCAAGCACGGCCAGCGCCGCCGGGACGGCGGCGGATGCCATCGGGGGCGTCGCGGCCACCGACCCCATGGACGCGCCGCGCGAGGAGCGCCGAATAAAGAAATAAACAATGACGGCGACGACGAGAAGCCCGATCAGTCCGTCGACCGAGCCGCCGCCCGACCCGAAGTGACCCGACGAGTGGCTACCACTCGAGACGTGTCCGGATGAGCCTGCATGGCCGCCTCCGCCCGCGCGCCCATAGGCACCCCCGGCAGCTCCCCACGCGGCGGCGGCCGCGATCCGCCTCATGGCGCGAGCGAAGCTCCGCAATCGCCACAAAACTTCGCGCCGGGACTCGCCGCCGCTCCGCATTGAGTACAGTGTGCCGCCCTGGGCGGTGCGATGACGGTCCCGCAGCTCGAGCAGAATTTCGCGTTCGGGGAGTTCGGTGCGTGACAGTTCGCGCAAAGGATCGCAGCGCCGGCTGGGCCCGCAGGTGGCACGGCGCCGCCGCCCGGCGCCGGTTGGCCGCCGCCGGATCCCGGCTGCGCACCGGGAGGCATCATGCCCACACCGGCGACGATCCCACCCAACCCCATGCCCACGCCGAGCGCGGCCGTTCCGTTACCCCCACCCGCTGCCGCGCCCTCGCCGATGCCTTTCAACGCAGCACCGACGCCGTATTCTCGAAACCCGCCCGCCAGCCGGGTGTAGGCGCTGTCCTTGCGCAGGCCTTTGAGAGTCTTCTCGTCCTCGGGAGAGAGGCTGATCGTGACGTTCCCGAGCCGGGTAATCTTGACCCCGTAAGGAGTCAACGCCGCCTGGACGTCCGCGAGCAGCGTGGATTCGATCTCCGCGGTGCGTCCGGCGATGCCGAGCACGGGCCATTTCTCCGCGGTCAGTTTGCGCACGACACCGGTGCGCAGGGCTTTTAAGATCTGTTCCCGCGTCCAGTCGGTGACCAGCTCGTTGGACACCTGTCGGGTGCCGACCAAGGTGAGGATCAATGTCGCGGGGTCGACCACCGACAGGGCGTACTCGCCGAAGACGCGCAGGCCGACGGCCAGCCCGGTCTCCGGATCTTCGATGTTGTCGATCGGTCCGCCGAAGGGAAGATTGACGAACTCGCGCGTAGCGACGAAGTAGAGCTCGGCCCGATACATGTTGCCGCCGCTCGCCCAGTCGACGATATCGCCCAGGAAAGGGATGAGGGCGCCGTCCAAGGTGGATCTTCCCTGCGGCAAGGTCCCGGCAACCTTGCCTTCCTTGATGAAGAGTGCGGTCTCGTCGGGCTGCACCGTCACTTGAGTGAGCTTGCGGATGGTGAGATCCGGCCACTTGTAAAGGATGTCGCCTTTCGCCTCATCCGGCCGCGCAATGAATTGGCGGTTCAAATCTCCCTTTCCGAATAGACTCACGATGAAACCTCCCTTAGCCTTTTGCCAGATGCGGAATATAAGCCCAAACGGGTCCGGCTGGCATCGACCAACGCGCGGTCTGGCGCCTGGCGCGCATAAAGTGCCCGAAACATGTTAGAAGGGGCGTCCCTCGAGCAGAACACCGACCAAGGTTCATCGAATGACCGAACGATCTGTCTCTTTCCCGCCCCTCGGCCGCCGCTGGTGCGTGCGCGGCCTCGCGGGCACTTTTGCCGCGCTTGCGGCCGCGGCAATCGGCTTATCCGCCCAGAGCATCGCTGCTGTCCCGCCCCCGGCGGCGCCCGCCCCTCCAATCGCCGCCGGCGCGCCGGCTCCGCATGCATCGACCGTCCCAGCCCAATACGCGGCGCTCGCTGCGAAGCTGCAGAAGGAATTTCCCGAATATTCCATCGACGGCATCAGGCCAAGCGGCGTCGACGGGGTCCTCGAGGTTCTCTTCGGCGGCAATCGCATCATTTATAGCGATAGCACCGGCGAGCACTTCTTCAACGGCCACCTGTTCGACGTGGACAATCACCGCGACCTGACGGACGAGCGTCTCGAGGAAGTGACCCGCATCGATGTCAAGCAGCTGCCGCTCGCGGACGCATTCAACGTGGTCCACGGCAATGGCAAGCGCGAAGTTTACCTGTTCGAGGACCCAGATTGCCCGTATTGCCGCAAACTCGAGGAACAACTTCCCAAAGTCAACGACGTGACTTTCCACGTGTTCCTGTTTCCGCTCACCTCGCTCCATCCTCACGCATACGAACATGCGCTCGGCATTTGGTGCTCAAAGGACCGTCCGAAAGCGTGGAGCGACAAGATGCTCAAGGGGATCGATCCCCTGCCGGCCAAATGCTCGAATCCCCTGGATCGCAATGTGGCCTTGGGCGATAAGCTTCACATCGACGGCACGCCCACGCTGATCCTCGCCAACGGACGGCCGCATTCCGGGACCGTGACGGCCGAGGAACTGGAGCACCTGCTCGCGACCATGCCGGTGCATTGACACAGGGCTCAAGGGATCAGCACGATCTTGCCCAGCGCACCGGGCGACACGATGCGGCGATGCGCCTCCGCGGCTTGCGCCAGCGGCAGCTCGATCCCGACCACCGGATCGAGAAAGCCCTTTTCGAGACCGGCGCGGATGGCCCAACCGATTTTGCGCAGCCCCTCCGCCGGCACGTTCCAGAGCGTCATCGCCATGATCGAGGCGTCCCGTGCCATGAGGTCGCGCGGCGTGATCGTGGCGTCGCCGCGGCTGCCGATGACCACCACCCGGCCGCCGCTCGCCAGCATGCGCAGGTCTTGACCGAGATTGACGTTGGCCAGCACCTCGAGGATCGCATCGGCGCCGCGGCCTTGAGTCAGCTCGACGATCTTGGCCTGATACTCATGCGCGTGGTGATTCACGGCGTGGTGGGCGCCCTGCCGGCCGACGAGCTCGAGCCCCTGGTCCGTTCCGGCGGTGCCGATGACGATCAGCCCGGCAGCGCGCGCGAATTGCAGCGCCGCGATGCCGACGCCACCGCTCGCCCCGTGCACCAACAGGGTCTCGGCCGGCGCAATCCGCGCGAGCTGGAACAGCGCCCGATACGCGGTCGCGTAGGGCACGAACAAGGCCGCCCCTTGCGCGTAGCTGATCGAGTTAGGCAACAACTGCACACGAGTTCGCTCGCACAGAGCAAACTCCGCGTAGGAGCCGGTGAGCGTACCCATCGCAAAGACGCGATCGCCGCGAGCGAGATCGCGAACCCCCTCGCCCACGGCCTCCACCGTGCCAGCCGCATCGGAGCCGGGCGTGTACGGAAGCGTCGGATTACGCGCTCCGTACGTACCCGCACGGGCATAGGTTTCGTACGGGTTGACTCCCGCTGCTTTGACCCGAATCAATACTTCCTGGGCGCCGGGTTGCGGCAGCTCAGCATCCTCGATCGCGAGGACTTCGGGACCGCCGAAAGCATGCACACGAATTCGCTTCACGCTGGTATCTCCTGAACGATGAAGAACATGCCGGTCAATCACCCAATCTATCGGCGCATCAGCCACGCCAAGAGCGACAGGACGGCGCTCGCGAGCAGCATGGTGGTGAACGGGAAAAAGAATTTGAAACCGGGCCGATCGATTACGATGTCTCCCGGCAGCCGCAGCCAGGGTACTCGTCCCAGCCAGGGCCACAGCAATCCGGCGAGTACCGCGAGCGATCCGAGCACGATGAGGAGCCGATTCATTTCCTCCTGGGATACTATCTCATCATGAACGTGACCGACGCCGTCCGCAGCCGTATGAGTTGCCGTGCTTTTCTCGACACGCCGGTGCCCCTGGGCACCCTCAGGGAAATCCTGGACATTGCCAAACAGGCGCCCTCGGGAGGGAATTTGCAGCCCTGGCAGGTGCATGTGCTCGCCGGGCAGGCGCTGCGCGAGTTCGTGGGGCTGATCCGCTCGAAACTGCCCTCCCAACCGCAGGGTGAAGGCACCGAGTACGCGGTTTACCCGGCGAACCTCAAGGAGCCGTACCGTTCGCGGCGGTATCAGTGCGGCGAGGATCTGTATGCGACGATTGCAGTCGGGCGCGAGGACAAGCTGCGGCGGCTCGCGCAGTTCGCCCGCAATTACGAATTTTTCGGAGCGCCGGCGGCCATGTTCTTCGTCATCGACCGCATCATGGGCGCTGATCAGTGGGCGGATGTGGGCATGTTCATGCAGAACGTCATGCTGCTGGCGAGGGAGCGTGACCTGCACACCTGCCCTCAGGAGTCGTGGGCTTCCTGGCATCGCAGCGTGACGGAGTTTCTCGGTCTGCCGCCGGAACACATGCTCTTTTGCGGCATGGCCATCGGCTATCGCGATGACTCCGCGCCGATCAATCGGCTGCGCACGGCGCGCGCGCCGCTCGAGGAGTTCGCGAGATTCCACATTTGAGGAGACACGCGATGATTGCACCCAGACGCGGCATCGAACAAGCAATGGCTCCTGAAGGCCCTTCTTCGGTGCGGCCACCCGCCGCCCGGGGATTCGCCGCCAGCTTCGGTCTCGACCCGAGAGTGGCGCTGCTCACCGTGCTGGTCGATCTCATGGCGAACAGTGCGACCATCGCCAGCGCGGGCCTGCTCTACGAAGTCGAGCTCGGCGCAGCCGTCGTACTGACGGTGATCGCCTACAAGGCGCAACGAGCCTGGTACGGCGACGATCGCGATTCAGCGCTCATCAAGGCCCTGGTCGTCGGACTTCTGACCGCCATTCCCGTTCCCATCAGTCCCCTGTTCGCACTCCCCGGCGGCGCCATCGGTTTATTGCGGGTGCTGCGACACAGGGGAAATTGACAGGTCATCCGTTCGCCTTCACGAACGGGAAGATGCGCACCCGCCGGCCGGTTGCCGCGAATATTGCATTCGCGACCGCGGGTCCGACCGGAGCGACTCCCGGCTCCCCGACGCCCGTCGGGGCTTCGGTCGACGGCACGATGTGCACTTCCACCTTGGGCATCTCATTCATTCGCAGCACGCGATAATCGTTGAAGTTGGACTGTTCCACGCGACCGTCTTTGAGGGTAATGGCGCCGTATAGCGCCGCGCTGATACCGAACCCAATGCCACCTTCCATTTGCGCCGCGATGACGTCGGGATTGATGGGCGTGCCGCAGTCGACGGCGCATACGACGCGGTCGACCCTCACCTGGCCCCTGTCATCGACGCTCACTTCGGCGACCTGGGCGACGAATGTCTTGAAGGCCTCGGCCACCGCGATCCCGCGGCCTTTACCCTTCGGCAGCGGAGCGCCGTCCCAGCCGGCTTTCTGCGCTGCGAGCTCCAGCACGCGCTTCATGCGCGGCTGATCGGCGAGGAGCTTGCGGCGCAGCTCGAACGGATCCTGACCCGCCGCATGGGCGATCTCGTCGATGAAGGCCTCGACCGCAAAGGTGGTGTGCGAGGAGCCGACCACCCGCCACCACAAAACCGGCACGCCGACCTCGGTCGTCGATAGGTCGACGGCAATGTTGGGAATCTTGTAGGCGAGATTCGCGGCGCCCTCGACGGAGGTGGGATCGATACCGTCTTTCATCATCGCCGCGAACGGAGTGCCGGTCATGATGGACTGGCCGACGATGACGTGCTTCCAACCCGTGAGCTCGCCCTGCGCATTCAGCGCCGCGTCGAGCTTGTGGTAATACATGGGTCGATAGAGCCCACCGGTGATGTCGTCTTCGCGCGTCCACTGCAGCTTTACCGGTGTACCGTCCGCACCGCGCGCTTTCGCAATCGATACCGCTTCGACGATGTAGTCGGACCACGCGTTGGCGCGTCGGCCGAAGCTGCCGCCCGCGTAGAGCGTGTGGATGGCCACCTGCTCGGGCTTCAGTCCGCAGGCTTTCGCAGCGTTCTGTTGGTCGACGGTCTGAAATTGGTCCCCCGCCCAGATCTCGCAGCTGTCCGCGGTCAGCTTGACCACCGCATCGAGCGGTTCCATGGGGGCGTGCGCCAAGTAGGGAAACTCGTAGCTGGCGGAGACCCGGCGGGCCGCGCTGCGTAGAGCCTCGGCGGCATCGCCCTGCTTGCGCGCCGAGCGTGCGGGCTGGTCGGTGAGCCGCCGATAGCTCTCCATCAGCTCAGCGGAGCTGCGCTTCTCGGCATGGGTCTCGTCCCAATTCACCTTAAGCGCCTCCCGCCCGCGCTTGGCAGCCCAGAAGCTGTTTGCGATCACGGCGACTCCACGGGGCACTTGCACGATCTTGACCACGCCGGGGATGGCGGAGGCGGCGGTGCCGTCGAAGCTCTGCACGGTCGCGCCAAAGCGCGGCGCCCGCCTGAGCAAGGCGACGAGCATGCCGGGAAATGCGGTATCCAACGTGAACTGAGCAGTGCCGTCGCATTTGGCTGGAACGTCCACCCGCGGCACCGGATGTCCGATCAGCTTGAAATCCCGCGGATTCTTCAATGTAACCGTGTCGGGTATGGGCAAGGAGCGGGCGATGGGGACTAAAGCGCCAAACGTCGCCTGCCGATGAGTGGCCGCGTGAAGGACTACTCCATCATCGACGACGAGTTCCGACTGCGTAACGTGCCACTCCTTGGCTGCTGCGGCCACGAGCACGGCGCGAGCCTTGGCGCCCGCCTCGCGAAGCTGCAGCCAGGAGTTCGCCATTGCGGAGCTTCCACCCGTGCCCTGCATCGTGCCGAAGGTCAGGTTGGCATAGCGCTTGGCGTCTGCCGGCGCGCTCTCCACCCGGACGCGTTCCCAATCGGCATCGAGTTCCTCGGCGACTAGGGTGGCGATGCCGGTATAGGCGCCCTGTCCCATTTCAACGTGCTTGGCGATCACGGTGATACTGCCGTCGGCGCCGACACGCAGGAAGGCATTCGGGACAAAGGCGGCCTTTTCCGCCGGTGCACCGCCGGTGAGCGCCAGCGCGCGCCTCGATGAGGCGGTCCATTCGAATCCTATGGTGAGAGCTGCAACCGATGCGGCACCCGCGTTCTTCAGAAACGCGCGACGGCCCCCGCGAACGTCCGATGATCGAGTGGCCATGGTCATGCCTTCAGAGATCGAGCCGCTTCATGAATCGCGGCGCGTATTCGGGAATATGTGGCGCAGCGGCAGATGTTGCCGCTCATCGCAGCGTCGATGTCGGCATCGGTGGGTGCCGGACTTTTTGAGAGCAGCGCCGTCGCCGACATGATCTGGCCGGACTGGCAGTAGCCGCATTGCGGCACCTGCAGCTTGATCCAAGCCGCTTGCACCGCCTTGCCCGCGCCGCCATCCAAACCCTCGATGGTGGTCACCTGGCGGTTCGCCACCGAGGCGAGGGGCGTGACGCAGGAGCGAATCGCCACGCCGTCCAGATGCACGGTACACGCACCGCACATGGCGATGCCGCAGCCGAACTTCGTGCCGGGCAGTCCTGCAACCTCCCGTACCGCCCAGAGCAGTGGCATGTCCGGATCCGCATCAAGCGTGGTGGCTTTTCCATTGAGCGTGAAAGTCGTCGGCATGATCGTTACTCGTCGAAGGGCGCCTGTGCCAGCCTAAGGGCTGCAGGTCTCCAGAGCAATGGCGCCTCGGCAATCGATCCGTCGAGCGCTACAGGGACCGCGCCAACGCGTCGAAGAACACGGCCTGCTCGTCGTAGAAGGCGTCGGGCATTTCCGCCTTCTCCCACGTCGACCACTGCACGAGAATGAGCCCTCGGCTCGGATCGATCGCGATGCTCTGACCGTAAATGCCTTCGGCCCAGAAGGAATGTTTCGCGGTTTCCGTCACTTGTTCGTGCTTCGGGGGAGAGGTGGCGTCGAGAAACCACCACTGATATCCGTATTGACCATCCGGAGCCGAGGGCGTCACGGATCCCTGTGCTTGGGTCCAGGTCGTGGAATCGCGGATCCAATCGGGTGGCAGCAACCGTTCCCCGCTCGGCAGCCGTCCATCCCGCGAAACGAACAGCGCGAAGCGGCCCCAATCCCGGAGCGTCGCATTGAATCCGTGACCTCCCATGTCCATGCGTCCGGGGATGAGCGCCTCCCAGACGCCGTCGGATTCCATGGCAAAGCGGCTCCAGATCCGGGCTTGCAAGTACTTCGCGATCGGCATCCCTGTCGCCTGCTCCAGCACCCGGCCCGCGAGCCATGCACCGCCCGTGTTGTACGACCAGCGCTCGCCCGGCGCCACACCGGGCGAGCGCTTGACGGAACGGATGAGGCCGAACACGCAGTCGTAGGGCTGCGCTTCCGCCTCGCAGCGCGTCAAACGAGCGAAATCGGAATCGGGGTCTGCATAGTTCTCGTTCCAAGCGACCCCTGAGGTGTGTTGCAGGAGCTGGCGCAGGGTCACATCGCGCCAAGCGCTATCGCGAAGCTCCGGAAGGTAGTCGATGACCGGATCGTTCAGCGATTTGATCGCGCCCTCCCCGATGGCCACTCCGATCAGGATCGACACCACGGACTTCGCAACCGAACGGGACGTCCACAGGGTCTGCTCGGTGTTGCCCTTGCCGTAATACTCGTACGCGACGGCCCCGTCCTTCAAGACCAACAAGCCCGTCACCGATTGATGCCGGAGGTAATCCTCGAGACCGTAGCGGCGTCCATGGATGCGGTAGCCGACCGGGAGCAGCGCGCGCCGGGCGCGCGGCAGCGCAAAGGGGCTGCTCTCGCCAACGTGAAATACATCCCCTGCATACATCCGAAAGGTATTGCGGAAACCGACGACGCGCTGCGCCTGGGTCCAGAGCAACATATCCTTCGGGTCCGGAATCCGGGCATCGTACGGTTGCGGGCAGGATGTCAGACCCCAGGCCGTGCAAGCGGCCCCCGCCGCCTCTCCCGCATCGACCGGCACCGCCATGAGCGTCACGGTCACGCAGCATGCAGCCGCGAGGAGCTTTCTGATGTTCGCCATGCGGTTTAGTATCCGCGAAAGATCGGCGCGACGACAGCCGCCGCGGCCCTACGAGGAGAGACGGTATGGTCGACTGGAGAATCTATGCACTCGGCTCGGCGGTGTTCGCGGCGCTGACCGCGCTGCTGGCCAAGCTCGGCGTCGTCGATATCGACTCCAATCTCGCCACCTTCGTCCGAACGGTCGTGATTCTCGCGCTTTGTGCACTCGCGGTGACGATCCGCGGCGGTTGGGCATGGGGGACAGTGTCGCCGCGGTCGCTCAAGATGCTGTCATTGTCGGGAATCGCCACCGGGTTCTCGTGGCTCTGCTACTTCAAAGCGCTTCAGGCCGGCCCTGCCTCGCGCGTCGCGCCCATCGACAAGCTGAGCGTGGTGTTCGTCGTGCTCCTCGCGGCCCTGTTCCTGCGCGAGCCATTGACGCTCAAGGTGGGCGTCGGCGCCGCGCTCATCACCGCCGGTGCGATACTGATGGCGATATGAACCTAAAATACTGCCATACCGCCTTCCTGAGCGGCGTCTCGTCCCTGGCCGTGGCGTTTTTCGCCGCCGCCGCTCCTCCTCCGGAGCCGCCACCCGCCGCCGCGCCACCCGTCGCCGCAGCACTCTACCGGACGACTCAGAGCCTCGTGCTCGGTTCGCCCGACCGCTGGGATTACCTCGCCTGGGACGCGCTGTCGCACCGCGTCTTCGCGGCCCACGAATCGACCGTCACGGTCGTGGATGCCGATCGGCTGAGCATCGTCGGCCAGATCCCCGTCGCCGGAGCGAACGGTATCGCCATCGTGCCGTCTTTGCACAAGGGCTACGCGGGCAGTTCCGCGACTCGCAGCATCGTCGTGTTCGATCTTGCGTCGTTGAGTGTTCGCAAACAGATCCCCTCGGACGAGGATACGGATGGCGTGGTTTACGACCCCGAAAGCGGGCACGTATTCGTGATGCATGGCGATCCGAAATTGGTGACGGCGGTCGACGTGCGCTCGGATTCCGTCGCCGCACGCATCGAACTCGGCGGCAAGCCGGAGTTCGCGGCCGCCGACGGCGCGGGAAAACTGTATGTGAACGTCGTGGATCAGGGCAACGTGCAGCGCATCGACACGCACTCGCTCCGGGTCGACGCGACCTGGCCGCTTCCCGGCTGCGAGCGCCCGCATGGGATGGCGATCGATGTACACGCGCACCGGCTGTTTTCCGGATGCGTCAACCAGCGGCTGATGGTGCTCGACCTGCACGATGGGCACGTGGTCGCCCAGTTGCCGATCGGCAGCGGGAGCGATGCGCTCGGCTTCGATCCGAAGCGCCACTGGGTGCTGAGTTCGAACGGCGTGGGAACCCTGTCCGTGATTCGAGAAACAGGTCCCGATCAGTACGTGCCGATGCCGGAGGTGACGACACAGCCCTCCGCCCGCACCATGACCCTCGATCCCGAAACGGGCAGGGTATTTCTGCTCGCGGCAGAACGCGTCGAGAAGGACTCGCGCGCGGCCGACCCGCGCAAGCGCTATGGCATCAGCCCCGGGTCGCTGCGACTACTCGTTGAACAGCCCTCGGATGCAGGCGCCCCCATCGCCGGGAATGATCGATAAGACTTTGGTTCATAAGGCTTTGCCTCATAGAGCGAGTAAGCGCAGCTGCCAGGTTCCGTGCCCACATGTCGGACGTGCCAGATTACCAAATTGGATAGCCGGCGCCCCGCCTGGCGTGTTAGCGTCGGCCTTTGGTCGCCGTCAATTTGTCGCGGGGTCACATCATGCGGGAACTGGATAGGGCGCTGCTCGACATAAACTTCGTCCGCGAGCACATCGCTCGTACCACGGAGTTCAAGGGCTACGGCCCCCTCACCTTGGCAGCTACCGGCGTCTTGGCGTTTGGCGTGGCTGCAGTTCAGGCCCAATTCCAGCCTTCGTCACACGGCCGGTCGCTCGAATTCATTGCGATATGGTCCGCCACTGCTGCAGTCGCAGTGATCCTCATCGGGATCGAGGCCGTGGTGCGTTCCCGCCGGATTCACGTCGGAATGGCGGTGGAGATGCTTCAGTCCGCGATCGAGCAATTCCTGCCGGCCGTCACCGCCGGCGTGCTCATCGCCTTCGCCCTGGCGCGCTGGTCGCCGAGCTCGCTATGGATGCTGCCGGGACTGTGGCAAATCGTCTTCAGCCTGGGGGTATTTTCCACAGCGCGAATTTTGCCGAAGGCCGTATTCATCGTCGGTATTTGGTATCTCGGATGCGGCCTCGCGTGCCTGGCCGTCGGTCAAAGCGACCCTCTTTCGCCCTGGTCGATGGGCGTCCCTTTCGGCGGGGGCCAATTGCTTGTAGCATGCATCCTACAAATATGTCGCCGCTCGAGCCACGCCGATGAATAAAGGGAAAGGCCGCACAGCCGAAGGTCGTTACGCCTATCCGAACCTCGATCTCGTCATCCACGAACGGGCGAGATTGAGCATGATGACTTCGCTGATCGCGCATCCCAAGGGGCTGCGATTTTCGGATTTGAAACGGCTCTGCAATCTGACCGACGGTAACCTGAGCCGGCACTTGCAGTTGCTTGCCTCTGAGAACCTGGTCGCGATCACGAAAAGCTACGAGGACAGCAGGCCTCAAACTTGGTGCCGACTCACGGCCGAGGGGAAGCGCCGCTACGTACGTTACCTGTCCGTGCTCGAGCAGATCGTGGACGACTCTGCCGCCAGGCATAAATCCGCCGACGCGGTGCTCGCGGGCTCCTCGGCCGGCTGAGCGGGCCGGGTCAGGGGGAGGATCCTCCCCACGTACTCCCATAGTTGCTCAGCAAAATCTGGATGCCGAAGTAGCCGATGAATTGGGGCTCGGCGCTCACTCCGCGACCCGCCATGAACAACGCGATCAAGCCGCGCTTCATCTGGTAGCGCCCGCCGAGGTCCAGCGTGGTGGTGGAGGTCGATAGCGGTCCTAAAGGACGGTCGCGGTAGATCTCAGCGGCCAGGTCGAAGCGCTCGGCGAATGTGTGGCCAGCGACCAACCCGAAGATCTCCTCGCGCGGTCCCCGCTTCGGAAAATAATAGCCCGCTTCCATGTCCAGATCGACGGCGCCCAACTTGGTCGCCGCCTCCAAAGGCACCAATAACCGCGGACCCGGCGAGCCGATGCCCCGCTGCTGAGCGGAGAGCGTCGAGCCCGTATCGATTTGCGGGAAAAAAGACACCTGCCATCCCTCCTCCCCCTGATCGATGAAGCGCCATTTCACGCCCGGATAGGCATTGCCCGAGCCGGAGTGGCTCGCTCGAGCGTCGGCCGTCTCGAAAACATACGGGACCTCGTACGTGAGCTGTATCCGGTCTCCAAGGCCGAAATTCACGTCGATCTGGGGCATTTGATACGACGCACTGCCGCGTTCGATCATCTGCGCAGCGGCGATGTTGATCTCCCAATTACCGTTGCCCGGTGTTCCCGGGTCGTTCGACAGGAACGGAGGTCCCGCCTGCGCCATGCCGACGCGCGGAATCATCACTGCAAGTGCTCCAGTGCAGCACACAGCGAATACTCGCACGCGGGGCGGCAAAGGTAGCTTTTTCACCGCCGATCTCGGGCGAAGTACAAACGGCGAATGCTGCATGGGCCGGCGCTTCACGGACTTTACAAATTTATAACATTAATACTGCGCAGCGGCCGCGCGTCGTGTCATGAACTGTAACAATTCACCTCGAAACTGCCTCGTTCCAAAAAAGACCTCGCGGCGATCGATGGAATTCCTCCATTGAGTCACCCCGAGGTGTCGACGTTTAAAACGAGGGTTTCATGTCCAAGAGATTTCTCAATAGCCATTTGGTTTTCCTCGCATTTTTGGGAGGGTCATCGCTCGCCGCCAAGGTTATTACGGCTACAACCTGGACAAGATCACGACGGACTATGAGTACATCGGCATCATTTCAAAGTTTTCGGGCTGGACCTTCGACAACAAGCTGTACACCTACGGCTATTACCATGACGGCTACAACGGTCTCGACCCGGGCGGCGTGCTGGGGACCGCCCTGAAGAACGCCAAGGTGGGCGTGACCATGGAAAACATCACCGATCGAAAATCCATTTATTTTCTCAACGGCTATACGAACGGGTCCACGCCTGCGGGATACATCAACGGCAACCCGCTGTTCTTTACGCTGCCGGGACGCAGCGTTCAGCTGAACTTGTCCGCATCCTTCTGAAGCGGTTCGCGGAGCCTCCTGCTCAGGCTGAGCTGCCCGCACCGCGGTGATCGACCAACGACGCCGCGGTGCGGGCCCGGGTTATCGGAACTGCAAGGTATAGCCCGCTTGCCAGCCGTTCTTCGTCGGCTCGATGTCGAATGACGTTCGGACATCGGGATGCTCGCGCCGATCCAGCACGAAGCGGGCCGTGGCTATGCCCAAAGCGGCGCCCGCCACGGTATCGGACGTCCAGTGCACATTGTCCTTGACCCTGATGTATGCGGTGGCGCCAGCCACGCCATAGCCGATGATGCGGCGAATCCAGCGAAACTCATCGTTGCCGGATTCGGCGAACACGGTGCCGACGGCGAAGGCGGCGCTCGCGTGGACCGACGGGAACGAGTCCCCGCCCGCGCGCCAGCGGTTCGGCGATGTGGTTCCGTCGGGACGCTCCCGTCCGGCGGCATACGACAGAGCCTCCCCTGTCACCGTGCTCAACGCCCCTGCTTCGACCAAAGACCAAGTCTCCCGATAGCCGTCTGAATCGCCGAGGAAGGCGGCGTAGGCGAGGGTGCCGCCGATGATGGCGACTGTCGGCAGCGCATCGCGGACGGCGTTCTTGTCCTGACCCCCGTTCAGCACTGCGTTTGCACCGGTCGCAAAGTGGTCACGCACGCGTGCATCGAATTCGTGGGCGACGCCGACCGCGGCCAGAGAGCCGGCGAACGCCAACCAGTCCTCCCCGTCCCAGCGAATCGGGGCGGTGAAGTAGAGCTTCACGTCCTCCACGGTGTCTGACCACACCGATGAATCGGCCCGGGCCGTCAAGGGCATCAACGCGCACCCCAGGCAGGCCGCGGCCAAGGTCAAAGGAACGTTTACCGGCATGATGTTGCCCGGATCCCCGTCATGTGGAGGTCGCTAATTTGTGATAACTTTGTGGTACAAAGTATAGGAGCCTACACTCTGCGTTGCAAAGCGCCGGAGGTGCGAATGAGCAACCGCCGAAGTCCGCGTTCGGTGCCTGAAGGGGCGCTTGCGCCGTTTGCCATTGTTTTCGGAACATGCAGCTTTCTGCCAAAGGAGCGGGCCGCAGTATACCTGCCCTCCTCACTCATGCGCGCGGATCTTTGGGTGCTCACGCGGCGGACCGGAGCAGTTGCGATGGGCGCAACGACGTGAACGCCGCCAGACCGCTCAAAACCGAGGAGGCACCTGCGCCGGTCGAGAACTCCGCGGACACGGGCCGCGACGCCGATGCGTTCTCACCCCCCCACCCCTCTGCGGCGCTTCTGGCGGCGAGCATTTCGATCTTGATTCTGCCCATTCCGTTCATCTTTACCCACGGTCCCGTGTGGGCGACGCTACAGCTGCTCCCTCCGTTGCGGACGGCGGGCTGGGTTGCGCTCGCGTTCAACACGGGGGCGCTCGTTCTCTGTGGGGTCTCGAAGCCGCTTCGGACACCCATCGGCGTTCTCACCTACCGCCTTGCGTTCCTGTACGGCGGAATTGCTTGGCTGTCGGGCCTCGTGATCACCTACCTGTCATGGGGACTCGGGGCGGTGATCGCAGGCATCGTCTGCCTCGGCGGGGGCGTCGTGACCACCGGTCTCTTGGCCACGCTCACGAGTGGAGAGTGGAAGGGATTCTTACCGCTGCTCGTTTTCGTCGTGCTTACATTCGCGAGCCGAACCGCGGGCATCCGGCTTGCGCGACATGGCATGCAATATCGCCGCTAGCGCGGATTGGCAGGCGGCGGCGGCTCGCTCGGATGCGCGTCGTATACAATCCAGATCGATAGCCCATGAGCACATCCCCTCTGTCTCTCCCGGCGGCAGCACATTCCCCCACGCGCGAGCGTTTGCGCGGCATCGCCTCCATGGCCGCCGCCGTATTCGTCTTCTCGATCATGGATGCGACCTTGAAGCGGCTCTCTTCGCATTACGCTCCGCTTCAGGTTTCCTGCATGCGCTGCCTGTCATCGCTCGTCTGGCTGGTGCTGGTCATAGGATACCAACGCTCCTGGGCTCTGCTACGAGCCACCCGGCCCCTGCTCCACCTCGGCCGCGGCGCGCTCGGTATCTGCATGCTGGGGACTTTCGTGTACGCGGTGAACAAGATGACGTTGGCGCAAACGTATTCCTTGTTCCTTGCTGCTCCGCTCATGATGACGGCGCTCTCGGTTCCGCTGCACGGAGAACACGTCACGGGCAGGCGCTGGGCCGCGATTGGCATCGGGCTCTGCGGCGTTCTGGTCATCCTGCATCCGTGGAGCAAAGGGCCGGTGCCGCTCGTGGCGGCGCTTGCAGCCGCGGGGGCCGCGATCTGCTACTCGCTCTCCGCGTTGACGGTGAGGGCGCTCGGACAGGGTAATTCGATCCTATCGACCGTGTTTTGGAACCTGATGCTGGTGGGCGTCGGCGCGGGGCTGCTATCGATTGAGAACTGGCGGGCAATTCCGCTCACCGATTGGCCGTGGCTGGCGGGTACGGGCCTGGCCGGCGCGCTCGGACAGTTCTGGATCACCGACGCATTTCGTCGGGCTCCGCCAGCCGTGGTCGCGCCGTTCGAATACACCTCTATTCTTTGGGCCTTTGCCATCGACTGGATATTCTGGTCGGCCACGCCCTCGTCGAGCTTGATCGTGGGTGCGGCCATCGTGATTGCCACCGGCATTTACGTGATCTGGGATGAGCGCCGATCGGTGGATCTGCCGATGAACCCTGCGAGCCCGCCGCCCTGAAGCGCTACAACCGGCTCGGCCTCAACGGCAACGCTCAACGGCAATGGGATCGGTCATCGACACGATCGACATCATAAGCAACCTTCTGAACTCCGATCGTCGGGGAGAATTGCCAGTCGATGTGTTCGTTTGATCGATACGTCGACAGACCGACCCAATTGCCCGAATCCGCAAGGCTCGCAAGCACGACGTAATCGAGGTGACTGGGGCAGCCCCCCATGGCATGCCTCACCTGCGGGGGTTGATGTCCGGACGCTGCGGTCACGCCGAACATTGCTGCCAGGCAAACTGCAATCAGTGTCGACTTCGAGAAACGCTGGGGCATACGCATGGGGTCGTGAATTTCGGCGTCGCCGGGATGACGGGAACCCGGCATCTGCGACTGCTAGCTGAAGAGAGGCGCCGACGATACTCGAACGACCGTCGGCTTCCCCGCCATTCCTCTACGCACCCCCGCAGTACGAAGCCGCTCCTGGCTGCGTCTAGATGCGTCCGGCGACGACCAGGACGAGGAGCACGATCACCACCAGGCCAAGTCCGCCGGCCGGGTAGTAGCCCCAGCTCCCACTGTACGGCCATGTCGGCAACGCGCCGACCAAAAGCAGAACCAAAAGGATGAGGAGGATGGTGCTTATCGACATGTTGTTCTCCCAAGCGAGCCCAGAGTGCAAATCTGGACGCAAGACTAGCTTGGGTGGGAATCAATGAAAGCCGGGCGGCTGCGACAACCGGTGTAGGGAGGCTCCTACCGCCGCGCTCGAGTCGACCAATACCAATATAACGGCAAGCCGGCGAGCAGCATGGCAACTCCCTGCAAAGCTTGACGCGGCGTCGCCACAAAAGTGTTCACCAAAAGCGCCGTGGTCACGAGGAGGAATGCGAGCGGGATCCACGGATAGCCTGTCGCGCGATAGGCGCGCGGCGCGTCTGGCATCGTGCGGCGAAACACGAACAGGGAACCCGCGGCCAGACCGTAGAACAACCAGGATGCGAAGATCACGGAATCAGTGAGCGTGTCATAGCTCCCCGAGACCGCCAAAGCGCTCGCCCAGACTCCCTGGGCGATGAGCGCCCTTACCGGCACGTTGGAGCGCGATGACAGCCTCGCGAGGCCTCTGAAGAACAGACCCTCGCGCGCCATGGCAAATGGAATCCGGGAGTTGGAGAGCACGCTCGCATGCAAGGATCCGAACGATGAGATCATCATGGCGACAGCGGTCAGAGACACTGCCGCCGGACCCAGAAACCGCTTCAAGACCTCGGTGGCAACCGAGGAGCTGGTCGGTATGCTCGCGATCTGTAGCGGCGTCAGCGTGTAGTAATACGAGGCGTTCACGAACAAGTAAATGGCGCCGACCAGCAGAGTGCCGCCGATGAAGGCGCGCGGCAGGTTTTTTTGTGGATCCCGGATCTCCCCCGCCAGCGGCGCGACATTGTTCCAGCCGTCGTAGGCCCATAACGCCCCGAGCATGGCGGCGCCGAAGCCCGCGATGCCGCCGCGCGCACTCGCGGCCACGCCTTCGCAAGTGCCCGACAGTCCCGAATCCCTGAAATGCTCGAAGCTTCCCGGAGCGAGCAAGAAGGCGCCGACACCGACGCCCACCACCAGACCGATCTTGGCGATGGTTACCACGAGCGCGGTACGACCTCCGGTCGCCACCGTGGTGCAATTGAGCAGCGTCACCAGCCAGATCGCGCTGAGGGTCACGATGGTCAGACCGCCGACCTCGATGTGCACGCTGCCGAGCGCGCCTCCCAGGTGCCATTGCTCGAGCGCGCCACCCAGGGAAACATTCATGAAGATGGCCAGACCCACGGCGAGCGCCGCCTGCGCTCCGGATCTGAACACGGCAAATGCCATCCAACCGAACAGGAATCCGGCCAGTCGCCCGAATGCGCGGCGCAAGTACACATAATCGCCGCCAGCCTCCGGCATCAATGCGGCGATTTCGGAATAGCAAAATGTGCCCGCGAGCGACAACAGCCCCGCCGCCACCCACACCAGCATGACGGTTTTTGCGCTGCCGACGTTGCACGTCATCACGCGCGTCTTCAGGAAGACGCCCGCACCGATCATGTTGGTCACGTTGACGGCAATCGCCGCCCACATGCCAACCCCTCGGATCAGCTCTGGGCTGCCGGTATTTCGCGCATTGGACTGTTGCATCCCTGGTGTAGTATCCGTCAGATGTCGCCGGCGTACTCACGAATTTGGCCCTGGATCTTCGCGGTGCTGTTGGTTTTCATGCTCTACCGCCGGTTCCGCCGCAATTTTGGCCGCCAGCAACTGCGGCCCACCCGCATGATCGTTCGCGTGGCCATACTGAGCGTGCTCGCGGCGCTGTTGGCGCCGATGGGGCTGCGCGGCGGCGTTTATCTGCTCGCCCAGATCACGGGCGCGGCGGCCGGGATGGGGCTCGCGCTGTGGGGCGCGTCGCGGACGCGCTTCGTGCGCGACGGCGAGCGTCTGTTCTACATTCCTCACACCTACACGGGAATTGCCGTTTCGGCGCTGGTCCTAGGACGGATTCTTTACCGGTTCGCCGTCACGTATTCGACGAACGGGTTGCCCGCGCCGGAGAACCCGGCACCGAACGTACTCGATGCGATGGTGAAAACACCCCTGACGGGGGGACTGTTCTTTGTGTTGATCGGGTATTACGTTTGCTATTACTGCCGCTTGATCTGGAAATCCAAGCGGATCACCCGTGCGGATCTGGAGGCGTCAGCGACGCGCTCCGAGTCCGCAGCCTAATCTCTCATGTGACGAAATTATAGAAAACGACGACGGTCAACAAACCGGTGCTGGCAAGCAGCACGTTGTCGCCCCAGCGGGCGATATTACTCAGCATTTGAATCTCCTGATGCCTGTTTCCTCGAGTTCCGCGCCTATCGCGGCCGAGGCCCTTTAGGTGGGGGCGCAAACTAACATTTCCAGGGTCCCCAGAAGCTTGCACTGAGTCGCAAAACCGCGTGAAAGCCCTGCAAATGCCGACTTTTCCGCCGCCCCGGTGGCTCGGATCCCGCCTGAACGCTCGTTCAGGTGGGATTGGCGGTCAAAGGGGCTACTGCCCCGTTTTGATGCGCGTCCAGACCCGTGTGCGTGCCCGGTCGTAGTCCGCGCCGAACTCCGCCGGCAGGTACAGCCGGGCACGAAGTTCCGGAGGTGGATACACCGCCGGATCCTGAAGGATCGCTTTGTCGACAAACGGGCGAGCCTCGAGATTGTCGTTGCCGTAGTGGATGTCGTTGGTGATCGCCGCGATGACTTTGGGTTCGAGAATGAAATTCAAGAACTTGAGCGCCGCCTCCGGATGCGGCGCCGAGGCGGGTATCAGCCACGCATTGTAGGTGATGTTGGAGCCCTCTTTGGGCAGCGTGAAGGCCAAATGGGCGCCGGTTGAGTCCTCGCGGGCGCGCGCCTGCGCAACCGAGTAGTCGCTCGACCAGGCAATGGCGATGCAGATTTCCTTCGAGGCCAGTTGGTGCCAATAGGAATTGGAGTCGAACATGCGGATATAGGGGCGCACGGCCATCACCGTCCGTTCGGCCGCTTCGAGATCCTGCAGGGAGTCCGAATTCGGATTCTTATGCAGATAGGCGAGCGCCAACTGGATCACATCTTCCGGCGAGTCGAGGAAGCTCACACCGCAGTCCGCGAACCTCGACACCACCTTCGGATCGAACAACATCGCGAGGCTCTCCACCGGGGCGCCGGGCACGCGCGCCTTGACCGCGTCCACGTCGTACATGAAGCCGTTCATGGCGTGCAGGTACGGAACGGCGTATCGATTGCCCGGATCGACCTGCGCCTGAACCGCGAGCACCGCGGGATCGATGTTCTTGAGGTTCGGGAGCTTGCTTTTGTCGAGCGGGAGATAGGCGCCCGCGCGAATTTGACGACCGTAAAAGCCGGTGGTGGTACTGACAATGTCGTAACCGGAGTGGCCCACCATCAGGTTCGCCTCCAACGTCTGGTTGGAATCGTAGGTCTGATAAACCACCTTGATGCGCGTTGCCCGCTCGAAATCGGCGATGGTTTGATAACCGATGTAGTCCGCCCAATTGTAGATATTGAGGACTTGATCGCCTCCCAAGTCCGCCGGCCCGGTGGTGTTTGAGTCGCGGCGGCCGCCGCAACTCGAGGCGAGAGCCGCGAGGATGGCGAGCGCGGCGATCGGCAGAGAGCTGCGCTTAGGCACGCGTCAGTTCGGAGGCCACCCACTCGTGGAACTGGCGAATGACGTATTCCTCGGGCATGACCACGCCGCGCACGTGAGGACCGGCGTGCAGACCCTGCTGGTTGAGCTCGCACACGTCCGCATCTTCCGTCATGACCAGATTGGTGAAATCGACCACGTTGCGCATGTCGAAATCGGGGCGTGCCAATGTGTCTGGTGAGAACAGGTATTCGACCCGCAATTGCGTGCGTTCCGGGCCCAGAGGCAGAAGCCGCACCACGCGCACGTAATCGACGTGGCCCACGATGAACATCGACGGCAAGCCCGTTATGTACACAGCACCGAGCTTGCGATCCTCGGCGGAAAGCCCCGGGAACTCGTTCCCCGTGACCCGGCCGTCATTCGACCAGGTCGCCGCCCCTTCACGAAGGCCGCCCTTGTACTTCGGGTCGGCCTCGGCCTGGTGGTCGCTCCATCGAGGATCGTCCCGCTCCTCGAGAAGGCCCCGACCGTAGATCGGCACGAGGCTCGACAGCCTGGGATGAACGCCCGGGCAATGCAGACACTCGTTATAGTTTTCCCAGAAGATCTTCCAGTTGCTGTTCAAGGTCTTCTCGAGCGTATGCGCCAGCACGAGATCCTTGAGCGGCCAGGCATCGAGGCGATTCAACGGTGTGTCGAACACACGATCGAATGCCGGCGGGTCCTCGCTCAAGGCGACGAAGATGAATCCGCTCCACTCATGCACCCTCACCTTGTAGAGTGGATAGTCCGCGACGTCGAAGCCCTCCGCATGCGCCTTCGACGACGTGCGCAAGAGGTCGCCGTTCAAATTGTAAGCCCAGGCGTGATACGGGCAGACGATGGCCGGCGATTTGAGGATCCCGTCCGTTTCGCGGCATAGCAGCGCCCCGCGATGGCGGCAGGTATTGTGAAAGCCCTTGAGCGACCCGTCATCGTCGCGCACCAACAGAATCTTTTGATCGCCAAGCTCGAAGGTGCGGAACGCCCGCCGCGCGGACAACTCGGCCGAGCGACACACATAGATCCAATTGCGGTGCCAGATTCGGCGCAGCTCGCGCTCGTAGTGACGGGGATCGAAATAGGTTTCCGCGGGCAACCCTTCGGTGAGCTCCGTCAAACCGGTGTAACCCGCCGCCTTGTCCTTCGATGTGACCAGCATTGCCCCTCCCCCGTATCGATCAGGCCCTCATCTTTGCGCCGCTCGGGTCGTAAGCGGGCTCGCTCAATCGGACCGCCGCGCAGCGCTCACCGATGATCTCGATCTCGAATCCCGAATCCGCGCGTGCCAGGGCGGTGGGCACGTAGCCCAACGCCAGCGAAGCGCCGACCCGATGACCGTAAGCGCCGGACGTGACCCACCCCACCGGCTGCCCGTCATGCCATATCGGCTCATCGCCGATGGCATCCGCGTCATTGGCCTGCACCTTGAAGGATAAGAGCTTGAGCGCTCCGCCGCCATCCCTTTCCTCGACGGCGGCCGTACGGCCGATGAACCGGTCCTTCTTGAAGTCGACGAATCGGCCCAAGCCCGCCTCGAAAGGACCATAGATCGGCCGGTATTCGCGCGCCCAACTTCCGAAACTTTTCTCGATGCGCATCGCATTCAAGGCGCGCCCTCCATAAAGCGCCAGGCCGTGATCGCGACCGGCCCGCCTCAGGATGTCGTAAAGCGCGCGCTGATAGTCCGAGCTCACCCAGATCTCGAAGCCCTGCTCGCCGGTGAAGGAAACGCGGCCCACGTAGCCCGGCACCATGCCGATCTCCATGCGCCGGAACGACATGAAGGGAAATGCTCCGCTCGATAGATCGTCCCGCACCAAACCCTGCAGCAGTGCACGGGCATGCGGACCGGCGATGGCGAGACCCGTGTATTGCATCGCGCAGGGACGCACCGAGACGCCGGTGGACGGCAGATGCCGCTCGAACCAGCGCATGTAGTAGGTCTCCGCCGCGTAGGTACCGACCAGGAAGAAGCGATCCTGCGCGGCCCGGCACACGGTGAAATCCCCGATGAGCTTGCCACGCTCGTTGAGCATGGGCGTCAAAGCGATGCGGCCGACGTTCGGGACACGGTTGGCCATGGTATTCGACAGCCACTCGGCAGCGCCGGGACCGTGGACGTCGAACTTGCCATAATTGGAAATCTCCAGAAGTCCGACGCCATCGCGCACGGCGAGGCACTCCCGGGCAACGTGGGGATGGGAGTTCGAGCGCCGGAAGCTCACCTCATCGTGCGCCTCCGCGGCGCTCGGCGCGAACCAGAGCGCATGCTCGAGCGCGCAATAGTCGCCGAATACCGCGTGTTCGGCCTGCAGCCGTTCGTAGATCGGCGTGGTGCGCAGCGGCCGAGCTGCGGGCAGTTCCTCGTTCGGGAAACGAATGCGAAAACGGCGCGAATAATTCTCGCGCACCTTCGCATTGGTATGAGCGAGAGTGGTCCAGTCGCCGTATCGCGCCACGTCCATGCCCCAGACATCCGCACCCGGGTCACCATCGACCATCCAATGCGACAGCGCAAGCCCCACGCCGCCCCCCTGGCTGAATCCCGCCATGACGCCGCAGGCGACCCAGAAGTTGCGCAGTCCGCGCACGGGTCCGACGAGGGGATTGCCGTCGGGGGCGAAGGTGAACGGGCCGTTCACCACTTTGCGGATGCCCGCAGATTCGAGCGCCGGAAAATGTTCGAAGCCGACGGCCAGACTCGGTGCGATGCGGTCCAGATCGTTGGCGAGCAGGTCCTGCCCGAAGTCCCACGGCGTGGTGTCGGGAGACCAGGGCACTCCGGCACGCTCGTAGGTTCCCATGAGCATGCCGCCACGCTCCTGTCTCAAATAGATCTCGCCCTCGAAATCGATGGCATGCAGCTGCTCATTCTTGCCGGCGAGCTCGGGCATGTCGCCGGTGATCAGATATTGATGCTCCATCGCGAGGATGGGCAACTCGATGCCGACCATGCGGCCGACCTCCCGTGCCCAGAGCCCACCGGCATTGACCACGTGCTCGGCATGCACGTTGCCTTGTTGGGTGATGACGTCCCACGAACCGTCCGCGCGCTGCTTCAGATCCACCACCCGGTTCTGGCGGACTATTTCCGCGCCGCCGAGCTGCGCGGACTTGGCGTACGCATGGGTCACGCCATACGGGTCCACATGGCCCTCGATGGGATCGTACAGCGCGCCCGCGAAGTGGCGCTTGTCGAGCAACGGAAAGAGCTTCGCCGCTTCCTCCACCGAGATGATCTCGAGGTCCATCTTCAGGTAGCGGCCGCGCGCCTTCGCCATTTTCAACCAATCGAGGCGCTCGCGGGTTCCCGCGAGCATGATGCCGCCGGTGATGTGTACTCCGCACGATACACCGGAGATCCGCTCGATCTCCTGGTACAGATTGATGGTGTATTGCTGGAGTTTCGCGACGTTCGGGTCACCGTTGACCGTATGCATGCCGCCCGCGGCATGCCAGGTCGAGCCGGAGGTCAACTCCGCCCGCTCCACCAACAGCACGTCCTTCCAGCCGGCCTTGGTCAAATGATAAAGGACGCTGGCGCCGACCACCCCGCCGCCGATGACCACTACCCTCGCATGACTTTTCATCGAATATCCGGACTCGTGTTGGTTGAATTACTCATTGGAAACCGCCAGATGCAGGCCGGAGGCCGGCGGGCTCGCGACGTTGCCGAAACGCTCGATCAGCCAGGAGCGGAACAGCGCGATCGCGGTGTCGCTCAGGCCTTCAGGATGCGTGATCAAATAATACCCGTAGCCGTCGTCGAGGATATTGTTGAACGGCGTGATCAGACGACCTGTGCGGATGTAGTCGCCGAACAGGTAGGTGTCGATGAGCGCGATCCCCTCACCGCTCAAGGCGTACTGCACCGCGAGCAGTGCCGTATCGAACACCAACCCTCGCTCGACGCTCAACCCGTGAAGTCCCGATTGCCGCGCAAACTGGGACCACAGGTGGTGCCGCGGCAGATCCGACAGGCGCACGTGAATCAATTCGTTCGCTTCGATGAACGCCCCGAGGCCTTGTTCCTTGTGCTTCTCGGCGATGGCCGGATGACAGATCATGCTCAACCGCACCGGCCACAACAGATCGCGCACCATGTCCGTGACGGTCGGCTTGGAGTAGACCACGGCGACATCGACCTCGCTGACGGGCGCTCCGACCCCGTAGGGGCTGACCAGGTCGATCTCGACATCCGGTGCGATGTGCCGGAAGTCGCGAAGAATGGGAACCGCGAGATGAGCCGCGAAGGTGGGCGGCATCTGCACGCGCAGCGTGCGCAGCGCGCTCGTGCCGTCGTTGCGGATATCATCGAGCGCGTATTCCAGCCGGTCGAAGGACTTGGTCACGGCAGCGAGCAGATGCTGACCCGCCTTGGTCAGGACCAGCGCGTGTGGGCGCCGCTCGAAGAGCTGCACGCCGATCAATTTTTCGAGCGCGATCACGTGCCGCGACAAGGCGCTCTGCGAGATCAACAGCGCGTTCGCCGCCGCTGTGAAGCTCAGATGCTGCGCAACGCCCTCGAACGCGCGCAGCGCGTTCAGCGGCAGCCAGCGTCGATCCATGGGAGCCTTGACCATCCGTGGGCGGCCCCTAGGGTGCCCACGACCGGGTGTAGCCGACGGCTCTCTGTTGGTCCTCGACGATGGTCCGCGAGGCGAGCCACAGGTGATAAGCCGCCCAGAAGCCCGTCGGGGCGAGGCAAAGCAGCGCCAGCCTGAGCGACGCGGCGTCGACCGCGCGGCTGCCGGCAAACCAATCGGAGAGCGCGCCCACGGCCTGCGGCGCCACGACCAGATTCAGGATGTTCGCCACCAGCAGCGAGATCGCGATGAACATGTTGCGCATGTGACAGGGCGACAAGTTGTTCAGCAACCCGAAACACGGCCCGATGTAGAAATAGATGGCGGGAATGAACAGCCAGAACATCAATTTGCATACCGCCAGCGAATGCGTCCAGTAGGCGAGGATCGAGGGGATGGTGGCGAGCGCGATCCCGAGGGTGAGAAAAAGGGCGACCCGCCGCGGATTGGCCATGCGGGGCCTTGCGAGCAGACAGGCCGTGCCTATGCTCGCGGCCGTGCCGCCGATGAGATGGATGTTTCCCGTCACATCGGCCGCCTGGCTGACGTTCAGGCCGTAGGCCCGTTGCAAATACGTGGTCGTCCAGAAGATGAGACCCCATCCCCAAAGAGCGCAAAGTCCGCCACCGATGACTACGTGGAAGGCGGCCTTCTGTTTCCAGAGAAACTTCATCGACTGCCAGAGCGTCGGCTTGATCTCATCGAGGACACCGTCGAGGCGGCCCCGCGCGGGTTCACGGACGGTCAAATAGACCAATACGCCGACGATCAAGCCGGGGACGCCAAGCGCGATGAAAGCCATCCGCCAGGTGTAAGCATTCGCGACCCACCCCGCGAAGTTCAAACCGAGGAAAGCTCCGATCGGCGCCCCGAGCGCCAATACGGTCATCGCCATCGGACGCCGGTCGGCCGGAAAGTAATCCGAGACGATGGCGGTCGAGGGCGGCGTTCCGCCCGCCTCGCCGATACCGACCCCGATTCGACCGAGCAGGAACTCGAGGTAGTTGCGCGAGCGACCGCAGAGCACCGTAAACGCGGACCAGATGATCAGGGAGACCGCCAGGATATTGCGCCGGTTCATGCGGTCGGCCATCCAGGAAATAGGGATTCCAAAGGCCACATAGAACAATGCCAGGGGCGTGCCGCTCAAGAACCCCACACCGTTGTCGCTCAAGTGCAGCTCGAGGCGGATGGGTTCGAGCACCGTGGATACGACATAACGATCCGCGATGTTGATGGCGTAAATGAAGCACGTGAGGATCAATACGTACCAACGCAACAGCGAGGTGGGCGTTCGGGTATCAGCGAGGTCGACGGTGGTGCTGCTCACGTTGATCCGGCCTGTCGTTCGATCCTCGGCACCATACAGGGTTCGCCTCCGATATGCGACGGCGCGACGCGTCGAAGCCTTTGGGCGATCGAAAGGTTGCGGAGTCGATGAGCCTAAAAATGACATGGGGGGATCGCGAAATGGCATAGCGATCGAGCCCGATAGGATTAAGCTTCGCGACAGTGGAGAGTTTCGACTACGTCATCGTCGGCGCGGGGACCGCAGGCTGCGTGTTGGCCGAACGCCTTTCTGCAAGCGGGCGCCATCGCGTGCTCGTTCTCGAAGCCGGCGGATCGGATGCGCGCTTCTGGATCAAGGCACCCATCGGTTACGGGTTCACGTTTGCCGACCCTTCCGTCAATTGGAAATACCAAACGGCGCCTAGCCCGGGGCTCGACGGGCGCAGCATGTATTGGCCACGCGGCCGCGTGGTCGGCGGCTCGAGCTCGATCAACGCCCTCGTCTATTGTCGCGGCATGCCGGCGGACTTCGACGATTGGCGCGCGCTCGGCAATCCCGGCTGGGGCTGGGAGGACGTGCGCCCCTGTTTCGAGAGGTCCGAGCGCCGAGTGACGCCGGACGGCCGCGCAAGCACCGACGGACCGCTCGACGTGAAGGATGTCACCCCTTACCTGCACCCGATGCGCGAGCAGTGGCTCGCGGCCGCAGCCGAATTGGGGCTGCCGGTCACGGACGACTTCAACGGCTCGAGCCCCGAGGGTTTCGGCTGCTATCAGGTGTCGATCCGGGACGGCCGCCGTTGGTCGGCGGCGGACGCTTTTCTGCGCCCCGCCCTGCGCCGCGGCGGCGTGAAGTTGGAGACCGAGGCGTGGGTCGCGAAGCTTCGCTGCGAGGGGCGCCGGGTCATCGGCGTCGACTACGTTCGCGGCGGCGCGTCATGCTATGCCCGCGCCGATCGTGAAGTGATCGTGTGCGGCGGCGCCGTGAATTCTCCGCAACTTCTTCAGCTCTCCGGCATAGGTCCCGCCGCCACGCTGTCAGCGCACGGCATCGTGCCCGTGCTCGACAACCCGGCGGTCGGCGGCAATCTGCAGGACCACCTGGCCGTGGTGTACTCGTTCAAGGCGACTCGCCCCACCTTGAACGGGGAGCTTCATTCTCCGATCCGCCAGGCGATCGCGGGCGCGAGATATCTCATCGCGCGGCGCGGCCCGTTGAGCCTCAGCGTCAATCAGTTCGGCGGATTCGTTCGCGCGCATCCAGACGCCGCTCGCCCCGACGTACAGCTGTACTTCAACCCGGTCACCTACGGAGCGGGCGACGCGACGCGCAAGCGCATCAAGGTGGATGCCTTCCCCGGATTCTATTTGTGCTTTCAGCCCACGCGGCCCACCAGCACGGGCCGCATCGATCTCAACAGCGCGGACTTCCGCGAGCCGCCGCACATTGCCCCGAACTATCTGTCCACGGACAAGGACGTGCAAGATGTGCAGTACGGCGGTCGGCTGATGCAGACGATCGCACGCACGCGCGCCATCGAAAGCCTGATCCGCGAGCCGCTCGTGCCCGACCTGTTGCGCATGGGCGAGGCGGACCTGGTCGCCGACTTTCGTGCGCGCGCGGCCACGGTGTACCACCCGGTGGGCACCTGCCGGATGGGCCGGACCATCGGCGAGTCCGTGGTCGATGCGACGCTGCGCGTGCACGGCATGGAGAGGCTGCGCGTCATCGACGCCTCGGTGTTTCCGACTGTCACATCGGCGAACACCAACGCGCCGACGCTCATGGTCGCGCAGCGCGGGTCTGACATCATCTTGGCAGGGACGTGATCGTGGAGTGTTATGAAACTCGATAGCGTGAAAGTCTTCGTGGTCGGAAATCCACCGCCGAGCTACGGCGGAAAGTACTTCGTGTTCTTGAAGCTCAAGACGGTGTGCGGCATCGAGGGGGTGGGCGAAGTGTATGCGGCCACCTTCGGGCCGAAGATCATCGCGGCGATGATCGAGGACGTGTTCGCGCGGCGGTTCGCCGGCCGTGACCCGTTCCAGATCGAGGCTCTGTGGAGAGACAGCTACGGGTCCGGTTTCACGCTGCGGCCGGACCTCTCGCTCATGAGCGTGGTGAGCGGCCTCGAGATGGCCTGTTGGGACATCATCGGCAAGGCGGTCGAGCAGCCTGTCTATCAGCTGCTCGGGGGCAAGGTGCATGAACGGCTGAGGACCTACACGTACCTCTATCCGGCCGAGGGCGAGAGCGAGGACTTCTATCACGACCCGGACCGCTCCGCCTCGCGGGCGGCCGAGTATGTGAAGCTCGGGTTCACGGGGGTCAAATTCGATCCGACCGGCGGCTATTCGGTATTCGACCCGCGTCAACCCACGCAGGAGCAGCTCGCGCGTACCGTCGAGCTGGTGCGCAAGGTGCGCGAAGCCGTGGGCCGCCGGGCGGATCTGTTGGTGGGTACCCACGGGCAGTTCACGTCGTCCGGCGCCGTGCGGCTCGCAAAGCAGCTCGAGCCTTACGACCCGCTCTGGTTCGAGGAGCCCGTGCCACCGGAGATGCCGGAGGAAATGGCCAAGGTCGCCCGCGCCACCAGCATTCCCATCGCCACCGGCGAGCGCCTGACCACGAAGTACGAATTCGCCCGCATCCTCGCCACCGGCGCCGCGAATATCCTGCAAATGAACCTCGGTAGGGTGGGAGGAATTCTCGAGGCCAAGAAGGTCGCAGCACTCGCGGAAGTGTATTACGCGCAAATCGCTCCGCATCTTTACTGCGGGCCCGTGGTCGGCGCCGCCAACATTCAAATCGCGACCTGCACGCCGAATTTCCTGATTCTGGAAAGCATCCAGCAATGGGGCGGCTTCCACGCGCAGATTTTGAAGAAACCGATTCGTTGGGAAGACGGGTATGTCATACCGCCGACGGCTCCAGGGCTCGGCGTCGAACTCGACGAGGCGGTGGCTCTGGCGCATCCCTTCACGGGCAGCGCCTTGCACCTCGAAATGGCGGCTCGCCCGCTGGGCTAAGCAGTAGGAGCATCGATGCGTTATGGTTTTGTCGGATTGGGTCATTTGGGCAAGCACTTGGCGGCGAATCTCGCCCGCGCCGGGTTCGCGCTCGAGGTGCACGACCTTGACCGTCCTTCGGCCGATCTCGTCCTCGCCGCAGGCGCGCGATGGTCGCCGTCGGTGCGGGAGCTGGCGGCGGGCTGCGATTGCCTGATCACCTGCCTTCCCTCGCCCGCCGCCACCCGCGCGGTTCTCGGCGAGGCGCTCGCCGTGCTGCGCCCCGGCGCCGCCTGGCTCGAGATGAGCACCAACGATTTCGCCGAGGTGGAAGAGCTCGCAAAACGCGCTGAAGGCTTGGGTGTAGCGACCCTCGCCTGTCCCGTAACGGGAGGCGTCCACCGCGCCGAGGCCGGCGAGATCACCGTTTTAGTTGGCGGCGCGCAACAGGTATTCGAGCGCCACCGGGCGGCCCTCGAGGCGATGGGCGGACGAGTCATTTACCTGGGCGGCATCGAGCAGGCCGCAGTCACCAAAGTCGTGACCAATATGCTGGCGTTCATTCACCTGATCGCCGCCGGGGAGGCATTGATGCTTTGCGCCAAAGCCGGCGTGGATCTCAGCGCGGCATTCCAAGCCATCGCCGCAAGCTCCGGCAACAGCTTCGTCCACGAGACCGAAAGCCAGGTGATATTGAACGGCAGCTATGACATTGGTTTTACAATGGATTTAGCCTGCAAGGACGCCGGCTTCGCGATCGAGTTCGGGCGGCGTTTCGGGGTTCCCTTGCGGCTCGCCGGGGTGATGGAGCAGATCTTCATCGAAGGCCGCGCGCGCTACGGGGGGAGTGCCTGGTCGTCGATGATCGTGAAGCTTTTGGAAGACGCCGTCGGCACGCCGTTACGGGCACCGGGCTTCCCGGCACGCCTCGGCGCGGAACATTCCTGCTAGCAGGAGCGCTCCATCGTGCATCGAATTTATGCATGAGCGAATCGAAATTTGGCATCACTCGATGCTTGCCAGCAACAGAATTTAGGTTTTTTTCCCGAGACGCGATGCTATTCTCTGTCACAAATCTGTAAGACCGCACGGCGTTAAGCCAAAGCGGCGGCGACGAATCACTTCTAAACGGGATGGGACGCATGAACTCAAATTCGAAGCTGTCTTACGCGATCGCCGCGATACTGAGCGGCACGGCGGGTGGATTCGCGCACGGCGCGACGGGCAGTGACACCGCCGGCGCGGACAATGCCTCGGACACGATCCAGGAGATCACGGTCACCGCGCAGCGCCGCACCGAAAATGCGCAGGACGTGCCCATCACCATCCAAGCGCTCACCGGCGAGACGCTGAAGCAGCTCAACGTCTCCACCTTCGATGACTTGCAGAAATATACGCCCAACGTGACGTCCGCGAACCTAGGCCCCGGCCAGAGCAGCATCTTCATGCGCGGGCTGTCGGTCGGCGTGACCGGGCAGCAAGGTACGGGCACCACGGGCCCCATTCCCAACGTCGCCGTCTATCTCGATGAGCAATCCGGCGCGTTGCCGGGTCGCAACCTCGACGTGTACGCAGCGGACATCGAGCGCATCGAGGTGCTCGAAGGCCCTCAAGGAACCCTGTTCGGTTCGGGCGCAGAAGCAGGCGTGCTGCGTTACATCACCAACAAGCCGAAACTCGACGTCACCGAGGGCAGCGTCAACGCGGGTTACAGCTACACGGCGGGCGGCGATCCGAACAGCAACGTGAACGCGACGCTGAATCTGCCGCTGATTCCGGACACGCTCGCGATTCGCGGAGTGATCTACAACGACAGCCGCGGCGGTTATATCAACAACGTGCCGGCGACCTTCACGCGAGCGCAAACGGATGAGGGGTTCGGGCTGAATAACGCGCTTCCAACCAATTCGCAATCGATCAACAACAGCAACTTTGCCGCCAACGCCATCAACCCGGTGACCTACACGGGCGGGCGCCTCTCGGGCTTGTTGAAGATCAACGACAGCTGGGACGCGCTGCTCACACAGAGCTACCAGAACATGAATGCGCAGGGGGTGTTCTACGATCAGCCGTACGGCCCGGAAGGGCTGACCTTCACCTCGGCGGCGACGGGCGCCGAACCGATCGGCGCTCGAGCGCTACCGCCGCTTTCGGTGACGCTGTTCACCCCGTCTTACGACAAGGACAAGTTCGAGAATACCTCGCTCACGGTGGACGGCAAGGTCGGCGACATCAAGCTGGTCTATGCGGGCGGCTATCTGGTGCGCAACATCGAGCAGCAACAAGATTACACCAACTACTCACGCGGTGTTTTCGGCTATTACTACCAGTGCGCGGGCTATTCCAAGGTCGGATCGAAAACGGCCGGCAGCGGTCAGTGCTTCTCGCCGGCCGCGACCTGGCAGGAAACCGAGAAAAACACCCACCAGAGTCACGAGCTTCGCGCGAGTACGCCGGACGACTGGCGGATTCGCGGGATCGGCGGCCTGTATTGGGAAGAATTCAAGATTTACGACGATACGGAATGGACCTACAAGACGGTGCCCACCTGCTCGGCGACCTATAACGACAATTGCTTCAACAACGTGCAGCCCTGGCCGAATTCGACGGTATACGTTCCGGGGGTGCGCAACGACAACGTCGGTTTCTTCGACGACACCACCCGCACCATCATCCAGCGGGCGGCATTCGGCTCGGTCGACTTCGACATCATCCCGAAGACCTTGATCTTGACGGCGGGGACCCGCTACTACAAGTTCGACGAGAGCGAGCTCGGCGGCGACGTGGGAAGCTTCTATTGCAAGAACTTCGCACCGACCACGTATTTCGGCCCCTGCACCTCGGCGACCAACGGCAATGGCAAGCCCGGCGGCATTGGTGGCCTTCAGAATCTGGGCAGCGCGCCGTATGGCACGAACCTCAATGCGGCGAGCTACAACAGTTCGCAGTATCATGGCTTCCGCAGCCGCGCCAATTTGAGCTGGCATGTCACCGATGACGTGCTCGTGTACTACACCTGGTCGCAGGGCTTTCGTCCGGGCGGGTTCAACCGTGGCATCAAGTACACCCAACCCACGGATTCACCGACCGCTCAATATCTAACGCCGGCGACTTATCGCCCGGACTCCTTGATCAACAATGAGTTCGGCTTCAAGACGGAGTTCCTGAACCATCGGCTGCAGGTCAATGGCGCGATCTACCAGGAGGACTGGAAGAACACCATCGTCGAGTTCTTCGATCCGCAGCAGGGATTCGGCAACCTCACCTTCGTCACCAACGGCCCGAACTACCGGGTGCGGGGCGGTGAGCTTCAAGTCGTCGCCCGAGTGACCGAAGGCCTGACCGTGCAGTCCTCGGCTTCTTACAATCGCAGTTCCCAGGTGAATTCACCGACGATCCTCAACAACAATCCGGCGACCGGGAACGTGGGCAAGCCGGTTCTCGGCGCCAATGGATTACCGATTCCCAACGTGTTCGGCCAGCAAGGCAGCCCGCTCGGCGAGTCACCCGAGATCCAGGCGAATCTGCGCCTGCGCTACGAGTTCCCGATCGGCGAGTACAAGGCGTTCAGCCAGGTCGGCGGCCAGTACTACGGCCGTTCGTTCTCGACCGTCGGCACCGTGGACAACTATGAGATGGGTGGCTGGGCAACGATCGACGCGTCGGTCGGCGTCGCCAAGGACGCCTGGAACGTGCAGTTCTTCGCGCAAAATCTTGCCAACCGGGATGCCAGCGTCTACACCAACTCGGCCCAGTTCATTCTCACCGAAGTGCCACTCCGTCCGCGAATTGCCGGTGTTCAATTCGGCTACAAATTCTAGGGCAGCAACAAGAAGCGGGAGCCTCATCCCGACACTTAAGTTAGAATCCAGAGCGGGCAGAAGTGCCCGCTTTTTTATGTGGGGTCAAACGCCGAGAGGCCGCGCGGAGCCCAATGCAACCAGCGATCAACAGCCCGCCTCCGTCGACGCTCGAGACGGAAGTCAAGCGGGTGCGCGCGCTGCTGGAACGGAGCGAATTCGCACCAGGCCTCGAGGCAGCTCGGGCTCTGAGCGTCGAAGCACCCGACAACCGCGACGTGCTGTACATGATCGCGGTGAGCCTGCGTTACCTGAAGCGCATACCGGAAGCGCTCCAAGCGCTCGAACGGCTGGAGCGGTTGCACCCCGGATATCCGCGCCTTTACCAGGAGCGTGGTCACTGCCACGTCGCGCTTCGAGCTGCCGAGCCCGCCATCGAGGCCTATGAACGAGCGGTGACTATAAGTCCGGCGCTCCCCGCCAGCTGGCGCGCGCTGCAGGGCCTGTATCGTATGACCGGCCGCATGGCCGAGGCGACAAACGCGGACGCGCAGGTCAAGAATCTCGCGGCACTGCCCCACGAGATCGTTACGGCATTCAGCATGTATGCCGATGGCGAAATTCTCGACGCCGAGCAGTTGGTGCGCGGCTACCTGCTTGCTCACGGCGATCATGTCGAGGGGATGCGGCTTCTCGCCAAGATCGGCCTGGATCTCGACGTGGCGGACGATGCCGAGCTCCTGCTCGCGCGGGTGCTGGAACTGGCGCCTCAGCATCGCGAGGCGCGCCACGAATACGCCATCGTCCTGCTGAAGCGCCACAAACACGTGCGCGCCCGGGAGGAAATGGAGAAGTTGCTCGCGCTGGATCCAGACAACAGGATGTACCGCATCACCCATGCGACGGTATGCATAGGATTCGGGGACTATCAGGCCCTGGTGCGTTACCGCGAGCTGCTGGCGGAGAACCCGGGCGAGCCGGAGCTTCATTTGTCGATCGCGCACGCCTTGAAAACCCTCGGGGCAACGCCGGAGGCTATCGAGACGTATCACGCGGCCGCGGCTTTGCGACCGGATTTTGGAGAGGCCTACTGGAGCCTGGCCAACCTGAAGACCTACCGCTTCACGGACGCCGAGATCGCGCACATGCGGCGCGCCGAAGCTTCGCCGAAAATCCAGCTGGCCGATCGATACCACATGTGTTTTGCGCTCGGAAAAGCGCTCGAGGATCACGCCGACTACGCCGAGTCTTTTAGCTATTACGAGCGCGGCAATGCGCTCAAGAAAATCGAATGCCGCTACCGTCCCGAGCCTCTCGAGCGCATGGCCCGGCTGCACGAATCCTTGTGCACCGCGGAGTTCTTCGCAGCGCGCGCGGGTTGGGGTTGCGACAGCACCGCGCCGATCTTCATCGTCGGCCTGCCTCGCGCCGGCTCAACCTTGATTGAGCAGATACTCGCCTCGCACTCGCAAGTCGAAGGCACGATGGAGCTCGCGGACATCCCGAGGATGGTGCAAGATCTGCAGGGCCGCGAGGTCATCGGCGGCGAGCAGCGCTACCCCGACGTGCTCGGCTCACTGAGCCAGTCGCAGTTGATCAAGCTCGGGGAGAAGTACCTTGCGGACACCAGCGTCTACCGAACCGGCAAAGCTCGTTTCATCGACAAAATGCCGAACAATTTCCGCCACCTCGCGCTCATACATTTGATTTTGCCGAACGCCAGGATCATCGATGCCCGGCGCGAGGCCATGGCGTGCTGTTTTTCGAACTTCAAGCAGCTGTTTGCCTCCGGACAGCAGTTCACCTACAGCATCGAGGACATCGCCCGCTACTACCGGATGTACGTCGAGGTCATGGCGCATTGGGATGAGGCCCTGTCCGGAAAGGTGCTGCGCGTCCAGCACGAGACCGTGGTCGACGATCTGGAGGGCAACGTCCGCCGCATCCTCGATTTCTGCGAGCTGGATTTCGAGGCCGCCTGTTTGGATTTTCACAAGACCCCGCGCACCGTGCACAGCGCAAGTTCCGAGCAGGTGCGACGACCCATCTTTCGGGAGGGACTGCACCAATGGCGCCACTATGATCCTTGGCTCGGGCCGCTGAGAGCAGCGCTCGGCGCATTGGCCGCGCCGGCCGGTTGGTGTGGTCATGACGCCTGACTTTCCAGCCGCCCTCGCGCCGCAGGTGCCCTCGCGAATCCAGACGGAGGTCTTACGGCTGCGCGAGCTGCTGGAAAAGGGGAACCTGACCACTGCGCTCGACGAGGCGACACGGCTCCTTGATGAGGTGCCGGAGAACCGGGACGTGTGGTACGTGATCGCCGTCGCCCAGCGTTACCTTAAGCGTATTCCCGAAGCGCTGGCGACTCTCGCACGCTTCGAGCGTATTCATCCGGAATACAGCCGCCTGTTCCAGGAAAGGGGGCACTGCTACGTCGCTCTGCGGGAAGCACCGCCCGCCATCGAAGCATTTCTGCGCGCCGTTCACATCAACCCGGCTCTTCCGGCAAGCTGGAATGCGCTCAAAATCCTCTATGGAATCACCGGCCAACGGGCCGACGCGGAGGTCGCCGCGGCGCACGTGGCAACGCTCGCGAAGCTGCCGCCGGAGATCGTCAATGCCACCAGCATGTTCTCCGATGGAGAGATCTATCCGGCCGAACGCATCGTCCGCGACTTTCTGTTGAAGCATGGCGATCACGTGGAGGCAATGCGGTTGCTCGCGCGCATCGGCATGAAGCTCGAGGTGTACGACGATGCGGAGCTCTTGCTCGAGAGCGCTCTGATCTTGGCGCCCGACTACCAGGCCATGCGCTACGACTATGTCCTGACGCTGCTCCAGCGCCACAAGCATTCTCAGGCGTTGATGGAGATCGAGCGGCTGCTCCGCGTCGACCCGACGAATCGGGCCTATCGGATCACCCAGGCGACCGCCCTCAACGGCGTTGGTAGGAATGAGGAGGCCATCGAGCGCTATCGCACCATCCTTGCCGAGACCCCGAATGCCGCGGACATCCATCTGTCGATCGCACATTCGCTGAAGACGCTCGGCCGACAGCAAGAGGCCGTCGACAGTTATCGGGCCGCCTATCGGTGCAGAGCGAGCTTCGGCGATGCATATTGGAGCCTCGCGAACCTCAAGACCTACCGCTTCACGGACGAGGAAGTCTCCTCCATGCGCGAGCAGGAGTGCGCGCCGGGGATTTCCACTGAGGACCGCTACCATCTGTGCTTCGCGCTTGGCAAGGCGCTGGAGGACCTCGGCAACTTCCAAGAGTCGTTCGACTGCTACGAGCGGGGGAACGCTTTAAAGAAGGCGGAAATCCGCTTCAGGATCGAACCGATCGAGCGCAACGCCGCTCTTCAGGCGGACATCTGCACACGCCAGCTTTTCGAGACGCGAGGGGGCCAGGGCTGTGCGTCGCCCGCTCCGATATTTATCGTCGGCCTTCCGCGAGCCGGCTCGACGCTTCTCGAACAGATTCTCGCCTCCCATTCCCAGGTCGAAGGCACGATGGAATTGCCCGACATCCTGCGATACGTGGGCGAGTTGCAGGGACGTGAGCCCGACCCCCGCAATCCCCGATATCCCGCGATTCTCGGCGAGCTCTCCGCACCGCAGTTGGCGAGGTACGGCGAGCGATACCTCGCCGATACCCTCATCTACCGCACCGGCAAGCCGCGCTTCATCGACAAGATGCCGAACAATTTCCGCCATATTGGGCTCATTCATCTCATCCTGCCGAACGCCAAGATCATCGATGCGCGGCGCGAGGCGATGGCGTGCTGTTTCAGCAACTTCAAGCAGTTGTTCGCCTCGGGCCAGGAGTTCACTTACAGCATCGAAGACATCGCCCGCTATTATCGCAGCTACGTCGAGCTCATGCGTCACTGGGACGACGTGCTGCCCGGGACCATCTTGCGCGTGCAGCACGAGGATTTGGTCCAAGACCTGGAGGGCAACGTGCGACGGGTACTGGACTTCTGCGGCCTCGATTTCGAGCCGGGCTGCCTCACATTCTACAAGACGGAGCGCAGCGTTCGCACCGCGAGCTCGGAACAAGTCCGCCAGCCGATCTACACGGAAGGCATCGATCAGTGGAGGAATTTCGAGCCCTGGCTCGGCGAACTCAAGCGCGCATTGGGTAACTTGGCGGATCCGGCCGCATCGATCAGCGCTTCAGACGCTTCGCAACTTGTCTGAAGAAGTGCTTGAGATTGTCGCGGTCGGATCGAAGGTATCGCAACACCTCGATGAATACGCCGCCGCGAAGCAGCCAGGATTGCCTGCGGCGATGAATGCTCTTTCCGACCTGTTGGTTCCATGAAAACGGTCCGAGCTCGGGCCGCGGCTTCGGCGGATTCTTATAGTTGAAAATATAGCCCAATCGGGGCGCATCGCTCCTGTTACCCGACGCGCCATGCACCGTAAGACCATGGTGAATCGTGATTCCACCCGCCGGTATGGGACACACTTTGGCGCCTTCCAGATCGAAAACGCCGCAGCATTCGATGGCATTTGCGTCGCTCGAACCGCCATACGGACGATGGGGAAGAACGCCCCCCAGGTGGGAACGAGGAATAAAGGCCATCGCACCGTTGTCGAGCGTGGTATCGAACATGGCAATCCAGATGGTGACTTGTTCCTGGTATGCGTTCGGATCATTGTGAGCTTCGTCCTGGTGCCAGGGCGTCGGACCGCCCACGCGGCTGGGTTTGAAGACGCTATTGTCACCGGCCAATGTCGCTTCCGGTCCGATCAGTTGCTTTGCAATGGACTCCGCGATTCGGCGATAAGGCCACTTGCTCAATTCGGGCGCGTACAGGGAGGGGCGGAACAATTGCGGCGTGATGCCGTCGTCGGCACCTTCTCGCGCCGAGATGTCGAAACTTCTCCCCTCTTTACGGCCTACGCCCTTCGTGATCATCGACAACAGAATACGTCGACACCACTCAATGTCGGACTGGCTGATTTGGGGCACGTCGATGACGAGGAAGCCTTCCCGATGGAATTCGGCGACTTGAGTTACAGTCAACGGATGGCGGGCGTGACCGAGGCTTGCTTCGGAGAATTCCGCGTGACGCATTTTCGCAACTTCAGTACTTATCTGCAGACTCCTCGGATACGGTTCGTGGTCGCTTGAAATGCGGGGAGAGCGGCGGCGGCGGCTGCTCCAAGCGCTCAAGGCAAGCGCGAAAGGTAATGGAGGAGCTGACGGGAAGTATAATCCGATGGCCGACCAGTTGCACGCCCGCAGCGAAAGCGGGCCGGCGCCGCTCGCCGCATGTCGTTTAAAGACGACGGGTGCGTCCCTGGTATTCTTCCGGGCTGCAATAAGACTCCCTTCGTCGCAGGCGGCTCACCATGACATCGCGCGCATTCATTCCCGGCTCCCCCGCGGTTTCGAGCCGGCTGGGCGCGGCGATTCTCGGGCTCATCGCGCTGCTGTCGTTCGCAGCCCGCGCAGCACCCGCCGCTGCGCCGACGCTGCGGATGGGCACGATGACCCTGTCGCGGTGCTCCGACGGACCCGCTCCCCGCTCCGCTTATTGCGGCCGTCTGGAACTGCCGCTCGATCCGGCGGGAGCTCAGAGCGGACGCTTGTCGATCTACTTCGAACTCTATCCGCACACCGCTCCGGGCAAAGCCGCTGGCATGCTGGTGGCCACCGAGGGCGGTCCGGGATACCCCGCGACCGAATCTCACCCGGAATACCTGGCGCTGTTCGATCCGCTGCGGCGCACGCGGGACATTTTGATCATGGACAACCGTGGCACAGGCAAGTCCGGCGCGCTCGACTGCCCGGAACTGCAGACGGCGGAACGATGGACCACCACCATGGTCGGCGCCTGCGGCGAGTCGTTGGGTGATCGCGCCGCACTCTTCGGGACCGCCCTGGCCGCGGACGACTTGGCGGTCATTTTGAACCAACTCGGCGTGGCCAAAATCGATCTCTACGGCGATTCGTACGGAACTTACTTCGAGCAGGTCTTCGCGGTCAGGCACCCTGCCCTGTTGCGCTCCGTCGTGCTCGACGGCGCCTATCCATTGGACGGTCAGGACTATGCGTGGTATCCGAGCTATGCGCCCGCAATGCGCGACAAATTCGATGTCGCCTGCCGGCGCTCGCCAAGCTGCGCGGAAATTCCCGGCAGCTCAATCGAGCGCATCCTGCCCGTGCTTGCGCAGCTTCGTCTGCAGCCCTCCTCCGCCGTTGCGATCGACGCGGACGGCAAGGAACGGCAATTTTCCGTGGATCCCACGCACCTCGCGACCGTCATGTTCGGCAGCGCGCCCGCGCTCGCCACGGTGCGCGAGCTCGATGCGGCCGCGCGCGCCTATCTCGATGGCGATCGAGCACCGCTCCTGCGCCTCATGGCCGAGACCGTCGGCAGTGTCGACAGCGAGGACGCGCGCAACTCCGCCGCCGACGTGACCCAATGGAGCGCCGGCCTGGAAGTGGCGGTCATGTGCCACGATCCGCCGCAAATATTCGATATGCGGCTGCCGCCCGCCCAGCGCGCGGCGGATCGCGATCGAGCGCTCGCCGAGCGCCGCCGCTCATACCCCGATACCTATGCCCCATTTACGATCGACGAATATCGCGGCATGCCCTTGGACTACAGTTTCATCGATCAGTGCGTTTCGTGGCCCGTTGCCTCCGCCGGCCAACCGGCCGGCCGGCCAACGTCACCGACTGCGGCCTATCCCGATATCCCCGCGTTGGTAATTTCCGGGGAACTCGACAACATGACGACCCCCGCCGACGGAGCGGCGGTCGCGGCGGCTTTCAGACGCGGCAAGCAGGTACTCATCGCGAACAGCTTCCACGTGAATGCCCTGCCGCACGCGCGCAGCGGCTGTGCCGCCGACATCGTGCGGCATTTCATCGGCACGCTCGAGCCCGGCGATTCATCCTGCGCGGCCGCTGTTCCGCCGGTGCGCCTCGTGCCGCGCTTCGCCGTGCACGTAGACGGGGTGGACCCGGCAATCGCGGCGGCTGGAAACACCGCCTCGGCAGGTGCCCTGAGGCTGGCAAGCGCAACGGTCCAGACCGTCGGCGACATCCTGGTGCGCGCCGCCGCCAATTCTTCCGGACACGGGGTGGGATTACGCGGTGGAGCTTTCACGATCGCCGGCGGGGGCAATTCCCGCCGCGTCACACTCGATCGAGCGCGCTGGACGGATGATCTCGCCGTATCCGGAACGATCGATCAGCCGCGTGACGCCGCCGGCACGGTGCTCGCCAAGGTCACGATCCAGGGTCCGGATGAGATCCGGGGGAACCTGGAGGTACGGTGGGAAGACCGTCGGCCCGATGCGCAGGCGCGCATTCGAGGAGAGATCGCCGGCCAGGCAATCGAGGCGCACATGCCCGCTCCGTAGCAGCAAGCGAGGTGGTTAGAGAGAAACCGCCGAGACGGGGCTTTGCTCGACCGCAGCCCGCGCTTCTCCGATCTTGCGCTCCGCGCTCGGCGGATAGCCGTACTGACCGCGGTAACATTTCGAGAAATGCGGCGGTGATTGAAAGCCGCAGGCCGCCGTGATGTCCATGATGGGCATGGCGGTCTGCAGCAGAAGCTCCCGCGCGCGGCGCAAGCGCATTTCCAGATAGTAACGCTTCGGGACACAATTCAAGTCGCGCTTGAACAGCCGTTCGATCTGCCGGCGCGAGAGTCCGGTTGCTTTCGCGATCTTCTCGAGCGAAAGCGGTTTCTCGATGTTCTCCTCCATGATCTGCGCGACCCGGATCAGGCCGCGATGTGAAACGCCGACGCGGGCCCTCAACGGCACGTACTGCCGATCACGGTCCTTGCGGACCCGATCGACGATGAACTGCTCCGACACACGTTGCGAGATCCTCGGTCCAAGCTTGCCCTCGATCAGATTCAACATGAGATCGAGCGGTGCCGTACCGCCCGAGCACGTAAAGCGGTTCCGATCGATGGTGAACAGGTTGTCGCTGATCAGCACGCGCGGAAACTCCTCCCGTAGCGCCGACAGATTCTCCCAATGAATGGTCGCTCGATAATTATCCAAGAGCCCCGCTCTAGCGAGCGCGTATCCGCCCGTGCAGAGCGCCCCCAAGGACACGCGCCGCTCGGCGATGCGACGCAAGGCCGTCACCAGAGCCGGCGAGACGGCCTCCCGGATGTTGATGCCGCCGCATACGAACAGGATGTCCACGGCGCCGAGCTTCTCGAGGGAGCCCGCCGGCGAGAGCTTCAGGCCGCTGCTGGATTCGCTCGGTTGACCGTCGAGACTGACCACGGACCATTCGTACACGTCCTTGCCCACGAGGCGGTTCGCCATGCGCAAGGGCTCGAGCGCATTGGAGACCGCGATCAGTGAGTAATTGGCCAGGGTCAGGAACGCATACTGGCATTTGCGGAGCACTGCGGGCGTTTCCAAACGAGCCTCCCCCCTTGACCCTCGAGTCCACCGGCTTCGACCGATTCATTATGCCATCAGCGCGCGTGAAAATATCCATTCCCGACACAAATATGTCGCATTCTGGATGCTCCTCGGAGGCGTGCGCGACCCAGCATTTCCAGGCTGATGGTCGAATCGACCGCGCTCCCCTGCGGGCGATGGCGCGTTTGCATCCGGGACTGTCGCAATTAGCTTATTGTTTCAGTGGCCGCTGGTTACACTGCGGAGCGAAATTTCCCAAGGGGGTGGATAGATGAAAAGTCATGCCCGCGTCGTGGTCATCGGAGGAGGCGCGGTGGGCGTCAGCACGCTCTATCACCTGGCGCAAAAATGGTCGGACGTGGTGCTGGTCGAGCGCTCCGAGCTCACCGCCGGCTCGACCTGGCACGCAGCGGGACTGCTGCCGCTTTTCAACATGAGCTACACCGTCGGGCAGCTTCACAAATACTCGGTCGACCTCTATAAGCGCCTGCCGGCGGAAACCGGCCAGGACGTGAGCTTCCACGTCACCGGAAACATGCGCCTCGCGACCTGCCGCGACCGCATGGACGAGTATCAAAAATATTGCGGCACCGCCAATACCATCGGTGTGCCGTTCCAGATCATCTCCCCGCAGGAGGTGAAGAAACTCTGGCCGCTGGTCGAGCTCGGCAACGGCGGCGACACCCAGAACATCGTGGGTGCGCTCTATCATCCCGACGACGGCCACATTGCGCCGGCGGACCTGACGATGGCGCTGCGCAAAGGGGCGCGGGCTCGCGGTGCCGAGATCTATGAACAAACTGAAGTCACGGGCATCAAGCGCAACCCGTCGGGCGAATGGCATCTGACCACGAGCAAGGGTGACATCGTCGCGGAGCACGTGGTCTGCGCCACCGGCAACTATGCGCGTCAGACCGGGCGCATGTTCGGACTGAATGTGCCCGCCATCCCGGTCGAGCATCAGTACATCGTGTACGACGAATCGCCGGAGCTCAAAGCGTATCGCCAAGGCGGCGGCCGCGAGCTCGCGGTGCTGCGCGAATCCGATCAGTCCTACTACCTGCGCGAGGAGAGGATGGGCTGGATCCTCGGCCCGTACGAGGCCGGTGCTCCCGCCCGGTTTGCCGACGGAGTGCCCGACTGGTTTGGCAAGAGCTTGTTCGAGGGCGATCTCGAGAGGCTTTTGCCGCATGTCGAGGCCGCACAGCGGCGCGTGCCCTGCCTCGCCAGCTGCGGCATCAAGGACATCGTGAACGGCCCGATCTCCTATACGCCGGACGGAAGCCCGTTGGTGGGTCCCGCCTGGGGCGTGCGCAACCTCTGGCTCAATGAGGGCCACAGCTTCGGCATCACCGCCGCCGGCGGCTCGGGCTGGCAGCTGGCCGAATGGATCGTCGAGGGCGAGCCCGGCATCGACATGATGGCGGTCGACCCGCGCCGCTACGGCCCCTACACCAGCAAGCGCTACGTCGTTCGGAAGAACGAGGAAACCTACCGCAACGTCTTCGTCATCCACTTTCCGGACGAGGAGCGCTCCGATGCGCGCCCGGCCAAGACCAGTCCGATCTACGACAAGCTCGCGCGCATGGGCGCCGTGTTCGGGCAGCGCTACGGCTGGGAGCGCGCCAACTGGTTTGCGCCTCCCGGGGTCGAAGCGAAGGACCAATGGAGCTTCCGCCGCTCCAATTACTTCCCGCATGTGGGCCGCGAGGCCGTGAATCTGCGGCAGAACGTCGGCGTCATCGATCTCACTCCTTTCACCAAGCACGAGGTAACGGGGCCTGGAGCCGAAGCCTGGCTCGACGGCTTGGTTGCCAACAAGGTGCCCACCAAGATCGGCCGCATGGCGCTCTCCCATGCGCTCACGCGCCGCGGCGGCATCCGCTCGGAGTTCACCATCACCAAGATTGCCGACCAGCATTTCTACGTGGTGAGCGCGGGTGCGGCGGAGCGTTACGACAGCGATTACCTGCTCGAAAAGCTGCCCGCAGACGGCTCGGTCGCCCTGCGCAACATCACCTCGAGCCGCGGATGCTTCGTGGTCGCGGGTCCCCGTTCCCGGGAGGTGCTGGCAAAGCTCACCGACGCGCCGCTCGACAACGCCTCCTTCCCCTGGCTCACCGCACAGGTCACCGAAGTGGGACTTGCGGTCGATGTGTACCTGCTGCGCGTGAATTTCGTGGGCTCGCTCGGCTGGGAGCTGCATTTTCCGATCGAGTATGCGCACCATCTGTTCGATGCGATCTTCCAGGCAGGCGGTGAGTTCAACATCGGCATGGTGGGAATGCGGGCCATGGAGTCGTTGCGCATCGAGAAGTCCTATCGCATGTGGGGCAGCGACTTGACCCCCGACTACACACCCTTCGAGGCGGGACTCGACCGCTTCGTGCGCCTGAACAAAGGGGCTTTCATCGGCAAGCAGGCGCTCGAGAAGCAGCTCGCGCAAGGCGTTCCGCACCGCTTCGTCACCTTCGAGGTCCATGGGGTGATCGATGCCGACGCGCTCGGCAACGAGCCCTTGTTCGACGGCAAGGGGCAGCTCGTGGGCCGCGCGACCGCCGGCTACTACGGCCATGCCCTCCACAAGAGTCTCGGTCTGGGTTATGTGAAGCCCGAGTTCGCCAAGGTCGGGAGCGAACTCGAGATCCTGATCCTCGGGGAGCGAAAGCGCGCGACGGTATTGGTGGATTCGCCTTATGATCCCGAGAACAAGGATCTGAGAGCGTAGAACCCGAGCGAACGGAATCTCCATGAGCCGCCAATCCTTTTCCGGATGGGCCCTGATCAAGCGGGGCCTGTCGGGTCATCGCAGCTGGGAACCGCAATGGCGCAAGGCCGCCCCCAAGGAAAGCTACGACGCCGTGATCATCGGCGGCGGCGGCCACGGCTTGGGCGCGGCTTATTACCTCGCCAAAGAGCATGGGATGACCAATATCGCCGTGCTCGAGAAAGGCTGGATCGGCGGCGGCAACACGGGCCGCAACACCACCATCATCCGCTCCAACTATCTGTTCAACGAAAGCGCGGCTCTCTACGATCATGCCGTCAAGATGTGGGAGAACCTCTCGCAGGTCTTGAACTACAACGTGATGTACTCGCCCCGTGGAGTGATGATGCTCGCGCACACGGTGCACGACATCCAGGTGTTCAAGCGCCATGTCCATGCCAACCGCTGCAACGGCGTCGACAACGAATGGCTCGATCCCGCCGAGGCCAAGGAGTTCTGTCCGCCGCTCAACATCGAGGACAACATACGCTATCCCGTCCTTGGGGCGGCCCTGCAGCGCCGCGGCGGCACCGCACGGCATGACGCGGTCGCCTGGGGCTACGCCCGAGCCGCCGACGCGCTGGGCGTCGACATCATCGAGAATTGCGAGGTAACGGGCATTCGCAAGCATCCGCAGGGCGGCGGCGTGGAGGCAGTGGAGACCACCCGCGGGACCATCCGTGTGCGCAAGGTCGGCGTCTCGGCGGCGGGCTCCACGAGCGTGGTGCTGGGCCTCGCCGGGGTGCGCCTGCCGCTGGAGAGTTATCCGCTGCAGGCTATGGTTTCCGAGCCCATCAAGCCGATATTTCCCTGCGTGGTGATGTCGAACACCATCCATGCCTACATCAGCCAGTCGGATAAAGGTGAGCTCGTGATCGGCGCGGGCACCGATGCCTACACGTCGTATACACAGCGCGGTGCACTGCATATCAATACGCATACGCTCGATGCGATCTGCGAGCTGTTCCCGCAGTTTCGCCGATTGCGCATGATGCGCAACTGGGGCGGAATCGTCGATGTCACACCGGACCGCTCACCCATCATCGCCAAGACACCGGTACCCGGCCTGTACGTCAATTGCGGCTGGGGCACCGGAGGATTCAAGGCGACCCCGGGCTCGGCACATGTGTTCGCATGGACCATCGCGCGCGACGAGCCGCATCCCATCAACGCGCCATTCACGCTCGAGCGCTTCCGCGACGGCTATCTCATAGACGAGGCTGCGGCGGCCGCCGTGGCTCACTAGCCTTCGGCTATCCTCATGCTTCTCATCCACTGCCCCTATTGCGGCGAGCGTCCGGAGCTCGAGTTCGCCTACGGCGGCCAGGCGCACATCGCACGGCCCGCCCGCCCGCAAGACCTCGACGATCAGGCCTGGACTGATTTTCTCTACATGCGCGACAACATCAAGGGAGTGCATGCAGAGCGCTGGAGGCATGCGCGCGGTTGCGGGCGATTTTTCAATGCGCTGCGCGACACCACCACCGACCATTTTCTCGCAACCTACAGGACGGGCGAAGCCAAGCCGAACCTGGCGAAGATCGGCGGGCGAACACCGTGAGCTGGCGCACCAACGCCACCGGGCGCGTGGATCGGTCCCGACCGCTGACTTTCGTGTTCGACGGCAAGACCTATCGGGGGTTCGCGGGCGATTCACTGGCCTCGGCATTGCTCGCCAACGGGGTGCATCTGGTGGGCCGCTCGTTCAAATATCATCGGCCGCGAGGCATTCTCGCCGCAGGTCCCGAGGAGCCCAACGGACTCGTGACGGTATTCCGTGACGAGGCGCGCTATACGCCGAATATTCGGGTCACCCAAGTGGAACTGTACGAGGGGCTCCAGGCCGTGAGCCAGAACCGCTGGCCGAGTCTCGAGCGCGACGTGGGCCGGGTCAACGACTGGCTGTCGAGATTCTTCCCGGCGGGCTTTTACTACAAGACTTTCATGTGGCCGAAGAGCGCGTGGAAGAAGTACTACGAGCCGATCATTCGGCGTGCCGCAGGGTTGGGAATCGCGCCGACGAGGCCCGATCCCGATCGCTATGCCCAGCGCTACGCCCATTGCGACGTGCTGGTGGTGGGCGGGGGTCCGGCGGGGCTCGCTGCCGCGCTGGCAGCGGCCGATTCCGGCGCGCGCATCATGCTGTGCGACGAGTCTGCGGAATTCGGTGGCAGCCTTTTGGGCGACTCCTCGGCGCGCATCAATGGCGATTCGGCGCTCGAATGGGTCCGCCGCTCGGTCACGGAACTGCGCCGCAACCCGCGGGTGACGCTGCTCACCCGTACGACCGCATTCGGCTATTTTCCGCACAACCTCATCGGCTTGAACGAGCGCATCACCGATCATCTGCAGACGCCGCCACGGCAATTGCCGCGCGAGCGCTTATGGCAGGTACGCGCCCGGCACGTGGTTCTCGCCACAGGCGCGATCGAGCGCCCGCTGGTGTTTCCGGGCAATGACCGGCCCGGCATCATGCTCGCGGGTGCCGCTCAGACTTATCTGAACCGTTACGGAGTGCTGGTCGGGCGTCGCGTCGTCGTGGTGACCGCCTGCGACACCGCCTATCAAACCGCGCTGGATCTTCGCGCCAGCGGCGTCAGCGTCGCCGCCGTTGCCGATATCCGGCCACAGTTGCCGAGCGGACTTCCTGACGCGGTGCGTGGTGCCGGCATCGAGGTTCTGGCGGGTGCCACGGTGCTTGGCACCGAGGGCAATCGGCGCGTCAAGGCCATCTCCCTGGGCGAAGTCGATGCTCAAGGGCAGGTGAGCCGGGCACGCCGCATCGCGTGCGACGCCGTGCTGATGTCCGGTGGTTTCACACCGAGCGTGCACCTGTTCTCGCAATCGCGCGGCAAGCTCGCCTGGGACGAATCGATTCAGACGTTCGTTCCGGGCCAGTCGGCGGAGCGCGAGCGCTCGGTGGGCGCTTGCCGCGGCATCAGCGATCTTGCCCAGGCGCTGGAGGACGGCGCGAACGCCGGCGCGGCGGCGGTCGACTCGTTGGGCGAGGCCATTTCGCAAGCGGGTGGCCAAAATCGCCGCTTCGGCGTCGAGGCGTCCATCCGTCGCGCCGGAGCGACCCTGGGTGCACTCCCCGCGGGACAGCCCGCGAGCAAGCTCAAGGCTTTCGTGGATTGGCAACATGATGTAACGGTGCGCGACGTGAAGCTCGCCGCTCAGGAAGGGTTTCAATCGATCGAGCACTTGAAGCGCTACACCACCACGGGTATGGCGACCGATCAGGGCAAGACCTCGAATCTGAACGCGCTCGCCATCGTGGCGCAGAACCTGAACACGCCGATCGTCAAGGTCGGCTTGACCACGTTCCGCATGCCGTACACACCGACCACCTTCGGCAGTTTTGCCGGCATATCACGCGGCAATCTGTTCGATCCGAGGCGAACCACCTCTACTCACTCCTGGGCACAAGGCAAGGGCGCGGTGTTCGAGAACGTGGGGCTGTGGCTGCGCGCCCGCTACTTTCCCCGCGGCCTCGAGGACATGCATGCGGCGGTCGCGCGCGAATGTCTGGCGGTCCGCAAGGCCTGCGGTATCTTCGACGCCTCGACCCTCGGCAAGATCGAGGTGGTCGGCGCGGATGCCGCAGAGTTCATGAACCGGCTGTACATCAACAGCTGGACGGGTCTGGGGGTGGGCCGGTCACGGTACGGAATTCTCTGCCGCGAGGACGGCTTCATCTACGACGACGGCGTGGTCGCGCGGCTCGCGTCCGACCGCTTCCACGTGACCACCACCACGGGCGGCGCGCCGCGCGTGCTGGCGATGATGGAGGATTACCGCCAGACCGAGTGGCCCGATCTGAACGTGTGGCTCACCTCGACCACGGAGCAGTGGGCCGTCATCGCGGTACAGGGTCCGAATGCACGGCGCGTGCTCGAGCCTCTGGTATCGGAAATCGACTTGAGCGCGGCGGCGCTGCCGCACATGGCCGTCGGCCGCGGCAAGATCTGCGGCGTACCGATGCTGTTGTTCCGCGTGAGCTTCACCGGCGAGCTCGGTTTCGAGGTCAACGTGCCCGCGGATTACGGCGCCGCGGTGTGGGAGCACATCTACGCCGCCGGCCAGGCGCACGGCATCTCGGAATACGGCACGGAGACCATGCACGTGCTGCGTGCGGAAAAGGGCTACATCATCGTCGGTCAGGATACGGACGGCACGGTGACGCCCGATGATGCGGGCCTTTCCTGGGCGATCGGCAAGACCAAGACGGATTTCGTCGGCAAGCGCTCGTGGGAGCGTGCGTCCATGAAGGCTCCGGATCGCAAGCAACTGGTGGGATTGCGCGCCTGCGACGGCCGCACGATTCTCGAGGAAGGCGCACAGGTCGCCGCCAAGCCCGGGCAAAAACCGCCGATGGAGTTGATCGGGCACGTGACCTCGTCCTATTCGAGCAGCGTCCTCGGCTTCCCGATCGCGCTCGCGCTGGTGGCGGGCGGCCGCGCCCGCATGGGACAGCATCTGTTCGTGCCCATGCCCGATGGCGATATCGAGGTCGAAGTCACCTCGCCGATTTTCTACGACCCCGCCGGAGAACGGATCAATGGCTGAGCTTGCGCAGCGCCGGCCTGCAGCCATCGCATCCACCGATTGGCTCAAGTTACTGCCTCCCGCCGGACGCTGGGTCCTGCACGGCGGCCCCGCCGCTCGTGCATTGGCCGCACCTCTCTGGGGCGTGGGGTTTTCCGAGGATGCGTGCCGCGCCGTGATCTGCGGATCCCGCGCGACGCTATGGGTGGGCCCGGACGAATACCTGCTGCTCGATCTCGGCCCGGGCGATGGCGCGAACGGCGAATCGCACGCAGCGGTAGCGCAAAACCTCGAGCGTGCGCTCACCGGCGCGCCGCACGCGCTCGTCGATGTGAGCCACCGGCAATTTGCGCTCGAGATTTCGGGCCCGCATGCGGCGACCATGCTGAGCGGCGCATGCCCGCTCGATTTGGATATGCGCGCCTTTCCGGTCGGGATGTGTACGCGCACCGTGCTCGCCAAGGCCGACATCGTGCTCTGGCGCACCGGTCAAACCACGTTTCATCTCGAGGCGTGGCGCTCGTTCGGAGCCTATGTCTCAGAGCTGCTGGGCGAGATCGCCCGCGAGTTCTACGGGACTACCCAGCCTCCGGCCTGACTTGCCGCCCACTTGCCGGTGACAACCCCCCTTTCAAGATGCTAGCTTGCAAGGGTCCCCCAGACCCGGTAAGCCGCTATCGATAACCTCGCACTGACGAAAACCGATGCGCCAGGAGCCGCCGCTGCGCCCCTTGGCAACGCGGCCCTCAGACGCACGCTCAAACGCCGCCACATGGAGATGATCGCGCTCGGCGGCGTGATCGGCGCCGGGCTGTTCGTCGGATCCGGCGTGGTGATTCAATCGGCTGGACCGGCAGCGGTGCTGTCATTCGCGCTCACCGGCCTTTTGGTCGTGCTGGTGATGAGAATGCTGGGAGAGATGGCGGCCGCCTACCCCTCCATCGGCGGCTTTTATGAATACAACCGGCTGGCGCTCGGTGAGCTCGCGGGTTTTCTGACCGGCTGGATGTACTGGTACTTCTGGATCATCGTGGTTGCGCTCGAGGCGGTGGCGGGAGCACGTCTGCTGATGTATTGGTTCCCCGGGGTGCCGCCTTGGTCATTTACCTTGGGACTGACGCTCGGGTTCACGCTCTTGAACCTGTTATCGGTGCGTTCCTGGGGCGAGGCCGAATATTGGTTCGCCTCCATCAAGGTCGCCGCCATCGTGGTGTTCCTGTGCCTCGGGGCAGCGTTCGTCCTCGGGCTCTGGCCGAATGTCGCCGGCGGGCTGTCGCACCTCACCGCCCATGGCGGCTTCATGCCTCACGGCATCGCGCCCGTGCTCACCGGTGCGGTCGCGGCGACGGGTTTCTATTTCGGCTCCGAGATCGTGACGGTCGCGGCCGCCGAGTCCGCCGAGCCCGAACGCGCGGTGGCGCGCGCCACCCAGTCGGTGATCTCGCGGGTGCTGGTGTTCTACGTCGGATCCATTTTCGTCGTCGTCTGCATCCTGCCGTGGAATCATCCGGGAATCGATCAACCCTACGTGACCGCCCTCGAGGCGCTGCACATACCGGGTGCCGCGCAGATCATGAACGGCGTCATCCTGACGGCGGTTCTATCCGCCTTGAACAGCGGCTTGTTCGCCTCCTCGCGCATGATCCTGGCGCTCGCGCGGCGCGGCGACGCCCCGCGCGCCCTCGCCAAGCTCAACGCACGCGGGGTCCCCGTCCGCGCCCTGGTCACCGGCACGCTCTTCGGCTATATCGCGGTCATCATGAGCTACGTGTCGCCGGACCGGGTGTTCGCCTTCCTGGTGAATTCCTACGGCACGGTCGCCATCTTCGTGTACGTGCTGATCGCGGCCGCAGAACTCACCCTGCGCCGTCGCCTGGAACGCGATTCGCCGGATCGGCTGCGCGTGCGCATGTGGGGCTACCCCTATCTCACCATCCTCGCCATCGTGGCAATGCTCGCGATCGTATCGGCGATGGCATTCATCCCGGGCCTTCGCTACTCGCTCCTCTTCGGCGTGTTGAGCGCAGCGGCCATGGTCGTGGGCTATGCGCTGCGAAATCTCGCCCGATCCCGGAAACTCAGCGGTTCCATCAGTACGGACGGTCCCCGTTGACGGTGGCGCGGTGCATGGTGCGCCGTTCCGGCAGATAGTCCGCAATCGCATAGTGCTGGGTCACCCGGTTGTCCCAGAAGGCGATATCGTCGACGCTCCAGCGCCAGCGGACAGTGAATTCCGGCTGCGCGGCATGCTTGAACAAAAATGCGAGAAGAGCCGCGCTTTCCCGTGGCGCGAGCTCGTTGATGTGCGTCGTAAAGCCTTCGTTGACGAAGAGCCCCTTGCGGCCGCTCACTGGATGGGTGCGCACCACCGGATGGCTCACCGGCGGATGCTTCGCGACCGCACGCTCGTAACGCTCCTTGAACGCAGGATCGTTCTGCCAGCGTTCCGGCGGGAACGATTTCGCGATCGAATGCGTGGCGGTGAGGCCCTCCAGCATCCGCCGCATCGGCTCCGAGAGCGACTCGTAGGCCGCGGAGCTGCTCGACCAGAGCGTATCGCCCCCGACGCTCGGAAGGCGCTTGGCCGCCAGGATTCCGGCGAGCGGCGGCGTCTCGCTGAAGGTCACATCGGTGTGCCAGTTGTCATTGTCGGGCAGGAAGCTCGCGTGGGTGTCGATCAGCAGGATCTCGGGAAGCTCGGGCAGCACCGGGTAGATCGGATGCACGTGCAGCGAACCGAAGCGCGCGGCAAAGCGGCTCTGCGCCTGCGGCGTGATCGGTTGGTTGCGGAAAAACAGAACCTGATGCTCGATCAACAGCTCGCCCAGGCGGTCGATATCCGACCCCGCGAGATCGCAAGACAGGTCGATACCGTTGAGCTCTGCACCGAGCGCGCGGCCGATACGCGTAACTTCTATGGACATAATTGCCGTTATTGTTCACCCCACGCCGGGCCGGGAGATTATACGAGAGGCAGCCTCGGGCACGAATTAATGTGAGAATGTCGCGCATGGGCGACCCGCAGTCACAGCCTCCATCGCGTTCCGCTATAGGCGAGGATTTGGCTCAGGCGCTGGCCATGGTGCGTGCGGGCCGGTTCGCGAGCGCGGAACTCAAGCTTCGGGCCATTCAAGCAGCAGCCCCCGGAGAAGTGAACAGCTCACGGCTGCTCGGTGCCGCGCTGCTCGCCCAGGACAAGGTACAACCCGCGATCGATATCTTGGAACGCACCGTCGCAGCCGCTCCGCAGTTCTGGCAAGCCCGGACGGATCTCGCGCGAGCCTTGCGCGCCGCGGGACGATTTGAGGAGGCGCGCGCGGCGCTGCGCCAAGTCGTCGAGGCGGCCCCCAACCTCGACACGGCGTGGTTGGCCTACGGGGATGTCCTCGTGGACCTCGAGAAATACCCAGACGCGCTGTTCGCGTATGAGCGGGCGCGGCTCACCGACCCGCACCGCCGTAGGATCGAAGAGGCGAGCGGCGCGCTCAGGGCCCAGGACCATAAGACGGCGGAGCACATCTTCCGCGAAATTCTGAAACTGGATGCGAGTCATGTGGGAGCGCTTTGCGGCCTCGGCGCCGTCTCGCTCACGGTGAGTCGGGTACAGGATGCGGTTCGCCTGCTCAAGCACGCGCTCAAACAGTCCGCACATTTGCCGCTCGCCTGGCGCGGCCTATCGCAAGCCCTTCTGGCGCAGGGCGCTCTTCCCGAGGCGGAGGCGGCGGTGCGCCGCCTGCTCAAGATAGAGGCCGAGAATCCCAACAATTGGGTGGTGCTCGCGACCGTCTACTCGCGTCTCATGCGTCAACAGGACGCACTAGCGGCTTTTGAGGAGGCATCTCGGATGAATCCCGCCGAAGTCCGGCTGCGGCTTTCGATCGGGCACCTCAACAAGACTCTCGGCCGCCGTCTCGAGTGCGAACAGGCGTACCAGCAGTGCCTGCAGATGGATCCGGGCATGGGTGAGGCGTACTGGAGCCTGGCGGATCTGAAAAACTACGTATTCTCGGACGCCGAAATCGTCTCCATGCAATCCCTTCTCAAGGGGGAAGGCGGCGACAATGAAGACCAGGCGCACTTGCATTTCGCGCTTGGGCGGGCCTTCGAGCACAAGGAGGACTACACCGCCGCCTTCGAACATTATGCGACGGGCAACCGCCGGCGGCGTAAAACTGTCCCGTTCGAGATTGAGGCGTTCGAGAACAAGACGCGGCGCGTACGCGAATGCTTCGACGCTGCATTTTTTGCCGCCCGATCCACCTCCGGATATCCCGACCCCTCTCCCATATTCATCGTCGGCCTGCCGAGGTCCGGCTCGACCCTGGTGGAGCAGATTCTCGCAAGTCACTCGAGTGTCGAGGGCACCTTCGAGCTCCCAAACCTGCTCACCATCGTGCGCGAGTTCGACCACGCTGACGCGGCTCACGATGCCTATCCGGAAATCGTGCGCGCCGCCCCGCCGCAACATCTCAGCGATCTCGGGCGGCGCTATATCGAGGAAACGGCGCCGCTGCGCGGCGCGCGGCCGTACTTCATCGACAAGATGCCCAATAATTTCAGCCATGTGGGCCTGATCCAAGCCATTCTCCCCCGGGCGGTGATCATCGATGCACGCCGCAACCCGATGGATGCCTGTTTCAGCACCTACAAGCAGCATTTCGCCGAGGGCCAGTCCTTCAGCTACGACCTGGACGATCTCGGCCGGTACTATCGCTGCTACCTGAGCCTGATGGATCATTGGGACGCGGTGCTCCCCGGTAAAGTGTTGCATTTACAATACGAGTTGCTGATCCGCGATCCCGAAACGCAGATACGCCGCTTGTTGAGTCATTGCTCGCTGCCTTTCGAGCCCTCATGCCTGTCGTTCCACCAGACCCAGCGGCCGGTACGCACCGCAAGTGCCGAACAGGTGCGCCAGCCTCTCTACACGTCCGGCGTCGGCTATTGGCGCCATTTTGAGGTGAATTTGCAGCCGCTGAAACGCGCGCTGGGCGACGCTTTGGAACGTTTTTCCGATATTGGGCAGGCAACAGTTCGCTACTGAACGGTCGATCAGCGTCCCGTTCGCCGGTCATTGACAGGCAACGCTTTCGCAGGACATGATCCTCGAAGGGCACACATCGCAAGTGTGCTTTCACAACTCAAGAATAAGGGGTGCTGCGATGCGCATGACGAAAGTGCGTTCCTTGGGAAACCGTACTCGTATGCCGCCTGCACGCGCCTTTCCGTCGCCTACCCGGCTGAGCTTCGCGATCGCCACGGCCCTCTCCGGCGCCGCGACGGTGCACATGGCTCCCGTGCTGGCCGCCGACGCATCGGCTGAAACCTCCACGCTCGAGGAAGTGGTGGTGACGGCCCGCAAGCGCACGGAAAATCTGCAGGACGTTCCGATGAGCATCGACGTCTACACGGCCAAGGACCTGCAGAATCTCGCGATTACGCAGTTCGAAGACTACGCCACCATGACGCCCTCCATCTCGTTCGTGAGCGCAGGCCCCGGAACACAAACGTTCGTCATGCGCGGCGTGTCGGACGGCAGCAATCCGAACTACGCGAATACGGCCACTACGGCGTTCCTGGTCGACGACATGTCGATGAATTTCGCCGGCACCACGCCGGATCTGCATCTCTACGATATCGAGCGGATCGAAGTGCTGAACGGACCGCAGGGTACGACGTTCGGTGCAAGCGCCATGGCCGGAGCGCTGCGCTTCGTGACCAACAAGCCGGATGCGAGCGGCTTCAGCGCGGGCGCCGATCTCGACGGCGGCAAGATCGAAGGCGGCACCAAGAACGGCACCGTCGAGGGCTTCATGAACATCCCGCTGATCCCCGACTGGACGGCGCTGCGCTTCTCCGCCTATCGGGACTATCACGGCGGGTACATCGACAACATCGACACGACCCGTAACTGGGTCAATGGAACCGTCTCCAACAACTCGCAGTGGGCGGGGCAGAACTACAACGTCGAGCGCGTGACGGGCGGTCGCCTCGCGCTCGGTCAGAAAATTGCGGACGGCTGGAAAGCCACCCTCACCGCCAGCTACCAGAAACAGCTCACGCACGGCGCCTGGGATGAGGACCCAACCATCGGCGGCGCGATCGGAGGGGCCGCGAACAACTATGGAGAGCTCATCAACGGTCCGATGCGCTCCTTCGGGCAGAAGAACGTTGCGCGCTTCGGTCCGGAATTCAAGCAGTACTACGCCAAGACTCTCGATTTCCACCTCGAGGGCGATGTCGGGATCGGCGATCTGGTGTACGCGAATACGTACTGGGCGCAGGACGACACCTGGGTGAACGAGTATTCGGAGTACATGCAATACGTAAACACGGGGCCACCGAATAATTACACGGCTCCCAACCGCCAGTCCTTCACGTGTCTCAACGGCCCGACCTTGGCGGCGCCAACTGCTCTGCTCAGCGGCTGCAACGTCCCGATCCAGTATTACAACTACACCACGAAAATCTATCGCTGGTCGAATGAGCTGCGGTTGCAATCTAAAGAGAACGGCGGCTGGCTACACTGGCTCATCGGCGGCTACTGGGAGAGGACACGCGACGATACCAGCGACTATTACAGCATTCCGGGCTTGCAGCCGAGCGGCGCCGGCTTTCAGCAACCGGGCAATCCGTACGCGTATTACGCGTCGTATTACGGTATCACCAAGCCTGCGCGAGCCGGCGAGTGGTACGCCTACACGTCGCGCTACGATTATCTGCAGATGACCGAGTTCCTGAATGTCACCCTCGATCTCACCAAGCGTCTGAAACTCGAGCTGGGAACCGTTCACTTCCAGTCGCACTTCAACGATTGGGTGAACGGAGGCAACTTCTCCTATGCCCCGGTGACGTTGAGCCAGGGGCCCGGAGGCTCGGAAAAGTGGGACAGCAAGATCGGCTTGAACTACAAGGCGACCGACGACCTACTTGTATACGTCGATGCCGCTCAAGGGTTCAGAGACGGCGGCGTCAATTCGGGACTTCCGACCGTATGTCAGAAGAATGGTGTGCCCGCCACGTACAAGCCGGACACGTTGACCAATTACGAGATTGGATGGAAGTCAACCTTTCTCGACAAGCATCTGCAGTGGAACGGGGCCTTTTACTTGATGCCCTGGAAGAACTACCAGTCGCTGCTCTTCGATCCGAACGTTTGCGGATCGTCCAGCTTCGATGCGAACATCGGCAATGCGAAGATCTATGGCTCCGAGACCGAGATCAAGTACGCGCCTAATTCGCGCCTCAGCATGGACGTCTCCCTGAGCTACAACGACTCGCGGATCATCACCGATATTTTCTACACCGGCGCGGGCGGAGCGGCGGGCGGTTTCGACGTGCGCCCCGGCGAGCGGCTTCCCTACGTTCCATACTTCGATTGGAGCAGCAATATCCGCTACGAGGCGCCGATCAAGGACACGTTGCACTGGTACGCCCAATACGATGTCTCCCACAAGGGCGACATGTTCAACAACTTGCAGGCGTCAGGCAGCAATGGCTTGCCCTATGTGCTGCAACCGGGCTACTCCATCATGAACTTGCGTTTCGGTCTCAACAATACCGATCAGGGTTGGACCACGGAGCTCTACATCACCAATCTCACCAACAAGAACGCCGTGATCTACACCAACGAGGGCAACTTCGATTTGCGGCAGACCGTGAACGAGCCGCGGGTGTTCGGCGTCAGATTGACGTACCGTTTCGGCAAAGCGCAGGCGTTCAACAACGAGGACTGACGAGTTTCGCGATGGCGAGCGCCGTGGGATACGGCTCCGGCTCATCCCGGTTGGTCAGCAGCATCACGGTGAGCCGGCGCTCCGGCCACCGCACGATGACGTTGCGAAAGCCGATCGATTCCCCCGAGTGCCACACGGTCTCCCCCGTGATCCGCCACCCGAAGCCATAATTCGTTGCGGGATCATCGGTCGCCGTTGCCGGCGTGAACGCGAGCCGCAGCGATTCCAACCGTAACAACCTATCGTCACACAAGGCAGCGTCCCACTTCGCCAGATCCTCGATGGAGGAATACACGCCGCCGTCCCCCAACACCGCGCTGGTGAGATTCTGGTCGGTGCGTTTCCATCCGCCGTCGACCGGGCTGTAGCCATAGGCCCGATTGACCACCGTCGAGACGCCCTCTTCGTGCGCGACCGTGCCGCTCATGCCTAGGGGCATGAAAATTCGATCCCGAAGAAACGACGCGAAGCTAAGTCCCGAGGCGGCTTGTACGACCAGCGCCAGCAGCGCGTAACCGCCGTTGCTGTAGCGATAGTCCGTTCCCGGCGGGAAATGGGTGCGCTTTTCGGATTCGATCAGGCGCAGCACATCTGCGTCGCGCACTGGCGCTGCGCGTTCGGGCGGAATCAACTCCTCGTAATCGAGTAGGCCTGAGGTATGAGTCAGCAAGTGTCGGAGGGTCGCGCCAGCGCCGAACTCGGGAAGCGACGGGAGCCAGTTGGACACCGGGTCATCGAGGGACAGCACGCCTTCCTCACTCAGCATCAGCACGGCGGCTGCCGTGAACTGCTTGGTGAGGGAGGCAAGACGGTAGTTGGTGGTGCTCGTGGAGGGAACCTCAAGCTCGAGGTCCGCCATTCCCAAGGCGTGTCGGACGATCGGTTCACCGTTCAGCAGCACGAGCACGCCGGCGCCGGGGACGCTGCCGCGGTATCGGCGTAGCAGTTCCTCCAAGCGACGTTCCAATCGCACGGTGATGCCCCCTCAGAGAATGTGATCAGGCCAACAATCTTGCCAGCCAGAACCTGAATTATGTGAATTTGCTTGCCCTAGGGGCCGACTCCGCGCTAGCGTTTGCATAGTGTTGATAGAAACCCCTAACGAGCAAAAGCAGCCCGACCCGGCGCGGCCCTCCAAGGGCTCGCGGCACCGCTGGCATGCGGTCCTGATCGTCGCGCCCTCCTCGGCGTGCGCCGCAGCACAGGCCTGCAAGGGCAAGCGGTATCTGTCCTCTGAGGCACCGCGGCTGCCGCTTGCCAATTGCGATGCGGCGTCCTGCGGGTGCAAGTACCGTCACTTCGACGACCGCCGTGCGGGTCCGCGCCGTGCGGAGGATGTGGGCGGCCCCGAGGGCAAACGTCCGGCGTCAAACCGACGGGCGCGAAAAGGACGTCGAGCCATCGACTGAAGTGCCACCTCCTAGAGCACCGTCGATCATCCGGAGAGAGTGGTTTCTGGGCGTGAGCGTCGTCACGGCGCTTCTCTTCCTGTTCGCGGGCGGCAATCTATATCCGCAGGGCTCCGGCCTCATCCGCCAGGTCGTGATCTGCGCCTGGCTCTTCGCGGTGATCTTGGGCGCCGCCTTGAGCGTCGTGAGGCATGCCGAGGATCTCGCGGTACACCTCGGAGAGCCCCTCGGCACACTCATACTGACTTTGGCGGTGACGGCCATCGAGGCTGCGGCGATATCGGCGGTGATGATTCACTCGAAGAACAGCGCTTCCGTGGTCCGCGATACCTTGTTTGCGGTCATCATGATCATCCTCAACGGCATGGTCGGCGCATCGCTCCTGCTCGGTGCGTGGCGTCACCGGGAGCAACACTACAATCTCCAGGGCGCGAACGCTTATCTCAGCGTCATCATCCCGTTGGCGGTGTTGAGCCTCATCATGCCGAATTACACCCAGACTACGCCCGGACCCACCCTGTCCGGGCCGCAGGAGACCTTTCTCGCGCTGATGTGCGTCGGGCTGTACGTTGCCTTTCTCGGCGTACAGACCGGCCGTCATCGCGGCTATTTCATGCTGGACAGCGAAGAATCGGAGCCGCACCACGGCACCGCGGATGCCACCGCTCCGTGGTGGATGCACGCGGTTCTGCTCATGGCGTACATGGTGCCGCTGGTATATCTGGCAGAGCAGTTCGGCAGCCCCATCGACGATCTCATCGTCACACTGCACGCGCCGGCAGCGCTCGGGGGCGTGCTCATCGCGGCCTTGGTCGCGACCCCGGAGGCGATCGGGGCGGTACGCTCGGCGGTTGCGAATCACCTGCAGCGATCGATCAACATCTGCCTTGGGGCATTGCTCGCCACCATCGGCCTCACGATTCCCCTCATGCTGGTGGTCAGCCATCTCTTGGGAACGCCGATCTACCTCGGCCTGCAGAATTCCAGTTTCATGATGTTGTTACTGACGCTGCTGCTGAGCGTCGTCACCTTCGCGAGCGGGCGGACCAACGTCCTGCAGGGCGCGGTCCACATGCTGCTGTTCATCGCCTACGTGCTCTTGATTTTCCAGGGCTGACGCGCTCCGCTAGGACACGTGCACCGCACTCTGAAGAAAGTCATCCACATCCGCTGCCGTCGTCGCATAGCTGGTTACGAGCCGGATGGCCGCGCCACCTGACGGCTTCAGCCAGGGCCAACGGTAGAAGTGAAATCCTTCGCTCTCCAGCGCCGCGATGAGCCGCTCGGGGACCGCGACGAAAAGCTCGTTGGCCTCTACGGGCTGAAGAAGGTTCGCGCCCGCCACGCCCTTGATCCCATGGGCAAGCCGCGCGGCCATGGCATTCGCCTGCCGCGCGTTGTGCAGCCAGAGATCATCCTGCAGGTAGACGAGCAGCTGACAACTCAGGTAGCGCAGCTTCGACCATAGATGTCCGGCGCGCTTGCGCCGCCGCTCGAAATCCTGCGCGCGGCGCGGATCGAAAAACACCACGGCCTCCGCGGCCAACGCGCCGTTCTTGGTGGCGCCGAACGAAAGCACGTCGATACCCGCCTTCCAGGTCGCCTCGGCGGGCGAACAGCCGAGGTGCACCAGCGCATTGGCGAAACGTGCACCGTCCATGTGGACGGCAAGCCCGTGGCGTTTCCCCGCCGCGGTCAATGCTTTGAGCTCCTCGAGCCCGTACACCGTGCCCAGCTCGGTCGCCTGCGTCACGCTGATCGCCGACGGTTTGACGTGATGCACCCCCATGTCGGTCGCGAGCGCCACCGCTGCATCGATCGCCTCGGGTCCGATCTTGCCGTTGGGCGACGGGAGACCGAGGAGCTTCGCTCCGCCGGTGAACAGCTCGGGCGCCCCGCATTCGTCCGTGACGATGTGCGCTCCTTCATGGCAGTAGATGCCACCGAACGGCGGTGCGAGTTGCGCGAGCGCGAGGGCGTTCGCGGCAGTTCCAGTCGCCACGGGATAGGCCGCCACCTCCCGCTCGAACAGCGTCGACATCGCTCGCTGAAGTCTCTCGGTGAACTCATCGGCGCCGTAGGAAGGCAATAGTCCCGTGTTGGCCGCGTTGATCGCCGCCATGACGGGGGCGCACACGGGAGTGACGTTATCGCTGCCGAAGTTTCGGCTGAGTGTCGTGTCCATTCCGGCATTCTAGCGCCATTTCAGCCTGTGACCCCGGAGCGAGCTACACTGGCAATTCCGCTTGCGGCCAGGGCTATGACACCAGCATGTATGTAAGAAGAGCGCGGGGCGTGCTGCTCCTTTGCGTGGCGGCCATGGTCGTGGGTTGCGGCCGTACCGGCGGGGGCTCGCCCCACTCCGGCGCACCGGCGCGCAAGGACGATGGCAAGGTCGTCGACCTCTACAACTGGGCGGATTACATCGCGCCGTCCGCGGTGGAGGAATTCGAAAAGCGCACCGGGATCAAGTTGCGCGTGTCGACCTTCGAGACCAACGAGACTCTCGAATCCCGCCTCATGACCGGGGATAGCGGCTACGATGTCGTCGTCCCGACTGCGCCCTTTCTCGAGCGTCAGATTCGAAGCGGCGCCTATCAACCGCTCGACAAGAAACTCCTGCCTAACTTGGCGAATCTCGACCCCGCCCTGATGGATCGCGTCGCGCTGAACGATCCCGGCAACGCGCACGCGGTCATCTACATGTGGGGAACGTACGGCATCGGCTACAACGTAAACAAGGTCACCGAGGCGCTCGGCGGCCCCCCGCCCGATGGTTGGGCGCTGTTTTTCGACCCAGCCTACGCCTCGCGCCTCGAGCAATGCGGGATCGGTACGATCGACGCGCCCGCCGGCATCATCCGGCTCGTGCTGAAGTACCTGGGTCGGGATCCCAACGCGCCGCGGCCGGGCGATCTGGGTGACGCGGAGAAGGTTTTGCTGAAGATCCGTCCCTCCATTCGGACCATCAACACCACCAATGTGATCGAATCCATCGCCAACGGCGATATCTGCATGGCGCTCGGTTACAACGGGGATTTCGTTCAGGCACGCAACCGCGCCAGGGACGCGAAGAACGGCATCCAAATCGCCTTCATGCTGCCGCGCGAGGGGTCGCTCCTTTGGTTCGACATGCTCGCCATCCCAAAAAATGCGCCGCACCCCGCCAACGCTCTGGCGCTCATCAATTTCTTGATGGACCCGCATGTCATCGCGCAGATCTCCAACTACATCGGTTTTGCCAACGCGAACGTGGCTGCCACGCCGTTCCTGGACCCTTCGATTGCCTCCGACCCGATCGTCTTCCCACCCCCCGATCAACAGCGGCGGCTGTTCGTCGAGACAGAGGACTCGCCCGAACAGGCGCGCGCCTTCACCCGGATTTGGGAAAGATTCAAGACGGGACAATGAGAGGCCGGACGCGACGGCGATGAGTGCGGCTATTCCGACGGGTCCGGCGGCAAGGTCTTCGGGCTCGACGCGGTGTGCAAGTCGCCGGACGACCACCCTCCGCCCAGATCGCCGATCAGGGACACCGCATCGATCAGGCGGCTCTCCTCGACGTTGAGCGCGCTCTGCTGATCGACGAACTGAGTCTCCTGCGCCTGCGCCACGGTGGTGTAGTCGACCGTGCCCGCCTTGAACTCGGCCATGGCGATTTCGGTGCCGCGAACGGCGTCCTGCACCGCGGTGCCGAGAGCCTTGGACTGGGCGTCGAGGATCCGGAGCCCTGAGAGATCATTCTCGACACCTTCGAAGGCGGTGAGAACGATGTTGCGATAATTCGCGACCGATGCTTCATAGGCGGCCCGCACCGCCTGGACCTGCGCGTGGCGCTCGCCGAAGTCGAACAGCGTTTCGGTTCCATTCGCGCCCAGCGACCAGATGTGGTTCGCGGTGTGCAGCAACCCGTTCAACGGCGATTGCGTGAAACCTCCCGCGGCCGAGAGCGAGATGGTGGGGTAGTACGCGGCCACCGCGACGCCGACTGCGGCATTCTGCGCCTTCATGGTGCGCTCTGCGGCCGCGACATCGGGACGGCGCTCGAGGAGCTGCGACGGCATGCCCACCGGAATGGCGGGCAGCATCGGCATGACGTTGCCCTTGGGAATGTCGAGATCCTCCGGATTCTTGCCGACCAGCACCGCGATGGCATGCGCGTATTGGGCGCGCGCAACGCCGAGACCGATCAGATTCGCCTGGGTCGTTTCCAGCGCGACCTGCGCCGTGATCACCGCGGAGGGCGGCGTTGCCGTGATGCCCGCCACGCCTTGCGCCTTGGTGACCCGCAGCGCCTCCTGGTAAGCACCCACGGTCTTTTGCTCGAGGTCGATGTTGGCGTCGGCCAGGCGCAGCTCGATCACCGTCGTGGCCAGCAGCGTCTGTTCGGACAGCGTGGCGTTGGCGAGCGTCGCCTCGTCGGACTGGGCAATCGCGCTATTTTCCTCGATGAGACGTCGTACCTGGCCCCAAATATCCGGCGTCCAGCTGGCCGTCCCCTCGAGGGTCGCTGAGGTGACGCTGCCCCGGCGGGCGCTGGTCGTGCCGTTGGTGGTCGAGGTGCCCGTACCGGTCGTTGTGCCGGTGCCTGTCGTGGTGGTGCCCGTTGTGGTCGCGATACCGCTCCCCGCGTAGCCTGGACCCCCGGCGCGATTGACGGAGCCCGTGAGGCCCAGCGTGGGGAACAACTGCGCGCGGGCCACTTTCACTTCCGCGACGGCTTGCAGGTAATTGGCGTAGTCCTGGCGCACGGTCTGATTCGAGACAGCCACCTTGGGCTCGAGCTCATCGAGAAGCGGATCGTGAAAGTCCGTCCACCAGTCACCCTTGGGCACTGCGTCCGAGGGCGACGCCTTCGCCCAGCCCTCGGGGGGCTGCTCCTTGAACTGCGCCGCGACCGGTGCGCTCGGCCGGTGATAGTTGGGACCGACCATGCAGCCGGAAAGCATCGCGCCCGACGAGGCGGCCATGACAGCCATCGAAGACAGAATCGCCCGCCTCATCATGGTGATGCCCCCGCACTGACGTTGCCACTCTGCGGGAGTGCGCCAGCGAACCGGGCGCGCAGCCATACCCGCAGACGTTCGAAGCCCAGATAGATGACGGGCGTCGTATACAAGGTGAACACCTGGCTCAAGATCAAGCCGCCGATGACCGTGATGCCGAGCGGCTGGCGGAGCGAGGCGCCCTGGCCGATGCCGATGGCGAGCGGCAGCGCTCCGAGCACCGCGGCGGCGGTGGTCATCATGATGGGCCGCAGCCGGACGACCGCAGCGCCGTGAATCGCATCTTGAGCCCCCATGCCCTCTTTGCGCTGCAAATGCAGCGCTACGTCGATCATCATGATGGCGTTCTTCTTGACGATGCCGATGAGCAGGATCACCCCGATGAAAGCAATCACCGACAGCGGTGTGTCGAAGATCAGGAGCGCCAGGGTGGCACCGATCATGGCGGACGGGATCGTCGACAGGATGGTGACAGGATGGATGGTATTTTCGTACAAGATGCCGAGCACGATGTAGATGGCACCGAAGGCCGCCAACAAGAGCAGCGGCAAGCTCGCCATGTTCTGGGCGAACACCTGACCCGCTCCCGCGGGGCTCCCATGCACGGAGGCCGGCATGCCGAGCTCATGCATCGCGCCGGTAATCGCGGCCTGGGCCCTGCTCAACGAACCGCCGGGGGGCAGATTGAAGGAAATGGTGGAGGCGACCAGTCCGTTCTGGTGATTCACCTGAGTCGCCGTGTGGTTGTTGAAATGAGTGGTCATAGTGGGCAGCGGCACCATCGTTTCCGCCAGGGTTGAGTCGGCGCTGCCGGTGGAGGTCCCTCCCCGGCTGTTCGAGATGCTGTTCGTGACCGCGTTGGCCTGTGCACTGGCGTTCAGGGAGTTGGTTTGGGAGGCGGCGGCTTGCGAGGCCGACACCGCCGTGTAGGCGCTCACGCCGCTCACGGTGGCGCCCTGCGCCTGGGTCTGTTGCGTGCCGCTGGCATTGCCGGCGGCAGCGCTCAAATAGATCCGGTCGAGCATCTCGGGGTACTGCCAATACTTCGGTGCCACCTCCATCACCACGTAATACTGGTTGAAGGGATTGAAGATGGTCGTGACGGTGCGCTGCCCGAACGCGTCATAGAGCACGCTGTCGATTTGATTGGGCGCGAACCCGAAGCGGCTGGCCGTTGGGCGGGCGATGTTGATGTAGGTCTGAAGCCCGTTTTGTTGCATGTCGGAATTAACGTCCACGATATCGGCGCGGTCCTTGGCCAGTTCCGCCAGAAGCTTCGGGGTCCAGCTGACGAGTGCCGCCGTGTCCTCGCTCGTCAGGGTGTATTGATATTCGGCGGCCGATTGCCGGCCCCCGATGCGCAGATCCTGGACGGCCTGCAGAAAAAGCCGCCCGCCCGAGATCTGATTGAGCTTCGGTCGCAAACGCTGCACCACCTGATCGGCGGACAGCTTTCGCTGCGCCAGGGGCTTGAGCGCGACATAAACATTGGCCGTGTTCAGCGCGCGCGTGCCGGTGAAGCCGATCACCGAGGCGACCGCCGGATCCGACTGAACGATGCCCTGAAGCTGTTTGAGCTTGGCCGCCATCGCCGGGAATGAAATGCTCTGGTCCGCGATGATCTGGCCCATGAGAAGCCCGTTGTCCTGCTCGGGGAAGAGCGTGAACGACAGAAACCGGAGCATGAAAATGTTCAGCAGGATCATCCCGACGAGGAGCACTCCGACCAGCAGCGCATGATCCAGCACCTTGCTGAGACTGCGCGAATATCCGGCCTTGAATCGCTCGAATTGCGCCTCCGCCCAGAGTGCCCAGCGCGCCTTCGAATGCAGCGAGTCTGCGCGCGACAACAGATAAGCGCACATCGTCGGTGTGACGGTGAGCGAGACGAGGAGCGAAATCAGGATCGCGATCGACAGGGTCACCGCGAATTCGTGAAACAGCAGCCCGATGATGCCCGGAAACAAAAGTATCGGGATGAACACGGCAATCAGCGACAGGCTCATGGAGACCACGGTGAAGCTCACCTCGCCGCTGCCAAGAAGCGCCGCCTCGCGCACCCCCTTGCCCGATTCGATATGGCGCACCACGTTCTCCAGCACCACGACCGCGTCGTCGACCACGAAGCCGGTGGCGATGGTGAGCGACATCAACGAGAGGTTGTCGATGCTGTAGCCGAGCAGATACATCGGACCGAAAGATCCCAGGATCGAAATCGGCAAAACCACCGCCGGGATGAGCGTCGCGCGCGGGGACTGCAGGAACACGAACACCACGCCGATGACCAGCACGACGGCGATCATGAGGCTGCGCTCGGTGTCGCCGACCGCGGCGGTCACCGATTGCGATCGGTCCATCGCAATGTGCATGGTGATGTTGGGGGGCAAGGTCGCCTCGATGGACGGGAGCACCTTCTTGATCTGCGCCACGGTCTTGATGATGTTCGCGCCGGGCAGCGGATAGACGATCACGCCCACCGTGGGCTGGTTGTTGAAAAGCCCGGAGTTGCGGATGTTCTCGTTGGAATCGACCACCGCCGCCACATCGTGCAGCATGACCGGCGCGCCCTTGCGAAAGGCGATGACCAGGTTCTGATAATCGGCCGCCTTGGTGGCCTGATCGTTCGACAGCACCTCGTAGCGTTGGTCGCCCTGGTCGATATGGCCCTTGGCGCTGTCCGCATTGGCCGAGGATATTGCCGCCCGAACGTCCTCGAGACCGATGCCGTAGCTCGAGAGCTTGTCGGGTTCGAGCTCGACGCGGACCGACGGCAGCGCGCCGCCGCCTAGCTGGATCTGCCCGACGCCGGTGATCTGGGAGAGCTGCTGCTGCAACACCGTGTCGGCCGAATCGTAGAGCTGGGCCTGTGTGAGCGTGCTCGAGGTCAGCGAGAGGATGAGGATCGGGGAATCGGCCGGGTTGAACTTCCGATAGCTCGGGTTGCCGCGCAGCGTGGTCGGCAAATCGGCGCGCGCCGCTTGAATGGCGGCCTCGACATCGCGCGCGGCACCGTCGATGTCGCGGTTGATGGCGAATTGGACCACGATCTGCGAGCTGCCGACGCTGTTGGACGAGGTGAGCTCGTTGACCCCGGCGATGGTGGCGAGCCGCCGCTCGAGCGGCTCGGCAACGGCCCGACAGCGTGACGGCAATCGCAAGCAGCGATGTCGCGACGGGCCGCCCGATGAAGAATGACGGGATGTTCACACGGCACGCTCACCCGACGGCTCGCTCGCCTTGCGCCCGAAGCGCTGGGCTATGCGATCGAACAAGAGATAGATCACCGGTGTGGTGAACAGCGTCAGCGTCTGGCTCACGAGCAAACCGCCGATGATCGCCAACCCGAGCGGTCGCCTCAATTCCGAGCCCGTTCCCGTGCCTACGAGGAGCGGTAATGCGCCGAGCATGGCGGCGAGCGTGGTCATCATGATGGGGCGAAAGCGCAAAATCGAGGCCTCGAAGATGGCCTCTTCGGACGACTTTCCGTGCTTGCGTTCCGCTTCGAGCGCGAAATCCACGATCATGATGCCGTTTTTCTTGACGATGCCGATCAAGAGCACGATGCCGATGATCCCGATCACGTCGAGATCACTGCCGGCCAACATCAGGGCGAGCAGCGCCCCGATGCCCGCCGAGGGGAGCGTGGACAGGATGGTCACGGGATGGATGTAGCTCTCGTACAGCACCCCCAGGACGAGATAGACGGTCACCAGGGCGGCGAGCAGCAGAAATACCTCGCTCGACAGCGAATCCTGGAAGGCCTGCGCGGCGCCTTGGAACGACGTGGTGATCGAGGGCGGCAGATGCAGTGCTTGCTCCGCATCCTTGATGTCGTCCACCGCGGCGCTCAAAGAGGCGTCTGAAGCCAGGTTGAAGGACACCGTAACGGCCGGGAACTGCGCCAGGTGACTGATCACCAGGGGAGATTTGGTGACGTTGATGTCGGCGATGCCGCTCAGCGGCACCTGCCCGGTGCTCCCCGTCTGGGTCGGAAGATACAAATTGCCGAGCGCCTGGAGGTTGGGAAGGCTCTCGGGCTTGGCGACCAGCACCACGCGATACTGGTTCGACTGATTGAAGATGGTGGATACGATGCGCTGGCCAAGTGCGTCGTAGAGCGCGTTGTCGATGGTCGCGGGTGTGATCCCGTAGCGGGCCGCCAGTTGGCGGTTGACCTCGACGTTGACGCTCAAGCCCTCGTTGTCCAGGTCGCTGGTCACATCCGAGATCGACTTGATTTTCTTCATGCGCGCGACGAGCTCGGGCACGTACTGTTCGAAGGCGGCCTGACTCGGACCTCGGAGCACGAACTGATACTGGTTGGGCGAGACCACGGTGTCGAGGGTGAGATCCTGCTCGGGCTGCGGGAAGAGCTTGATCCCGGACACATTGGCGACTTCGCTTTGCAGCCGCGCCGCTATCTGCCTCGCCGACAGCGATCGATCGCCATGGGCTTTGAGGTTGATCAGGAAGCGGCCGTTGTTCAAGGTCGTGTTGGTGCCGTCGATGCCGATGTACGAGGTGACCGAGGTCACATCGGGATCCTTCAAGATCGCATCCACGAGTTGCGACTGGCGCTCAGCCATGGCGGCATAGGACACCGAGTTGTCGGCCACGCTGATGGCCTCGATCACGCCCACGTCCTGCACGGGAAACAATCCCTTCGGAATGATGACGTACAGGATGCCGGTCAACACCACGGTCACGACGGCGACGGTCAGGGTGAGGCCCTGGTGGCCGAGCACCCATTTGAGTCCGCGCTCGTAGGCCGCGAGGGTGCGGTCGAACACTCCTTCGCTGATTCGTTCGAAGCGGCTCGGCGTGCGCTCGGACTTGCGGCGCAAGATGCGCGCGCACATCATCGGCACCAGCGTCAGGGAAACGACGGCCGAGAGTACGATGGTCACGGCCAGCGTGACTGCGAACTCGCTGAACAGGCGCCCGATCACCCCGCCCATGAACAAGAGCGGTATCAGTACCGCAATCAGCGAGATGGTCAAGGACATGATGGTGAAGCCGATCTGGCCCGCGCCGGCGATCGCGGCGTCCATCGGGCTCATGCCTTCCTCGAGATAGCGGACGATGTTTTCGATCATCACGATCGAATCGTCGACCACGAAACCCGTGGCGATGATCAGCGCCATCAACGACAGATTGTCGATCGAGTAATTGAGCTGGTACATGACCGCCAGGGTTCCGATGAGGGACACCGGCACGGAGATGCTCGGAATGATGGTGGCGGGCACGTTGCGCAGGAAGACGAAGATCACGAGAACCACGAGCGCGATCGAGAGCGACAACTCGATCGCCGCGTCCGACACCGAGGCGCGGATTACGCCCGTGCTGTCGGCGACGATTTCAACGTGCATGGCCTGCGGCAGGGTCGCGAGCAGCTGCGGCAGTTGCGCCTTGATCTGGTTGACCGTCGCGATGACGTTCGCGCCCGGCTGGCGCATCACGTTGAGCACGATGGCCGGGACGTGATTGAACCAGGCGCCCTGCTCCACATCCTGGGCAGCCTGCGTGACCCGCGCCACGTCGCGCATGAACACGGGAGCGCCGTTCTGGTAGGCGATCACCGTGCTCAGATAATCCTTGGGATCCTGGATTTGATCGTTCGCATTGATGGTGTAGTCGAGCTCCGGGCCGTCGAAATTGCCCTTGGGCTGGCTCACATTGATGTTGGCGAGGAGCGTGCGGATGTCGTCGACGTTGAGGCCGTAGCCCGCGAGCTTCTGCGGGTCGACTTCGACCCGCACCGCCGGGATGTTGCCCCCCGACGGGGTCACGAGTCCCACCCCCGGCACTTCGGAGATCTTCGAGGCGAGCCGGTTGTTGGCGATGTCCTGAAGCTGGGTCAGCGACATCGAATCGGAGGTGACCGCGAGCGTCAGGATCGGCTGGTCGGCAGGATTGATCTTCGCGTAGACCGGAGGCGCCGGCAGACCGGTCGGCAGCAAGCTGTTGGCGGCGTTGATGGCCTGCTGGACGTTTTGCTCGGCGATGTCGAGACTCAGCGCCAGATTGAACTGCAGGGTGATGACGGATGCGCCGGCGGAGCTCGTGGACGTCATCTGCGTGAGACTCGGAATCTCTCCGAGCTGCACCTCGAGGGGCGCGGTGACGGTGGTCGCCATCACCTGGGGACTCGCGCCGGGGTAGAAGGTCTGCACCTGGATGGTCGGGTAATCGACATCCGGGAGCGATGAGATCGGCAGGAACTTCACCGCCACCAACCCCACCAGCACGAGCGCTATCATGAGCAGCGACGTCGCCACCGGTCTCAATACGAACAGGCGGGAGATGTTCATGTCGCGGCGAGCATCGAGGTGGTCGGCCGCTCAGCCCGCGGCGCCGGTGCCGGCCCCTTGAGCCGCTGCGCCCGGGGGGGCCGTACTCGGAGCGGCCGGTTTCCTTCTTGCCTTGGACCCTGGCGCCGATCCCGGTGCGGAGCTCGATCCCGACGGTGACGCCCCAGCGGCCGTGGGCGCGACGCTGACCTTGGCTGCATCGCTAAGACGGTCAGTACCGTCGACCACGACGGTATCGCCCACGGAGAGTCCCGACAAGATGGCGGTATTCGCACCGTCGCTCGCGCCCAAAGTGACCTTGCGAACCGCCACGGTGCTGTCGGAGTTGACCAGATATACGTAATCGCCGGGAGCGCCGCTCAGCACCGCGGGCGTGGGTACCAGAACCGCCTGGCTCAGCGTATCGACCAGGATCTTGATATTGACAAATTCATTCGGAAACAGCGCCTCATTCTCGTTGGCGAATTCCGCGCGCAGCGTCACCGTGCCGGTGCTGGTCGCCATCTGGTTGTTGAGCGCGTAGAGCGTGCCGGTCGCGATCTGCTGATTGTTGTCGCTCGTATAGGCGGTGACCGGCAGCTTCGCCCCGGAGTTGAAGCGCTCGGCCACCCTGGCGAGGTCGTTCTGGGCGACGGTGAATTGAACCGTCGTCGGCTTCAGCGTGGTGATGACCACGATGCCCGTCGAGCTCGACGCGGTGACGTAATTACCCGGATCGACCAACCGCAATCCGACCCGACCGGCGACCGGTGCGGTGATGTGGCAGTAGATGAGATCGAGCTTGTACTGGGCGATGCTCGCCTCATCGGACTTCACCTGGGACTCGTCTTGCTTGACGGTATATTCCTGATCGGCCACCGTCTGTTCGGCGATCGCCTTTTGATCGCGCAGCTGATGATAACGCGCGAGGTCCGAGCGGGCCTGATCGAGCGATGCCTGGTCCTTCAACAGCGCGGCTTGCGCCTGCTGCAGGTCGATTTCGTATTGGCGGGGATCGATCTGCGCAAGAAATTGGCCTTTCTTCACGTTCTGGCCTTCCTTGTAGCCCACCTGGGTGAGATAGCCGCTGAGCTGCGGCAGCACCGTCACCGTAGCGACCGGGGACACGGTGCCGAGCTCGGACAGCGTCTCCGGCATGTCGCCCCGAGCCGCCTTTGCAACCTTGACCACCTGCGGCGCGGCCGCGCGGTCGGGTTTCTTGCGCTCCAACAGGTGGATGAGCACAACTATGATGAGTACCGCCACCACCGCTCCCACGATCCAGCGGATGAGATGGCCCCGCTTGGCCGGGGGTGCTTCCTGCGTTGCGCTCATATCATCGACTCCAACTGCTTAATTGCTTGAACCAATATCCCGCCAGCGCCAGGAAGACCGCGGCGACGAAAGGTGATTTGAGACGATTCGTGCAGGAACGTTCCACGACGAACACGCTCGACCAAGATAACCACAGGAGCGCCCCGGAAGTGTACCGCACCTCGCGGTCGGGTTCAGCCGGGCACGGCAGTCAGGAACCATCGTCGCCGACGCCAGTCCATCGTTGAGAGGGTTCTGCGATATTAGCCAAATCAGCCATGGATGAGTCGAACCGGTGGGGATCTTTACAGTACTTGACGCTGCTCCTCGTCATGCTGTCGCATACGGCTCTGTTGGCCTGGCTGATAATGGCATTGCGCACTCCAGAAGGCGCCTCCATCGCATCGGAACCGGTTCAATTGCTGACCCTGGCTCCGCAGAGCCGGCCTGAAGTCCGGATCGTCAGCGCGCAACCGCGGCGTGTCGAGAGCCGTGTTCTTGTGGCGACTCCACCGCCTTTGCTCGAAGGGGTTTCCTCGTCGATGTCGGCGCCTCCATCCCCATCCGGATCGAAGGACGGCGGCTCGGGTGTCGATTGGGCCGCGGAAGCACGTCGGGCGTTGCAGGCGTTCGAAATACGCAGCCGTCAGCCCGCCGGCAGTAACTCCGTCTCGCGCAGCTCGCCCGCTGAACAACCCTGGTGGCCGGCGCATCGCCCCCGCGAACGCGTCAAGACTGCGGACGGCAATTGGATCGTCTGGATCAATTCGAACTGCTATGAGGTGGCCGCGTCTCTGCCATCCGCAAGCGGGTCGGGACCACTGCCGCTCACCATCTGCCCGAAACGACCCGAGGCGCCCGACACCGGACCCGCCGGTCCGGCGCACTAACCAACGGCGCCGTGGTCCGCCGGGCGACATTCAGGGGCCGCGCGGCATCCCCTGCCGCGCGCAACCCTGTCAATCCCTTCGCGCCCCTTGACGCGAGGGGGCCATGCTAGAACTTGTACCCGAACGAGCCTCCGATCACGCGCGGCCGAAGCGGAGTCTGTTCGACGATGAATTGGTCGGTGCTGATGAAGGTGCTGGCATTGGAGTTGGTGAGGTTCTCGCAATACAGGTTCACCCACCACGGGTCCTTGGCGATACCGACCGAGGCGTTGGAAGTCGAGTAAGCGGGAATCTCGAACCGGCCTCTCGAGGTCTGGACGGTTGCGCCGGGCAAGATAGTGGGATTCGAGCCGGCCTGCGTGAATGAAATACCCTGATGGGTGGCGCCGGCTTGCACGAACGCGGTGTAGTCCTGGGCGAGGGTCCATTCGTAGCGCGCGCGCACGCTGAACTGAAGCGGCGGCGCGTCGGCGCTCGGGGCGCCGATCGGACCGAACGGGTTGCTAACCGCCGTGCAGTTGGTGCCCCCGGCGCCGCAGACCTGCGTGATCGGTTTGCCGTAGTTGGCGCTCGCCGGATTGTTGTCGATCAGTGCCGGCGAATTGGTCTGCCGGCTCTGGTTCCAGGATGCCGAGTACTGCAGCGTGAGGCCCGTGGTCACCCGGGCTACCAGCGACGTCTCGACACCCTTGATGAGGAAATTCTGACCGTTGGTGTCGTAGAACAGATTCCCGACCACACCGGGGTTGAAGAACTCGATCTGCACGTTCTTCCAATCCTCGCGGTATACGGCGCCGTTCCACTGCAACCGATGGTCGAGAAATTCCGTCTTCCAGCCAATCTCGTTGTTGGTCAGATCATCGGAGGCGAACGAGCGCGGAATCTCGTACTGCGCCACGCCATCCGGGCCGATGGCGTGCTGGGCGCCGCCGTTCTGGTTGAAGCCGCCGGGGCGAAAGCCCTGCGAGTACGTGTAATACACCATCATATCCGGCGTGATGTGCCAGGTGAGGTTGCCGCGGCTCTTGAAGCCCGATTCGGTATCCCTGAGGTTCTGCGCGTTGAGGTTGTAGCTGAAGGCCGGATCATGGCAGCCGCCCGCGGGTGTGCCGCCCTCGGCGCACCCGAAGCTCGAGAGCACGCTGCCTTGGTTGTTGTTCTCGAACTGGAAGTGGCGCGTGCCTGCCGTGATCGTCAATACCTTTGGAATGATGTCGAAGTCGGCGGAGGCGAAGAACGCCGTCTGCTTGGTATCGCGGTACTGGTCCTGGTAGAAAGAGGTGTTGTCCCCCTGAACCCCCGGATTCTGCACATAAGTGTTGGGGTATGTGCCGACGTTCGACAGGCAATTGGTATTGCCCGGTGTGCCGGCTGCGCCGTTCGACGTGCACGCGGGGATGTTCTTGTACATCCAGGTGGTCTGGTCGTAGAGCTTGTTGTCCTCCACATAGGCGCCGGCGATGCCGCGCAGACGCCAGTCGTCCGGCGTGCTGAAGCGCAGCTCGTTCTGAATGTGCTCGTTCTGTTCGACGGAGTGCCAGGCTGAGCTCGGCGAGTAGCAGGTGCCCGGGACGCACTGATAGTAGTCCGCATACACGCCGCGCGAGTAATTGGTGTAGTCGCCGGCCTGATCGACGTTCCGATCGAGGTAACCGCCGGTATAGACGGCCGTGATGGGGCCGAGCTTGCCGTTCAGGGTCCACGACGTGCTCTCGAACTTGTCCTTGTCGTACGTGGGATTGAAGAGCGTGACCTCGAGCGGCGCCAGCGCCCCGCCATCGGAGGCGTTGGGCTGCTGATAAAACACACCCTGCGAATTCATGTCCTGGTACGACTGCGTGACCAAGAGGTTCCAGTCCTCGTTGAACTTGTAGAGCGCTTCGGCCCGGATTCCCTGATAGGTGACCGGGTTGATGCCGTTGCCGACCAGGTTATTGTTGTTGAGCGAAGGGCTGCCGGGTGGCACGCCGTAGGCGGTCACCGTGCTGCCGGTCGGGCAGGCCCCGGCGGTCGGCACGCCGGCCGTACAGCCGGTCGCGTAATTACCATAGTGGATGCCGATATCGGTGTCCTTGCGCGTGAACGTTCCCGGCACGTTATTGATGTAGCCGCCACGGTGATCGTCGTAGATGACGGCGCGAACCGCCATCGTGCCTTCGATCAGCGGCAGGTTGATCACGGCCGTCGCGTCGGCATTCGGATCGCCGTGCGCGGTGACTCCGTAGCCAGCCTTGATGCTTCCTTCGGTCACATCGAGCTTGGGCTCGTTGGTGATGTAGCGGATGACGCCGGCCTCGGCGCCGGCGCCGAACAGAGTGCCTTGCGGGCCCTCCAGCACCTCGATGCGGTTCAAGTCCGCCGCATAGATGTCGAGGTTGCGATTCGGGACCTGGGCGGATTGGTTGTCCAGATAGATGGCGACGTTCGGCCACAACCCGGTTGCGGCGCTGCCCTGGCTGGCCTGCGAGCCCGCGCTCAGGCCGCGCATGAACACCTCGTTCTGACCGGGACCGTTGTTCGCGCTGGTCACGTTCGGCAGATACTTGATGTAATCGTCGAACGTCTGGATGTTGAGCTGCTGCAGCGTTTGGGCCGTGAACGCCTGCATCGAGATGGGCACGTCCTGCATGCTCTCGGAGCGGCGCTGCGCAGTCACCGTGATCTCCTGCAGACTATCGCTGCTTGCGCTCGGTGCCGCCGCGGCGTCCGGCCCGTCGGCCGGCGATGCCAGCGCACACGCGCCGAACGACACGCCCCCCAGAATGGTTGCTATCGCGGTTGAAAGCTTCGAATTCATTGCTGCATCCCCTCTCTATAATTTGGACAACTCGTCACGTCGCCGGCAGCTCTTCCCAACTGCCTCAAATATCGATGATCAGCGCTGCGCGCTCCGCCAATTCGCCGCCGCATAGATCGGCACGTCCTCCGCGGGCAGTATCCCCCGGCCCAGAATGTGATCCGCAGCCTTCTCCGCGAGCATGATGGTCGGCGAGTTTAAATTACCGGTGGTCACCGACGGCATGATGGACGAATCCACCACCCGCAGCCGCTCCAATCCACGCACCCGGGTCTCGGGGTCGACGACCGCCGACGGATCGGCTTCATCGCCCATCTTGCAGGAGCACGAAGGATGATAGGCGCTCTCGACCTTCGCTCGAATGAAGGCATCGATCTGATCGTCCGATTGCACGTCCGCCCCGGGTTGAATCTCGCGGCCGCGATAGCGGTCGAAGGCCGGCTGCGCGAAGATCTCCCGGGTCAATCGTACGCAGGCGCGCATCTCGGTCCAATCGTCCGGTTGACTCAAGTAATTGAACAGGATGCGGGGCTTATCTTCCGGCCGGTTGGAGGCAAGCCGCACCCAGCCCCGGCTCTTGGAGCGCATGGGACCCACGTGCGCCTGAAAGCCGTGCTCCTGCGCGAGCGTCGAGCCGTCATAGGCGACCGCCATGGGCAGGAAGTGATACTGAATGTCGGGGTACGCGATCCCGGCACGGCTGCGGATAAAGCCGCAGCTCTCGAAGTGATTCGTCGCCCCGAGCCCATCCTTGAACAGCAGCCAGCGTGCGCCGATCAGCGCGCGGCTTCTCCAGTTGATCGAGGAGTAGAGCGTGATCGGCTCCTTGCACGCGACCTGGAAATAGAACTCCAGGTGATCCTGCAGATTCTCGCCGACGCCGGAAAGCTCCTGCACCACGTCGATGCCGAGCGCGCGCAGCTCTTGCGCGGGTCCGACGCCGGAAAGCTTCAGCAATTGCGGGGAGTTGATCGGACCGCCCGACAGAATGACTTCCTGCGCCGCGCTCACGCGATGAGTCACTCCCCCGCGGCTATATTCGACGCCGGTTGCCCGCCGCCCATCGAACAACACGCGGGTCGCGAGCGCGTGCGTGAGGACTTTCACGTTGGGGCGGGCCATGGCGGGCTTCAGATAGGCGCGAGCGGCGCTCCACCGCCGGCCCTCGCCCACGGTCATGTCCATGCGCCCGAAGCCTTCCTGCTGGAAGCCGTTTACGTCGCTGGTTTGCGGATAACCCGCCTGCGCACTCGCGGCAAGCCAGGCGGCGTGCAGCGGATTGGTCATCCGGCCGTAGCTCGTCTTGAGCTTCCCGGTATTGCCCCGATATTGGTTGCCGCCCTCCTCCCGGCTTTCGGCGCGCTTGAAATAGGGCAGCACGTCGCGGTACGACCAACCGTGCGCACCCTCGGAGACCCAGCGCTCGAAATCCATCGGGTTGCCGCGGATGTACACGAGGCCGTTGATCGAGGAAGACCCGCCGAGCACCTTGCCGCGGGGCGTATGCATGCGCCGTCCGTCCAGGTGCGGCTCCGGCTCGGTATGGTAGAACCAGTTGTACTTCGGCATGTTCATGGGGATGGACAGGGCCGAGGGCATTTGGATGTAGATCGACCCATCCGAACCGCCGTACTCGATCACCAGCACGCGGTGCCGTCCATCCGCGCTCAGCCGGTCGGCCAGCACGCAGCCGGCGGATCCCGCCCCCACGATCAAATAGTCGAAAATCTCATCCGTCAATCGATTGCTCCACTTTCGCCCGCGCTTCGCGCCGTCAGTAAGGCGCGTCCACATCGCCCATGGCGACGTAGACGCTCTTCAGCCGCGTGTAATGCTCGATCGCCGCGCGCCCGTTCTCGCGACCCAGGCCCGACATTTTCACGCCGCCGAACGGCAACTCGATCGGCGTCACGTTGTAATGGTTGATCCAGCAGGTTCCGGCCTCGAGCTTCGCGATCACGCGGTGCGCCCGGGTCAGATCGTTGGTGAACACGCCGGCGGCGAGGCCGAAGTCGGTGGCATTCGCGCGCTCGATGACCTCAACCTCGTCGTCGAATTCGAGCACCGACATCACCGGGCCGAATATCTCCTCGCGCACGATGGTCATGTCGTCGCGGCATCCATCGAAGACCGTCGGCGCGACAAAATATCCCTTGCCGAGATTTCCGGAGGTGACGCGGTTGCCGCCGATCAGCAGCCGCGCACCTTCGGCGCGCCCGCGGGCGATATAGCTCAGGACCTTCTGCATGTGCTGCTCCGATACCAAGGCGCCCACCTGCGTACCGGGATCCATGGGGTCGCCGATGCGCATCGCGCCGACGCGCTTCAACAGGCGCTCGAGGAACTGAGCCTTGATTTTCGAATGCACGAACACCCGCGTGGCGTTCGAGCACACCTGGCCGGAGGAGTAGAAGTTAGCGAGCAGCGCGCCGGAAACCGCGTTCTCCAGCTTGGCGTCGTCGAACACGATCAGCGGGGATTTCCCGCCGAGCTCCAGCGTGACGTTCTTGAGCGTTTGCGCCGAGTCGCTCATGACCGCCTTGCCGGTGCCCACCTCTCCGGTAAGCGACACCTTGCGGATGTCCGGATGCCTGGTGAGGAGGCGCCCCGTCTCGGCGAAGCCCTGCACCACCTGGAAAACGCCGGCCGGGAGGCCGGCCTCCAGAAAAATCTCCTCGAGTTTCACTGCGGAAAGCGGCGTGAGCTCCGCCGGTTTGAAGATCATCGCGTTGCCGCAGGCGAGCGCGGGTGCGGCCTTCCAGCAGGCGATCTGCAACGGGTAGTTCCACGCGCCGATGCCGGCCACGATTCCCAGAGGCTCACGGCGGGTGTAGCCGAACGCCTGCGGTCCGAGATCGAGGTGCTCGCCGGCGAGCGACTGCGCGAGGCTCGCGAAATACTCCAGACACTCCGCCCCCGAGATCACATCCACCACCAGCGTCTCTTGAATGGGCTTGCCCGTGTCCCGGGTCTCGAGCTCGGCGAGTTGCTGATTGCGCGCGCGCAGCAGCTGGGCGGCCCTGCGCAGCACCCGCGCGCGCTCCGCCCCCGTGAGAGCCGCCCACTGCGGCTGCCCGCGTTGCGCAGCGCGCACCGCCGCGTTCACCTCGTCCGGACCCGACACGTTCACGTAGCCCAGCACCTCGCCGTTGGCCGGATTGATGGAGGCGAAACGCTCACCGGCCGAAAAGTTCAGGGGCCGCCCGCGGGCCGTTCCGGCGGCACGCTCGTGTTCGGACTCGGCGCGAAGCTCGGACGCGGCGCGCAGCCCCTGCAGCCGCCGGTCGACGAACTCCGTCAGGAGGGCGCGAGCGCTGGCGCTGTCCGCCTCGCGCCACCCGGACAAGGCGGCGCGCAGCCAGACGCCGTCGATCATCGAGGCGATCATGGCCGCGAGGCTCTGCGCCTGGTCGGGCGGCACGAGCTTGTTGAGCGCGCTTCTCAACGTGGTGAGGGTGCGTCGCTGATATACGGACTGCACGCGCCGCAGGCTCTTGACCTGCAGCACCTGACCCCAGAAGGCGAGCCAAGCCGTTCCCGTGCGCTGGTCGAACTCCTCGGGCGCGAGGTTCGCGTCGATCACCGCCTGGATGCGCGCGCGGGGGGTGCTGATCTGGCGCAGCCGGGACCGGGCATGATCGCTGACGCGTCGCGCGAGCGATCGGAACGCTGCATCGAGCAGTCCATCCTTGTCCCCGAAGTAATGGGCGACCAATCCCGGCGAGACGCCGGCGCGGCTGGCGATCTGCGCAAGCGTCGTGCCCACGTAGCCGAGTTCCGCTAGGCTATCGATGGTAACTTCGATGAGCTGACCGCGGCGGGTCTCCTCGATGGGCTCTCCCATCGACTCCGTCGAGGGTGTTGATTGGCGGTTCAATTTAGCGTCTCCCGAACTCCAAAAGCTCTTCTCTGGACGGCCGCACCGGCTTCTGATTAAGATTGGGAACCCGAAAATTATACTTTTAATTCAATCCACTAGGGATACAAGGTGATCGCCGATAACACGTCGTTAAACGGTCATTCAAACGCTCCCCTATCGGCGCCATCATGCCGCCGCAGTCACCATAGGGTCAAGCTGGCCTGGCTGGCGGGCATCGGGGCGCTCGTATTCGGCGCCGCCGGCGTGCACGCCGACTCGGCGGCCGATCCGCCGAGCTGCCGCACGGTGCGATTTTCCGACGTCGGATGGACCGACGTGACCTCCACCACCGCGCTCACTGCACAGCTCCTGCGTGACATCGGGTACTCCCCCACGATCACCGTGCTTTCCGTGCCGGTGACGTTCGCATCGATCAAGAACAACGACATCGATGTCTTTCTCGGCAACTGGATGCCCGCTCAGGTGGCCGATCGGGCGCCTTACGATGCCGACGGTTCGGTGGTCGTGGTTCGACCGAATCTTCTGGGCGCGAAGTACACCCTGGCCGTACCGTCCTATACTCAGGCGCTCGGTCTGAAGGATTTCAACGACATTCATCGATTCTCCGCCCAGCTGAACGACTCCATCTTCGGCATCGAGCCGGGCAACGATGGCAACCGCCTGGTCCTCAACATGATCAAGGACAACCAGTTCGGGCTCGGGGGATTCAAGCTGGTCGAGTCGAGCGAACAAGGCGAGCTGGCACAGGTCGAACGCGCCGTTCGGAACAAGGAGCCCATCGTCTTCCTCGCCTGGGAACCTCATCCCATGAATATGCGCTTCGACCTCAAATACCTGACGGGCGGCGATGCCGTGTTCGGTCCGAACTTCGGGGGCGCCACGATCTACACCGTGACGCGCAAGGGCTACAGCGCGCAATGCCCGAACATGGGTCGCCTGCTCGCGAATTTATCCTTCACGTTGCGCGGCGAGAGCGAGATGATGGCCGGCATCCTGGATCGCCACGAGCAGCCCGAGTTCGCGGCGACGCAATGGCTGAAGTCGCACCAGGACCTGGTGAAAACCTGGCTCGACGGCGTGCGCAGCTTCGACGGTCGCCCGGCGTACAGCGCACTCGCGCAAGTATCGAGCACGCACACGGGCGGATTGGCGCAGTGGATCGTCAGCCACAAGATTCCCGTGGGCGATGCCATGACGGTGGCCATCGACACCATCAAAGCCCATGGCACCCTTCTGTTCGATGGGATCTCCTTCGTCATCAAGGGCACGGTCGACGCCGTGACGGCGATGTTGCGCGCCCTCCCCTCGCTTTTGCTGATCGTCGCCGTCGGTGCGCTCGCCTGGTTTTTGCGCCGCTCGTGGTCGCTCGCAGTGTTCGTCGTGCTCGCACTGGCCTTCATCCTGAACCAGGGCTACTGGGACGCGACGCTCGAGACGCTGGCGCTGGTGCTGGTGGCCACGGTCGTCTCCGCCCTGATCGGGGTGCCCTTGGGAATTGCCGCCGCCCACCGGCCCCGCGTGTTCGCGGCCATGCGGCCCGTGCTCGATCTCATGCAGACCTTGCCGACCTTCGTCTATCTCATCCCCACGTTGGTGCTGTTTGGACTCGGCGTCGTCCCGGGACTCATTTCCACGGTGATATTCGCATTGCCGGCGCCGATCCGGCTCACGCATCTCGGTATCTCCTCCGTGCCGCGGCCGCTGATCGAGGCCGGTGAGGCCTTCGGCGCCACCCCGCTCCAGCTTCTGTGGAAGGTCGAGTTGCCGAGTGCCGCGGGTACCATCGTCGCCGGCATCACCCAATGCATCATGTTGAGCCTGTCGATGGTCGTGATCGCAGCCCTGGTGGGCGCCGGCGGCCTCGGGGTCCCCGTGGTGCGGGCGCTGAACTCGGTGCAGATCGGCATGGGCTTCGAGGCGGGCTTCACCATCGTGCTGCTCGCCATCATCTTGGACCGCATCAGCCGGCCGAAAGATCGCGAGGTATCTCGATGAGCACCGCAGTCGAGTTTCAGAATGTCGATATCCTCTTTGCACGTCAGCCCGGTCGCGCGGGCCGCACCGCCATCCGCCAGGCCCTGGCCGCGCTGGACGCCGGCGGCACGCGCTCCGACATTCAGACCCAGTTCGGGGTCATCGTCGGGGTCGCCGATGCCAATTTGAGCGTGGCGCAAGGCGAGATCTCTGTGCTCATGGGACTGTCGGGTTCCGGGAAGTCGACGCTGTTGCGCGCCGCAAACGGCCTCAATCCGGTCACCCGTGGTCACGTACGCGTTCGCAGCGGCGAATCGGATGTGGATGTTGCCACCTGCGACACGGTGCAGTTGCGGCGTGTGCGTCGCGAGCGGGTCGCCATGGTGTTTCAGCAGTTCGGGCTTTTGCCCTGGCGCAGTGTCCGGGAGAACGTCGGCCTCGGCCTGGAGCTGCGCGGCGAGAGCGCCGCCGCGCGCAAGTCGGTGGTGGACGAGAAGCTCGAGCTGGTGGGCCTGTCGCAATGGGCGGACCGCTACGTGAGCGAGCTGTCGGGCGGCATGCAGCAGCGCGTTGGCCTCGCCCGAGCCTTCGCCACCGATGCCGACATCCTGTTGATGGATGAGCCGTTCTCGGCCTTGGACCCGCTGATCCGCGGCAAACTACAGGGTGAGCTTCTCGCGCTTCAGGAGCGGGTCAAGAAGACCATTCTCTTCGTCAGTCACGACATGGATGAGGCGCTGCGCCTCGGCGACCGCATCTCGATACTGCAAAACGGCCGCATCATCCAGACCGGCACCGCGGAAGACATCGTACTCGCGCCGGCGGACGATTATGTTGCGGAGTTCGTGCGCCACATGAACCCGCTCGACGTGCTGACCGGCGCCATGATCATGTGCGAGCGCGAACGCATGCCGTCCGAGAATGGAGTTCTCTGGCTCGACCAGGCTCGCCGATACCGGCTGTCCTTGAATCCGGAGCAACAGGCGCTCGGCCTGCATATCGACGGCACCCCGCATGAGCTGCGGCACATCGCCGACGATTCGGCCGGCGAGGCGGCGCTCGCTGACGCGCAGCCGGGGCTCGCCGTGGTGCCTGCCTCATTCTCGCTGCAGACCATCATCCGCCTGCGCCAGAGGACCGGGCATCCCATACTGCTCTCGGAAGGAGGCCGGGTCGTCGGGGTGTGCGGAGAGACCGAGATAATCCGGGCACTCGCGGGCAGCCGGCACTGAGCACCGGGCAGCCGTTCCCGGCGGAGTTGATTGAAAGGCGCTTAAATATTATCATCGAGATAATATAAAGCCCGGGTGCCTCGAAGAGCTCCACCAAAACCTCCCAGGAGTTGCCATGAATCACGACGTCATCATTTCCTGCGCAGTGACGGGAGATGACACCAAGGTCAAGAAGAGCCCGCATTGCGCCATCACCCCTGAGCAGATAGCGGCGACCGCCATCGAGGCTGCCAAGGCAGGCGCGGCGATCGTCCACATCCATGTCCGCGACCCGGAGACGGGCAACTTCAGCATGGAGACCCGACACTACCGGGAGGTGGTGAAGCGCATCCGCGAGAGCAAGGTCGATGTGATCGTGAATCTCACCTGCGGCATGGGCGGCTACATCGTCGTCGGCGAGAACGGCCTCAAGGATACGCCCGCGCCCGGGAGCGACTTCTGCACGCAGGAGGATCGCATGCGCCACATCATCGACCTCGCGCAGGAGGGCCTGTACAAGCCCGACATCGCGACCCTCGATTGCGGAAGCCTGAATTTCGGCGACGGCAACCGCGCCTATATTTCGACGCCGAATTATCTGCGTAAGGGAGTCGCGATCGCCCGCGATCTGAAGGTGAAACCCGAGCTCGAAGTGTTCGACACGGGAAATTTGTGGTTCGTCAAACAGATGGTGAAGGAAGGTCTGCTCGACAACCCCGCGCTCATCCAGCTCTGCATGGGCATTGCCTACGGCGTGCCGGCCGATACCGGACATTTGCTCGCGATGGTCAACGCCCTGCCGGAGAACTGCAACTGGGGCAGCTTCGCCATCAGCCGCATGCAGATGCCCTGGGTGGCGCAATCCGTGCTGCTGGGCGGCAACGTCCGCGTCGGGCTCGAGGACAATCTGTATCTGAGCAAGGGAGTCTACGCGAGCAACGCGCAGCTGGTCGAGAAGGCCCGCACCATCATCGAGGCCATGGGCGCGCGAATTTTGACCGCCGCAGAGGCGCGCGACCGCTTGAAGCTCTATTGAGGAGCGCCCAGTGAGCGAGCTCCCCGCGTTTCGAGCGACACTCGAGCCCGACTGGATCGACTACAACGGTCACCTGCGCGATGCCTACTACGTGGTCGCGCTGAGCTCCGCGGTCGATGAGGTCATGGATCACCTCGGCCTCGACGCGGCCTATCGGGATCGCACGCATTGCACGCTCTTCACGCTGGAGCTGCACATCCATTATTTGCACGAGATCAAGGCGACCGACGAGCTTCGCGTGGTGACCTCGGTGTTGGATTACGACTCGAAGCGCATCCACGCGGCCTGCGATTTCCTCTGTCCGCGCATTGCGGGATCGGCGGCGGTGGCGGATCTCATGCTGATGCACGTGCATCAGGGCGAGAAGCCGGCGGGCGCTCCCTTCCCTGCCGAGGTCGCGGCACGGCTCGAAAGCCTGAAGATCCCCGCCGCCGAGGCCGCCTCGCGCAGGTACGGCTCCCGCAAGATCGAGATCAAGCGGCGGTGAGTCGCATGCGGGCAGGCGACATCCATCGGTTGATCGCGCCGCGCAGCATCGCGCTCATCGGCGCCACGGCGTGGACGGACGCAGTGGCGGCAGGCAATGTCGCGCTCGGCTTTCGCGGCAAGATATGGCGGGTCCACCCGAGCAAACCCTCGACCTCGACGACCACGTTCTATCGCTCGGTCGCCGAGTTGCCCGAGGCACCCGACGCCGCATTCATCGCCGTGCCGAATCACGAGGCTCCCGCGGTTGCCGGGGCGCTCGCGGCACGCGGCGCGGGCGGTTTCGTGTGCTTTACCTCCGGCTTCTCGGAACTGGGCACCGAGCTCGGCCTTAAGCTCACCGGGGACCTGCTCGCCCAGGCCGGCGAGCTGCCGTTCTTCGGTCCGAATTGCTACGGCTTCGTGAACTACTTCGACCGTGCCGCCATGCTGCCCGACCAGGTGGTCGGCTCCCCGATCGAGCGCGGAGTGGCCATCATCTGCCAAAGCGGCACCATCGCACTGACGCTGAGCTTCAACGAGCGATCCGTGCCGATCGGGTACCTTTTTTCCGTGGGCAATCAAACCCGGCTCGCGGTCGAGGATCTCATCGAGATGCTGAGCGACGATCCGCGCGTCACGGCTTTCGGTCTATATCTCGAGGGCATCCAGGACACGGAGCGTTTCGCGCGGGCGGCCGCCAAGGCGCGGCTCGCGGGCAAGCCGATCGCGGTGATCAAGTCCGGCCGCACGGCAGCTGCGGCGCGCACGGCACACAGCCACACAGGCGCTCTCGCCGGCGCGGATGGGGTGTTCGATGCCTTCTGCCGCCAGGCCGGCGTCGCCCGCTGCGACACGTTGGGTACGCTGTGCGAGACCTTGAAGCTGTTCCATTGCGGCGGTGCGCTCGCGGGCCGCAAGGTGCTCATCATGGGCGCCTCCGGCGGCGACATGGCCATGACGGCCGACGTGGCGCGAACCTTGGACCTGGATTTCGCCCCGGTTCCACCCGGCGCGGCTGCAAAGCTGCAGGAGCTCTTGACCGACCGGGTGACGATCGCGAATCCGTTCGATATTCACACCTACCTCTGGTTCGATCCGCCGGCTCTCGGCCGCGTGTTCTTTAGCGCCATGCGCGCGGGTTACGACGCCGTGGGTTTCATGCTGGACTTTCCGCCGGAGGGCAAGGCTGACGCATCCTCGTTCGACGCGGCGATCGACGCCTACATCCAAGCCTCCCGTGGCGCGCCGTCGCGGGTAGCCCTGATCGCATCGCTTCCGGAGACCATCAGCGAGCGCGTGCGCCGGCATTGTTTGGAGGGAGGCATCGTTCCGCTCCAGGGTCAGCGCGAAGCGCTCGAAGCACTGGCCGCGGCCGGCGCCGTGGGCACGGCGTGGCGCACCGGACCCGGCGTGGAACTGCGTATCCCTGCGCCTGTCAAGCGTCCCTCAGAGGTGCAAAGTCTGAGCGAGGCCGACGGCAAGACGGCGCTCGAGCGATTCGGCGTCGCCGTTCCACGCTCAAGGCTCGTGCCTGCGGCGCAGGCCGCCGCGAGCGCCGAGTCCCTGGGTTTCCCGGTGGTGATCAAGGCGGTCGGCGGACACCTCGAGCACAAGACCGAGGTGGGTGGCGTCGTGCTCAATGTGCGCAACGCGACGGACGCAATGGCCGCGGCGCAGAAGTTGAGTGCTCTCTCGGACACGTTGCTGGTCGAGGAAATGATTGCTGACGGCGTCGCCGAGATCCTGGTCGGCCTGATCGTGGACCCGCAGTTCGGTCAGGTGCTCGTATTGGGCTCCGGAGGTGTGCTCACGGAGCTCCTCGCGGACTCAGTGACGCTGCTGCCGCCGTTCACCCGCTCGTCGGTCGAGTCGGCGCTCGCCTCGCTCAAGCTCGGAAAGCTGCTGCACGGCTACCGCGGAAAACCGGCGGGGGACATCCCGGCGCTGATCGATTCCGTTCTCAACGTGACGCGATATGCCGCCGAGCATTTGGACACGCTCTGCGAAATCGACGTGAATCCCATCATCGTGCGGCCCGCCGGCAAGGGAGCGGTCGCCGTCGACGCACTGATACGCCTCAAGAAAACCGCTCAAACCTGAAGGGGTCGCCCATGTCCGAAGGTGTCAAACTCGTCAAAGACGGCAATATACTCACCGTCACCATCGATCGTCCGAAAGCGAATGCGATCGACCTTGCAACCAGCCACGCGCTGAACCAAGCCTTCATCTCCTTTCGGGACGATGAGTCGCTGCGTGTGGCCATCGTCACCGGCGCGGGCGATCGATTCTTTTCGCCGGGCTGGGACCTCAAAGCGGCCGCGGGGGGAGAGGAATCCGACGAGGATTGGGGTCCGAGCGGATTTGGCGGACTCAACTACCCGCGCAATCTCAACAAGCCCATCATCGCCGCCGTTAACGGCATCGCCTGCGGCGGCGGATTCGAGGTCGTGCTCGGCACCGACATCATCGTCATGGAGGAGCACGCCAAATTCGCGCTCCCCGAAATCAACGTGGGCGTGCTTGCGGATGCCGGAACCATCAAGCTACGCCGCCGCATCCCCTATCACGTGGCCGTAGAATTCCTCATGACCGGCCGGTGGATGGATGCCGCGGAAGCAAAACATTGGGGTCTCGCCAATCACGTCGTTCCCAAAGGTGAGGGACTCGCCAAGGCCCGCGAGATCGCGCGACAGCTCGCTGACGGGCCGCCGCTGTTGTTTCCCGCCATCAAACAGCTCCTGCGCCATACCGAGATGGTGCCGGAGCATGAGGCCTTCGAGCTCCACGATTCGCTCGACATCGTGCAGCAAGTCATCCGCTCCGAGGATTTGAAGGAAGGAACCCGGGCGTTCACCGAGAAGCGCAAGCCCGTCTGGACTGGCCGCTGACCGGCGGCCCCCCCGTCAGCCTCCTATGCCAGTGGAAGAGGCTGCCTCTAGCCAGCGGCAAGATTTGCGCCCATGCTGACCCCTCATGGACGTATTGCTTGTTGAAGATAATGTTGAGGTCAGCCTGATAACCGTTGAATATTTAACGGAATTAGGTCACCAAGCTACGGCCGTGGCGGCGGCGGAGCCCGCCCTCGTCCGGCTCGCGGAGCGGCGTTTCGATGCCGTCATGACCGATGTCAGCCTGCCCGGCATGTCCGGGATCGACCTCGCCAAGGAGTTGGTAAAGCAGTACCCCAAAATGCCGGTGGTGATTTCTTCCGGCTATGGAGCACTGCAGGTCCAGCAGATAATGGGACAGCGCCAAGCCAGTGTATTTCTGTTGCCCAAGCCTTACGACATGCCGACCCTCGAGCGCACGCTGAGCGAGGCCGCCGAGTTCACGCGGCTGACCCAGTAGCACCACCCCGCCGCGTCAGGCGAGGTGCAGTTCCGGGCGCGACGATTGGGTGGTCGAGAGACTCGCCGAGAAGCTTCCCGCCAGGCTGCCGCGATGCTCGCGTGAGTCGCCTGCGCATACGGGACAGGAGGCCGGTGCCGCACCGATGGTTTCGCTCAGCAGATCCGTCAGCGCATGCGGATTGTGCTGGAACTCGTCCACGTAAGGGGTGTGCTGGCGCACCAGCTCCACCGCGAGCGCGAACGCGCTCGAAGGGTCGACGTCGTCGTTGCAGAAAATCTCGTTGTGGATCGGGCAGGTTTGCAGCACGTGGGTCTGGAGTGCGATTTCGATCGCAATGGCTTGTTTGTGATGCATGGAAGCAGTCCCTCTCTCGGTCAAGATCTCAATGCTTGCGAGGTCCCTTGATGGCGGCCCGCCCGCGCTTGTTGGTTCTCCAAGAGCGAGCCTTGGAGACACCCTCGGCGCTTTGCGTGGAGTCCATGAAGATCACGCGCAGTGCTCGATTCCAGGCCTCGGCTTGCGGCGCAGGCTCAGGAGGATCGTGGGGCGCCAGAGGAGGCTGCTCCGGACTCGGGCTGGGGGGAACGCTTTCGTCCCACCGCCTCGGCGTGTTGCTCGTCGTGGCGTGACTCAATCTGTTCATTCAACCCTCCTGATCCGATGGCGCACTGCACTGAGGGGGCGATTATCCGGGCGCTGGCGACGCGGGTGGATCAGCCCGGCGCGGCACCGGCTGTAGGAATAGTCAGACGAGGAGCTTGTCCAGGGTAATGGGCAGGTCGCGCACGCGGGGCTGGCGGCCGCACCCGGCGCTTTGGTCGAACGCCGGTCAGATTTCGCTGATGCCGAAGCTCGCCAGCGTTGCGCCGCCCGAGTCTCGGGCGAGACCCGGACGGCGCTGCCGGCAATCGATCAAAACGCCAGGTAAGGCCAGTCTCCCTCGAGCGCTGCGCCGAGTTCCCCGGCCATCCCCTCGGAACGGGACGGACGCAAGACCGGCCGACCCTCCACGCCGCCGCCGCTCGTTTCCAGGGCGAGAGCTGCAGCCAGGGACTTGATCTCGAACTGTGATCGCGACAAGGCCTCGCTGAAATCGGATGACCACGCCAATGAGACGGCATCATCCAGATGCCGCGCCAACGAAGCCACCCGTGCCTCGAGCACTTTGAGCCCCTGAAGGCGGCCTTTGTTGATCAGCGCGAGGCAGTTGGCCTGCAGACGATTACCGGCCTGGGTGACGGCGCCGGCATTCTTTTGATATTCGGCGTAGGGATGGCCCTTGAGCCGACCGGATACCAAACGGGCGATGCGCCAGCTGGCACATGCGCTACGACCGAGCAGAGATTCATTCGCCGCCCATTGACTTGACTCGTACGTGCGGGCGATTTCCCGCACCAGCAACGCTTCACTGCGCAGCCGTCGCAAACGTGCAACTTCTGGATCAATCATGGTGTTCCCCTTTGTCTTTTGCCGCAATCCCGATGTCGGTACTGCGTCACTATTCTCAAGGATTTCCTGTGGAAATGATGTAGGAAGAACGCCTATACCCATGCAAGCGTTGACCGGGGAACTTATGTCGCATTTAAGTAACGAGGCACCGAAATCGAGCGCGGAGCATGCGTTTCAATGCGCCGCAAGTTGCAGCCGGGGCCCCGCTCGCCGTGCTCGTCGGCACATTTGACATATGCGCGAGAGGCTCCCGCTCGGCATGCACCATTGGGGAGCACTTCGCGTCGTGAGCGGTCATTAGCCGCCGAGCGGACGCAATAGTGCCCGGGAGATGATGTGACGCTGCACTTCGCTGGTACCGTCCCAAATGCGCTCGATGCGCGCGTCCCGCCAGATGCGCTCGAGCGGCAAATCGCTCATGAGTCCCATACCGCCATGGATCTGCAGTGCTTCGTCGGCGACCATGGCGAGCATTTCCGTGGCCTTCACTTTCGCGATGGCCATATCCATGTCGGTAGCGATTTTCTGATCGTTCTTCCATGCCGCCTCGAGCACCAGAAGCTCCGCAGCGCGCAGCTCCACCGCCATGTCGGCCAGCTTGAAGCTGACGCCTTGGAACTTGCCGATTTGTTGCCCGAACTGTTCGCGGTCGACCGCCCATTGCTTGGCGAGCTCCAGCGCCCGATCGGCGCGGCCCAAGCAGGTCGCAGCGACTTGAAGGCGCGTGGCGCCGAGCCATTCATTGGCGACCTCGAACCCGCGATGCACTTCGCCGAGCACCGCGCTCTTGGGCACCCGGCAGTCATTGAACTCGAGAATGCTGTTCTTGTAGCCCCGATGAGAGACGTTCTTGTATCCGGGCAGCACCTTGAATCCAGGGTGTCCCATGTCGATCAGGAACGAGGTGATCTTCTTGCGGGTGCCGCGGGTGCCCGTCTCCTCGCCGGAGGCCGCGAACAGGATGACGAAGTCGGAGCGATCCGCATGACTGATGAAATGCTTGGTGCCGTTGATGACGAAGTCCCCACCGGACTCCACCGCCGAGGTCTTCATGCCGCGAAGGTCCGATCCTGCACCCGGCTCCGTCATCGCGAGGCACTCGGCTCGCTCGCCACGGACCGCGGGCAGAAGGTAACGCTCGCGCTGATCACCGCGACAAGCGAGCAGGATGTTCGATGGTCGCCCGACGCAGGACCAATGCAGAGCGTAGTTCGCCCGGCCGAGTTCCTTCTCGTAGAGCACCCAGGAGACCGTATCCAAGCCCGCCCCGCCGACATCCGCCGGCATGTTCGCGGCATACAGACCGGCGTCGATGGCCTTGGCCTTGAGCTCCCGATACAGATCCTCGCGCAGTTCGCCCGTTTCCTCCACCTCCTTCTCATGGGGATAGAGCTCGTTGACCACGAAATCGTGCGTGGTCTTGACGATCATCTGCTGTTCATCGTTCAACGAGAAATCCATCGTCATTCCCCCTCAGGCATGGATTTTCTGGCGCGCCTGCGGCCGCACCGTGCGGCGTTTCGGGGCGGCCCATCGCCGCAACAGTTCGAGATGCAGCCGCAAGTGCTCGATTTGCTTTTGCGCCGGCCAGTCGCGCGGGCTGGTGACGGCGCCGGCAGTCAAGCCGTTCATGCAAGTCACCAAGGAGCGCAGCACCTGATCCCGAATGGCGGCCGGCCGCGAGTTCCATTCGGGCCAATATTCGCAGAAGCAGCGTTCGAACAGCCGCATGTATTCCCGGTGCACCCACACATTCAGTCGCTTCAGCTTCGGATCGGCGGAGATCTGTCCCCAGAACGCCAGCCAAAACGCGGACTCCGTAAAGCGCTGGGCATCGATGGCAATGGCCTCGGACAAAACACTCAGCAGATTGGCCTCGCCGCCGTCCCGCTCTCTCGTCAGCCGCTCCTCGATGCGCTTCAAGATCAGGCGCAGAGCAGCCAAAATGATGTCCTGTTTCGAGTCATAGTAGTGGGCCACCATGCCGGTGGTGTAGCCCGCCGCCCGGGCGATGCGCGCAACGGTCGCCCGCTCGAAGCCGTGGTCGGCGACCACTTGGCACGCCACCAGAGCGATCTCGTCCCGGCGCTTGGCATGATCGACGATCTTGGGCATGAGAGAGCTTAAGTCGCCCGGCTGCCGACCGCCAAGCCTGCCTCGACAGGCTTGGGGAGGGAGGCATGGGCCTTCACAATCGGATCGAGCTTCGCACGCAGCGCGGGATCGATGGCGGTGGCCTTCGCTTTCAGCGTGTCGACGAACAAATGCATCTGTTCGCCGGTCGCTATCAAGGCATCGTCACGCTTGCGATACAGCCGATGGAACACGTGCAGCCGCTTGTCGTCGAACGCGAGCACCTGAGTGGTCGCATACAAGGGCTCGCTCACCTTGGCCTCGCCGAAGTGTTTGACGTGGCTCTCGACCGTGTAATACATGCGCCCTCCTTTGCGGAAGGCGTCGTCGATCCCGATCTGGCGATAGAGGCTGTCCATCGCCTCACCGAACACGTGACCGTATAGAAAGTCGGACATATGGCCGTTGTAGTCGACCCACTCCGGCCGCACCGTGGTCTCGTACCGCGGCAGATTGCCATCGGCCGCGGGCTTCGCAACGGCCTCCCTGTAGAGCCGCTCTTCGAGTTTGCGCAGCGTCGAGCCCGCACCGATGTCGAACTGGCGCAGGACCTGTTGAATGGCGACCAGGTAGTTGTCGCGCAGGCGCTCGAGCTCCCGAACGGAGCGGCCCGCCGCCTGCTCCTGGGTGCCGGTGACCATGCGATCGATCAGCTGTTCCGTGAGCTCCGGCGCCTCGAGCTTGGTCCAAGGCCATTTCAACGCCGGACCGAACTGATGCAGCATGTGCCGCATGCCGGTCTCGCCGCCCGCCAGGTGATAGATGAGGTTCATGCCCATCGCGGCCCATCGCAAACCCGGGCCGTAGATGATGGACTCGTCGAGCTCGCCCGTGGTTGCGACGTCCTCGTTGACCATGTGCAGTATCTCGCGCCACATGGCTTCCTGGAGCCGGTCGGTCAAATGGCCCGGAACCTCGCGTCGTACGCGTAGCGCATGCATGCCGATATGGGTGAAGAACTCTGCGGCGGCCTCGATGGTCGCAGGCGCCGTGTTCGCACCCGGAACGAGCTCGACCAGCGGCAGAAGGTACACGGGATTGAACGGATGCGCGACGCAGAAACGCTCGGGCCCGACCATGTCGCGCTGCAGATCCGTGGGCGTCAATCCGGAAGTGCTCGATGCGATGATGACATCCGCGCCGGCGTGCCGGCTGACCTCGGCCAGCATGCGCTGCTTGAGCGGAAGCTGCTCGGGGATGTTCTCCTGGATGAAATCCGAGGCTTTCGCCATCTCGCGCATGTCGGTGGTGAAGGACAATTTGCCCTTCGGCGGAAGCGGTGCGAAGGTGAGCCGTGCCAGCGAGGGTTCGGCGTTCTGCACCGCGCCGCGGATCCACTCCTCCATCTCGGGCTTCACGTCCGCCGCAATCACGTCGATGCCGAAATGCATCGCCCGTGCGGCCCAGCCGCCGCCGATGACGCCTGTTCCCAACAAACCGAGTGTTCTTACCTTGCGCATGAATCAGGCCCCCAATCGCGTGGAAGCTTTATAATATCCTCACTATAATATAAAAACCAGGCGGCTGAAGCGCGCGGCCGGCGCAGCCGTCGGCGCTCCCGGTTCGGGCTGCCGGGAGGCCTTCAGTGCAGGATCAGTGCGATGGGCAGTGCCGCGCGCGGAACCGCGGCATGGTAATCCTTGCCCACCAGGGCGGCCACCGTGGCGGCGATCTGCGCCTGCACCAGCACCGGGCCGTCCCGGCGCTCGCCGAGCGCCTCGGTGTCGGGTCCGATCACGGCCACCCAGATGTTTTCCGACCCCTTCTCCTCGACTCCATGCTCCTTCCATTCGGTCAGCCCGCCGCCGCGGCCGTGATCGGTGGTGATGATGAAAGTCGTGGTGCCGCGATACTGCGGCATGCCCTGCATCGTCTCCCAGAGCTCCTTGATGAACCCGTCGGTGCGGTGCGCGCTGTCGAGGACCAGATCGTAGCGTCCCTGATGCGCCCAGTTGTCCGTCTCCCCGTAGCCGACGAACAGGATGCGCGGCTTCGCGGATTTGACGTAGTCGATAAGCGCGACCTGGAGAAAGGAATTGTCCACATCCTCCTCGTCCAACGGCGTGGTCGTCGCATAGAGCCGCCGCAACAACGTGTCGCGGGGGGTCGGCGGGCTTTTCTCGGGCGGCGGCGTCCAGCCGGCCTGAATGACCAGGCCACTGCGGCGCTGATTGAAGATGTTCTCGAACACGTTCCAAGTGCCGTAGATGGCGACCCGACCGCGAAACTCGTCCAGCTTGTTCAGCCACTCGAACACGCTGGGCGTCGGATTCGGTCCGAATTCATTGCTGTCGATGGCATCGTTCGGGAAGCCGGTGCTCATCTCGTTGTAACCCGGATAGGAAAACGCCTTGCCGTTCGACACTCTGGCGATGCTGCCCAGCGTTTGATTGCCGAAGATTTGACCGCGCTTCGCCACGGTGCCCCACAGAAACGGAAACAACGCCTCGCGACGCTCGACCGGGGTCGCCCGCCAGTAACGTTTGCGCAGCTCCTCATCCGACAGCCAGCTTCCGCCCGCATTGTCGTTGAGCAAATCCTCTTCGGCACCGGTGAAAACCTCCTGCCAGCGCAGGCCATCGCTCACGATGAGTACGACGTTCTGGGTCTTTCCGCGAGCCACCTGCGGAGCCGGCGCGGCGGCCCAGCCGATGCCCGCTGCGAGACAGATAAAAGCCGCGGCGCAGAGCAGCGTCGCTGCCCGACTCATGCACCCGGTCATTGTTGCAACACCACCGCGCAATTCGCGGTCCAGCTCAGGTAAACCTCGTCGCTCCAGTCGATCGTCCATTCCGAAGTGCGCCGGTCGTTCTGCGCAAACACGGTGATCATTTTTCCGGTCTCCGTCTTGATTCGATACGTGGAGCGATTGCCGAGATAGCCGAGCTCCCACACCATTCCTTTGATCTGGTTCGCCGCGGTACCGGGAAGCGGAGCCTTGCTCAGCCGGATCTTCTCGGGCCTGAGCGAAACCCACACGCGCTGGCCGCTGCCGAAACGGCCGGGGTCATCGACGATCAAGCTGCAGCCCGCTTCGGCGCTGCGGACCACGACGTGACCCGGCATGTCCTCCCCGTCGACAGTTCCCTCGAACAAGTTCGTGGTGCCGATGAAGTCCGCCACGAACCGATTCTGCGGAAACTCGTAGATTTCCGACGGCGTCCCGACCTGCACCACCTGGCCGCGGTGCATCACCGCGATGCGGGTCGAAAGCGCCATTGCTTCATCCTGGTCGTGGGTGACGAAGACGAAGGTGATGCCCACCTCGTACTGGATGTTCATCAGCTCGAACTGCGTCTGTTCACGCAGCTTTTTGTCGAGCGCGCTCAGCGGTTCATCGAGCAGCAGGACCTTCGGCCGCCGGATGAGCGAGCGGGCCAGCGCCACGCGCTGCCGCTGGCCGCCCGAGAGCTGATGGGGTTTGCGCCTGGACATGGGACCCAACTGCACCATGTCGAGTGCGTCCCGGATGCGCTTGGCGCGTTCGTTCTCGGGGAGTCCGAGCCGCCGCAGCCCGTAGCCGACGTTCTGCTCGACGCTCATGTGCGGAAACAGCGCATAGGACTGGAACATCATGTTCACGGGCCGCTCATACGGGGGCACCCGGGTCATGTCCGCATCCTCGATGAGAATGCGTCCCGACGTGGGTGTCGTGAAGCCCGCCAGCATCCGAAGCAGCGTCGTCTTGCCGCAACCCGAGCCGCCCACCAGCGCGAACATCTCGCCCTTGTAGATGCGCAGGTTAATGCCGTCGACCGCCGTGAAGGCGCCGAACGTCTTACCGACGCCCTCGATGACGATTTGCGGTTTGGCGTCGGGATCGAGCCAGGGGCGGTCGGCGACGGATTTTTGGGGCGAGTGCATGGCTACGGCACGCGGGCCGGAACCTCAGAATTCCCCGGGAGGCGTCGCCCGCCGGCGCTCGGGCGCGAAGAAGGGACGCTCCACCACCACGGCTCGCGACATCCGGCGCTCCCAGACCAGTTCCCGGCTCAAATAAATCTCCGCCCAGAGGGCTGTGCCCATTTTGAAATACGGTGCATCGACCATAGCAAGCGCTATGTTGCGCTTGCAAGTGGGTGACCACGCTGCCGACGTGACGCTGCCGATTTCCCGCTTGCCGTCAGCCTCCGCGTACAGCAAGGCGTTATGGGCCGGCTTGTTGCCCGCGATATCGAGCGCCACCAACTGGCGCCGCGCGCCGCGTGCCCGTTCGGCGAGCAGGGCACGCCGCCCGTTGAAGTGACCTTTGTCGAAATCGAGCAGCCAGCCAAGGCCCAATTCGATCGGTGAGCGGTCGCGACCGGTCCGGATGGTCTGTTCCGCGGAGACGAAATCCACGTGCGGACTCAAGAAACCCGCCTCCAGACGCGCGATATTGAGGGCCTGCGACCCGATGGCGCGGATGCCACGGCTGCGGCCGGCCGCGATCAGCGCATCCCACACATCCTCCGCCGCGGCGGCCTCCATCCACAGCTCATAGCCCAGATCGCCGGTAAAGCCCGTGCGCGACACCATGAGATTGTGCGCCCCGAGCGAAAAATAGCCGATATCAAAGGGCTTGAGCCGCTCCACGCCGGCAAGCCCGGCGGTTCGCAGCACGGCGTACGAGGTGGGCCCCTGCAGCGACAGCGCCGCGATCTCGGCGGTGATCTCTCTCACCTCCACATCGAAGCCGACGGCCGAATCCAGCAGCCAGTCGATCTGCCGCTCCGCCGTGCAGAGGCGATATTCGTTCTCGCCCAGTCTGAACACCGTTCCATCGTCGAGCACGTGGCCCGCATCGTTGCACCAGACCGAGTACGCCACGCGGTCGGGTTTGAGCTTGGCGATATCGCGCGTCACCAGTCGATTCAGATAGGGCAGCGCATCGGCACCGATGATCCGGTACTTCACCATCGGCGTGAGGTCGTACAACGTCGCGGCGTTGCGGATCGCGAAATACTCCTGCTCCATCGTGGTGAACACGTCCACCGTGCTGTAGCCCGACCACGGGATGAAGCTGTCGACTTGCGACAGCGCCCGGGCGCGCGCATGAAATGGCGTCTCGAGCAGAGGCTTGATGAAATGCGGAAGCGGCCGTTGCGATTCGCTCATGTCAGGCAGCCTCCAGCACCTGGCGGGCGGCGTTGCGTCCGGCGGTGCCCATGATCCCGCCGCCCGGATGGCAGCCCGCGCCGCACAGATAGAGGCCCGGCAGCGGCGTACGATGCTGAGCGGCGCCCGGCACCGGCCTGACCATGAAGAATTGGTCGAAAGCCAGCTCACCGTGATGCCAGTGTCCGCCGCTGATGCGGAACTCTTGCTCGATATCGAGGGGCGTCAACAGCTCCGCCGCCACGATGCTCGATTTGAGCCCCGGAGCGTGACCGTCCAACAGATTGATGCAGAGATCCAAGAAGCGATCGCGCTGCAGTGTCCAGCCGTCCTTGAGCTCATAGGGTACATACTGCACGACCGCGGACAATACGTGCCGGCCTGCAGGCGCAAGAGCCGGGTCGTTCAACGAGGGAACCGTGATTTCCATGGCCGGCGCCAAGGAGTATTCCCCATACTTCGAATGGTTGTAGGCTCGTTCCAGGTACTGCAGCGAAGGCGCGATCAAAAGCCGACCGCGCAGCAACGCTTCCCCCAATCCGTTGAAAGCCGGCGCCCTATCGAGGGCGAGATGCAGCTTCGCGGCGAGCCCGCGTGCCCGTAAATGCCGGACCCGGCGCACGAAGCCGGTGTCCAGATGCGCTGCGCCCAATAGCTGCAGGAAGGTGGTCTTGGGATCGGCGTTCGACACCACGGTTGCCGCGGCGATGCGCTCGCCGGACTCGAGCTCGACGCCCGCGGCACGGTCGGACTGCACCAAGATGCGCCTCACCGGAGAGCTCGGCCGTATATTGACGCCGGCCGCGACGGCGGCTTTCGCCAGCGCATCGCTCACCGCGCCGACTCCGCCGCGAGGCTGGGCGAGACCGCGCGTGCCGCTCGCCGCCTCCGCCGCGAGACGGTACAGCAGTGTCAGGACGCTCCCGGGCGAGCGCGGCCCGAAATTGGTTCCAAGGACCGCATCGAAAGCCAAAGCGCCTTTGAGCGCGGCCCCGCTGAAATTTTCCTCCAGCAGGTCGTGCACGTTCATGCCGCCGATGCGCAGCAGATCACGCATGTCGCGACGTCCGAGCCTGCGTATTTTCCATGCCAGCCCAGCGAGCGCCGAGAGGTCCTTCCAATCGGTGGTTCCGAGGCGCGGCGGCACCTTCGAGAGGAGCGGCACGAGCGCGCGTGCGAAGCGCCGCATCTGCGCGATGTAAATTGCGTAAGCCTCGTTGTCCGACCCCACCCGGCCCTGCTCCACGGTCAGCGGTGCGCCGTCGGCGGACAGCACGGTGGTGCTCAGCGCCTCTCCGGCCCAGTCGAGCCCATGCGCGGCGAGGTCGAGATCTCGCAATAAATCGGCCGGCATGAGGTGTACCAGGTGGGCGCAGGCGGATACCTTGAAACCGGGCGAGAACTCGCGCGTCAGCGCCGCACCCCCGAGCTGGGGCTGCGCCTCGAGCACCAGCACGGAGCGCCCGCCGCGCGCCAGCGTGGCCGCGCAGATCAAGCCGTTGTGGCCCGCGCCGATCACGATGCAGTCGTAGCGGGCGGATGTGCCTTGCTGTGTCATAGCTCCGAACGCCTCCCGAGATCCTTGAGAACGGCGCGCGCCGCGTTCGCGCCGGGAGCGCCCATCACGCCTCCTCCCGGATGCGTGCTCGAGCCGCACATATACAGCCCGCGGACCGGGGAGCGGTACTGGGCAAAGCCCGGAACCGGCCGGTTGAACAGCAGCTGATCCATGGTCAATTCGCCCTGAAAAATATTTCCTTCGGTCAGCCCCACCTCATTCTCGATGTCCCAGGGCGTGCGAATCTCCGCGTGCAGGATGAGTTCCTTGAAGTTCGGGCTCTGCCGGGCGATGGTGTCGATCACGGTGTCGCCGAAGCCGCGCCGCTTCTCCGCAGTCCACTCCCCGTCCGCGAGCTCATAGGGGCAATACTGCACGAACACCGACATGTAGTGCTTTCCGTCGGGCACCATGGTCGGGTCGATCTGCGAGGGAATCAGCATGTCGATATACGGCGCGCGGGACCAGCGTCCTTCCTTCCAGTCGTCGTAGGCGCGCTCCATCATCTCGAGCGTATCGGTGACGTGCATGTCGCCGCGCGTGGAAGGCGACCCCGCCGGGATTGCGGGGAACCGCGGCAGACCGTCCAGGGCAATGTTGAGTTTGCCGGAGGATCCCCGAATCTTGAAGTTTCTGACCCGGTGCACGAAGTCCGCCGGCAGGTCCTTGGCATCCACGATCTTCAAGAACGTGCGCCGCACGTCGAGATTGGATATCACCAGCGGCGCGTGAATTTCATCCCCGTTCTCGAGGGCCACACCCGTCGCTCGGCCGCCTTTGACCAGCACTTTCGCAACCGGCGCGTCGGCTCGAATCAGGCCGCCGCTCGCCTCGAAGGACTTTCCGAGCGCATTGCTGATCGCGCCCATGCCGCCGCGCGCGAATCCCCATGCGCCCACCGTGTCGTCGATGTCGCCCATGTAGTGATGGAGCAGTACGTAGGCGGTGCCCGGCGAACGCGGCCCGAGCGCCGTGCCGATGATGGAGCTGCCGGCGAAGTGCGCCTTGACGATCTCGCTCTCGAAATACTCGTCGAGAAAATCCGCCGCGCTCATGGTCCAGAAACGCAGCGTGTCGTACATGCGATCCTCGCCGAGCCCATGGAAGCGCTGGCCGAGATACAGCAGCTCCTTGAAGTCACGCAGTCTGAACGAGGTGGGATCGGGAGGTTCGCGAAGCAGGAGAGGTTTGATGAACTTGCACTGGCGCATGACATCTCGCGCGTAGCGGTCGTACGCTTCGGCGTCGCGCTTGGAGTGTCGCGCGATCTCGCGGCGCAGCGCGTCGTGATTGTCGTACAGGGCCAGATGGCCTCCGCCCTGCATCATGGTGCAGCCGCCCTCGTACGGAATCACCTGCAATCCGTGCTTCGGCAGCTCCAGCGTACGCATGATCTCCGGCCGCAGCAGGCTGCAGACGTACGAGCAATTCGAGTACGTGAAATCCTTGTACAGGCGCCGGCTCACCGCCGCGCCGCCGATGTACGGCATGCGCTCGAGCACCTGGACCTTGAGCCCGGCTCGGGCCAGCAAGCAAGCCGTCACCAGACCGTTGTGGCCCGCGCCGACGACTATCGCGTCGAGATTCTCCCCGGTCGCCACCTTGGGGTCGCCGCTCAGGCCAGCACTTTGTGTGCGGCGCTCGACTTGAGCGTGGCGTCGACGGCGATCTCGAATGCCTTCAAGGTATCCGCAAGACACGAGGCATCGTGCGCAGCGGACACGAACCAGGGCTCGCGGGAATCCGGCTCGCACAGCACGCCTTCATCGTGCAGCACCTGCGCCATCGCATCGTAGAACGAGTAATCGCTGCTCTTCCACGCGCGGTAATTGCGCGGCGGCTCATGAGCGAAATACAGACCGCTCATCGACGGGTGGCCGACGAAGCTATGCGCGATTCCCCGGGCCGACAGGATCGAGCGCATGCCGGCACGCAGCTTCGTGCCGTAGTCGGCAATGCGCTCGAGCGCGTCGGTCTCATCGAGAATCTGCAGCGTCCGCTCCGCGGCCGCGAGAGACACCGAATGCGCGGTGTAGGTCCCGCCGTGCGCCACACCGCGTCCGATCTTGCGCATGATGTGCTCGCGCCCGGCGAGCACGGAGATGGGATATCCGTTGCCGAGGGCCTTGGCAAAAGTGCACAGATCGGCGTTGATGCCGTAGAGCTCCTGCACGCCGCCACGTGCCACGCGAAAGCCGGTCTTGACCTCGTCGATCAGCAGCACGACGCCGTGCTTGTCGCAGAGTTCACGCGCCGCCCTGAGATACTCGGGCTCCGCCGCGATCCCCAGGCAGTTTCCCATGATGGGCTCGATCAGCAGGCAGGCGATCCGCGCGCCATGCCGCTTGAACACGTCCTCGAGCTGATTGGCGTCATTCGCCTGCACGAAATGCGCGAAACTCTTGGTGCTGACGGGCACGCCCTCGCTATACGGTTTGATTTCCGGATCGCCGACCTGCGACCATTTATCCATGGGCGTGAACCACATGGCGGCATCGAACAGTCCGTGATAGCTGCCCTCGAGGATCACGTAGTCGTCCTTGCCGGTGAACGCGCGCGCGAGTCGCAGGCCCGCCATCACCGCCTCGGTCCCGGAGTTCGAGAAGCGCACCAGCTCCGCCGCAGGGACCATCTTGGAAATCCGCTCCGCGACGATCAGCTCACGCTCGGTGGCCAGCGCGAAAACGCCGCCCAACTCCATGCCCTCGCGCGCGGCCGCATCCACGCGCTCATCGGCGTAGCCGAGAATCGCCGGCCCGTAGCCCATGCGATAATCGACGTACACGTTGTCATCGATGTCGACGATGCGCGCACCCTTGCCGCGCTTCACGTAGATGGTGCGGTCCTCACCCCAATAGCGAAAGTTGGAGGCGACGCCCAACGGCAGCCGCTTCACCGCGCGTTGGAATTGTGCGTTGCTGTTGGTCAGCTTTCTGGCCATGACGTCCCCCTTTCGTTGATTAAATCGAAGCGCGCGCGCCGCTCGGTCGCACGCGCTCAAGTCGGCGGAAGTTTATATGACTATATAAATAATTGCATCCATGGCGAAAGTGCCCCATTACCCATGCCGAATCGCGATTTAGTCCTACCGCTTCTGCAATTGCGTGTTGCATCGCCGCTTGCCAAGCCGTCCTGCGGCGGCGTAAATTGAACGGACATATAATCGTGACGGAGAAGCCCCATGAACAGTGTGTCCGCCGCGAAGCTCGAAGCTGATGCCCCTTCCGCGCTGCGCCACGCCCTTCCCGCATGGGTCTACAGCCACCCCGATCTGATGCGGCTGGAAATCGAGCGCGTGCTGTTGCCAAGCTGGCAGATCGTCTGTCACATCAACAATATTCCCAAACCCGGCGATTTCGAGACCTTCGAGCTCGGGCCCGAAAGCGTTTTCGTGCTGCGCGACAAGGACGGGTCCATCAAGGCGTTTCACAACGTCTGCCGCCATCGCGGTGCGCGGCTGGTCGATGGTTCCGGGAGCTGCGCAGCGACCATCACGTGTCCTTATCACGGCTGGAGCTACCGGCACGATGGAAGCCTGATCGGAGTGCCGATGCGAGATACGTTCCCTGGACTGGACCGCGGCGAATACAGCCTGCGCCCCGTACGCGTCGACACGGCGCTCGGATTCGTGTTCGTATGTCTCGCGGGCGATCCCACGCCGGTCGCGAAGACCTGGGGCAAGCTCGCGGAGGAGCTCGCGCCCTATCGCCTCGAGGAGATGGTCCCGCTCGCTCCGATCACCACGGACGTGTGGCCGGTCGATTGGAAAATCGCGATGGATAACTATCTCGAGTCCTATCACGTGCCGATCGGCCATCCCGGGCTTTATCGCATGTTCACACCGGACTACGAGGACCAGCTTTCGGTGCCGGGCGTCGCGCGGGGCTTGAGCTGGATGCGCGAGCAACCCTCCACGCGTTGGTCCGAGCGCCTGTATCAGTCGATCATCGGCAAGGCCGCCGCCCATCTGCCCGAGAAGCTGCGCCGATGCTGGCGCTTCTACAGCGCACTGCCGAACTTAGGCATCGATGTGTTTCCCGATCAAATGGATTTCTTTCAGCTCCTGCCCGGCGGACCCGGCAAGTGCATCGTGCGCGGAACCACCTACGGCCTGCCGGGCGCCAGTGCGGAGCTGCGCGCCGCGCGCTACCTGAGCAATCGCATCAACACCCAGGTCAACAACGAGGACAAGTGGCTGTGTAATCGCGTCCAGCGCGGCCTCGCTTCGAGCAGTTATCAGCCGGGTCCGTTGTCGAAGATCGAAGGCTACATGTTCGAGTTTCACAATCTGCTGCGCGACAAGATCCCCGAGTTCCGGCTCCCCGTGGCGCCCAAGCAGTTCGCCTAGCGCCAAACGGAAGAACGGCTCCGCGGACAACGGTCGGGAGGCGTGCAAGCATTTTCCGGAACGCCGTGAATCCTTCCATGGAGGCTTCGGGGAAGACATCCCTGTCTTCCACGATCCGGAAAATGCTTGCACACCTCCCGGCCTTCGTACACGGTTCGGCTCTTCGGGTGGGATAGGTCCCGCTCCGCTGGAAAAGCGGATTGCGGAGCCTGTCGGCTCCGGAAGCGCTGTTAGACGCCTCTAGCCGTCGCCCTCGGCGCAATCTTTCGATGAAGGCGCATTAGCTCTCGCGAGCTTTAGTCAGGCAGCCGACTTGGCTTGGATGTAAGCGCAGTACTTGAGAAATCGAATCACCGCGCAGGCAAACAACGGTGCAGGAGAACGGCAGCTCCCGGCCACAACCGGACCTTGCGATGGCATAGCTGCTTGCTCCAAAGGCGCCTGCCGACATTCGACCGCGAAAATTTTCGGATAACCAGTGAATTCGACATAAGATGATTATGTCTGTGATTGGCGACACGCCTTTGCGCCAGAAAGGTTGCGCTAAGTCACAACGCCGTGGCTTGTTACCAAGTCGACCGCTCTGCGACGGAGAGTGGCGACATTTTGGGGAGCACAGTAGCCGAGTCGCGTACCAACCGGGGAATTAGGTCAGAGTTTAGGGCCAGGACAACCAACATATAACTTCGAAGGAAACATGCCATGCCACATTCACGCAAATCGTCTACAACCGTTGTCCGATGGAATGGGGAGAAGCAAATGAATTCCATCGGACACAGAGATTGTCGTCTTGTAACCAGCACCCTCGCGCTCGTAGCCGCGCTCGGTGCATTCAGCGCGCAGGCACAAAAATTCTCGGTCACGACTCTCCAGAACCTGCCGGATAGCGTCTCGGTGGAGGGTGTCGCAATCAACTACAGCGGCCAGGTCGCGGGCAACTCGATCGATGCCGACGGCGTGTCTTTGGCCGCCCTGTGGAACGGAACGACGCCGACGGTCCTTGCAGGCTCCGACACTGGCTTCACATATAGTGCGTTCGTGGGGGGCATGAACAATCTCGGAGACGTGGTCGGTTATGACACAGCATTCAAGACCCGGGTCGATCTCTGGGGCGGGAACGTCTCAGACCAGTGCGGCGGGGACGAGGCGTGGTATTGGACCACGGGGATCGCAATCAACGACGCGGGACAAATCGTCGGGACGCTGGGCGGCGATGTGCCTTTTCTGTTTGCAATCCTTTGGTCGAACTTCTGCCCTACAAACGACTGGGCGAGCCTCGGTCCCCTCTCCTACGGGGACTACCCCACGAGCATCAACAATACGGGTGAGGTGGTGGGGTCCGCCTACCTAGATCCCGAAGACTTGACGCAGCACGCGGCACAGTTGAATCCCAACTTTAGAGACATGGGTACCCTCGGTGGCAAGAACAGCGGGGCGAATCAGATCAATGACCGCGGCTTCGTCGTCGGTTGGGCCGACATCGCAAACAACAGGTCGCATGCCGCTCTCTGGGGTCCGAACACGAAGGCAAACGATCTCGGCACGTTGGGCGGCAAGACGAGTTCCGCCAACGGCATCAATACTCAGGGGGACGCTGTAGGCTCCTCGCAGACGCTCTCCGGTGTATCGCACGCCGTGCTCTGGACGCACCTGCATTACTTGGCCGAGGATCTCAACAATGAGATCGGCGCCGTGACGAAACAGATCACGCTTACCGAGGCCGTGAGCACGAACGATCACTGTCAGGTGCTCGCCAATGGTTACGACAACAAGACCAAGGTTTCGCACATCTATGTGCTTTCGCTCATCAACTCCCGGGAATGCGACGTGGTGACGGAAAGCGAGGCGACGGGGGCCGGGGCCACGAGCCGTTAAGTGCGCGTGTGCAAAGCTGCCGGTCGTCAGCGGCAGCAACGGGTCGAGGGCGGCAGTACCGTTGATTTTCCGCGCGACGGTCTGCGGCCAGTTTCGGTCATTCAATGGGTCGGAATGCATTCCAGAAAGCTGACATCCGAATCATGTTTGACGAGCCAAGCGGCAAATGATCTATTGGCATAAGTAGATGCAAGTGGAGCGCCCATTGGAGATATTCGCGGTTCACAATGATGCTGGTGCTGGCGTGAACGAGCCGGCAGTGGGAAGGGTCTACGTCGCGTCCGCAAAGCTAACCGATACGTCGGCGATAATTCAGTTGCTTGCTGCAATTCCGAATGGCGATGAACTTCGCAGCTTGCTCGATGAGATGGGTCCCGGTCATTTACATGCGTACCACGCGCAGACACGCACGGCGCGTTACGTTGCATCGGACGGCGATATAGTGATGTGCTTTACAGTGATTAACGTCAGGCCGGAACAGGCGGCAACGATCGCGGCCGAGTGCGAGTCGATCGCCACTTGGGATGATCGGGAATTCTACGCTGCCGTGGTTCGCTCACTCGGACGATGTAACTCCGGCAAAGCATAGAAACCTTCCACTGCGCCACCGAACTGACTAGCCCTTGTGCCGTGACAGCTTTGCGAGCGGCGCCGATGGACGCCACGAGGATATAAAGCGCATTAGGATCTCTAACTGAGTGGCAGCTTTCGGGCCGACAATCGGTCGCTGATCGGCCAAAAGCGGTCAATGACTGACCCGAAATGGCTGCCATTAAGCCGCCTGTCAGCCTCCCCCACGCGCCTCCGTACAGAGAATTGTGCGATGCGGCGGCTCGCGTGAGGCTGCAGCTCAAGCATGTTGCGTTGAATTACGCTGGGCGTACACTCGGCCATGTTTAAGGCTTTCACGCGTCCAGCGGGCTTCGGCGGATGCAACTAGGGCTTAAATCCTCCGGGCCAGTCGGGCGTCTAACAACCAACTAAGACCGACTGCAGGGGGTAATTATGAGTGCTCGTTACAGCGCGTCGCTGACCGCGATGTTTATTTCTGCGTTTCTAGCCGTAGCTGTTCTCGTGCCGACGCAGGCAGCGACAGAATTCAACCCGAAGATCATTACCTTCGATGCTCCCGGCGCAGGTACTGGCCCGTACCAAGGCACGGGATGTTCGGTCACCGATTGTACCGTGCTCATCAACGACGAAGGAACGATCACAGGATATTACTTAGACGCGAACAACGTCTATCACGGCTTCGTGCGCAGCCCCGGGGGCAAGATTACTACTTTCGATGCGCCGGGCGCAGATACGACCCCGGGTGACTTCAACGGGACGTTACCTAGCGCCATCAACGACGCAGGGGCCATCACAGGGGTATACTACGACGTGAGCAGTGAGGCTCACGGCTTCCTTCGCAGTCCCAAGGGCGCGTTTACAACATTCGACGTTACTGGGACCCCCATCGGCACCACCGTTCCCCGTGGCCTTAACCTGGAAGGAACGATCGTAGGTCTAACCACGGACCAGAATGGTGCATTCCGCCCATTCTTACGCCGTCCCGACGGTACGTTTGCGACGTGGAGCGTTCCAGGCGAGTGCGATACCCCCAACACGACCGGTTGTTACGGTTCGGGGGCTTACACCATCAATCTCTTTGGAACAATCGACGCGGGCTACGAAGACAACAGCGGCAATTTCGTTTCCCACGGCCTTTTGCGCAGTGCTGACGGCAAGCTCACAACATACAACGTTCCCGGCGCGGGCACTGGCTCGTACCAAGGTACTGGCTGTCCTGGTTGCGCGCGCTCCATCAATCTGTTCGGAGCCGTCGCAGGCTATTACATTGACGAGAACAATGTGGTTCACGGCTACCTGCGCAGTCCTACGGGTGAATTCACGACGTTCGACGTTCCCGGCGAGGGGCCCCAAGGGCTCAACTGTTACGCTGATTGTTCCCTGGGCCTCAACGATTTTGGGGCAATCACGGGATATTACCTAGACGCGAACAACGTCTACCACGGCTTCGTGCGCAGCCCCGAGGGCAAGATCACTACTTTCGATGCGCCGGGCGCAGATACGACCCCGGGTGACTTCAATGGTACTTATCCTAACAGCATCAACGATGCGGGCGTGATCACGGGGACCTATCAAGACAAGAACAGCACGTTTCACGCGTTTGTGTTGTTTCCGTAAGAACCTAAACGGACCTCGCTCGTAGGGTGTGGGCCAACTGCCGACGGGTTCCGCCAGCTCACACGAAAGCGCCGCCTTCGGGCGGCGTTTTCGCGATGCTTTTGCCTAGAGAAGTTCAGCGCTAATTTCGCTGCCCGTTTGCTGCCGCTCGCGACAGACCGGTTAGGGTCGAACCCGGTCGGTGGCTCTGGCTCCTCGGCGGAATTGCCCGAGTGACCGCTTGCGAGACGAGCATCCGGCGACTTCCGGCCACTTGCGGACTGTCGACCGTCACAAATTCCACTCCGACAGCTGCCGTTCATTACCGTGCAGTGGAGACGCGTCAACCAGGTACCGCAGGGGCAGAGCTACGCTAACAAACCCCACGGATCAGCTGTCGTTCGCGATGAAGAGGCGCATCGGTGATTGAGAGTCGTTGGAGGACCTTCTCGATCCAGCACCGGCGACAGCTTCAGACTAGCAATCCGGCAAGCTGGACCTCGGCGCAAAGTGCCTTCACAGCCTTTTCTGTTCGATCCAGGACCTCGTCAATCTCTGCCTCAGTGATCGTCAACGGCGGGGCCACCATGAACCACTGTCCGAAGCGGCTGCCCGCGGACGCACGGGCATAGAGCATGATGCCGTGATTGAGGCCATGGATGCGCAGGCGCTTCGTCGCCGCAAACTCCAGAGGAAGCCAGGCTTTAGTTGCTTGATCTGCGACGAGTTCAACCGCGAGCAGCAACCCCTTGCCGCGTACGTCGCCTACGATTGGGTACCGCTCTTTGAGCCGATCTAGTCCCGCTTGCAATTGCGCGCCGCGCGCGGTCGCATTCGAACATAGATCCAGCCGCTCGAACTCGTCAAGGACCGCGAGACCAACCGCGCACGCGATTGGATTTGCGTTATAGGAATAGCTAAAGTCGAACCCTGCGGTCGCCGCCAGTTGATCCGCGTGCTTGGCCGACACCCACATGGCGCCGAGCGGAGCGTGGCCGGCGCCAATGCCCTTTGCCTGCACGATGATATCGGGTAAGTCGTTCGCCCAATGGTGTGCCGTAATAAATCGCCCCGTCCGACCCGCACCACAAAGCACTTCATCGAAAATCAGGAACACGCCGTGCCGCGTACAGATATCGCGTATCGCTCGAAAGTAACTCGGCGGCGGTACGACGGCACCGGTCGAGAGTCCGCCGATGGGTTCAAGCACGAAGGCGAGCACGTTCTCTGGGCCGAGCTCTGCGATCTTCGCCTCGAGGGCACGAGCGCAATTGCCCGCGTGCTCTTCGACGGTCTGCCCATCCGGGACTCGATACGACAGGGGCGCCGGTATAGTCATCGCCGAGACGGCAAATCCATGGAAGAACGGCAGTAGCGCAATATTGCCGCCGGCGCCAAGCGAACCGATGGTGGCACCGTGGTAGGACGGATCGAGCGAAATCACCCGGTGGCGGGTGGCTTGTCCCGTCGCGACGCAATACTGCCTCACGAATTTAAGCGCATTGTCGATAGCCTCGCTGCCGCCGGAGCAAAGGCTTACGCGCTCGAACCCGGGCCCCGCCAGCGCAGCCAGCCGGTTCGCATAAGCAAGATTGGCGCGGTTGCGTGCGACCAACGTATACGCGTAATCGAGCGTACGCGCCTGGCGCATCATCGCGTCGATGACGCGCGGGTTGCAATGCCCAACCGCACTGACCATAGGGCCGGACGATGCGTCGATGTACGCGTTGCCGTCTTCGTCCCAAAACCAGACCCCCTCGGCACGCGCCATCATCGGCAATGGCACGCTGGATGCGCGGGAGTAGAAGACGTCCTGCGTCCCACCGACAATTCTGCTGCATTGGTCACTCACACGAATACCTCTCTGGTCGCCCGGGACCAAGAATCTGAGGCGCACAATTTGGATTACGTATGCATCTTGAGGAATCAAACATATAAGCGTAGCAGGGAACTCGAATGGCTTTCGGTATGTTCTGAGCACCCGTCCGACTACGTGTACCGCCGCAGCCGGGGCCAAGAGCTGTCATTGCCTCATCGCAATGGCCTTCTAATAAGCCGACATCCCTTTTGCATTGTTTGGTGGCGTGGCTCCGAGTAGGACTAGATGACGCGCGCCCGTCTCCCGATCTCTGGAAACAGTATTGACGCACAAGACTATGTATAGCACAATATAGTGCTATGACAAACGATGAAGATGATCAAGCCGAAACGGATTTGGGAAAGTGGGAAAGCCAGCTCCGCAAAGGCAGTTTGTCTCTGGCGGTATTGGCAACCCTGCGGAAGGGCGATTCATACGGACTTGAGATACTGCGCCACCTTAAGAACGACGCAAGCTTCACGGTCGCAGAGGGCACGATTTATCCGATTCTCAGTCGGCTTAAGGCGGCGGGCTTCGTCGATTCGGAGTGGGTAGAGGCGGATGCAGGCCATCCCCGAAAGTACTTCCGTCTGACCGTTAATGGTCGGCGCTATCTAAAGCAAGTATCGCGTGCGTGGTACGAATTTGCGCGCGGCATGGACCGATTGCTCGCTCCGACGGGGGAACAAATCCATGGTAAGCGACGCATATCCTAAGCAGCTCGAGCAATACCTGCAGGCGGTTGAAGGACAGCTATCGTCCTTATCCAATGAAGACCGCTCGGAGGTCATCAGGGAACTGAGGAGCCATGTGTGGGACAGTGTTAACGGCGATTTTTCACAAAACGCGCTAACAAGTGCATTGGCGACGCTCGGACCTCCTAAGCAGGTGGCGCAGATCAATCTGCGCATGCGCGTAGCCAGCGCCGAGGTCAACAACCGAACTCCGTGGCGTGCTGCACGGGCGCTGGCGCGTTTGGCCTTCCTCGGAGGCGAGGGACTCTGGGTCTTTATTCTCTCATCAATTGGATATGCCTTTGCGGGATGCTGGCTTCTCACGGCGCTCGCCAAGCCTTTTGCCCCGGACCGAATCGGGCTCTGGTTGATACCCGATACGCAGGGCGAATTGTCGCTTTCTCTGGGTAGACATGGAGCGGGTGCAGTGGGTCAGGACATTTTCGGGTGGTGGATCATTCCCATGGGACTGATGATTGCGGGCGCATGCGGCGTGGCGATGTATCGCTATGACGTGCGATTCGTTCGCCGCATAGCGAACTCATCCGAGTGGGCTTCTCGGCCTCCAACCCGAGCATGATTGGTGATCCAAACTCCCCGTGGCGAGACAGGCTGCGAGACAGCCGTTGGTTCATCGTGTTGGAGATGGCGCTGGTTGCCGGCGTATTTGTTGCTGATGCCCATCACCACATCTATCTCAGCAAGACACCTTATCTCATCGCGCTAGGGTGGATCTCCCTTTCGATACGCGGTCAACGCTGGCGCGCGGTTGGGCTGAGCATTCCGGAGAACTGGCAGCGCTTGCTGTTGATCGGGATCTTGGTCGGCGTCGCAATGGAGTTGCTCGAATTGTTTGCAACCCAACCCCTGTTGGTTGCACTCACGGGTAAGTTTCCCGATATGTCCGTTCTTCGGGAGCTGATCGGAAACGTTCCGATGCTCCTGATCGCAGTGGGCGCCTCATGGGTGCTCGCTGCATTCGGCGAGGAACTCGTGTGGCGTGGATACGTCCTGAATAGAGTACTGGACTTGGTCGGGCGGACGCGGCTCGGCTGGTTATTCGCGGTTGCCGCCGTAAGTGTCGTGTTCGGATTGGCTCATGCGTACCAAGATTGGACGGGCATCGCAGAGAACACAATTGACGGTGCGTTGCTAGCCATTTTGTATATTGCCTGCGGACGCAACCTGTTCGCGCCGATTGTTGCGCACGGAGTTACCGATACTATCGATTCACTTATCATATATTTTGGTCACTACCCCGGCATGCATTGACGCTCCACAATGCGGTCATTGGTGAACGTCGCTTGAGGGTCGACAGGGTGAATTCGTTGGCGACGCCAATCGCATTGGTCGCCAGCCAGCCAAAGAGCGGAAGTTCAACCGGTTGAAATGAGCGCCTCTTAGGCAGTCAATCCGCGACGCCCGGATCTAACATATCGTCGGTCCCATACCGCCTCTAACAATTATTCAATAATCGATGAAGGGATTCGCTCGCGTTTTCCGCATTCACTAGTTGTGAAGATACGGGCCTGCTCCGACGGCCCATATCGTCGTGAAACGCTGACGCAGCGCCATCTTGTCCACTGGTTATTGACCTAATAGTCGTTAAAAGCACTGGGTCCAGACAGTTACGAGCAATGAGACCCATCACATCGGGAGCGGAACAATGCTATCGAAGATCCGAGAACTGACGGGCGCTTCGCTACTGGCGCTATTCGTCTCGTCCGCATCGGCGCAGACAGTTGATTACACAGGCACGATTGTTGATTTCACAGTACCGACCACAGGAGTCTACGACATCGTGGCTGCGGGCGCGCCTGGTGGAAGCGGCGGTAGCGCCGGCGGTTTTGGCGCAGTGATTGGCGGCGACATCAGCCTTGTAGCGGGCGAAACTTTGGTGATTGCCGTTGGCGGCGTCGGCAACAGCAGCATTAACAGTGGCGGCGGCGGCGGCGGCGGTAGCTTTGTGGTCCTCCAGAACGGGCCCACGAGCTTCACCCCGCTGGTGATCGCGGGCGGTGGCGGCGGGGCCGGCGGCAACGTTCTCCCCGGGTTAGGCAATGGACCTACCGGCGGTCCCGGCGGGAATGCTTCCATCGGACCCGTAGGTGGCAATGGCGGCGGTCCGGCCGGCACATTCGGCACCGGCGGCACCGCCGGCAACGGCGGCAACGGCGGTGCGGATTACGGCGGGGGCGGCGGCGGCTACCTCAGTGTTGGCGGCGCTGGCGGCTTCGGTGGCGGTGGTCAGGGTTTCCTCTATCAAGGTGTCGTGGGGACTCTGTCAGGCGGTACCGGTACCGATAACGTCGTCGGCGGTTTCGGCGGCGGCGGTGGTGCCGTCTTCAGCGGCGGCGGCGGCGGCGGCTACAGCGGCGGCGGCGGCGGCGGCGAGTCCACCTCCCTGATTGACGGCAACGATATCTCCACTGCATTTGGAGGTGGCGGCGGTGGCTCTTACTTCAATTCGCTGCTTGGGACAGAGAATGTGGCCGAGATCGGCACCGATCTCACTAGCAGCGGCTACGTTACTATCGCGCCGGTCGCCGTTACTATCGCGCCGGCCCCCGAGATCGACACGGCATCTGCGGCAAGCGGCCTTTCGTTGCTCCTTGGAGGCTTACTGGTCCTGCGCGGTCGCTCAGTAAAGCCGACTAGCGCCGCCGCCTAAGTCCACCAATTTGCCTCGCATGAAAACCCCGGCCACGCGCCCCGGTTTTTCTTATCGTTGCACGCGCGTCAATTTATACAACAGCCATTTAGGTCAGATCGCCCAATAGCAGCCGGTCGCGACCGGCGGCAACGGGTCGTGACTTGTCGGATGCCGACGTATCCTTGAAACTGGAAGGCAAACTGACGCCATTCCGCAAAAAAAGGGTTATTGGGCGGCGAATTTACTTTTGCGCACGCTGCCTAAAGTTTTTCGAGGCGCGAAAAATCTGAGTTGGCATGTTCAAGCTCGACTTGGTGGTGTCGCGCGCATGCGGCGATCAAGATATCCGTGGCGGGGACCGAGATACCGGCCGAACGCGCGCGTCGTGCGAGATCAAAGGCAGCGTTCCAAACTGCATTGTCGATGGCGAGTTCCGGCAGGAGCCGTTCGAAATCCCTAAGTACTTTCTTGTCGCGATCGCCACCTGCGCCATTCCATAACTCCAACCGAACGATGGGGCACCAACAGGCCTCACCGGCATCGAGTGCGCGCGTAACCCGGTCTCTGACAACTGCGTCACCACTCGGTCGAAGCATGTGAATCCAAGAGGAGGAGTCGACCAGGATCACGGCAACTTAGCCTTTGCGACGTTGCTGCAAGAGTTCCTCGACGCTCACCAGATCCTTGCAGGTTCCCGCGTGCTTGGTGAGTTCGGCCATGCGCTTACGGCGGTTGAATTCCTGGATGGCCGTGACGATTCCCTGTCAATGACGACGGGAATACTGTGGCCCGCGTTCGGCTTTACTGGCTCGCCCGATAGCCGACGCTCGCGACAGGCCGGTTTGGGTCGACAGGGTGAATTCGCCGGCGATCCCAATCGGGTCGTGCGCCAGCCGGCGACCTTGAGACATTCCGCTTCATCAATGGAGCGCTCCAGAGTGGCCATTCAATAACCGTCAGACTCGGCAGAATCGAAGACACGACGATGATTAGTGAGGCATTATGCACTCCAGTCATGTCTTTCGTAGAACAGCAACCTGTGCCGCACGATGCGTTACTCAAGACGTATCGTGGTGGCGAGCGTCCCGAACTCTGGGGTCAGCACGGGGATTGTTTCTCTGTTCAGGTGAATCGAGTCGTGACTTTGGCTCAGTGGGTTTTTGCGTTCTACACTTCACCCGTGTTTCGACTCGAACGAGTCATCTTGCATGTCTTAGCCCGAGCGCCGTCGAACGATCAGCAGGCACAGGATGTCGCGGAAGGCCGGGGCGAGACGTTTGCGGTGTGGATGGTGGGCGCACGCACGAAGGATCAGCTATTGATGTGCGATCGGTACGGTAAGACGCGCTCATGGTTCCGAGTAACGCCCCAGCCGTCGGGCGGAACGATGCTGCAGTTCGGCTCAGCGGTGGCCGCGCGCGGTGGCGCGACCGGCGGGACCCGTATGAGCGGCGGATTCAAGGTCTTGCTAGGGCTCCACAAGGTCTATTCAAAACTGTTGATCGGCGCGGCGAAGCATCGCGCTATGTCAAGGCATGACCTAAGGCCCTAATCGGGACCCCGAGTGAGCGGTCCAGCGTAACCGCCGGCGTGGTACGTCACGGCGTGGATTTGCCGAATAGCTGCCGTTTGCGGATGGCTCCTAAGGGTCGCCAGCGGAATCTCGCGGGGCCACCAGGGTTGCAGCGTCCGGCTTTTCGGCCTCGATAACCGAAATGGAATCGCGAGCGGCAGCCGCGGGTCGCGTGCAGCCCTCTACCTAGCTTAGGGGCCGGGCGCCGAACCGTGAGGCTGTTCTTGCTCGTGCCCGCTCGGCCTCTATTTCACGGTCCCGAGGTTCCGCTGTGGTGACTAATGCACCAATCAGTGCGCGGGCCGACGCTGCAACTTCATCGACGGCGTGATCAAAAGCAGCGCGGTTGGCCCGTGACGGACTGTTAAACCCGCTGAGTTTCCTAACGAATTGAAGTGACGCAGATCGAATCTCTTGCTCTGTCGCGGGTGGCCTGAAATTAAAGAGAGTCTTGATGCTCCTGCACACGGCCGTCGCCTCCATCAGCATATTGAGATGCCTTTTGTAGCGCGCTGATTAGCCGCACGCAACACCCAAATAGCTGCCGGCCGCCAATGTCTCTGATGGATCGAGAATACGCGTTGGGCGTCGCCGCTGACGCCGTGGACTCCACCCGGCCAGAAGGGGGCCGACAGAATCGTCAATTGCTGGCCTGATAGCGGCTCGCCGCGGCCAATCGGCCCGTCTCGACCACGAGGAGCGCGTTCGATTGCCGAAGTTCATGTAGAACCAAGCACACACGCAGTCATGGCTCGGATCTCATCGATCACCTCGACAAATCCCAGCTCGCGCCGGATCTTCGATGTGTCGTACGCGATGTCCTGATCGAAGTTCCTTCCAGCTTGGTCGGCGACAATTACCTGTCGGTCTGGCAGCCGATCGAGGCGCTCAGCCATCGTCGGAGTATGAGCTTCGCCCAAGTTGAAGACATTGTTAGCCGCCCGCGGATCGACAACAGCGAGCGTGATCGCTTCGGCGACGTTTTCAACGTTGCCGTGGGTCCATCGCCATTGCGGCTGACGACGAAACCCGTACACAGTGGCGAGATCGGCGTTCTCGTCTGGACCGTACACCTTCGGCAGCCGCAGGACCGTACCCGGAAGATCGCCGCGACTGAGAACGGCTCGCTCGACGAGAATCTTGTCATACCAATAATTGAGTTCATCCGCCGATGTCGCGGAACCGCGATACGGGAATAGGTGATCCCGGAGTGGCGCGTTCTCCGTGAGCGGCGTGGGTTCGACCGGACCCGGCTCCGTTCCTGCAAATCGGCCGTAAGCCCGATACACGTCGCCACTCGATAGCACCACGATACGGGCAGCGTGGCCAGCGAAAGTATCCATTGCGACCTCGGCGTCCCGTTCACCCATCGCGATCATGTGTAGTACGACATCCGGCGCAAATCGCTGAGCGGCAAGGGGCACGCGAAGAACGGGAATGCCAGCCGACTCGTCCGTGATCCGCCGGACGGTTCCCGGGAGTACCGCCCGATGAACTCCGCGATGCAACACCGCGATGTCCCATCCGCGAACGTGCAGTCGCCGAACCACGTGTGGCCCGATGACCCGGGTTCCCCCAATAATCAAGCAGCGCATCCGCCAGAGGTTATAGGCTTGGCCCGTTGTTTAGAAGGTTCGGTATCAGCGCGTGACCCTCCGGTACGACGAATGTCTAGCGCCCGAGAGCAGCCGCTCGAAGCCGGCCAGGACCTGACGCTGAAGACGCAATTCTGCTTGCCGCACACCAGCCGTTCGTCTGCTTGCGTCCGCGGGCCTCATCGCGTGTCAGACTAGTGTGCTCGTGCCCCGCCACCTCTGACGGGCGGTGGCGGGGTTGTGCAATCGGCGGCTATTTATATTCCTTCATTCCTTTGAAGGTGGCGTAGATTGCCATAGCGTGCCCAAGCCCGAGGCCGTGGTCTCTCTTGAGCCAGCCAACAATCTCCATAGCCTTGACGTCCGGCTTCAGCAAACCTTTCTTCTCGGCAAGGTTCTTGAAGTCCTCGGGTGTTTTCCCTGTGTCTGATTTGATGTTGTCGATGTATGCCTGAAATGAAATGGTTCCCCCTCATGCCGCTGTAACACAGTTAACCATCCACGGAATGTCGAACTTATCGGTACACATCCCGAACCCAGGCGACCAGAACGTCTTCTGGAACTCCATCTGCACTTTCCCGTCTTTGGACAAACCTTTGAAAAGTCGCTCTGCCTCCGCTGCATCCTTCACCTGAATTGATACGCAAAAGCCCGTAGGCTGCACCTTTTTTCCCTGTGGGTGGTCCGCCCCCATCAGGTTCGCGCCGCCTGGCATCTCCAGGCTCGCGTGCATGATCTTGCCTTTCATTTCAGTCGGCACCGTGTCCCCCATCGGGGATTCTCCCTGAGTCATCATCATCGTGATCTTTCCGCCGAGGGTTTCCGCGTAGAACTGGAAAGCGGCTTCGCAATTTCCACTGAAGTTCAGATGGGTAGTGACTTGCATTGGTCGTGTCTCCTTCGATCTATCGACAAAACGGAAAGAGTGCACGCAGGCGCTCGTCCCGCAAATAGAGTCCACCCCAGGCAATGAGCCCAAAGTAGACGCCAAACAGAATCGAACTGAACAAGGGATCTTCAATCCGAATCTTGCTTGCTACCGCACCCCCGTAAAACCCTGTCAGGAGTACGGCGCCAAAAATGGCGGTCCGGGGGACGGCGTACAGAATCGTGCATAGCAGAGCGATGACGCCGATGGGTCGAATCGCACCCACCGGGTACCCAATATTCGTAGTCGCATCCACCACGTGAGATTCGAGAGCCAGCTTCCCGCCGGCGTCGAACAGCATGAATAAAATCGTGAGACTGCTTAAAGCCCAACCGATGCGCACCCGAGTTTTCCCTGTGGTTGGGAGCTCGGTAGCCGCTGACGCTGCCGTGCCTGTCAAAGTGTTCATATTGGCCCCTTCTTGCTCCCTTTGGAACTAGACGGTACAGTACCCTACGGAAAATCGCTAATCGTGTCAAGTACCGGACCGTCTAGTTCCATATAGTAGGGCAATTGGCTATGAAAGAAGTCTCTGCAACTCAATCGGATCGGAAACACAAGGCCATGGTGGACGCCGCCAGAAGCTTGTTTCTCAAGCAAGGTTACGACGGAACCAGCATGGAGGAGATTGCAGTCAAGGCCGCCGTGTCTAAACAGACGGTCTACAAGCACTTTGCGGATAAAAAGCGTCTATTTGAGGAAATTGTACTAGCGACGACCAGCCAGGTGGATCGGGTAGTGGGTCTGGTAGCCGGCCCGTTGGTCGAAACACTAGACTTGAAGAAGGATCTCACTCTCTTGGGCCGGCAGTTCATCGCGGCGCTTATGGACCCGCGTCTGCTACGCCTGCGTAGATTAATTATTGCCAATGCGGACCGAATGCCAGAACTCGGCCGAACTTGGTATGAGCAAGGATTCGAGCGAGTGCTGGGCACGCTCGCCACCAGTTTTGCAGCGCTATCTAAGCGTCGTCTGCTGTCGCTCGAGGACCCCCTCCTCGCGGCCCACCACTTCGTTGGTTTGCTCCTCTGGATTCCAGTGAATCAGGCAATGTTCACCGGGAACGATGAGCCCTATACAAAGGCCGAACTGGATCGCTACGCCGATGCAGCGGTGAACGCGTTTTTGGCTGCCTACAGTGCACGAGCCAACGTCGCTGTGAAATCTCCTCGCTGACCGCCCCTGCTACGTGCCCAATTGGTCGCCCCCATAGCAGTCACTCACCACGGGCAGGTGTGGGTCGATCCCGGTCGGTGAATTCGGGCCGCTGGATCGGCCCAATGACCGCTTCCGCGAAGAGCATCCCGCGACCCGTAGGACGGATATTGACTCGCAGTCGTCGCAAAGATAGCGTTTCCAGTTTCAAATCTCTAAAAAGACATGGGGAGAGAAAATTGCGACCGATCACGTTTCCTTCAGTCGTTACTGTCTTTTTTCTTATCGGTAGCGCAAGTTATGCCCAGGATGCAGCCGTATGGTCAGGCACCTGGAACCTCGACACCGGGAAATCGAGTTGCGTGGGAACAGCTAGCGCGGCGTCCAGCACTGCGGTGATAACAGAAGAGTCGGGCCGAACGCATCAGATCGTCGATTTCAAAGGCACCGACGGGACCAATACGCACTTGGATTTCACCGTGGCTCCAGATGGCAACTCGGTGCCGGTTTCTGGCGCACCCGACTACGTGGACACGGTCAAGATGACAGAGCCGAAACCCGGTCACCGGCACCTTGTTTTCAGCAAGGCCGGGAAGCGCGTCGAGTGGGATAAGTTCGTTATGGGGAAGGACGGCAAGCACCTATACGTTAGGCTGGCTGGCATCGATGCGGGCAAGTCCTGGAAGTGCCGCGGTGTGTCTGTGCGGCAGTAGAAGGAACAATCTGCCGCGCACCTAGTGGCTCGTCCACTCTCGTGGCTTCTGCGTCGGTAGAGCTTTCGCCGGGCATCCGCTCCCCGCATTTCGAGCATTGCGGCTCACGATATCGAAGAAAGGACGCCATTGGTGCGCCGGTGCGTGAGTGGAGCATTGAGCTTGACCAAAAATGGCCTGCTTCCCGATAGCTGACGGTCGCCGAGGTCAGCAACGGGTCGGGAGGCGACGGACGGCGCCTCGATATCGCCGACGATCTCAGGTCGAGGCCAATTTCCGACGTTCATGGTAGAGAAATGCATGCCTCAAAGCAGTCATCGCAGCTTGAACGAAACTTACGCTGATACGGCTACGACCTACGACCCACGATAGATTCGCCCTCGATTTTCACCGTAGGCCATTAACTGAGATATGCCAGCTTACCAACGATAAGCCCGGGATGCCCAAGCCGAAAGCTGCAAGAGATAACTTCCGCTCGTCTGCTGTCATGCCCGCCAACGGGAAGGGAGGATTCACGCGCGGCGCGCGCCCGTAACGCGCCGTAAATCTCCTAACTAGTGCGACCAGCAGCCAGTACTGCAATACGATTGCAAAACATAGCGTGAGAATGGCTGGTTGCGGGGCCATCGCAGGGCCTGCCGACAGTGCAAACCACACCAGGGCGAAAGTGCCAAGATGTATCAAGCACGCATACAGCGCCGAAGCCGTAGGCACGGGCGCTAAAGACACGCTCAACGGCACAAGCTGGCACAGCATAACAAGCAAAAAAGCATTGTCTCTGGGGGTCACGTGCGCATTTACCGGAAGCCCACTCGCAGAACTGGTTGGACATATTAGCAGCTTACAATAGGCTGCCCGATTGCTGACGGTGGCGAGAGACCGGATGGGATCGTACTCGGACATCGAAGCGATCAGGCCGGCGCGACACATCCCCAGCCCACTCAATTCGCGATTCAAATTGTGTTGTTTTTTCAGTGGGATATATATCTATACCCTCACATCGTGTTAGGCCGCCGGAGATTTCACCTCATACGGAGGCCGGGAGGCGTGCAGGCGTTTTCCGGATCGTGGGAGACATGGATGTCTCCCCCGAAGCCTCCATGGAAGGATTCACGGCGTTCCGGAAAATGCCTGCACGTCTCCCGGCCGGCGCCCGCGGAGCAATCTCCCCACCTAAAGCCGGCTTAGTCCCCCAGGTTGATCCAGGCAGACTTGGTCTGTGTGTACGAGATCAGGCTCTCCACACACTTGTCGCGCCCTTGGCCGGACTGCTTGTAGCCTCCGAACGGCTGCGTCATGTCCCCGTGGTCGAAGCAGTTCACCCAGATCACCCCCGCTTCGAGGTCACGCACGGTCTTGAGCGCGACATTCAGGTCGCGGGTCCAGACCGAGGCGGCGAGGCCGTATATGGAATCGTTGGCGATGCTGAGCGCTTCCTTGATGCCGTTCACCTCGATGGCCGAGGCTACGGGGCCGAAGATCTCTTCCTGGGCGATGGTCATGCGGTTGTTCACGCCGGTGAACAGCGTGGGATTTACATAAGAGCCGGCCAGGTCCGGCGTATCGCCGCCGAACTCCAGTTTTGCACCCTCTTTCTTGCCCTTTTCGATGTAGCCGACGACGCGCGTGCGATGCGACGCGGTGACCAGGGGCCCCAGGTTCGTGGCGGGATTCAACGGATCTCCCGCCTTGTACGCGCTCTTGCCCTTCTCGATGAAGCGCGCGAGAAATTCCTTGGCGATCGGGCGGTCGATCAGAAGCCGCGATCCGGCGTTGCAGACCTCGCCCATGTTCCCGTAGATGCCGTTGATGGCATAGGTCACCGCGGCGTCCATGTCCGGCAGATCCGCCAGGAAGATCTGCGGCGTCTTGCCACCGCACTCCAGGCTCACGCGCTTCATGTTCGACTGACCCGCATAGATCAGCATCTGTTTGCCGATCTCGGTCGAGCCTGTGAAGCCGATCTTGGCCACGTCCATGTGCAAGGCAAGCGCGGCACCGGCGTGTTCACCGAGTCCGTTGACCACATTGAAGACTCCCGGCGGGCCCCCGGCCTCGATGAACAACTCTGCCATGAGCAGACCCGACAGCGGCGATTGTTCGGCGGGCTTCAGCACCACGCAATTGCCGGCGGCGAGCGCAGGAGCCACTTTCCATGCGGACATCAGCAGCGGATAGTTCCACGGCACGATGCTGCCGACGACGCCGAGCGGTTCGCGCAGAATATAATGGAAGGCATCCTGCGCAGTGGCCGTGACCTGTCCGTCGATCTTGTCGATGAGCTCGCCGAAGTAGGTGAAGTTCTTGGCGGCGGCCGGTACGTCGATGGTGACCATGTCGGTGATCGGCTTGCCCATGCACAGCGTGTCGAGCAACGCGAAACGCTCGGTATTCTCTTCGATGAGCCGCGCGAACGAGGTGAGCACCGCCATCCGGTCACGGGGGGCCTTGCGGCTCCATACTCGCGAGTAGTACGCCTTCTTGGCGGCAGCTACGGCGGCATCGATATCCTCCTGGGTTCCCGCGCTCACTTCGCACAAAGGCGCGCCGGTCGCCGGATTGATCACCGTGAAGCGTCCTTTCTTCACCGAATCGACATACTTGCCGTCGATGAAATGACGTGTCTCGTAGCGAACGCGGGACGCGCGCGCCTGCCAGTCGCTGGTGGTCAAGGAAGCCAGGGTCATGAGTGATTCTCCAAGTGGGTTCACGCCGATGGGGGATTATAGTGCATCTGCCGCGATTCGTTCGGCGCACGCTCGCCGGCGAGCGCGGGCAGGCGCGATGAGAGATAAGCGCGCAGCCACGCGACGCCCGGGGCTTGCGCCCCGCCCGCGGTGCGGTAGCCGAACTCGCCGAGACCCTGTTGCGCGGATTCCGCGATCGCGATCGTCTGGCGCCGGCACCAGGGCACGAGCCGCCCGGCCAGGTACTCGAGCGCCACGGCGACTTGGCCGGGCCGCCCGAGATGCAGGCGCCGCACACGACATCGTGCCGCGCCGGTCGCGATGAGCTGCAGCACGCGAAGGCCGTCGGGGCGCCGTTCGATCAATTGATTGGGCGCAATGAAACGCAGCCGCCAGGGCTCGCCGGCGGCAGATCCCGCGAGCTTGCGGTAGCGGGCTGCGCTCCAGCCGGAACCGAGCGGCGCAGGCAACGCGTCCAAGGACTTAGGCGCGGAGGCCACATCCGGCTGCAGCTCGAGCGCCTCGAGCCATTGTTCCGCGACCAGCTTCCAATTCGCGCGAATCTCCAGATCCGGAAGCACGTGGAGCACTCCGGCATCGAACCGGAAGATCTCTGCCTGCGAGGTGCCGACAATGTCTTGCGCCAATGCGTCCTCACCCATCCCGTCCCGCACGGGGGCGGACGACCTCACCCAATGAAATCCGCCTGCGGTCCTCACCTGCAGCGCGGCGAGGTCGCCGCCCCCGCCCGCACTGCACCGACCGTCGGCCGCAAATCTCAAATCATGCGCGGCGCACACGATTCCATCCTCTAGGCGACCGCTGCGGGTGCTCACCAAGGTATGGGGCACGTGCGGACAACTGTTGCGCAGCGCCCGCACGGTGCCGAAGGCATCCCGCATCAGCAGTACCCGTTCGATACCCAGATCCGCCGCCACGAAATCCCCGGCTCGCGCGAGTTCCGACTCGTGCGCCACGATCTGCCAGGAAGTCCGGAACAGCGCGTCGCGCTCGAGCGTCCAAGCGCGCTCGCTGACGTACACCCAACCGGCCAATCGTTCGGCCGGCAACGCACTGCCTGCGGCGTGGCCGGGAAGGGGCTCCACGGCAGCGAATCGCCCCGGGAAAACCGACTTGAGGTAGGCCATGCAGCGGCGCTTGGCCGCTGCCCGGTCGATGTCCTCCTCCTGCCGGAACGCAAAGTCCTGCCAGAGCATTTCCAGAACGCCGATGAGCCCGAGCGCGATACCGTCGGGATCGAGCTGAGACTGACCGGTGTCCTCGATCAAACGGCCGACGAGCTCGCGCACCAGGACAGCAAAGCCCTCGTCCTTCTGCCCACAAATGTCGTAGTATTCCTGCCGCGAGCTGGCTTCGCCCCAGAATGCGTACCAGACCGACACTTTGCGAGGACTGGCGATTTCCGGATCCAGGTAAAGGTCCACCATCAGCTCGAGCGCGGCGACCGGGTTGGATTTGAGTTTGGAGACGGGCACGAGCAACTGGTCTTCGAACTCGACGGAAAGAAACTGAAGGGACGCGACCAGCATCGCGGCTTTGGAGTCGAAGTAGAAACGCACGATACCGGGAGACATTTTCGCGATGGCCACCACTTTCTCCACGGTGGTTCGCGACGGACCATAGATGTGCAACGCCGATATGCAGGCATCGATCAACCGCTGCCGCTGGCGATTGTGGGCGGAACGCGCCCGCGGCGCCCGCGCCGACACCTCGGACTTTTTCTTGCGCGCGCTCACGCTCCGGGGTAGCCCGGCATGATGGGGGGTGCCGTCGATCCGCATGACCCCCACGCGGCCGCTTCGACGGTGCAATCGCGCACCAGCGACTGGCTGATGCGGTACGGGAAGTGGCTGATCATCGGTCCACCCATGCTGTACCTTCTTGTGTTCTTCCTCATTCCCTTTGCATTCGCCCTGAAGATCAGCTTCGCGGATACCGCCGTGCGAGTGCCCCCGTTCACCGACATTCTAACCATCGGCCCGGATTGGCACATCCATTTGACGCTCGAGATCTACGGCGTCTCGTATCTTTATTCCATCAGAACCGCCTTTTTCTCGACGCTGGTGTGCCTTGCGCTCGGCTATCCCATGGCCTACGCCATCGCCCGAAGCTCCAAGGCCACCCAAAGCATCCTGTTGCTGATCATCATTTTACCGTTTTGGACCTCATTTCTGCTGCGGGTGTACGCCCTCGAGGGCATCATTCGCGAGACCGGCTTGTTGAACTCGGCGCTGCTCTGGTTGGGCATCATTCACAAGCCGCTGCAAATCATGCACACGACGCTCGCGGTCTATCTCGGCATCATTTATTCATACCTGCCGTTCATGGTGTTGCCGCTGTTCGCGACGCTCGAGAAGCTCGACCATTCGCTCAATGAAGCGGCGGCGGATCTGGGAAGCCCGCCGTGGCGCACCTTTCTCGACGTGACGCTGCCGTTGTCGATGCCCGGCATCATCGCGGGCTCGATGCTGGTGTTCATCCCCGCGGTCGGCGAGTTCGTGATCCCGACGCTGCTCGGCGGACCCGACAATCTCATGATTGGGCGGGTCCTCTGGGATGAATTCTTCGGCAATCGCGACTGGCCCGTGGCTTCAGCCGTCGCGGTCGCTTTCCTCATCCTGCTGGTGGGGCCGATCGCGCTCTATCAACACTACAGCACCAAGCAACTCGAGGCCTGATTGCAGGACCGTCCCTCTCCGCTCCTGATCTCGATTCTATGCATCGGCATCGCGATTCTGTACATCCCGATCCTGGTGCTCATCGGCTATTCGTTCAACGCGTCCTCGCTGGTCAGCGTGTGGGGAGGCTTCTCGACGACCTGGTACGCCCAGCTGCTGCACAACGATCAAATTCTCGATGCGGCGTGGCTGTCGCTCGAGATCGGCGTCGTGGTGTCGACCGGCGCGGTGATCCTCGGCACGCTGGCGGCAATCTCCCTGGTGCGATTCAAGGTGTTCCGTGGCCGGCTGCTGCTGACCGGCATGGTGAATGCGCCGCTGGTCATGCCCGAGATCATCACCGGCATCACGCAACTTCTGCTGTTCATTTCGATGTTGCACGTGGTCGGCTGGCCGCACCGGGGATTCACCACCATCGCCATCGCGCACATCGCGTTCTGCACGGCGTACGTGACCGTTACCGTGCAATCGAGGCTGCAGGGCGCCGACCGCTCGTTGGAGGAGGCCGCCATGGATCTGGGCTCGGGGCCCGTTCGCGCCTTCCTGGACACGACCCTGCCCATCATCGCGCCCGCCCTTGCATCGAGCTGGCTGTTGTCCTTCACGCTGTCGCTGGACGACCTGGTGATCTCGAGCTTCGTGGCCGGACCGGGTGCCAGCACCTTGCCCATGGTGATCTTCTCCAAGGTGAAGTTGGGCGTGACCCCGGACGTGAACGCCCTCGCGAGCCTGGTGATCTGCCTGGTGGGCGTCTGCGTGATTATTGCCGGGTATTTGATGCGCCGGAACGAGCGTCAGCGGCTTCTGGATGCACAGATGGCGGAGCGCTGAGGACCGCGCTACTGCTCGACCGCCAACGCGGGATCCCATGGCCTGCGGGTGAAAATCTTGTGCACCAGCGGCTCGAACGATTCGAGCGAATCCCACGGATATTTGGGATCGAAGGAATTCTGGTCCCAATTCGCGCAGAAATCCTGGCACGACCGGTACCAGCGGTGATCCCGAAAGCGCTCGCGGCCGTCCCGATTTGCGCCGAGGTGGTGGGCGTAGTAATAACTCTGGAACAGCCCGTGCTGCTCGACGATCCAGGCGACCTCAAGCCGGACGTACGGCCGGATGATGGCGGAGGCGATCTGCGCGTGATTGAACGGCGCCAGCTCGTCCCCCACATCGTGAATGAGCGCCGCGACGATGAGTTCGTCATCCGCGCCGTCTTTCCGGGCGCGCGTCGCGGCCTGCAGCGAATGCTCGAGCCGGGTGATCGAATAGCCCCCCAAGGAGCCGGATAGCTGTTTGAGTGAGGTCAAGATTCTCGCCGGAAGCTCGCTCGCGTATTCGCGCTCGTAGATATCGAGAAGCGCGTAGTCCTCCCGGGTGCCATGCTGCATCTCGGTAAAGCCGACGATACGGTTCAAGTGCCGGTCCGTCATTCGGCGGTCTTGATCCGCGTCCAGGTGCGCGTGCGGATTCTCTCGGTGGCGGCGTTCACCTCGGCGGATTTATACAACCTGGCCTCGATCTCGGCGGTCGGATAGAGCGTCTCGTCGCCCAGGATATGCGGATTCACCAGCGGCCGCGACGCGATATTGTCATTGCCGTAATAAATCGCATTGGTGATTTCGGCGATGACGTCCGGCCTCAGGATGAAGTTGATGAATCGATAAGCCGCCTCGGGGTGCGGCGCACCCGCTGGGATGAGGAGCGATGAGAACGTCTCATTGGCGCCCTCCTTCGGCAACGAGAACGCCAGATTGACGTTCACGCCGACCGCCTTCGCCCGGGCATGCGACATTGCATAGTCGCTCGACCAGGACATGGCGACGCACACCTCGCGGTTGGCGAGCCCGTTGAGATACTCGGCGGAATCGAACGAGCGCACATAAGGCCGCACCTTGAGGAGCATATCCTGCGCCGCCTTGAAATCCTCGCGCTTGGTCGTGTTCGGATCGAGACCCAGATACCTGAGCGCGAGCTGGAGCACATCCTCCGCGGAGTCGAGGAAGGTCACGCCGCAATCCGCGAACTTGGACACAACTTCGGGCTTGAACAGCATGTCGAGACTGTCCACCGGGGCATTCGGCATGCGCGCCCTGACCATGTCGACGTTGTAAGCGAAGCCGTTCATGGAGTGAAGATAGGGAACCGCATGGGCGTTCCCCGGATCGTAGTCGGATTGAATCGCGAGCACGTGAGGATCGAGATTCTTCCAGTTCGGAAGCTTGGTTTTGTCCAGAGTCTCGTAGACTCCCGCCTTGATCTCGCGGCTGAAGTAATCCGTCGAGGCGCTCACCACGTCGTAGCCCGAGCCGCCGGCGAGCAGTCTCGCCTCCATGGTCTCCTCGGCGTCGTATACGTCGTAGACCACTTTGATGCCGGTGAGCTTTTCGAATTTCGCTATCGTTTCAGGGCCGATGAAGTCGGTCCAATTGTAGATGTAGAGGCGTTTTTCCTCTTCGGCCGAAGCGCTCGGGACGGCGGCGGCCACGGCGAAGGTCGCCAGGAGTGCGATCGCCACGAGGCGCGCCACGTTGAATCGAGTGCACGGCATCGGCTTAAGTGTACCATCGCAAATGCCGCGGGATCGGCCGGCGGAGCGCGCCGGCGGGGCCGCCGCGGGACAGGGACTTCGGGGAGCCAACAACTTATGTGCAAGCCCATCGCCGCGCGCGTCACCGCCGCCACGCTCGCTTATTCGTTCGTCGCCGCCTTGGCGGGATCGCCTGTTTGGAGCACGGGCGCCGCCGGCGCATCCACCGCAGGGCCAGCCGCCCCTGCGACGGCCGCGGTTGCGCCAACGCCACCCGCGCCCCGCGCGCGCGATCTCGGCATTCCTTTCGATGGCACTCCCGGTCCGAACAATGCCATCACCGACGTGGGCGGCGTCCTGGTCGGCCACACCACCCTGATATCAGGCTCCGGTGCGTTGAAGGTCGGTGAGGGCCCGGTGCGCACGGGCGTCACGGCGGTGCTGCCTCGCGGGCTCGATTCGCTGTCGAATCCCGTGTTTGCCGGCTGGTTCGCCCAAAATGGCAATGGCGAGATGACCGGCACGACCTGGGTCGAAGAATCCGGCTTCCTCGAAGGTCCGGTAATGATCACCAACACGCACAGCGTGGGCGTGGTCCGCGACGCCGTCATTCGCTGGCGCGTCGCACGCGGGAATGCCGACGCCAACGGGTATTGGTGGTCGCTTCCCGTCGTGGGCGAGACCTGGGATGGGTGGCTGAACGACGTGAACGGCTTCCACGTCAAGCCCGAGCACGTGTCCCACGCGCTCGACTCGGCCCACGGCGGCCGGGTCGAGGAAGGCAGCGTCGGCGGTGGAACCGGCATGATTTGCAACGGTTACAAAGGCGGCATCGGCACCGCGTCCCGCAAGCTCGAGGACAAGGACGGCGGCTACACCGTCGGCGTTCTGGTCCAGTGCAACTACGGCACCCGCGACAACCTGCGCATTGCGGGGATCAACGTCGGCCGCGAAATTCCGGCGCCCGAGCCCTACGTATTCATTCCCTCCGATATCGCCGAGCTGGGGTCCATCATCGTGGTCGTGGCGACTGACGCCCCGCTCCTCGCCCACCAACTGAAGCGCCTGGCTCGACGGGTGACCCTCGGACTCGGCCGCAACGGCAGCATTTCGGGCAACGGCTCGGGTGATATTTTCATCGCCTTCTCGACCGCCAACTCCGGCGCCGCAGCGGAGGGACACGTCGTGGATCTGAAGATGCTGCCCAATGATTCGCTCGATCCTGTTTTCAGGGCAACGGTGGAATCCACCGAGGAGGCCGTCGTGAACGCCATGGTGGCGGCGCACGACATGATCGGCGTCGACGATCACAAGGTCATTGCGCTGCCGCACGATGCATTGCGCGCCGTGCTCGCGAAATACAATCGCCTCAACCGTTAGCGCCTCAACCGTTGGCGACCCCTCGATTGACGGGCGCTCGCTGGTCCGCGATGACCTCGTCGAGCGAGCGGTCGACGAGCTCGACCGCCTCGTCCACGTCGGCCGCGCCGATCATCAGCGGCGGCATGAAGCGCACGGTACTCTGGCCGCACGACAACAGGATCAACCCGTTGTGGAAGGCTCGGGTGATCAACGCATCGCAGAGCTTCTTGGCCGGTGTCTTGCTCGCCCGGTCCGTGACCAGTTCCATGCCGATCATCAGTCCCTTGCCGCGGATCTCCCCGATGACCGGATGCTTCTTCGCCAACGTGCGGAGTTTCCCCATGAAATACTCGCCGACCCAGGCGGCGTTGGCGCACAGCTCCTTCTCGATGATCTCGAGCGTCGCGAGCGCGGCTGCGCAGCACAATGGATTGCCGCCAAAGGTATTGCCGTGAGCGCCGCGCGTCCACTTCTGCATGATGGAACGCTTCGCGACGACCATGCCGATGGGCATGCCGGATCCGAGGCCCTTGGCAAGCGTCATGATGTCCGGCTCGACGCCGAAGTGCTGCGAGGCGAACATCTTGCCGGTGCGTCCGATACCGGATTGCACCTCGTCGAAGATCAAGAGGATGCCATGCCGGTCGCACAGCGCCCGCAGTCCCGCCAGAAATCCGTCCGGAGGCACGAGATAGCCGCCCTCGCCCTGAATCGGCTCGATGAGGATGCCCGCCACCTCTCCCGCCGGCACGTTATGGACGAACAGCGTCTCCTCGATGTACTTGAGCACCGCCTGCCCCTGCTCCGCGCCTGCGAGCAGCGGCCGGTAATTATTGGGATAGGGAACGTGTGTCACTCCCGGCATGGTCGGGAAGAATCCCTTTTGCTGGGTGTATTTGCTCGACGTGAAGGACAGCGAGCCCATCGTGCGCCCGTGAAAACCGCCGAGGAAACCGAGGAACCGCCCGCGGCCTGTGACGTAGCGTGCCAGCTTGAGCGCGGCTTCGACGCTCTCGGTGCCCGATTGCGCGAAGAAGCTCATCACCGGCTCCTTCATGGGCGCGAGCTCCTGCATGCGCTCGGCGAGCTTCACCTGGCCTTCATGCCAGTAGTCGGAGGAGATGTGGATGAATCGGTCGGCGGCATCCTTGATGGCTTGCACCACTGCGGGATGGCTGTGGCCGGTGCTGCAAACGGCGATGCCTGCCGCGAAATCCAGAAACCGGTTGCCGTCGACGTCCCAGATCTGCGCTCCCCGACCGTGCGACATCACGAACGGATAGTCGCGCGGATAGGAAGGAGACACCGCCAGGGCATCGCGCGCCAGAAGCTCGCGTGCCTTGGGTCCGGGCAACTCGGTCTTGATGTGCACCTTCTTCATGATTCGACCCCCCACTCGACGGCTGATTCCACGCGCTGACCGATGGATTATATCCCGAGCGGACGCTGGATTTCGCGGCGCTGCCTGCGGACCTTCCACGCTTGCAATTGACAGGTTGAACCGGCAGGCTTGGCGACGCATTCGACGCCCCGCGGAGAGATGAGCATGCCGATCAGCGATTCCCCTGCCTCCAATTTCACGGTACGCCGCGCGAGCTGCGTGCGCGACACGACACCCAGCGGCGTGAAAGCCGCAGCCGCTCTTGCCGCTGCTTCATGGGCGCTCATGGGCTCCCTCGCCGCATCCGGCAGCGCCGCGGCGGCGGGCTCCTACCAGATTTACGTGTCCGACGAGCGCTCGAACGAGGTCACGGTCATCGACGGGAAAGACTTCGCGGTGGTGGGCACCATCCCGGTCGGCAAGCGGCCGCGAGGGATCCATGCGAGCCCTGACGGTAAATCCGTCTACGTGGCGCTGAGCGGCACGCCAATCGCCATTCCGCCGCAATTGGACGCCCAGGGCAATCCCATTTTCAAGCGCGGCGGCGACGATGACAACGGGAACGCGTCGGACAAGGCTGCCGACGGCATCGGCATCATCGATGTTGCGCAAAAGCGCCTCGCGGGCAAGATCTTTGCGGGATCGGATCCCGAAGAATTTTCGCTCAGCAGGGACGGCTCTCAGATCTACGTGTCCAACGAGGACACCAAGTCGGCGAGCGTGGTCAACATCGCCGCCGCAAAGATCGAGCACATCATTCCAGTGGGCCAGGAGCCCGAAGGCGTCGCGACCACGCCGGACGGAAAACAGTTCTACATCACCTGCGAAAGCGCCGGCGACGTCTACGTCGTCGATACGTCGAGCTACTCGGTGATCGGTCATTTCAAGGTCGACCCCCGCCCCCGCACGGTCGCGTTCCTGGCGAGCGCCGGCGTGGCGTTCGTTCCGTCCGAGTCCTCGGGCGAGCTCAACGTGGTGGACTCCAAGGATTTCAAGTCGGTCAAGGTCATCACGCTGCCCGCCGGATCCCGGCCGATGGCCGTGCGTGTGTCAGCCGATGGCCGTTTGATCTATGTGAGCAACGGGCGAGGCGCCACGGTATCGGTGCTCGATTCGCATAGCTACGCGGTGGTCGGCTCCATCAGCGTCGGCACCCGACCGTGGGGCATGGCCCTGTCAGCCGACGGCAAGTACCTGTTCACCGCAAATGGACCCTCGGACGACGTCTCGGTGGTGGACTTGAAGACGAACCAGGAGATCAAGCGCGTGAAGACCGGCAAGAGCCCGTGGAGCCTGACGATCGTCCCGGGCGGCTGACATGATGTGGTGGCGCTCTCTGGTCGCCGTCGCGGTGGGCGGCATGATCGGTTGCGTGCTGCGCTGGGTGCTCGCGATATTCCTGAATCGGTATTTTCCGACCATCCCGCCGGGAACCCTGGCCGCCAATCTCATCGGCTGTTACGTGATCGGCGTGGCGCTCGCGTTCTTTCTGCAGTATCCGGCGTTCGCGCCCGAATGGCGATTGTTCTTGACGACGGGATTCTGCGGCGGCCTGACCACATTCTCGACCTTTGCTGCCGAAGTCGTGTTGCTGATGCAGAGCGGTCGCAACGGCGCGGCGTTAATGGCGATTGGGACGCACCTGGGGGGATCGCTGTTGATGACCTTCGCCGGTATCGCGACGGTGACCTGGCTCAAGAGCTGACGCCCGCTCGCCGAGCTGACGCAACAGCCGCGCGCGCGAGGCGAGAGCACGCACCGTGGAATGCGAGGTCTTGCGATCCACCTCGACGATCAGCAAGTGCGTGAGATTGGTCTGCTCGAACAGCATCTTCAGTTCGCCCGCCCGGGCCGCCTCCACGTGCTCCCAGTCGAGCGCCAACAGCTCGTCCCACGGAGTCATGACGTGGACTACGCGAATGTCCTCGTGGCGGCTGTAATTCGAGGACTGCAGAAACTGCATGGGCCGCTCTCCCTGGATGTCATAGGAAGTGATGAGGCCCACCAGGCGCTGTTCCTTCGCGACCAGGAGCGCTCGCACGCTAAACCGGATCATGTCGCTCAGCGCATCATCGATCTGCCGCTCGGCATCGACGGTCATCGGGTAGTCGCGCTTGAAATCGGTGATCGCGTAAATCGCTGGATCGCTCGACTCGAGCGGCCGGCCGTCGAGGACCGAGCGGCGCGGCAGGACGGGATCGCCGAATCTTCTCATCGGCACCAGCGCCATGGAACCGGGAAACGTGCTTTTCATAACCTATACGAACTGCCGCATGCGGTTAGGTTCCCCCCGGAGATTTCCATCGCTGCTGTTGATGTGATATATTATTAGATAGCTAACCATTAGGCTACTCCGCATGCCCGAACTTGAAGAACGCTTTGCCGATGCCCTTCATGGTACGGCGCGCATCTGGCGCCAGGCCATCGATCGGCGACTGAAAAATCTCGGCATGAGCCAGGCCAGTTGGATGACCATTGCCGTCGCGTCCAAGGCGCGGAGCCCGCTTTCCCAATCCGAGCTGGCCGAGCGGCTGGGCGTCGAGGGCGCGACCATGGTCGCCATGGTGGACCGCTTGGCGAAGGCCGGGTTCGTCGTGCGGCAGCCCTGCCAAACCGACCGGCGCATCAATCGCGTGGTGCTCACCGCGGAGGGAAATCGCCTGTTCGATGCCGTCAAAACGGAGGCGGCCGCCGTGCGCAAGGAACTGCTCGCGACCATCGATCCGGCGAAACTGGCGATTGCCACGGAACTGCTCGAGACGCTGCAAGGACTGATCGAGCGTTACGAGTAGGGCCCAGCCATGGCCGCAGCGATCAATCGGCGCATGATCACGGTGTCCATCATGGCCGCGACCGTGATGCAGACCTTGGACAGCACCATCGCGAACGTGGCGCTGCCACACATGCAAGGTGCGCTGTCAGCCTCCCAAGACCAGATCGCCTGGGTGCTGACGGCGTACATCGTGGCCGCCGCCATCGCAACGCCCCTTACCGGTTGGATGGTCGACCGCTTCGGCCAGAAGCGCGTGTTTCTCGCCTCGGTCATCGGCTTCACCGTGGCTTCGGCGCTCTGCGGCCTTGCGGACAGTCTGGGGCAGATCGTTTCTGCCCGCCTGCTGCAAGGCGTGTTCGGCGCGGCGCTCGTTCCGATGTCCCAGATGGTGCTGATGGAGATCAATCCCCCGGAGAAGCAGGGACCCGCCATGGCGGTCTGGGGCATGGGCGTGATGGTCGGACCCATTCTCGGTCCAACCCTGGGCGGCTGGCTCACCGACAGCTACAACTGGCGCTGGGTGTTCTTCATCAACATCCCCGTGGGAGCGCTCGCGACCTACGGAATCTGGCGATTCATTCACCCCATTCCGGCCGCGCGGCGAATGCGGTTCGATCTGTTCGGTTTTGCGGCGCTGAGCCTCGCGGTCGGCGCCCTGCAGATGCTGCTCGACCGCGGCGAGCAGAACGATTGGTTCTCATCCAACGAGACCTGGGTCGAAACGATCGTGATGGTGGTTGCGTTTTGTTATTTTGTCGCCCATACGGCGCTCACCCCCGCGGACAGATCGTTCCTCGATTACCGGCTGCTGAAAAACGGCAACTACGTATCGGGCCTGACGTTCATTTTCATCGTCGGCCTGGTCATGTATGCCACGCGGGCGCTGCTGCCCACGATGCTCGAGGACCTGATGGACTATCCGGTGACCACCACGGGGCTCGTAACCGCCCCCTCGGGCATCGGCACCATGGCCGCCATGATGCTGGCCGGCCGCATCATGGGGCGGGTGGATTTGCGCCTCTTGCTGCTGGCGGGATTCAGCATAACCTCGTTCGCGCTCTGGCAGATGACGGGCTACTCGCTCTACATTTCCGAGAACGATGTGATCTGGCCGGGCGTCATCCAAGGCATCGGCCTGGGATTCGTTTTTGTTCCGTTGAGCGCTGCGACCTTCGTCACCTTGAGTCCCGAGATGCGTGCACAGGGCACCGCGATTTTCAGCTTGGTGCGCAACATCGGATCGAGCATCGGCATCTCGATGGTGCAGACTCTTCTGGTGCGCGGCACCGTCAAGTCGCATGCCGCACTGGTCGAGCGGATTACGCATGCAAACCCTGCCTGGAACGATGCGGCTGTGGCCTCAGCCTACGATCTCGCCCGGCCGGGCGGCGCAGCCGCCCTGGACGGAATGATCAACCAACAGTCGGCAATGATCGCGTACCTGAACGACTTTCGCCTGATGCTCTATCTGACGCTGGCGGTGATTCCGTTGCTGCTGTTCTTGCGGGCACCCAAGCGCGCTCGCGTGGATGACGCGCACGCCGTCTTGGATTGAGCTACGAGTCCTCGCGCTCAGGGAGCGCCGGACTCGGCCGCCGGGCGTCCCGACGGCGCAGCACCGACCGCCGCCGCGTGCAGGTCCGGTTCCGCGAGAAGCTTGCTCGCCCGCGGGGCCATCCAGCGCTCGATGTCGTCGAAAACGGTGAACACCGCGGGCACCACGACGAGCGTCAACAGTGTCGAGGCCGCGAGTCCTCCGATCACCGCGGTGGCCATCGGCGAGCGGAAATCGCTGTCCCCGCCCCACCCTGCCGCCACCGGCAGCATGCCGGCGATCATGGCGACCGTGGTCATGACGATGGGGCGCGCACGTTTGTGACCCGCCTCGAGAATTGCCGCGAGTCGCGGCTTGCCGGCGCGCATCTCCTCGATGGCAAAGTCCACCAGAAGAATCGAGTTCTTGGCGACGATCCCCATCAGCATCAACAAGCCGATGACCACCGAAATGGAGAACGGCTTGTTGGTGAGCACCAGCGCGAGCGCTGCGCCGAACAGGGAGAGGGGCAGCGCGAACAGGATGGTGATCGGCTGAAATACCCGTGCGAACAACAGAACGAGCACCGCCAGCACCATGAGCACGCCCGCGCCCATCGCCAACGAAAAGTTCTGGATCATCTCCTGGAAATATTCGGTATCGCCGATCTTGACCAGATTCACGCCGTGCGGGAGATGCGACAGCGTGGGCAGCGCGTAGATCTTCTTGGTCGCCGTGCCGAGCTCCACGCCGGGGCTCAAATTGGCCTCGAGGAAGGCGCGCCGCATCTGATTGTAGCGCCTGACCGCCGAAGGGCCCTGGCCGAAGGTCAAGTCCGCGACCGCCTTGAGCGGCACTGCGCCACCCGCGGCGGTGGGCACCGGCAGGTTCTCGAGCGTCGCCATATCGCGCCGCGCGCTGTCCTTGAGACTCACCCGGATCGGGATCTGCCGATCCGACAGTGAAAACTTCGCCGCATTCTGCGGCAGATCGCCGAGGGTCGCGATGCGTATGGTCTGGCTGATGCTCTGCACGCTCACGCCGAGCCGTGCCGCGAGGTCGAGCCGCGGATGCACCAATATCTCGGGCCGCGGCAGATCCCCGCGGATCCTGGCATCACGAATCTCATTGAGCCCCTGCATCTCGGCGATGACCTGGTGGGCCGTCCGTTCGACCAGCGGCGGGTCATCGCCCGTCAGGAAAAGCTGAATGTCGGTGCCGTTGCCGCCGTCGGAGAAATTGAGGTGCCCGTCGGGAACCTGGCTGAGCAGCGGCATCATGCTCTGCTCCCACTGCTTTTGGCTCATGCTGCGCGCGCTGCGCGGCACCAGGCTCACATAGATCACGGCATTGCGGATCTCTCCGTCGTTCGAACCGACGAATTCCACCACGTCGGTCACCAGCGGAGATTTTCGCAGTACTGCGGCCGCATCGGCGGAGACGCGTGCCGTGTCCTCGAGCGTGCCCCCGGGAGGCAGCTCGATCGCGAGCTGCGCGTTGCCGAAGTCTTCGGGCGGCAGAAAGGTCGAGGGAATGAGCCAGATGAAAGCGGATAGCGCGGCAGCCAAGACGAAAACGAATCCGACCAGGATCGTTTTCCAGCGATTCAGCGCGCACCAGCGCAGCGCCGCCAGGTACATGGTCATGATGGTCCCGTCGCGGTGATCGACCGCGAGCGAATCGCTCTTCAGCGAGTAAGCCGCGAGCACCGGGGTGATGAGTCGCGCCACCAGCAGCGAGATGAACACCGCGACGGCAACCGTCAATCCAAACTGGCGAAAATACTGTCCGGTGATGCCGCTCATGAAGCTCACCGGCAAAAACACGGCGATGATGGTGAACGAGGTGGCCACCACTGCGAGGCCGATCTCATCCGCCGCATCGAGGGATGCCTGATAGCCGCTCTTGCCCATGCGCATGTGCCGCACGATGTTTTCGATCTCGACGATGGCGTCATCCACCAGCACACCGGCCACCAGCGACAGCGCGAGCAAGGTGATCTGGTTGAGCGTGAAGTTCATCCACTGCATGAACGCGAACGTGGGCACGGCCGAGAGCGGGATCGCCAGCGCCGATATCAGCGTGGCGCGCCAGCTGCGCAGGAACAGCCACACCACCACGACCGCCAGAATCGAGCCTTCGATGAGTGCGCTGAGAGACGAGTCGTAGGTGCGCAGCGTGTGCGCCACCGTGGTCGAGATGAGCGTCATGTGAATCGCGGGATTCTCGCGTTGAATTTTAGCGAGCTCGGTTTCCACCGCCGCCGAGACGCTGACATCCGAAGCCCCCTTCGACTTGAACACCCCGAAGGCGGTTGCGGGGCGCCCGTTCAGCCTCGCGAGGGAGCGTACTTCGGCGATGCCGTCGTGTACGTCCGCGATCTCGCCCAGCCGGACCGATCGGCTGCCGCTCGCGATGATCTGAGTATCCGCCAGATCCTCAGCGCTCTTGGCGCCGCCGAGGACGCGAATTGCCTGCTCTCCGCCACCCACCTGCGCGCGGCCGCCCGCAGCGTCGAGATTCAGCGCCCGCAACTGATCGTTGACCTCCACCGCCGTCACCCCGAGCGCCTGCAGGCGCGAGGGGTCGAGCTCGACGCGGATCTCCCGGCTTACGCCGCCGCTGCGCGAGACCTGCGCGACCCCCGGCACCGCGAGCAGGCGTTTGGTGACGGTGTTGTCGATGAACCAGCTCAGCTCCTCCGGGGTACTGCCGGTGGTGGTGACCGCATAATAGGAAATCGCATCCCCGTCCGCGTCTTGACGCTGCACCAACGGTTCCATGATGCCGAGCGGCAGATCGGAGCGGACCTTCGCCACGGCATCGCGCACGTCCGTCACCGCCCGGTCGATGGGCGTGCCGATTTGGAACTCCAGGAAGATATTGACCGAGCCCTCGATGATATAGGTGGTGATGTTGCGGACATTGCCGATGCTCGCGATCGACCCCTCCACCTTTTGGGCAATCTGGGTCTCCATCTCCGTTGGGGCTGCGCCGGGCTGGCTGATGGTCACACTGACCATCGGATAGGCGATGTCGGGATTGAGGTCGATCGGCAGCCGCAGAAACGCGACGACCCCCAGAAAGAACAGCACCACGAACAACACGATCGGAGTGATCGGGTGCCGAATCGCCCATGCCGAGATGTTCTTCAAGAGCCTGCCGCGCTATCGGCGGTTCCCGCGGCCTGCGCGACCGGCCTCACGGTCTCGCCCAGCTGAAGGAATGCACCGGCGGTGGCAACCACGCGGTCCTTTTTATCGATGCCATCCGCGATGGTCACACCGCTCGCCACCATTCCGGAAACCTTGACGGGGCGACGCTCCACCTTGTCCTGAGAGTCGACCACCAACACATAACTGCCCTTGTCATCGGTCAGCACGGCCGTCTGCGGAAGCACGATCCGCTCCGCATTGCTCACCGTCACGTCGGCGCGGGCGAAGGCGCCCGGTCGCAGGTTCGGGTCCGGGGTCAGCGAAATGCGCACCAGTCCCAAGCGCGTCTGCGGATCGATCACCGCGCCCAGCAGGCGCACGCGACCTGGATACACCGTCGAGGTGCCGGTGAGCCGGACGTTCACGTCCTGACCGACTTTGAGGAGCGAGAGGTCCTGCTCGGCGACTTCGCCGCGCAACTCGACCTCGTTTCCCTCCGCCAGACGGAACAGCGTGGCGCCGGGTGCGACGGTCTGTCCCACCTCCACCGTGCGCGTCAACAGCGTTCCCTCGCCGGGGGCCCGCACCTGTGCCCGCGCAAGTTTCGCATCAGCCTCTGCGAGCTGCGCCGCCGCCACTTTCACCTTGGCAGCCGCCGTCACCGAGTTCGAACGCCGCTTCTCGGTCTCTTCGGCCGACAGCGCGCCCGCGGCGCCGACTGCCTGCGCGCGGCGGTACTCGGCGGCGGCCAGCTCCGATTCGGCGCGCGCGAGCTCGAGCGCTGCCTGCAGATTCGCCACCTGAGGCTCGAGCACCGAGGTGTCGATGCGCGCCAGCACCTGCCCGCGGTGCACATGATCGCCGGCTTCCACGAGGACCGCCGAAACGCGGCCGCCGTCGCCCTCCACGCCGATGGGTGTGTCGAAGCGCGCGCTGATGGTGCCGATGATGCTGACCGTGCTCGGCTGGGAGCTCAGCCCCGCCTCGGTAACCGTGACCGAGGGTATGGACCCTTTATTGGTGACCGAGCGATTGGCCGCCACGCTTTGAGTCAGCCGGACCGCCAGCAGAATCACAATCAAGGCGGCGACGCCGACGACCGCCCAAACGATACGCCGCGGCGTCAGCCAGGAATCCACCCGGCCGAGCCGCTCATCGGCGGAAACACTCATTTAACGATGTCCCATGGATATTTTCCCTTATCCAAGATGAAGGCCGCCAAGAGCTCCATCTCCTCGTCCTCGTTGCGCTCGATGCGCCGCACATTGTTCGCCAATCGGCGCTTGGCCTGACGCGCGAAGGTGTGCGCAATGGCGACGGCCTGCCGGCCCTCATCACCGGGCTCTGCGGCCAACGTCGTCGCGCGCGACAATACGCAAAGACCCACGAACAAATCAATGGTCATGTCAGCCACACGCTTCAGCATGTGCTGCCGCGCAGCGATGCTCTTGCCGTATTTGCGCAGCAAGAAGTCGGCCACCTTGGCGAGTTCGACGGTGTATTTCTCGAACGTGGTCGCCGCCTCGCGCAGGGGTGCCGGTATCTTGCCGACGAGCTTATCGCGCCCGACACCCGTGGCGCGAGTCAGCCGCTTCTCGGCGTAATCCGCGAGCACTCCAAAGCCCTTGATCGGCTTGTTGAAGATGTCGTCCACCGCCGCCTTCAGCTCACTGTAGGACTTGCCCAGATCCTTCAGTCCGGAGAGGGCGATGTAGAGCCGCAGAACCTCGTTGGTTCCCTCGAAGATGGACAAAATTCGGCAGTCACGCGTGATCTGCTCATAGGGGGCGTCCCTCATGAAGCCCGTACCCGCGGCGATCTGCAGCGCCTCATAGGCCGCCCGCTGGATGGCTTCGCTCGCGTAAACTTTGCTGATTGCCGCCTCGACCGAATAATCGTCCATCGCGGAATCGATGAAATGCCCGACCATCCACACGACACTCTCGGCGGCGAAGCATTCGACCGTCATCTGCGCGATTTTTTCGCGCACCAGCCCAAAGTCGGCGATGGGCTCGCCGAATTGCTTGCGCGTCTGGGACTGCTGAACCGCGAGCCCGATCAGGGTCTTCATGCCGCCGACGGCACCACCCCCCAAGCCGGTGCGGCCGTTGTTCAAGATCGCCATCGCAACCTTGAATCCCTTGCCCTCGGAGTCCAGCACGTTCTCGGCAGGCACCTTCACGTCGGTGAAGCTCACCGTGGTGGTCGAGGAGGCGCGGATCCCCATTTTATCCTCGTGGTGCCCGTGGCTCACTCCCGGCCAAGCCGCCTCCACGATGAAGGCGCTGATCTTGCCGCCATCGGAGGCCGTGCGCGCGAACACCGTGTACAGGTCCGCGATCCCGCCGTTGGTGATCCAGATCTTCTCGCCGTTGAGCGTCCAGACCCCGTCCGCGCCTTTTTCAGCCCGCGTGCGGATCGAGGCGGCATCGGATCCCGCGCTCGATTCCGTCAAACAGAAGGCGGCGATCATTTCGCCGCTCGCGAGCTTCGGCAGGTAGCGCGCGCGCTGCTCAGGGGTACCGAACAGCAGAATGCCCTTCATGCCGATGGAGCTGTGGGCGCCGATGGTGAGCGACACCGAGCTGTCGTGGGTGCTGGTCTGGCTCAGAACGCGCGCATAGCCGGAATTCGACAATCCGAGGCCGCCGTGTTCCTCCGGAATGATGAGCCCGAAGAGCCCGAGATCGCGTAATCCCTGGATGAACTCCTGCGGCTGTGCCGCCTCTCGATCCCAGCCCGCGAACTCCGCGTGGCGGGGCGTCAGAAACTGATCGATGGCGTCGAGCATCATTCCCAAGACCTCGCGGTCTTTCTCGCGCAGACGCGGATAAGGAAACAGGCTGTCCTCGACGATTCGCCCTGCCAGCAAACTCTTCGCGACGCTCATGGGAGTGGACCCTATTGTGCAACCCGGTCGATGACGAGCTCGCGCACGCCGTCATGACCCACATCATAGGTAAGTTCACCATATAAATCGCCCGCCGCAGGCAACGGCTGCCCGCTGAAAGAGACGCGCGCCGTGATCGATACCTTCTGGCCTGCCGTGAGCATTCGGCCCGGGACCATGGAATCCGCGGATGAGAGATGGATTTGTGTGCCGATCGCGGCGCTGGTGAGGCGTTTGGCGGCGAGTGGCGGACCCTGTCCGCCCGGCTCCCGGGCGAATATGAACAGCGCCGCTGCGGCGGTGAGGCGGGTCTTCAACGCCGGTGCAATGGAGAGATTGACGGTCGCTTGCGCGGTCGATTGCGCCGCCGCCGGTGTGGCCGTCAATGACGCCCCGGCCGTCCCCTCACCAGCTCCCGCTGCGGCGCCCCCTGCCGCCAGATCGGCGGTGCCGAGCTCCGCGATCCGTTGGTCCAGCAACGCATCAATTTCGGCCGGCGGATGCATGGCCTTGAGTGCCAACCAGCGCTTGCGGGCCGTGGCCCGATCGCCGCGCGTGGCGGCACCGAATCCGCTGTAGAGCAGCGCCTTCGGATCGTCCGGCTCCAGGCTCACTGCGCGCTCGAACAATTCTCCGGCCGGCGCGGTGATGTCGCCGCCTGCGCGCATGCTCAGCGCCTCCCCCAAGCCGAGCATGGCCTCGACGTTATTCGCATCGAGGCGGTGCGCGTGCTCGTAGGCCGTCACGGCATCGTCGGTGCGCTCCAAAGCAATGTACGAGCGTCCCAGGAGCAGCCAACCCTTGATGTCATTCGGTGCCGCCTGCATCTTGCGCTCGAGTTCCGCGACCATGGCAAGGACCTGCGGACTCGCCCCGGAAGCCGCCGGTGGCGCTTCATGCCAGTTCCAGTTCGACCAAAGCGGATACAGTCCGGCGGCGGCGGCCATGACCAGAATTCCTGCCGCGACGCCTGCGAGCCGGCTGCCACGGCTGCGCAGCAATGGCCAAGCGACGGCCGTCGCGGCGATCGCAGCCATGAACACTGCAATGACGAGAAAGGTTGTCATGGCTTATTTGGTTTCCGAGGCTGGCTCGTCATCCACGGGCAGGCGCGCGCGGTGACGCGCGATGCGAATGATGACAATGGCTCCCACCGCCACCATGATGAAGGGCGCGCCCCAAATCAGCCAAGTCTTCGGCGTCAGCGGTGGATTGAAGCGGACGAACTCGCCGTAGCGGTCCGTCATGTATTGAAAAATATCATCGTCGCTCTTGCCGGCGATCAGCATCTCGCGAACCTGGCGGCGCAGATCGCTGGCAAGCTCCACATTGGAGTCGGCGATCGATTCGTTTTGACAGACCAGGCAGCGAAGATCCTGGGTGATGTGATCGTAGCGCGACTGCAGCGCATGATTCTCGATCTGGCCGTAGACATCCACGGTCGGGTCGCTGGCGCCGAGCGCCGATCCCGCCGCCGTCGCCAGCACGAGCGCCGCCACCAGAAGACGTCGGCGGATCACGTGCCGCTCCGTTGCGCCGCGCTGATGCGCGGCAGAAATTCGCGCTCCCAAACATCAGGCGTGATGGGCGAGATGAATTTGTAGAGGATCTGCCCGCGGCCGTCGACCAGATAGGTCTCGGGCGCGCCGTACACGCCCCAGTTGATCGCGGTCCTGCCGTCCGTATCGAAACCGACGCCCTGATACGGGTTACCCAGCTGGGTCAGCCATTGCTGCGCCTTCTCGCGCTGATCCATGTAATCGAGCCCGATGAGAGGCACCACGTGCTGCCGGGCGATGGCCAGCAGCTCATCGTGCTCGGCCCGGCACTCGAAGCACCAGGTTCCCCACACGTTGAGCACGTAAACCTGGCCCTTCAAGGCCGTGTTGTCGACATGGCGGGAAGGGTCCATCACATCGGTGAGATCGAAGGCCGGAGCCGGCTTTCCGATCAGCGGCGACGGCAATGCATGGATGTCCCGTTTGGGATTGAGCCCCAAGGCGAACAGCACGGCGAGCGCGACGAATGCCGCCACCGGGATGAGGAACTTCCACATCAGGCCGACCCGAGACTGGGCTCCGGCGCCGGCGGAGCCGCCACCGGTTCCGTCGAGCGCTTCTCGACGCGAATGCGGTAGCGCCGGTCGGTCGCGGCGATCACACCGCCGATCGCCATGATCACCGCACCCAGCCAGATGTAACGAACCAAGGGCTTGTATTGAATGCGCATGCTCCAGGCATCGGCGCCCAGCGGATTGCCCATGGCCACGAACAGATCGCGCGCCCAGCTGACGGAAATCGCCGCCTGACTGTTGTCGGTCTGCTGCACCCAGAAATGGCGCTTCTCCGGCCTGAGCACGGTCACCAGCTTTCCGTTGCGCGTCACATCGACCTCGGCCCGTACCGCATCGTAGTTGGGTCCTTTGACCTCGGCGGAGCTGACGTAACGAAAATCGTAACCGGCGATCGAATAGGTCATGCCCGGCTTCAAGGCGACGTCCTTTTCGACCTTGTAGCTCTCCACGCCGCTCGCGCCGATGGCGAATACGCCGACTCCGATGTGCGCGACCACCATGCCGAGCAGGCCCGACGTGAGCTTCTGGCCGCGGCGAAGCCTCTGGACCGGCTCGATCAAGGCCGAGAAAATGATCCAGAAACCGAACAGCAGACCGATGAGGCCGATCCAGTGGAACGTGCCGAATCCCACCCCCTGCACCAGCACGGACACCAGCGCGGCCGCGCCGAGCAACCACCAGAGCGGCCTCGCCGATGCGGTGAGTCTGCCGCGGCGCCAAGCCGAATGCATGCCGATGGCGAGAAACACCATCAGCGGAAACATCGGCACCAGGAACATCACGGCGAACACCGGCGGACCCACGGAAATTTTGCCCAAATTGAAGAGCTCGTACACCAGCGGCGAGAGTGTCCCCCACAGCACCAGCCCCGCGACGCTCACCAGGATCACGTTGTTCACCAGCAGGAAGAATTCCCGGGAGAACGGCTCGAAACCTCCGGGGACGTACAGCTTCGGGGCGCGCCACGCGTAGAGCGTCAGGGAACCGCCGATGGTCAGGGTGAGGAACGCCAGGATGTAGAGGCCCCGTTGCGGGTCGGTGGCGAACGAGTGCACGGAGACGAGCACGCCCGATCGCACCAGGAACGTGCCCACGAGGCTCAGCGAGAAGGCGAAGATCGCCAATAGCAGCGTCCAGCTCTTGAAGATGCCGCGCTTCTCGGTGACGCTCAAAGAATGGATCAAGGCGGTGCCCACGAGCCAGGGCATGAAGGACGCGTTTTCCACCGGGTCCCAGAACCACCAGCCGCCCCATCCCAGCTCGTAATAGGCCCACCAGCTGCCGAGCGCGATGCCGATGGTCTGAAACGTCCACGCAAAAATGGTCCAGGGACGTGTCCACTTGGCCCAGGCTTGGTCGAGCCGCCCCTCGAGCATCGCGGCGCACGCGAATGCAAAGGCGACCGAGAACCCCACATACCCGGTGTAGAGCATGGGCGGATGAATGGCGAGCGCAAAATCCTGCAACACCGGATTCAAATCGGCGCCGTCGCGCTCAGCCGGCATCAGCCGAAGGAAGGGATTCGAGGTCCACAGCGTGAACAGCATGAAGCCCGCGCTGATGAGTCCCATGATGCCGAGCACCCGGCTGGAGAAAGTGATCGGCAGCTGCCGGCTGAATGCGGCGACCGCCAGGCTCCAGATGGCGAGAATGGAGATCCACAGCAGCAGCGAGCCCTCGTGCGCGCCCCAGAGCGCCGCCACGCGGTAGAACAGCGGCAAATGCGTGTTCGAATTGTGCGCCACGTAGGATACGGAGAAGTCATTCGTCACGAAGCAGTACACGAGACAGGAGAACGCCACCGCAACGAAGACGAATTGTCCCGAGACCGCCGGGCGCGCGACCGCCATCCAGTCGCCATTGACGCGATAGGCGCCGATCAACCCGAAAAAGGCCTGCGCGAGGCTCAACACGAAGGCGAGGATGAGGGCAAATATGCCGAGTTCCGCTGCCATGACGACTCCTTCCTAACTACCCGGGTGGGCCGGCGGCGGATTGCGCTTCAACGAAGCCGCGACCTCCGGGGGCATGTATTTCTCATCGTGCTTGGCGAGCACCTCATCGGCGACAAAGGCGCCGTCAGGTCCCAGGGTCCCATGCGCGATGATCCCTTGACCTTCGCGGAACAGGTCGGGGAGGACGCCCGTATATTCGACCGGTATCTGATGCGCGAAATCGGTCAGCACGAAGCGCACCTGCAGGTCACCGGGCTTGCGCGCCAAGCTCCCTTTCACGACCATGCCGCCCACGCGGAAGCGCTTGTTGGCGGGCGCCTGGCCGGCGGCGATCTGGCTCGGGTCGTAATAAAACATGATGTTCTGGCGCGAGGCCATCACCGCCAGCGACACCGAGGCGGCGACGCCGCCCAAGATCGCCAGCACCACGAAAAGACGCTTGCGCCGCGGCGTCACGGGTGATCTCCCATCATGGCGAGCGCTCGCTGCGCCCGCTTGCGCGCCTCGGCCTGATAACGGTTCGCCGCCCAGAGATTCCAGGCGAGGACGCCGAACACCAACGCGAAGCACGGCCACACGAAGCGCGCGTAACCGCCCATCGACCAAAATCCGCCTGCACTCACGATCTCACCGCCTCCCGCACCCACGCTGCCTGGCGCTCTCTATTGAGCACCTCGCCGCGCAGCCGCATACACAACACCGCTCCGTAAAAGCACATGAAGCCCAGCAGCATGGACAGCAGGGGCCAGAGCATGCTGCCGGGCATCTCCGGCATGCCGATTTTAGCAACCGTAGCCCCTTGATGCAGTGAGTTCCACCAAACAACCGAGTAATGGATGATGGGGATATTGACAACCCCGACAATGGCGAGAAGCGCCGCAGCGCGGTCGCCGCGGCCGGGATCCTCGAACGCGGAGCGCAGGGACATCACTCCGACGTATAGAAACAACAGGATGAGCTCGGAAGTGAGCCTCGGGTCCCAGGCCCAGTAAGTTCCCCACATGGGGCGCCCCCAGAGCGACCCGGTGACCAGTGCCGCCAGCGCGAAGGAGGCGCCGATGGGGGCGCTCGCCGCCGCCACCGCATGGCCCATCTTGATGCGCCAGATCAGCCCGATCGCGCCCGCCACGGCCAGGGTGGTGTAGGCGAACATCGAGAGCCAGGCGCTCGGCGCATGCACGTAAATGATCCGAAAGGCGTTGCCCTGCTGGTAATCGGGAGGCGCAAACACCAGACCTGCGATCGTGCCGTAGCCGATGGCCGCAACCGCCGCCGCCATGAACCAAGGCGTGCAAGCGGCCGCCGTCCGGTACACGAACGGAGGAGAGGCCAAGCGATAAAACCACGTCCACATGTGCCTTAAGTCTTTCCGAGCGTCATTCGAGCGTGATGCGCAGCGCAGCCGAAGCCGCGAAGGGTGCAAGAGTACAGGTGAATACGCATAACGATCCAAGAAAATACAGGGCCCCCGCCGGGCTAGTCCCCGAGATGGCGCGGTCCGTTGCGCCGGCGCCGAAGATCAGCAATGGCATGGCAAGCGGCAGCACGATCAACGACAAAAGCACGTTGCCGCGTTTCAGGCCCACCGTCAGCGCTGCGCCGATCGAACCGAGCCAGCTCAAGGTCATGGTGCCGAGCGCGAGGCTCGCAAGCATGGTGCCGAACGCCGTGGTTGGGATACCGAGCGCGATGGCGACCAGGGGCGACGCCAGCACCAGGGCCGCGCCGCTCAGAAGCCAATGGGCCGCCGTCTTGCCGATCACGATCAAGGTCAAGCTGTGGCCGGACAGCGCCAGCTGCTCGAGCGTGCCGTCGTCCGCGTCGCCCTTGAACAGCGATTCGAGCGACAAGAGCGACGATAGCAGCGCGGCCGTCCAAAGCACACCGGGCGCCATGTCCTTCAGCAGCGACAACTGAAGGTTCAATCCGAGGGGAAACAGGGTGGTCACGATGAGAAAGAACACCAGCGGCTGCAGAAGTTGGTCCGGACGCCGGAAACTGAGACGCAGCTCACGTCCGACCACGAGCGACAGGGCATGGGCGGCGCTCATCCGGGCAGCTCCAGCCGGCGCGCCTCAGTGGGGAGCACGAGCTCATGGTGGGCGACCACCACCGCCATGCCACCCTCGCTCACGTGTTCCGCGATGAGTGCCGCGAAAGTCTCGGAGCCGCCGGCATCGAGGTTGGTGAACGGCTCGTCCAGCAGCCAGAGCGGAGCGCGCATCCCGAGCACCCGGGCCATGGCGACGCGCCGGCGCTGTCCCGCCGACAGCACCCGCACCGGCAGATCCGCGCAGCCTTCGACACCGGTCCGCTGCAGACAGCCGGCGAGTTCGGCGGCACTCGCGCGGCGCCTGAGGCCGACCATGAAGCGCAGATTTTCGAGCGCGGTCAGATCGCCTTTGAGCGCAGGCTCGTGCGAAGCGTAGGCGAGCGCGCGCTGATAGTCGGAGCGTACCTCGGAGATGGATCGGCCCAGCCAGGTGACCCGCCCCTGCTCCGGTCTCAGCAGACCGCACGCGACCTTGAGGAGCGTCGTCTTGCCGCTGCCGTTTCTGCCCGAGATGTGCAGCACTTCGCGCGGCTTGATGTGCAGGCTCACAGCCTTCAAGACGTGGCGATCGCCACGCCAAACGTGGACTGCTTCAACGCCAAGACCGTCAGCCGCAATGTTCATGAGGCGGCGATCTTAGCTAAATCAAAGAGTTGAAGCTACCTATTAATGTCTGACTCAATTCACATGACCGAATTGGCCCGAGGGCGCAGGCTCGAGATGACGGTTGACGAGCCTGCGCCCTGCCGCTCCAGGGTTTAGCGTTCCCAGTGACCGCGCCAGTGATGCCAGTGATCACCCCGCTGTTCCCAGCGATCCGGAGCCCAATGATAGCCCCGGCGCTCGCCGACCCAGCGGCCCGGAATCCAGGCGTGCGCACCGCCTCGCCACTCCCAGTATCCCGGAGCCCAGACGAAGCCTGCACGCGGTGGCGGCACCACCTCCACGCGCGGCTCGGGCGGCGCCACGGTGATATCCACTCCCACAGCAGCCGAAGCAACCACGGGCGCAACGACGGCGCTGCCCGCCATGCTCAGACTGACGATCAATGCTTTTCCAAATTGGTTCATATCTCGATACTCCTGATTCCAATGGCATAACGTGCGCGAGGGATGCTCGGTTGACGCCCCGCTTTGCGTCTGTAGGACGACACCGCATTTTGCGGCGCCGCCGGCGAAAGCCGGGTCACACGTTCGCGTCGATGTCCGATGAGTAGGGCGTGATGGCTTCGGCCTTGAGCGTCGGAAGCGTTTTCACGCTGCGTATCACTTGAAGACGCGCTGCGACCGCCGCCAGCAACAGCGCGGTGGCCCCCGCAAAGCCCAACGCGACGCGCAAGCCGACGTGTTCGCCGAGCCATCCCCCGATCAGCGCGCCCGGTCCCGCCGGCAGGAGAATCAACCAGCGCATGGTGCTGGTCATCCGGCCGAGCATGGGACCGGGTGTTACCGACTGGCGCAATGACAGAAAATTAATGGTGATGAATACTGCGCCCACCCCATAAAACAAAAGCATCAAGGGATAGGCGGCGATACCGAGGCGGTTCAACGGCGCACAGGCGAGCACCACCCATCCGAATCCGCTGATGGCAAATCCGAGCACCATCGTCGGACCCGGCCCCAACCGCCTCACGACCCGAGACCCAAGCGCGCTGGCGAGCACCGTGCCGGCCCCCAAAGCGACGTAGCTGAAGCCTACTGCCCGGGCGGAGAGGCCCAACTGCCGCGTGGCGAACAGGATATGGACGACAGTCGCCGCTTGATTGCACATCTGCCAGACACCGACGCAGCTCGCCATGGCGACGAGCAGCCGGTGTCCGCGAACGAAGTCCAGACCCTCGCGCATCGCGGGCCAGAAAGCGATCTTGAGGGTGCCGGGTGTCTCGATCACCTTGACGCCCCGCAGGATGGTCGCAGAGACCAGCAACAGCGCAGCATCCGCGAGCAGCGCGAGCGGCGCCCCCGCGATCTTGATCAGCGCGCCGGCAGCGCCGGGCCCGGTGACCTCGGCAGTGGATGACGCCAGCGCGTTCTTGGCATGCGCCTCGACCAGCCGCTCGCGCGGTACGATCTGGGTCAGCACGATCTGCGCGGCGCTCCCGGACGTGGTGTTGACCGCACCGATCACGAAGGCAACCACGTAGAGCCAATCGATCGACAGCCGTCCGAGCCACCAGGCAAGCGGCACCGAGGCCACGGTCGCGGATATCGACAACTCGCCGATGACATAAACGGGAAGCTTGCGCACCCGATCCAGCCACACGCCGGTGGGCAGCGAGAACAGCGCAAAAGGCACGATTTCAGCGGCTGCCAAAAAGCCCATTTGCGTGGGCGATGCGTGCAGCAGGACCGCCGCCGAGAGCGGCAGCGCGAGGAGCGTGACCTGCCCACCGAACGAGGAGATCAGGATGGAGGTCCACAATCGCCGGTAGGTGCGATCGCGAAGAAGATCGGTCGGGCTCAGTGCAAAGCGCTGGAACCACTTGCGCGGCGTGTGCACAGTCCCACGAATGCTAAGTAGCGAGCGTCTGCAAGTCAAACCGGCGGGTCGAGCGAACCAGTCACACCAGCGCGGCAGTCGGCGCGCCAGCGGCGATCGACGCCGCGCTGGCGGCATGCTCGTCCGCCAGACTGCCCGGGAATCGCAGCGCTCGAGAGCTCCGATCGCACCTCCAGCGTCCGCCGTGAGGCAATGGCAGGTCATCGACGAAAGCGGTCAATGCGGCATTGGTCGCCGCCACCGCGTCAAAGGGGGTGCCATGACGTGAGCCGCGGATCGTGATGAACTGCGCACCCAGCGCGGCGGCCAATGCGCGCTTTTCCGCGAGCGGCGTGAAGTCATTTTCCGCGGCGATCACCAACGTTTTAGATTTGATGAGATGCAGCCTCTCGAGGGCTGTCCACGCGAGCAGCGCGCGGCCGGTCAACAAATAATTGCCCGGCGGCATGGCGCTCACCACGGCGGCAGCACGTTCCCGCAACACACCCTGCCAAGGCATGGGAAACAAGCGTCTGGCGGCGAGGCGGGCGGCACGCCGCATGCCGAGCAGCGGGACGAGCACGAGCGTCAGCGCCGCTTCGATCCACTTGCTCCAGTGATCGAGCCGATAGTTGGCGAGACTGTTGATGAGCCCGAGGCGCCGCACGCGCTCGGGGCGCTGCAGGGCCATTTCCAGACTGACGGCGCCGCCCAGCGAGAAGCCGACGACGTTGACGGAGCCCAGCCCGAGGTGATCGCATAAGGCCCACAGCGAGCGCGCCAAACCTTCAATGCTGCAGATCCCATTAAGCGGTGCGCTATGTCCGCTACCCGGTAGGTCCGGCACGATCACCCGGAACTTGCGTTCCAATGCCGCCACCTGCCACGCCCAGTCTGCGCCGCTCGAACCCAGACCGTGTATCAGCAACAGCGGCTCGCCTCGTCCGCGCTGCAGGTAATGCAGCGCGCTGCCCTCATGGAGGAACCACGACATCTCTATCTTCCCTCGATAACCCGATTCTCTCGTCCCAGATACTTGTAACGCGGACGGTGGCTTTCGGTTGATCGAGCGCTCGCGGGTTCCTGCCGTGGGATTTATCCGATTCGCGCGTAGGTGCGGGCGCTGCTCGCGGCAGCGCCCGCACCCATTGAACAGAATGCTAAGCGAACACGCCGTACTCGACTTGCAGGATTTCGCCGGTGTTGGTGTCGATCAACAGCGCATCGCTGCCGTCGCGCACCCACTCGTAGCCGCCGGGCGGCACTTCCAGCGCAAAGAGCCAGTAGTCTCCAATCACATACCGTGAAGCCCAATACGCACGCGGCAGAATCTGCCCGTAGCCCCAACGCCGCGCAGCCCAGCCCGGGGGCCGGTGGTATGGCCCGATTCTAAAACTGCGCGCCGCCTGGAAGTTGTGCTGATAGGCGCCGCGATCGGCGTTGGCGGGACGCGCGTCCCAGCCCTTCGGCTCAGTCACCCGCGAATATCCTTGCGGACCTGCGTGCGGCTCTCCGCGAGCGGGTGCACCATGCGGCGCCCCTCCGCCATGCGGCTCTCCGCCACCGTGTGGCTCTCCGCCGCCGCCGTGCGGAGGCTCCGCCAAAGCGCTGCCCACGCCTCCGAGCATAAGCGCGGCCAAACTCAGCGACGTACACAATTTTTTAGCGTTATTCATCGGCCAAACTCCGTAGGTGAAACATGGGAAGATCGTAGCACCGCTTGCCGATCAAAAAAATCCGCGGAAAATCTCATGTAAGATC